>NZ_JABVZR010000001.1:694140-1388281 GCF_017163935.1 Novosphingobium terrae | reverse complement strand
GACAAGATCAAGATCGACAAGTCGTTCCTGCTGCAATCCTCGACCAGCCATCAGGCGGTGATGATCATCCGCGCCGTGGCGAGCCTGGGCCGCAATCTGGGCATCCCCGTGCTGGCCGAGGGCGTGGAAACCGCCGAGCATGTCGCCCTGCTGGCTCAGGAAGGCTGCGATGAGGCGCAGGGTTATTATTACGGCATGCCGATGCAGCTGCCCTTGCATGACGATCTGGATCAAGCCTGTCTGTAAAGGCTTGAAAATACTCCCAATGCGCCAAGTCGTGAAAAAACAGGGATAAGAATAGAAAACGACCGGTTAATTAAGAAATTTCCCCTCAGCATTTCCCCGCAGAGCCCATTTGCCGGATCGTATCGGCTTCGTGGTTAAAAGCCGCTTATGGTTTCTTTTTTCCAAACCTTGAGACACCGCAACGGGCACTGGGCTTACGCTCTGGGCGCCACCGCTCTGGCATGCGCCGCACCGCAGCCGGTCTTGGCCAGACATGCCAAGACCCCGCCCCCCTGTACCCAGGACTGCCCTCCTCAGCCCGGCTTCATTGCCCTGCCCTCCGCCGATGCCGAATTCTGGGCCGGTTTCGCCTCGCCCGAACTGTCATCGCTGATCGCGCAAGGCCTCGCCGCCAATCAAGACATGGCCAGTGCCAAGGCCCGCCTCGCCGTCGCCCGCGCGCGGCTGAAGGCGGCCAGCTCCAAATTCTTCCCCTATGTCTCGGCCTCGGCCAACGGCACCAAGAACACCACGGTCGTGGGCGACATCCTGCAATCGGGCCTGCTGCCCAGCGCCGAGATCGACATCGGTTACGACCTCGACCTGTTCGGTGCCAACCGCGCTGCCCGTCGCGGCGAAAGATCGCGCTTCAAGGCCAGCCAGCAGGATCTGGCCGCGCTGCGCCTCTCGCTCTCCTCGGAGATCGCGCGGGCCTATATCGCCATTTCCGCCATCGATGCCGAACTGGCGACGCTCAGCACGCAAAAGGGCATGGTCGACAATCTCGCCCGCCTGATCGCCATCCGCACCGCCGAGCATGAATCCGGCGCCTTCGAATCCGGCCTGGTGGTGCAACAACAGGCCAGCCTGCTCGCCCAGCTCGAAGTGCTGCGGGAGAACCGGCAGGAGGTGCTGGCCAGCCTTGCCGTGCTGGTCAATCAGGAGCCGGGGCAGATGCAGCTTTCGCCTCAGGCTTTCAACAGCATGGCCCTGCCTTCGCTGGGTGAGGTCCAGCCCAGCGACCTGCTCGCCCGACGCCCGGATGTCCTTGCCGCCGCCGACCGGCTGGAAGGCGCCCGCTATGACCAGAAATCGGTGCGCGCCTCACGCCTGCCCAGCGTCAAGCTGAGCGCCAGCGGCGTGATCGGCATCGCCACGGGCGGCGGCTTTGCGGCGCTGGCGAGCGCGGGCGGCACGCTGTTTGCCGCGCTGTTCCAGGGCGGCGCGATCACCGCCCGCAATCAGGAGGCCGCCGCCATCACCGACGATGCGCTGGCCGCCTATCGTAAAACCCAGCTTAACGGTCTGCGTGAGGCTGTCAGCGGTCTTGCCGCGCAATCCTCGGCGCAGGCGCGCGAAAAACTGTGGCTGCTCTCGATCGATGCGGTGGGCCGCTCGGCCCGCGTGGCGCAGGCCGCCTATCTGGAAGGCGAGGTGCCGATCAATGTGGTGACCGACGCCCGCGCCAATGAAATCGCCAGCCGCCGCGCCCTGATCGAGGCCCGGCGTGACCGCATGAACGCCACCATCGACATCTATCGCGCCATGGGCGGCCCCCCTGCCCCGGCGGAGGCCATCGCCCCCATCCCCGCCATTCTTCCGGCCACGCCAGGCAATCAGGCTGATCCGGCTCCTTCTGCTCCCGCATCGCCTCTGCATCGCAAGGCGCCACCGCCCACGGCAAGCACGCAACCGCCTGCCTCAACGCCCGCCATCAGCGCGGCCTCCACGCCTGATGCGGCTGGCGCGCCGCCAACGCCAAACGCCCCGTCTTTCGCCACATCCAGCGGCAATCTCGCCTCCACCAACACTAGGGACTTTTATCGTTAATCCTTTGCATGCGCGCTCCCTGCGCGATCAGCTAGGCCCCGTTTCACGGCCCAATAGGTCTGACCGGGTAAGTTGAAAGAGTGCGGAACCTCACGTGTGCCGCTTAGGAGCTTGAAGACGATGCCCGATCCTGACACCAATCTTGATGCCAAGGTCTACGAAGCGGTTGATACGCTTGGCCTTAGCGGAAACCTCTCGCCCCTGAGCAGTCTCGATCAGGCTGCAGGCAGTCTCGCTTCAACCCCGCAAACGGTTGCAAGCGGCATTGCGAATCACCTGGATTCCACGCTGGGCGGCGGTCTTGGTCCGGTTAACAATCTGGCAGCAACTCCACTGAGCAGCGGCAACACCTTCAGCAACCTGCCCGGCCTGAATCTTGGCCAGACCGAGCAGGGCGGCTCTGTCGGTGGCCTGACCGCCGCCGTTCAGCCCGTGCAGCAGACCGCCTCGCTGGGCCAGTCCGGCAATCTGACGCCTGAGGTTGGCGCCGGTCAGCTCAACGCCGCGACGCAGAATGTGCAGAACGCGGTCAATCAGGCGACGGCAGCGGCCCAGAACGCCGGTCCTTCGGTGACCAATGTCACCAACAACATCGGCGGCGGCGCTGGCGGCACGGGAGCCAACGGCGCGAACGGCACCAATGGCGGCACCGGCGGCACAGGTGCCCCCGGCGCCCCGGGCACCACGACGGTCATCGAACTCCCCGGCTCCGGCGGCACGAATGGCAGCGATGGCTCGAACGGCAGCAATGGCAACAACGGCGGCAATGGCACCGGCACGGACGGCACCCCCGGCCTGAACGGCAATCCCGGCGCCAATGGCGGCGGCAGCAACGGTACGGACGGCACGCCCGGCGCGCCCGGTCTGAACGGCAGCCCCGGCACGCCCGGAACCCCCGGCACGGATGGTACGCCCGGCACCAATGGCCATGACGGCAATCCCGGCGCCCCCGGCGATCCGGGCCTGCCTGGTCTTCCCGGCTTGCCCGGCCTCCCCGGCCTGCCTGGCGACCCCGGTAATCCCGGCAACCCCGGCGGCACCGACCCGGGCAACCCCGGCACCACGCCCGACACCGATCTGATCGCCAATGTCGATGTTAACCACCTGCCCGGCGTGGGTGATGTGAACGTCGGCGCCAACATCAACCTCGATCCGATCGAGCACCTGCTGGGTCAGGACATCGACCTCAATCTGGGCAGCATCGTCAATGCCTCGCCCGTCACCGGCGCGCTGAACGATGTGCTGGGCGGTCTGGGCACGGGCCTTGGCACCGGCGGCGGCACCAGCCTGAACGTCACCACCGGCCCCACCGTGGACCACAGCCCCTCCGACACCGATCTGGTGGTCAATGCGGGCGCGGCGATCCCGGGTCTGGGCACCACGGGCCTGCACACCAGCGTTAACCTCGATCCGGTCGAGAACCTGCTGGGTCAGGACATCGACATCAACCTCACCTCCGCCCTTGATGCCTCGCAGCTCACCGGCAACCTCACCCCGGCGATCACCAACATCACCGCCCCTCTGGGTGAAGCGCTGGCCCCTGTCACCGGCCCTGTCGGCGATGTGGCGAACAGCCTGCTGGGCACGGTCGGCGGCCTGACCGGCGGCGCCATCACCGGCTCGCTCGACCTGCCCGGCAGCACCGGCAACAGCGCGCTGGGTCAGGCGGTCGGCAATCTGACCCAGGCCCTCTCGCCCGTCACCGCCCCTGTGAGCCAGGTGCTGAGCGACACGCTGGGCACGCTCGACAGCGCGACCGCCGCCACCGGCGGCGTGGCCGGCATCCTCAACGGTCTTGCCACCCCGCTCTCGCCCGTGACCGAGGCTCTTTCGCCCGTCACCAGCCTCATCAATTCGAGCGGCCCCGTCCGTGAGGCCGTGGAAGGCCTGAACGGCGTGGCGAACGAGCTGGTCGGCAATGTGCTGTCCGGCATCCCCAACGGCGCGGGCAGCCCGACAGCCGCTATCGGCAACACGCTGGGCAGCGTGCTTGGCAGCACCACCAGCGCCGTCAACGATGCGCTGGCGCCTGTGACCGGCGTGGTCGGTCAGGCTCTGGGCGGCACGCTGGGCGAGCTGACCGGCGCTGCCGGCGGCACCGGCGCCTCGGCCCCCCTCACCGCGCTGGGCGACACGCTGGGCGCGCTGACCGGCGGCGGCAACGCCACCGATCCGGTCGCCGCGATCAACGGCGCTCTGGGCGGCGTAGGCAATGTGGTCAACGGCACGGTCGGCTCGGTCGAGAACGCTCTGGGCGGCCTGACGGGCGCTGCGGGCGGCACGGATCTGACCGGCGCGATCAATGGCGCTCTGGGTCAGGTCACCGGCGCCCTGAACGGCGCTCTGGGCAATGCTGGCGGCACCAATGCCGGCAATGCGCTTGAAGGCGCGCTTGGCGGCCTGACCGGCGCCCTTGGCGGCGCAGGCACCACCGATCCCACCTCGGCGCTGAACAGCGCGCTGGGCGAAGCCACCAACGCCGTCAACGGCGCCCTGAGCCCCGTGACCGGCACGCTCAATGACGCGCTGGGCGCGCTGACCGGCGGCGCCGGCAGCGGCGATCTGGCGGGCACGCTGAACAACGCTCTGGGCGGCCTGACCGGCGGCCTGGGCGGTCTGGCTGGCGGCACCAACCCGACCTCGACGCTCAGCGGCCTGGTCGATAACACCGCGGGCGCGGTGACGAATGCCCTGAACGGCACGGTCGGCAACGCCGTGAACGGCCTGACGGGCGCGCTGGGCGGCGGCCTCGGCGGCACCACCGATCCGACGGCAGCGCTGAACGGCGCCCTTGGCGGCCTGACCGGCGCTGTGAATGGCGCGACCGGCGCGGTCGGCAACACGCTGAACGGCGAACTGGGTTCGCTCGCCACCGACCCCACCGCCGCCCTGAATGGCGCTCTGAGCGGTGTGACCGGCGCCCTGAACGGCACGGTCGGCTCCGTGGCCAATGGCCTGCAGGGCACGCTTGGTAATGTCGTGAATGGCCTCACCGGCGGCGTTGGCTCCACCGATCCCACCACCGCACTGAACGGCGCCCTTGGCGGCGTGACTGGCGCTCTGAACGGTGTCACCGGCCAACTCGGCAATGCCGTGAATGGCCTCACTGGCGGTCTCGGCACCACCGACCCCACCGCAGCACTGAACGGCGCTCTCGGCGGCGTGACTGGAGCCCTGAACGGCGTCACTGGCCAGCTCGGCAATGCCGTGAATGGCCTCACCGGCGGCCTCGGCACCACCGATCCCACCGCCGCACTGAACGGCGCCCTCGGCGGCCTGACCGGAGCTTTGAACGGCGTCACTAGCCAGCTTGGCAATACCGTGAATGGCCTCACCGGCGGTCTCGGCACCACTGATCCGACCGCCGCGCTGAACGGCGCTCTGGGCGGCGTGACCGGCGCCCTGAACGGCGTCACCGGCCAGCTTGGCAATACCGTAGGCTCGGCTGTCAACGGCCTGCAGGGCACCCTTGGTAACGTCGTGAACGGTCTCACCGGCGGCGTTGGCACCACCGATCCGACCTCGGCACTCAACGGCGCCCTTGGCGGCGTGACTGGCGCTCTGAACGGTGTCACCGGTCAGCTCGGCAATGCCGTGAACGGCCTCACCGGCGGCCTCGGCACCACCGATCCCAGCGCTGCGTTGAATGGCGCCCTTGGCGGCGTGACTGGTGCCCTGAATGGCGTCACCGGCCAGCTGGGCAATGCTGTGAATGGCCTCACCGGCGGTCTCGGCACCACTGATCCGACCTCGGCGCTGAACGGCGCTCTCGGCGGCGTGACCGGCGCTCTGAACGGTGTCACCGGTCAGCTCGGCAATGCCGTCAACGGCCTCACCGGCGGCGCAGGCTCCACCGATCCCACCTCCGCGCTGAATGGCGCCCTTGGCGGCGTGACTGGCGCTCTGAATGGCGTCACCGGCCAGCTCGGCAATGCCGTGAATGGCCTCACCGGCGGCGCAGGTTCCACCGATCCCACCGCTGCGCTGAACGGTGCTCTCGGCGGCGTGACTGGTGCCCTGAACGGCGTCACCGGCCAGCTCGGCAATGCCGTCAACGGCCTCACCGGCGGGGCTGGCTCCACCGATCCCACCGCTGCGCTGAACGGCGCTCTCGGCGGCGTGACTGGTGCTCTGAACGGTGTCACCGGCCAGCTTGGCAACGCCGTGAATGGTCTCACCGGCGGCGCGGGCTCCACCGATCCCACCGCTGCGCTGAACGGCGCTCTCGGCGGCGTGACTGGTGCCCTGAATGGCGTCACCGGCCAGCTTGGCAACGCCGTGAATGGTCTCACCGGTGGCGCAGGCACCACCGATCCCACCGCCGCGCTGAACGGTGCTCTCGGCGGCGTGTCCGGCGCTCTGAACGGTGTCACCGGTCAGCTTGGCAATGCCGTGAATGGTCTCACCGGCGGCGCGGGCTCCACCGATCCCACCGCCGCACTGAACGGCGCTCTCGGCGGCGTGACTGGCGCTCTGAATGGTGTCACGGGCCAGCTCGGAAATGCCGTGAACGGCCTCACCGGCGGCGCAGGCTCCACCGATCCCACCGCTACGCTGAACGGCGCCCTCGGTTCGGCGACCGGCGCCCTCAATGGCGCGCTGGGCAGCCTCACCGGCGGCCATGCGGGCGATACGCTCAGCGGTGCGCTTGGCGGGCTGACGGGCGGGGCCGGCTCTTCGGATCTGACCTCCGCGCTCAACGGCGCTCTGGGCGGAGCCACCAATGCGGCCAATGGCGCGCTCGGCGCGACCACCGGCGCTCTCAACAGCGGTCTCGACGCGCTTCATGGCGCCACGGACGGCACCGCTCTGGCCAGCACGCTGGCCGGCACCGCCACCGGTACGCTGGGGGCTGTAGGTGCCACGCTGAACAATGCTCTGGGCGCTCTCAACGGCGCGCTGGGCAGCAGCGGGCTGACCAATGCCGCCAATGGCGCTCTGGGTTCGCTGACCGGCTCGACCGGCGGCTCCACCCTCAATGACACGCTCGGCACCCTGCTCCACGGCACCGGCACCACCGACCCCGTCGCCACGCTGACCGGCGCTGCCAATGGCGCGCTGGGCGGCCTGACGGGCGGCCTCAACGGCGCTCTGGGTTCGGCCACCGATACGCTGAACGGCGCGCTCGGGGCGCTGGGCCATGCGGGAACCGGCACGGGCACCGGCACCACCGATCCGACCGCGGCACTGGGCAGCGCGCTCAGCGGCCTGACGGGTGGCGCTGGAACCACCGATCCCACGGCAGCCCTGAACGGCGCGCTGAGCGGTCTGACCGGTGCGGCCAACGGCGCTCTGGGCACGGCCACAAGCGCGCTGAACGGCGCAGCGGGCGGCACCACCCTGACCGACGCGGCCAATGGCGCGCTGGGTTCGGCGGCTGGCGCACTGAACGGTGCGGTCGGCGCACTGAACGGCGTCGGCACGGGTGGCAGCACCGGGGGCACGGGCGGCACCACGCCGCTCTCCTCGCTGACCGATGCGCTGGGCCATCTGATGGGCACGGGCACCGGGACTGGTTCGGGCAGCAATTCCGAACTGACCGTCAATGCCGGAGCCGGCCTGCCGGTGCTGGGTGAGCTTGGCCTGAACGCCAATGTCAACCTCGATCCGGTGGCCAGCCTGCTGGGTCAGCCGGTCAACATCAATGTCGGCGCAAACCCTGATCTCGCGACGGCCCTGCATGGTGTGACCAGCGCCCTCTCGCCTGTCACCACCCCGCTCTCGCCGGTGACGAGCGCCGCCAGCCATACGGTTGACAGCGCGCTGGCCGGACTGGGCTCCGCCACCGGCGGCGTGCTGGGCGGCAGCCTGACGCAGGGCGCCACCAGCACCGATCCGCTGGCCTCGCTGACCGGCAACATCGGCAGTGCCGCTGGCGGCGTCGTGGTCGATCCGACCAATGTGGTGACCGGCACCGTGGGCAGCACCGTCGACGGCCTGCTGGGCGGGCTGAGCGGCGCCACCACCGCAGCCAGCAGCCTGCTCAACGGTTCGAGCACCGGCACCGGCACGGGCTTCAACGACATCTTCACGCAGATTGGCCATATCACCTCGGTCGACTCCTCGGTGGGCGATATCGCTTCGCCCTCGGCTGTGACCGGGGCGGTGACGGGCGCGCTGTCGCAGGGGCTGACGAACGCCGGGTCGAGCGTGGGTGACATCTTCCAGGAAGCATCCTCCGGGCTGGGCAGCATCACCACCGATCTGAGCCACACGCTGACCGGCACGGCAGCGGATGCGGGCAGCGCCCTGGGCTCCACCGTGGGCACCACGCTGAGCGATGTGGGCTCCACTCTGACGGGCACCACCGGAACGATCGGCACCGATCTGGGCCATACCGTGTCTGGGGCGCTGGGTGATGTCGGTTCGACGGTTGGTACCGTGACGTCGGATGTGACCGGCGCCGTGGGCACCACCACGAGCGATCTGGGCTCCACGCTGAGCGATGCGGGTTCGGTCCTGTCGGGCGTGGGCTCCACCCTGACCGGCACCACCGGCACGATCGGCACCGATCTGGGTCATACCGTATCCGGGGTGCTGGGCGATGTCGGTTCGACGCTGGGCACTGTGACCTCGGGCGTGACCGGCGCCGTGGGCACCACCACGAGCGATCTGGGCACCACGCTGGGCGACGTCGGTTCGGCTCTGTCGGGTGTGGGTTCCACGCTGACGGGCACCACCGGAACCCTTGGCTCCGATCTGGGCCAGACTGCGACCGGGGCACTGGGCGATGTCGGCTCGACGCTGGGCACTGTGGCTTCCGGTGTGACCGGGGCAGTGGGCACCACCGTGAGCGATGTGGGCTCGGCCCTCTCGGGTGTGGGCTCCACGCTGACGGGCACCACCGGAACGATCGGCACCGATCTGGGCCATACCGTGTCCGGGGCGCTGGGTGATGTCGGCTCGACGCTAGGCACCGTGGCTTCCGGCGTGACCGGGGCGGTGGGCACCACTGTGGGCGATGTGGGCTCGGCCCTCTCGGGTGTGGGTTCCACGCTGACCGGCACCACCGGAACGCTTGGCTCTGATCTTGGCCAGACTGCGACCGGAACACTGGGTGATGTCGGCTCGACGCTGGGCACCGTGACCTCCGGCGTGACCGGGGCGGTGGGCACCACCGTGGGCGATGTGGGCTTGGCCCTCTCGGGTGTGGGCTCCACGCTGACGGGCACCACTGGAACGGTCGGCTCCGATCTGGGTCATACCGTCACCGGGACGCTGGGCGATGTCGGTTCGACGGTGGGTACCGTGGTTTCGGGTGTGACCGGGGCTGTGGGCACCACTGTGGGCGATGTGGGTTCGGCTCTGTCGGGTGTGGGTTCCACACTGACGGGCACCACCGGAACGGTCGGCTCCGATCTGGGGCATGCCGTCACCGGGACGCTGGGCGATGTCGGTTCGACGGTGGGTACCGTGGTTTCGGGTGTGACCGGGGCTGTGGGCAGCACTGTCGGCACCACCGTGGGCGATGTGGGTTCGGCCCTCTCGGGTGTGGGCTCCACGCTGACGGGCACCACCGGAACGCTGGGCTCTGATCTGGGTCATACCGTCACCGGGACGCTGGGCGATGTCGGTTCGACGGTGGGTACCGTGGTTTCGGGTGTGACCGGAGCGGTGGGCAGCACTGTCGGCACCACTGTGGGCGACGTGGGTTCGGCCCTCTCGGGTGTGGGCTCCACGCTGACCGGCACCACCGGAACGGTCGGCTCCGATCTGGGTCACGCCGTGACCGGGACGCTGGGTGATGTCGGCTCGACGCTGGGTACTGTGGTTTCGGGTGTGACCGGCGCTGTCGGCACCACCACGAGCGATCTGGGTTCGGCGCTGGGCAGCACCCTTTCGGGCGCCACCTCGGCTCTGGGCGGAACCACCAGCACCGGCACCGATGCCGCCCATGCCGCGACCTCCACTTTGGGCAGCACGCTGTCCGATGTGGGCTCGACCCTGGGCAATGTCGTCACAGGTGTGACCGGGGCCGTGGGCACCGCCACGACCGATCTCGGCTCGGCGCTGGGCAGCACCCTTTCGGGCGCCACCTCGGCTCTGGGCGGGACGACTAGCACCGGCACCGATGCCGCTCATGCTGCGACCTCCACGCTGGGCAGCACGCTGTCCGATGTGGGCTCGACCTTGGGCACCGTGGTTTCGGGCACGACTGGCGCCGTTGGCACCACCGTGAGCGATCTGGGCTCCACGCTGGGCAGTGTCCTCTCGGGCACCACCTCGGCGCTGACCGGGACGACCGGCACCACCACCAGCAGCGCGACCGATGCCGCTCACGCCGCGACCTCCACTTTGGGCAGCACTCTGTCCGATGTGGGTTCGACCCTGGGCACCGTGGTTTCGGGCACGACTGGCGCCGTTGGCACCACCGTGAGCGATCTTGGCTCCACGCTGGGCAGTGTCCTTTCGGGCACAACCTCGGCGCTGTCCGGGACGACCGGCACCACCACCAGCAGCGCGACCGATGCCGCTCATGCCGCGACCTCCACTTTGGGCAGCACCCTGTCCGATGTGGGTTCGACGCTGGGCACCGTGGTTTCGGGCACGACTGGCGCCGTGGGCACCACCGTGAGCGATCTGGGCTCCACGCTGGGCAATCTGCTGGGCGGCACGACCTCGGCGCTGACCGGCACCACCACCAGCACCACCGGCACCGATGCCGCCCATGCGGCGACCTCGACGCTGGGGTCGACGCTGGGCAGTGTCCTCTCGGGCACCACCAGCGCGCTGACGGGCACGACCACGGGGACGACCGCCACCGACACGGGTTCCTCCCTGTCGAGCCTGCTGTCGGGCAGCACTTCGGCGCTGTCTGGCACCACGGACACCTCGCATGCCACCACCTCGCTGAGCGGTCTGCTCTCGGGTGCGACCTCGGCGCTGACCGGCACGGCCGCCAGCACCGGGACCTCCACGGCGGCGGGTACGGGGTCGAGCCTGTCGAGCCTGCTGTCGAGTGGCACCGGTTCGCTGGCCAGCGGCGCCACCGGCACCACCAGCGGCACGACGTCTTCGCTGACCAGCTCGCTGCTCAGCGGAACCTCCGGTGTGGTCAGCCCGGCCAATGACACCAGCAGCCTGTCGCATGCCACCACCTCGCTCCTGGGTTCGACCACGAGCGGGCTGACCAGCGGTCTGGGCAGCACGACCAGCTCGCTGGGCACCAGCCTGCTGAGCGGCACCACCGGCAGCGCGCTGGGCACCAGTTCGGTGGCCAGCAGCTCGACCAGTGCGCTGACGGCCATCACCAAAACCTTGGCGACCACCAAATCGCTCATCGGAGTCTAGCGGGGTCCTGAATGCAAAGATTAGTGCTAGCCAGCCGGCCATCGCGCGCGGTTCTGTTCACTGCCACTCTGGTCATCAACCTGACCGCACTAACCCTGCCCATGGTGGCCCGCCAGATCATCTCTCGCGGGCAGCAAAACCCCAATGGGTCTACGGTGTTCGTGCTGGTAGCACTTGTCATTGCCGCAGCCGCCACCGAAGGCGTGCTGAAACTGAACCGGAATCTGGTGATCGCGCATACCGATCGCCTGTTCCTCACCCAGCGGTTGCACTGGTTGATCGACCGGGTGGTGCGGGCGCGGCGGCTGGAGTTCAAATCCGCCGCCGCGGCCAGTCTCGATTACTCTGGGGCCATTCACCAGCTCAAGGGCATCGCCAATGGCGAGGTGCTGCTGGCCAAGGCGGAGATTGCCTTCGCCCCGGTCATCCTGCTGCTGATCTATGTGATTTCATGGCGCAGCGGCATCGTGGTCACCGTGTTTCTGGGCTGTCTGGCCGCCTTCACCTGGCATTCGGCCCATCGCTATTCGCTGATCGCGGAAAACAGCCGCGATGCCATCGAACACCGTTTCGACATGCTCTTCACCATTCTGGAGCGCATGCATCTGGTGAAGGCCATGGCCGTCGAGCCGCAGATGGTGCGCGTTTATGAGCAGGCCCATGGCGAGGCCATGCGCAACAATCTGGCGCTGGCCAATTCGGCCTCTCGCCTGACCCATTCCAATGCCATTGCCGGCATGCTTCTCAACATCATCCTGCTCTTCAGCTGCGCTCTGGCGGCGGAACGCGGGGCGATGAACCTGGCCATGGTGATCTCCACCATCCTGCTGGCCAGCCGCCTGATGGAGCCCATCCAGCGCGCCGTCTTCATGCACATTCAGGCCCGCGACCGCGATTCCGCTTTCGTGAAGATCCGCAAGCTGGATGAAGACACGCGGATGGACGCCCCGGCGCAGGGCAGCGCTCATTTCGAAAAGCTTCAGCAGTACCGGCTGGATGGCGCCATTCTGGCCCCCGTCTCGCACACCAGCACGGGGCCGGTGCCCCTGCCCGCACCGATCAATCTGGTAATCGAGCCGGGCGAATGCATCGCCATCTCCTCGCCCAGCCGCAAGGAAGCGCGTGCCCTGCTGCGCGCCATGGCGGGCCTCGACGAGCTGGCGGGCGGCGCGGTGAAGGTCAATGATCTGGCCTTCGAGGCCTATGGCCCCAATGACCGCAACCATATTCTGACCTATCTCTCTTCCGACCACCGCCTGTTCGACGGCACCATTCAGGACAACATCACGCGCTTTGGCGAAGTCTCGGTGGAGGCGGCCTATGAGGTGGCGCGCCTGCTGGGGATCGACAAAAGGCTCGATGAGCTGCCGGGCGGCATGCAGACGCCGGTTGGCGACTCTGCCGGTGGCACCGTGGCCCCGGGTCTGGAGCGGCAGATCGCCATTCTGCGCGGGCTGACGCATCGCCCCCGCATCATCCTCTTCGATCATGCCGATCAGGGGCTGGACCGCGATGGCTATGCCCGCCTGATCAACTTCTTCAGCCAGGTGCGCGGCATGGCCACGGTGGTTATCGCCAGCGAGGACGCCAACCTCGCCTCGCTGGCCGACCGTGCCTTCCGGCTGGAAGACGGGGCGCTCTCGCCCTGTGACACGATTGTGCCCTTTTCCCTTCCCTATCGCTCGCTGGTGCTGTGATGCAGACGACAACGGTTTCCAATACGGCGCTGACCTCCTCGGGCGGTCCAACACCGGCTTCGTCGCTGGCCACCATGCTGAGCCGTTCGGCGCATGGGGCCGATCACGATCCGGCCTTCTTCAACCTGCTGGCTCTGCTCTGCACGCGCTTCATGCCCAATGTGCAGATCAAGGATGTGCTGGGCACCGTGCCGCGCAACCATCATCGCGGCACCGGGCAGCGCCTGCTGGCCGCCGCGATGAATCTGGGCTTCACCGTGCGCGAACACAAGTTCAGCCTCGATCAGCTGCGCCCCTGGGATTGCCCGGCGCTGCTGATCACGCAGGACGGGCAGGAAGCCTTCCTGCTGCTCTCCACCGAAAGCACCATCTCGGCGCTGGATGGCGAGGGCAAGGAGCGCGATCTGGAGACCCTGCCCAAGGGCAAGATCCGCAAGCTGCAGCTTGAGCCCGCCGCCAATCCGCTGTCTCCGGAAAGCCGCAAGCATACCGGTTACAGCTGGCTGCGCGCGCTGGTCAGCTCCTTCGGTTCGATGCGCTGGATCGTGATGGCGACCACGCTGGCGGTGGTGATCGTGACGATCGCCCAGCCCTTTGTAATCTCGGCCTTCTACCGCTCGGTCTTCACACGGGGCGATGAGCTGGCCATGCCATGGCTGCTGACGCTGCTGATGGTGCTGGTGGTAACGATGTGGGGCATGCTGGCCCTGCGATCCCATGCGCTGGCGTGGTTTGCAGCGCGGCTCAACTATGTCGTGGGCTGCGCCACCTTCGACAAGATGATGCATCTGCCCGCCTTTCTGACGCAAAGGCTGGACGCGAAAGACCAGTCCTCCCGCGTGCGTTCCTTCGAGAACGTCAGCGACTTTCTGACCAGTCCCTTGGCGGCGATCCTGCTCGATCTGCCGGTTTCGGTGCTGGGGCTGATTGCCGTGCTGTGGATGATGCCGCCGGCCGGCATCGTGCTGGTGGGTGCGGGCCTGTGCTATGGCGGGCTGTTCTTCTTCTGCGACCGCCGCATGGGTGTGCTGACCAGCATGCTGGCCGATCAGGCCACCGAATTGCAGCATGTGATGGTCGAAACCTTCGAGAAGCGCGACCTCATCCGCGAATGCGGCCTCCAGCACCGCTGGGCCGATCTGCAGCAGCGCCGCATCGAACGTGCGCAGATCGTGCAATATGCCATGTCGCGCCTGATGGCGATCGTGGAGGGCATGGCCAGCTTCTTCTTCGCCGTGGCCTTCATTCTGGTGATCGGCGCGGTGGCGCTATGGTCAGTGAAGTATGAGCTGGGCCCGGCTGAGCTGCTCGGCGTGGTGCTGCTGACCTCCAGCGTGCTGGCGCCGATGCATGCGCTGTGCCTTGCCCTGCCCCGTTTCGAGCAATGCGGCAAATCGGTCGAGCAGATCAACGCCTTCATGGATCTGGAGACCGAGGCCGTCACCGATGTGCAGCGCCGCCGCCTGCCCCAGATCCAGGGCAATGCCACCATGCGCAACATCACCATGCGCATCGGCAACGGGCGCCCCATGCTCTTCGGCCTCGATCTGGACATCAATGCGGGCGATCTGATCGGCATCCACGGCTCGGCGGGCACCGGTAAATCCACCATCCTGCATCTGCTGCAAGGGCTGACCCAGCCCTCCTTCGGCGTGGTGCAGATCGAGGGCGTGGATATGGAGCAGCTGCCCGTGCGGACCCTGCGCAGCGCCATCGGCTACATCCCGCAGAACCCCAGCCTGCTGCCCGGCACGCTGCGCGACAATCTGGATATGGCCAATCCCGTGGCGTCTCCGGCGGATATTGAACGGGTGCTGGCGGCAGTCGGCCTGCAGAACATCGCGCTCGACGACATCCATATCACTGAAAACACACAATTGTCGGAAGGTTTCATCTGGCGTTTCGCCCTTGCCCAAGCCTTGCTGTCAGGCAGCGGACTTATCCTGATAGATGAAATCCCGAATGCCGTGGTTAATGCCGGTTTTGACAAGATATTCCATAATGTTCTTCGCTCAGCGAAAGGACGAGTCAGCGTGGTCTTTGTTTCCGGTCGGTCCGATCTTCTTGCCCTGGCTGACAGGGTGGTGGTGCTTCGCCAGGGCCGTGCCCCGGTGGTGACCTCGCCCGACGCGCTGGCGGATGCCGCCTGATGCCCGCCCGCCTGCACCTCGTTCAGGCTTCGCGAGAGGCCTTTCCCGGCGCCGAAACCTCGGGCGACACCTCGGAGCTGCCCGAACTGCTGATGCCGCTGGGCGCCAGCGACGCTCATTCCGGTCGCATCCTGCATGGCACGCTGATCGCCCTGAGCGCCGCCGTGGTCGTGGCCATTGGCTGGGCCGCCGTGGCGCAGGTCAGCGATGTGGCGCAGGCTGTCGGCACGCTTGAACCCGATGCCCATGAGCGCCGGATCGAGCATGTCGATGGCGGCCAGATTTCGCGCCTGCTGGTGCATGAAGGTGACAAGGTGGTCGAAGGCCAGCCCCTGATGGAGCTGGATGGCGCTCAGGCAGCGGGCGATGTCGCCTATGCCAAGGAGCGCGTGGCGATGATCACCCAGCAGCTTGGCACGGTCAAAGCCTTGGAAAACAAGGGCGCCGCCGTCAGGGGCGACACCGCCGAAGCCCAGCGCGCCGCCTTCCTCGGCGCCGAGAACCGCGCCGCGGCCGCCCGCGCCCAGCAGCAGGCCGCCAGCATCGCGATGATCCGCGCCCAGCTGACCACCGCCGAGCAGGCCGCCAAGATCGCCCGTGATGACCGCGACCGCGCCCAGCGCCTGTTCGCCGCAGAAGCCGTCACCCGTTCCTCGCTCAACCAGCGCGAACAGCAGCTCAACGATGCTGATGGCCGGGTGAATGCCCTGCGCCAGCAACTTTCCGTCGCCAGCGGCGGCTTCGAACAGGCTACCAGCGAGGCGGCCAGCGTGCGCTCGCGTCAGGCGGTCGATCTCTATCAGGAGAGCAACACGCTGGCCCTGCAACAGATCGAGGCCAGTGTGCTGCTCAAGCGCGCTCAGGATCGCACCAGCCGGCTGATCGTGCGCAGCCCCGTCACCGGCATGGTCAAGGCGCTCACCATCGCGCCGGGCAGTGTGGTCGCCCCCGGAGGCCTGCTGGCCGTGGTGGTGCCCTCCAATGAAAAGCTGATGATCGATTCGCAGATCCCGGCCAGCAACATCCATGATGTGCGCGCCGGTCTCGACGCCCATATCCGCATCAATGGCTTCGATCTGCCCGGCAAGGGCTGGATCGAGGGGCAGGTCCATTCGATCTCGCCCTCTTCCTTCGGCGATGAGCGCGGCAACCGTTTCTACAAGGTGCGCCTGGCGATCACCGACAAGGATCTCGATCGCCGCACCATGGCCTCGCTGGCTCCGGGGCTTGAGGCCCATGCCGACATCATCACCGGCCATAAATCCGTGCTGTCCTTCCTGGTCAGCCCCGTCCGCCATGGGCTTGACGCCGCCCTGACCGAGAAGTGAGGCCAGCATGAGCGCTCTGCCCGACTTTCAAAGCTTCGATGCCGCCGTTAACCATGGGCTGGACGTGCCGCAGCCCCTGCCCGAGGCGCCGCCCCAGCCCGCCGCTGCCGCGCCTCAGCCGGGCAGCAGCAACGGGATGCGCGTCCTGCTGGTCGAGGATGACCGTATGGCGGCGATGATGGTGTCGTCCATGCTTAGCGATCTTGGTTATCAGGTGGAAACCGCCCAGAATGGCGCGGAAGCTTATGCGTTGCTGCGCGAGGCCCCCACGCGTGCCGATATGGTTCTGACCGATCGCTTCATGCCCGCGCTCGACGGTCTGGGCCTGACCCGCCGTCTGCGCCGTGAACCCGCAACCCAGCATATGCCGATCATCATGCTGACCGGCACCGGCGATTCCGCCTCTATCGCGGAAGGGATCGAAGCCGGGGTTCAGCAATATCTCACCAAGCCGGTCGATCCCAATCTGCTGCAGCAGGTGATGCAGGCCACCACCCGTCAGGTCGAGCAGCGCCGCGCCGCCGCGCGCACGCTGCAATCGCATCAGGCCGGTTTCAGCAACATCCAGCGCATCGATTTTCATCTGCGCACCATGGCCGATATCGCGCCTGTCGCCAGCCTGCTGGCCAGCCTTGCCGACAATCCGGAAAAGGTGCTGGTGGGCCTGCGCGAACTGCTGACCAATGCGGTGGAGCATGGCGTCTATCGCCTTGGCGGGCAGGCCAAGGCGCAGCATCTCGCCAATGGCACGCTGGACGCTGAACTGGCCCGGCGCGAGGCCGACCCGGCCTATGCGGGCGTGGCCGAAGCCGCCGCCCAGCGCCTGCCCGATGGCATCAAATTCGCCTTCCGCGATCCGGGCCCCGGCTTTGCCTGGCAGCGCTTTATCCGCCCCGATCCTGCACAGGGCATCGGCCTGACGGGGCGCGGCATCGCGCGCGCCGCGCTGATCTTCAACAAGGTGGAATTCCACGGCACAGGCAACCTCGTCACCGCCACGCTGGCCGCGCGGGCGGCCACCATATGGTGAAGCTGTTCAAGCGCCCCGCCTCTTCTCTTCCCAGCACAGGCAGCCCCATGAGCACCCTTTTCAAGCGCCATCTGATGGCCATCGTGCTGGGCTTTGTCGGCCTGCTGGCGGTGATCTTCACCGCCTCGGCGCTGACAGGCATGAACCGGCTGGGCCGCGCCCAGTTCCTGGCGCAGGCGCAGGCGCATGAAACCGAATTGGGCACCCAGATCGATCATCTGGCGCTCCGGCTGAAAGACGCCGCCAATTACGTCAATGCCGATGTCGCCACCTACCCCGCTCAAAAGGTCTCGGGCAATCTGACGGGCACGCCCTATGTCCTCGATCAGGGCTTTCTGGCGGTTGCGGATCACCTGCGCCATTCGGGCATGGGCCATGGCGTGCAGCCCTCCGAACAGACCGCTGGCGAAATCGACCATCTGCGCGCCATGGCGCAGGCCACGCCATCCTTCGTCCATGTGGTGGCGGCCAAGCAGTTCCCCGCCCTGTTCGGCCTTGAAAAGCCCGATGCGCTGGTCCTGCTGCAAAGCCAGCCCGTGGCCGGCCCGAATGACCGGCTGACCTATGTGGTCTTCGATTTCGCGCGCCTGTGCCGTGATGAGGCCAGTCGGAGCGATTTCGCCAACAGCTGGTCGATCCGGGCCATCAGCACGCCGGGCAGCGAGGCGGTCGATGTCGGCTGCACCACCACGCGCGAGAATGCCACCAGCGGCTTCTTCATGCCTTCCGAAGACATGATCCACACGCTGCCGCTCACCCGCGCGGTGGGGCTGGAAATCCATACCGAGCGCCTGCTGCCGATGAAGGCCAGCGTGGTGACCATGCTGGCCTTCGCCCTGATCGCCGTGGCCGCCATCGCCGTGGCCGCCGTGCTGTCGCGCCGCTGGCAGCATCAGGCCTCTGCCGAGCTGATGGAGGCTGTCCATACCGCTCAGGCGGCTGCCGCCTCCAAGGATGAATTCCTCGCCAATATGAGCCATGAGATCCGCACGCCCCTCAATGGCGTGCTGGGCATGGCCGAGCTGCTGGGCCGCCGGAACCTCTCCGAAACCGACATGCGCTATGTCGATCAGATCCGCAATTCGGGCTCGGCGCTGCTGGCGATCCTCAACGATGTGCTCGATCTGGCCAAGATCGATCAGGGCATGCTGGCGATCGATCCGATCCGCACCAATCTCTACCAGCTGCTTCAGGATGTGCTGGGGCTTTATGCCGGCAAGGCGCATGAGAAGAATGTCAGCCTGATGATCGATGTCGATCCGCAGGTGCCCAAATGGGCGATGATCGACCCCACGCGCCTGCGCCAGATTCTCGGCAATCTGGTCTCCAACGCCGTGAAGTTCACCGAGAATGGCGAGATCATGGCGCAGATCGCCACCGGCATGTCGCAGGGCCGCGAATGTCTGACGATCTCGGTGCGCGACACCGGCATCGGCATGACCCCCGAACAGCAGGCCAGCCTGTTCGAACGCTTCACGCAGGCCGAGGCAGGCACCGCACGCAAGTTCGGCGGCACGGGTCTGGGTCTTTCCATCGTGCGCCAGCTCTGCACGCTGATGGGCGGCGAGATCTCGGTCGAGAGCCAATATGGCAAAGGCTCGACCTTTATCGCCCGCCTGCCGCTCGAACGCCTCGACGGCGAGACCGCCAGCCAGCCGATGACCACGCTGGGCGTGGGCCTTGTCACCCCCTCGCCCTTTGTGCGGCAGGTGGTGGAGCGCGTGCTGGCCAAGGCCGGGCTGCGCCTGCAAGCCTTTGCCTCGATGGATGAGGCAGTGCGTGCTTTGGCCCCGGGCAACAGTCTGGACCTCTCCGGCCTGATCCTTGACGAAGCGCAGGATGTGCATGCCGCCTATGACGGCTGGACGCGGATCGCGGCGCAGAATGTGCTGAACGGCGGCGGCTGGGCGATCCTGCTGGCCGACAAGCAGATGCACCAGCGCTACAGCGGTTTCGACAAGGCGCTGTGCAAGCCCTTCCTGCCGGAAGATCTGGAACGCGCGCTCAGCACGCTGATCAACCGCAGCGGCGGCGCGGTGGCGCCTGCCACGCCTGCCGTGCAGTCTTCGGCCAATCAGGAAAGCTGGCCCACCGTGCTTGGCCCCGATGCCAACAGCACCGTGCGTTTCGACGGCAAGACCTGCCTTGTGGTGGATGACAACACCGTCAACCAGCTGGTGATTTCCGAGCTGATGCAGGACTTCGGCTTTGCGATCACCACCGCCAGCGACGGTCGCAAGGCGCTCACCGCCGCTCAGGAACAGAAGTTCGACATCATCCTGATGGATTGCCGCATGCCGAATATGGATGGCTATGACGCCACCCGCAATCTGCGCGAGATGATGAAGGCGGGCACCGTGCCGCACACGCCCATCGTGGCCCTGACTGCCAATGCCATGAAGGGCGACAGCGAGAAGTGTCTGGCCTGCGGGATGGACGCCTTCCTCTCCAAGCCGGTGCGCGTGCCCGAACTGATCGACGTGCTGGTCTGCCTGCTGCCGCTGACGGATGATGCCGCTTCGGGCGATGTGATGTGGCTGGATGCGCCCAGCCCTGCTCCCGCCCCGGCACCGGCTTCTGTGGTTGCCGCGCCTGTTGCTCCGGCTCCGGCCTCGGTCTTCGCCGCGCCGCAAGCGCTGACCCCAGCGGCTCAGGCCACGCCTCCGGCCTTTGCACCGCAGCCTGTCGTGGCGCCTTTTGCACCGCCTCCGCCTGTGGCGGTTCCGGCGCCTGCCTCGGCGCCGGTGTTCGCTCAGCAGCCTGTGGCTGCAGCACCTGCCCCGGTCTTTGTAGCCCAGCCGGCGCCGGTCGCTCCGGCCCCGATCTTTGCGGCACCCCAGCCGCTGACGGCTGCAGCTCCGGCCTTTGTGCCGCCGCCGCCGTCCGTGGCCGGGCAGGCCCCGCTGCCTCCGCTGGAGATGACGCCCGATATGGCTCTGCCGCCGCTGGCGCCTCCGCCCCCACCAATCGCACAGAGGCCTCCGGTCCAGCAGCCTATCGCGCAGCAGCCTTCTCCGGCGCCGGTCCAGCAGCCCCGTCCGGCCTTACAGGCTGTCGTGCCGCCGCCTGCACCTGCCCCGGCTCCGGTGGCGCAGATGCGGCCTGCCGCTCCCGCTCCGGCGCAAGCCGCGCCCCAGCAGTCCAGCGTGTCGCTCTTCGACGAAGCCACCTTCGAGACCCTGCGCACCACCATGCGCAGCTTCCCCCAGCTGATCGCGCTCTATCGCACCGATACGGTCGATTACCTCAACCAGATCGAGAAGGCGCTGGCGCTGGGCGAGAAGGAAGAGGCCGTCCTGCCCGCCCATACGATCAAGAGTTCGAGCAAGATCGTTGGCGCCAGCGGCATGGCGGCCCTGTCAGAAGTGATGGAAAAGCGCCTGCGCACAGGGCAAGGCAACAGCCTCGCCGAAATGACCGAGCTGCATAATCGCATGAAGATCGTCTATGGCCAGACCCTGCAATGCATCGATATGCTGCTGGCCCGCCAGGGCGGCAGCCCGCCGCCACCGCGCGCGGCAGCGGGCTAACAGGGGTTACGCCGTGGCCATCGCCCCCAGACGGGCGGCCACGGCTTCCGCCTGAGCCATGATGCGGGCGATCAGCTCGGCGCAGGTCGGGATATCGTGGATCAGCCCCTGCGACTGCCCGGCCCAGACCAGACCGCCTTCGATATCGCCGCTTTCCAGCGTCTGGCGGCCCTTTTCGCCCGCCACATAGGGGCGCAGCATCTCGAAATTCACGTCAGGCTGGCGCTGCAGTTCCACCACCTTGCCTGACACCGGGGTGAAGGCCACCCGCCCGGTGTTGCCGATGCCGCGCAGGATCAGCCGCGTGTCGCGCTCGTCATTGTTGAGGATCACCTGTTTGACATTGGCATGGATCGGCGCCTCCTGCGTGGCGCAGAAACGCGTGCCCATGGTGATGCCCTGAGCCCCCAAAGCCAGCGCCGCCGCCAGCCCGCGCCCATCGGCAAATCCGCCGCAGGCCAGCACCGGGATCTCCAGCGCATCGACCGCCGCCGGGATCAGCACCAGCCCGCCCACATCGTCTTCACCCGGATGCCCCGCGCATTCGAAGCCGTCGATGGTGACGATGTCCGCCCCCATCCGCTGCGCCGCCAGAGCATGACGCACCGAGGTGCATTTGTGGATCACCGTGACGCCATGCGCCTTGAAATCCTCGATATGCTCATGCGGGGAATGGCCGGCGGTTTCCACCACCTTGATCCCGCTCTCGATGATGGCGCGGCGATATTCGGGATAGGGCGGCGCGCGGGTGATCGGCATCAGCGTGAGGTTCACGCCGAAAGGCTTGTCGGTCAGTTCGCGCGTGGCATCGATGGCACGGCGCAGATCATCCGCCGTGGGATAGATCAGCGCCGTCAGCAGACCCAGCGCGCCCGCATCGGACACCGCCGAGACCAGTTCGGGCTTGCCGATCCACATCATACCGCCCTGAACCACAGGGTGGTCGATGCCCAGCATCTGCGTGATCTTGGTGGAGATGGGCATCCTGTTTCAAACCTTTTACGAAGCTGTCGGAATGGGCTGGACGATCAGCGTGGAGGTGGCCGTGGCCAGATCGGTTCCCCGCGCGTCACGGATCACGCCTTCGGTCACCACCACCTGACGCCCGCCCTTCTGCACCCGCCCGATGATGTCGAGCGGACCGCTGTTGGCATCGATGGCGCGTAAGAACGCCACCTTGATTTCCAGCGTCAGGCAGTAATGCTTGCCGTCCAGCACCGAATGCGCCGCCGCCCCGCAGGCATTGTCGAGCAGGCTGGCGATATAGCCGCCATGGGCGATGCCCACCTGATTGTCGAAGCGGTGATCAGGCGTGGCGCGCATCACCACCTCGCCGGGATGCGCGGAGATCACCTCGACCTCCAGCAAACGCATCATCGGCGAGCGAGACATCACCTCTTTCAGCGCCAGCACCTGATCCACGCCGCTCATCAGAATTGGGCCTCGTCCAGCGCCATCATCGAGCCCTTGCCCGATTTGATCGCCAGATAGCAGGCGGCGGTCTGCGGCAGGATACGGTCGTAGAAGAAGCGGGCCGTGGTGATCTTGGCCTGATAGAACTCCTTCTCCTGCGTGCCGGACGCCAAGGCCTCCGCCGCCAGCTTGGCGGATTGCGCAAAGCAGAAGGCGATGGCGGTGAGGCCAAGCTGGCGC
The DNA here is from genome assembly GCF_017163935.1 of Novosphingobium terrae. Lineage (NCBI taxonomy): Bacteria > Pseudomonadati > Pseudomonadota > Alphaproteobacteria > Sphingomonadales > Sphingomonadaceae > Novosphingobium > Novosphingobium terrae. The sequence goes on along the minus strand of NZ_JABVZR010000001.1, from coordinate 1,365,547 downwards.
AGATAATCGGTGGCGGCGGCGCCCGCTTCCTCGGGGTCTTTGAGCCCGCGCTGGGCGATGATCGCGGTGGAGCCCTGCAAGGCTTCAAACGCGCGCTTCAGCCCGGTGATAAAGGGCTCGATCGGGCTTTCCCCGGCGTTCTCCTCGATAAAATTCGAGACCGGATGGAAGAAGCTGCGCAGATAGCGGCCCATATGCGCGCTCAGCTTGCGGCCGATCAGATCGAGCGCCTGAATGCCATTGGTGCCCTCATAGATCATGCTGATGCGGGCATCGCGCAGATACTGCTCCACCCCGCTTTCCACGATGTAGCCATGGCCGCCATAGACCTGCACCGCATGGCTGGCGCTTTCCAGACCCAGATCGGTGAACATGGCCTTGACCACCGGCGTCATCAGCGCCACGAAATCCTCGGCGCGCTGTTTGGTCTCGGGATCGGCGGCATGCTTTTCGGCATCGAGCGCCCGGCTGATCCAGCCCGCAAGCGCGCGACACCCTTCATTGTAGGCGCGCATCGTCATCAGCATGCGGCGCACGTCGGGGTGGACGATGATCGGATCGGCGGCCTTGTCAGGATATTTCGGGCCCGACAGGCTGCGGCCCTGCAGGCGATCCTTGGCGTACCACACGGCGGACTGATAAGCCGCCTCGCCGATGCCCAGCCCCTGAATGCCCACGCCCACGCGCTCGGCATTCATCATGGTGAACATGGCTTCCAGCCCCTTGTTGGGCTCACCCACCAGCCAGCCGAGCGACTCCTCGAACTGCATCTGACAGGTGGCCGAGGCCTTGATGCCCATCTTGTGCTCGATGCCGGTACAGGCCACGCCATTGCGGATGGCAGGCTGGCCATTGTCGTCCAGCAGCAGCTTGGGGACGAGGAACAGGCTGATCCCCTTCACCCCCTTGGGCGCATCGGCCAGACGCGCCAGCACCAGATGGACGATGTTGCCCGACAGATCATGCTCACCCGCCGAGATGAAGATCTTGGAACCCGAAACCTTGTAGGTGCCGTCGCCCTGATCCACCGCCTTGGTGCGCAACAGGCCCAGATCGGTGCCGCAATGCGCTTCGGTGAGGCACATCGAGCCCGACCATTCGCCCGAGACCATCTTGGGCAGCCAGATCTGCTTCAACTCATCACTGGCATAGGTGGTGAGCGCAGCAATCGCCCCGCTGGTCAGCCCCGGATAGAGGCTGAAGGCGACATTGGTGGCGCAGACCATCTCCTCCACCATCTTGCCGACGGCTTCGGGCAGGCCCTGCCCGCCCCATTCGGGCGGCGCCACCAGCGAGGACCAGCCGCCCTCCACGAACTGGCGATAGGCGTCCTGAAAGCCCTTGGGGGTACGCACCACGCCATTCTCGAAATGGCAGCCCTCGGCATCGCCGCTGGCGTTGATGGGCAGCAGCACCTGCTGGGTGACGCGCGCGGCTTCTTCCAGCACGGCGTCGATCAGGTCCGGGGTGAACTCCTCATGGCCCGGCAGACCGCCGAAGCCATCGCCCTGATGCAGTTCATGAAGCACGAAACGCATGTCGCGCAGCGGAGCGGTGTAGACTTGCATGTTGATCCTCTCCGGCGGGGTCTGCGCCCCGCCTGCTTGTCGTCAGTTCCTGAGCGGCTTGCCGGTGGCCAGCATCGTCTCGATGCGCGCCAGCGTTCGCGGATCGCGCACCAGCTGCACGAATTGTTCGCGCTCCATCGTCAGCATCTGCTCCTCGGTGATGGTGTCGACCAGATCGGACTCGCCGCCGCTCAGCACATGGGCCAGCCGGCCTGCGACAACCTCGTCATAAGGCGTGGCGAGACCTCGCGCGCGGAAGCCCTGCACCGCCAGATCGAGCGCGGCCTTGCCCCCGGCGCCCGGCAGGCGGAAGGTCGGCGGCGCGGGCGGCTGATAGCCCTCGGCCAGCGCAAGAGCCTTGGCCTTGGCATCGGCCAGCAGGCGATCACGGTTCATGGTGATGCCGTCGCTGGGGCGCAGATAGCCCACCTCCTTGGCATTGGCCGCCGATTTGGCGACGGTGGCGGTGGAGATCGTCTCGAAGGCCTTGGCCACGGCGGGCATCGGCCCCTTGGGCAGCCTGGGGTTCTCGGCGAAACGCTGGATCATCTCGCCGCAGCCGCCCCAGCCGGGGATCAACCCCACGCCGCATTCGACTAGGCCGATGTAAGTTTCGGCATGGGCCTGCACGGCATCGGCATTGAGGCAGACCTCGCAGCCGCCGCCCAGCGCGAGACCATAGGGCGCGGCCACCACCGGGAATGGGGCATATTTCAGCGCCTTGTAAGCCTGCTGGCCACCGGCCACGAGCTTGTCGACCTCACCCCATGCCGCGATGTTGAGCGCAAACAGCGCCAGCCCCAGATTGGCCCCGGCGGAGAAGTTACGACCCTCATTGTAGACCACCAGCGCCTTGTACTGGCTGGCCACCAGCGGGATGGCCTTGCCGATCAGGCTCATCACATCACCGTCGAGCGCGTTCATCTTGCCGGTGAACTCCAGCGCGACAACGCCGTCGCCCACATCCCATAGCGCCGCCGAACCGTTCTTCAGCAGAGGCTTGGAGGCGGCCTTGATGTCCTCCAGCAGCAGCACGCCTTCGGGGCGGGTGATGGCGTGATAATCGCCATCGAGACCGAGGAACTGACGCTGGCCACCCTCCACGCGGTAGAACGGACGCCCCGCCGCGATGCGCAGGATTTCGGGCACGGCGATGCCCTCGGCTTCCAGACGTTTGGCCAGCGCATCGCTGCCCAGCCGGTCGATCAGCTCGAAGGGGCCGTAGCTCCAGTTGTAGCCCAGCTTCATCGCCGTATCGATGGCGAGGACATCATCCGCCGCCTCGCCCACCAGAGAGGCGGAATAGGCCAAAGTCGGCCCCAGCACCGCCCAGGCGTAAGCGCCCAGCTTGCCCGGCAGGCTGACCAGCGCGCGCAGATCCTTCTGCGCCGCGCCCGGGATCGACACAGGCTTGGCGGCCTTGCGGTAGTCTCCGGTGGCCAGATCGATGGCCTCCTTCACCTTCCCCGCCTCGCGGTTGATGCGGTAGAAGCCGCCCTTGCCCTTGCGGCCCGTGTAGCCGTCAGCGATCATCTTGAGGATCAGCGGATGATCCTTGGCGATGGCCTGATAGGGATCGTCCTGCGGCAGGCTGCGCGTCAGGCTGGTCTTGAGATAGGGCATCAGATCGATGCCCACCAGATCGACAAGCCCGAAGATGCCGGTCTTTGGCACGCCCATCGGCTTGCCCGCGATGGCATCGGCGTCCTCCACCGACACGCCCAGATCGAAAGCGGCATTCACCGCCGACTGCAGCCAGAAGGTGCCGACGCGGTTGGCGATAAAGCCCGGCGTGTCGCGCGCCGTCACCACGCTCTTGCCCAGAGCGCGATCGGCAAAAGCACTGATCCCGGCGACCAGCGCGGGATCGCTCTGCGGCCCGGCGACCACCTCCAGCAGGCGCATATAGCGCGGCGGGTTGAAGAAATGGGTGATGAGGAAATCGCGCTGGAACGCCTCGCTGCGGCCCTGCGTCAACACGGCCAGCGGCATGGTCGAGGTGTTTGACGACACCGCGCTGCCGGGCTTGCGCACCGCTTCCAGTCTTTCATACAGCGCCTGCTTGGCCTCGATCTTTTCGATGATCGCCTCGATCACCCAGTCGCAATCCGCGACCTTGGCCAGATCGTCCTCGATGTTGCCGACTTCGACCAGCTTGGCTGCGGCTTTGCTCATAAAGGCGGCCGGTTCGGACTTGCCAAGGCGTTCCAGCGCCTTGCGCGCCACCACGCTGCGATCCGGCCCTTCGGTCACCATATCGAGCAGCAGCACCGGCACGCCCGCATTGGCGACTTGCGCCGCAATGCCAGCGCCCATGGTGCCCGCGCCGATGACACAGACTTTGGAAACGCCGCTCATCACACAGCCTCCAGAACCGTGGCGATGCCCTGCCCGCCGCCGATGCACTGCGTGGCCAGCGCATAACGCCCGCCCGTCCGCGCCAGCAGCGAGGCCACCTTGCCCACAATGCGCGCGCCCGTCGCGCCCAGCGGATGGCCGATGGCAATCGCGCCGCCATCGATGTTCACCTTGGCCGGATCGAGCCCCAGATCGGCGATGCAGGCCAGCGCCTGGCTGGCGAAAGCCTCATTCAGCTCGATCACATCCAGATCGGCAGCGGTGATTCCGGCACGCTCCAGCGCCTTCTTGCTGGCCGCGACAGGGCCGATGCCCATGATCTCCGGGCTGCACCCGCTGATCGCCACGGCCTTCACGCGGGCCAGCAGCGGCAGATTGTGAGCGCCCGCAAAGGTGCTGCTGGTCACCAGCACCGCACTGGCGCCATCGGTCAACGGCGAGGCGGTGCCCGCCGTCACGCTGCCCGTCGCGCTGAAGGCCGGCTTCAGACTGGCCAGCGCTTCCGCCGTGGTGCCGGGGCGCAGGCAGCCGTCCTTGTCGACCACGCCCGCCTTGGTGGCGATGGGCACGATCTCATCGTTCAGGCGCCCTTCGGCCTGAGCCTCGGCGGCCTTGCGCTGACTTTCCACCGCGAAGGCTTCCTGCTGTTCACGCGAAATGCCATAGGTTTTGGCCACATTTTCAGCCGTATCGCCCATGCCGATATAGGCGGCGCTGCGCTTGGCCAGCTCGGCATTGGGCAGCGGGTTGAAGCCCATCATCGGCACGCGGCTCATCGATTCGACGCCGCCGCACAGGAACGCCTGCCCCGCGCCCAGAGCGATCTGCCCCGCCGCATAATGGATGGCGCTCATCGAGGAACCGCAGAAGCGGTTCACCGTCATGCCGCCCACCGAGAGCGGCAGATCGGCCAGCAGGCCAACAAGGCGGGCCACGTTGAAGCCCTGCTCGCCCTCGGGAAAGGCGCAGCCCAGCACCAGATCCTCCAGCGCCGAGGCATCGATGCCGGTCCGCTCGACCAGCGCGCGCACCACGGCGGCGGCCAGATCGTCAGGGCGGGTGCGGGCCAGAGCGCCCTTGCCCGCCAGATGGAACGGGGACCTTGCGTATCCAGCAATCACCACATCTTGGCTCAACTCGGCCATCACACATCTCTCCAACTGCCGTCCGTGAGTCGCATGCTCCGGACCATCTGCATTAATGGTGCCCAAATTGACCTATACGTCAACACAGTTTTGATGCATGATGTGATTCGCCAATTCGGAAAGTTCTGGCACAAAGCGAAAGGGGGCGATCACAGCCCTCTCGCTTAAGAGGATGGAGATACCCATGAGCCTGATGCTGATGGCAGCAGCCCTGATGGCCCAAAGCGTGGCACCAGCGGCCGCGCCCACCGGCGGCACCGCCAACACGGCGATCGGCCGCTGGGCCACGCCGACCAAACAGGGCGTGGTGGAAATTCGCCATTGCGGCGGATCGATCTGCGGCACGCTGGTCGATTCCGAGGGCATCCGCGCCAATTCCGACCTGCGCGACATTTACAACAAGAATGAGGCCCAGCGCAGCCGCATCCTCAAAGGCATCGAGATCCTGCGCGATTTCCGCCAGATGCCCTGGGGTTGGGACAAGGGCACCATCTACAACGCCGATGATGGAGGCACGTACAAGGCCACGATCACCGTTATGGATTCCGATACGCTCAATGTGAAAGGCTGCATCGTCTGGCCGCTGTGCAAGAGCCAGACCTGGAAACGCATCAAGTAAAATCAAAAGTTTGGGTGAGCCCGGTCAACGGGCCACCCCCATATTGGGAGAAGAATGATGAAGGCATTTGCCACCCGTCGGCGCAAGCCGACCTCTGACAATCGCCGTCTGCTGCTGGCCGGCAGCCTTGTGGGCACCATGCTGGGAGCGACCCCCGCGCTGGCCGGGGGCTTCTATCTTCAGGATCAATCGACCAAAGCTTCGGGCCGCGCCTTTTCGGGCGAAGTGGCCGATCAGGGGGCCGAAAGCCTCTGGTGGAACCCGGCCTCCATCGGCGGGCTGGAAGGCGGCAGCGCCGCGATCAGCGTAACGGCCATTCTGCCACGCGCCGATGTGACCAACACCGGCACGCTGATCGTGCGCCCGGGTCAGGCTCCCGCCGCTGTGGGCGGCGACCAGACGACGCATAATCCCATCAACAATGGCGTGCTGCCTTCGGGCGCGATCGCCCATGGCATCGGCTCGCATCTCTCGCTGGGTCTGTCGATCACCGCGCCTTACAACTTCACCACGCAATATTCGACGACCAGCTGGGCGCGCTACACCGCGATGACCACCCGCCTGCGCACCATCGATATCCAGCCCTCCATCGCGGCGGAAGTGGCGCCCGGCCTCAGCCTGGGTGCCGCGGTCAATGTCGAGCGGGCCAGCGCCTATCTCAGCAATGCCCTGCCCAATCTCTCGCCGCTGCTGCCCGATGGCAGTCAGGCGCTGAAGGGCAGCGGCTGGGATGTCGGCTATTCGCTGGGCGCGCAATATCGCCATGGGCCCTTGAGCCTTGGCATCAGCTACAAGTCGGCGATCACCCATACGCTGGATGGTTCGGTCACCATCGGCGGCCTGCTGGGGCCGCTGGCGGGGCAGAACACCACGCTCAACACCACGGCGAAGTTCACCACGCCCTGGCAGCTCAACATGGGCGCGCGCTACAAGATCACGCCCGGCCTGACCCTGAACGGCAGCGTCACCCGCTTCGGCTGGAGCGAGTTCCAGAACATCTATCTGGGTTCGCCTCTGAACACCGCCATGCCCGAGAATTATCGCAACACCTGGAGCTATGCGGCAGGCTTCGATGCCGATCTCTCGCCCACCTGGACCGTGCGCGCCGGTGTGCAGCGTGACATGACCCCCGTGCGCGGCGAGCAGCGCGACGCCCGCGTGCCGGACAGCAACCGCTGGAACTTCGCCTTTGGCGGCACCCATGCCATCGGCAAGGCCTTCAAGATCGACGCGGCCTTCAACTATCTGACGCTCGACAATGCGCCGGTCAACCGCACCACCGCCGCCTATGCGGGCACTGTGGTGCAGACGCCCATTCTGGTGAGCGGCACGGTCAATTCCCCGCATGTCTTCATCTTCTCGCTGGGCGGGCGTCTGAGTTTCTGACGACCCCACCCGACACAGCAAAGCAAGGCGATTCCCCTCCCATGGCCACCAAAGCCCCTCTTCCTCAGGTCGAACCCATCCCGCACAATTGGGAGTTCGAGCCCCGGCTGGTCACCGATTTCCTCGACCATGCCGTGCTTGAGCATGCCGAGCGCCCCGCCGTCGATTTTCTGGGCCGCACATGGGCCTATAAGGACATCGGCATTCTGGTGGAGCGCACGGCACGCGGGCTGCAGGATCTGGGGCTGGCCAAGGGGGATCGCTTTGTCCTGTGTCTGCCCAACACGCCCTATTTCATCGTGCTGTATTTTGCCGCGCTGAAACTGGGGGCCGTGGTGGTCAATATGAACCCGCTCTACACCGAGCGGGAGATGGAGCATATCTTCCGCGATTCCGGCGCGCGCATGGTGGCCGTGCCCGATATCGCCGCCATCCATGAGAAGGTGCGCAAGGTTGGCCCGGGTGCGGGCATCGAGAAGATCGTGATGTGCCCGATGGCCGCGATCCTGCCCGCGATGAAGTCTCTGGGCTGGCGCGTGCTGAAAATCCGCGAACATGCCCATTTCACCGAAGACGGGTTGCATATCGCCTACAACCGGCTGGTCGAGCGGCGCGAGCCTCATGATCCCGTCGAGGTGCTGCCCGGCGATCTGGCGGTGCTGCAATACACCGGCGGCACCACCGGCATTCCCAAGGGCGCGATGCTGACCCATGCCAACCTGACCGCCAATGCCCTGCAGCAGCGGGCGCATATCGGCAAGGGGCTGAAGGGACCTCAGCGCACCTTGGCGGTGCTGCCGATGTTCCACGTCTTTGCGTTAACGGCGGTGCTTAATTTCTCGGTGGAGATTGCCGCCGAGCTGGTGCTGCTGCCGCGTTTCGAGATGGGGCAATTCCTTGAGACCATCAAGCGCAAGCCGCCTTCGCTGTTCTTTGGTGTGCCCACGCTGTTTATCGCTTTGAACGCTTTGCCGGAGGAGCAGCGCCCTGATTTCTCGGGCCTGCGGGCCTGTATCTCCGGCGGCGCCCCGCTGCCGCTGGATGTTCGCCAGACCTTTGAGGAGTTGATGGGCGCGCATGTCTGCGAGGGCTATGGGCTGACCGAAGCCTCGCCCATCGTCGCCTGCAATATGGTGGATGGCCTCGTTAAGGAAAACAGCTGCGGGCGGCGCTTCCCCGGCACGCTGATCGAGATCCGCGATATGGAAGACCCCAGCCGCGTGCTGCCCGTGGGCGAAAAGGGCGAGATCTGCGTGCGCGGTCCTCAGGTGATGGCCGGCTATTGGAAGAAGCCTGAGGAAACCGAGAAGGTCTTCGTCGATGGCGCGCTGCGCACCGGTGACATCGGCTATATCGACGAGGACGGCTATCTCTTCCTGATCGACCGCATGAAGGACATGATCCTGTGCGGCGGCTACAACGTCTATCCCCGCGTGATCGAGGAAGCGGCCTATCAGCATCCCGCCATCGAGGAGGCCATCGCCATCGGCGTGCCCGATCCCTATCGCGGGCAGGCCCCCAAGCTTTTCGTGAAGCTGCATGAGGGGTACACTGTCACCCCGCCGGAAATCCGCGCTTTCCTTGAGGATTGGCTCAACCGCATCGAGCTGCCGCGCGAGGTGGAAATTCGTGACAGCCTGCCCAAGACCATGGTCGGCAAGCTGTCCAAGAAGGAGCTGGTGGAAGAAGAGCGGCTGAAGCGCGAGAAACCGGGCTGAAGTCGCTCCAAACTCCGCATTGACGCTTAGGTTAACCATCATTACGGCATCGATCAGGCATGGAAGGGACGCCATGGACGAGATTGCCCACACATCCGGCACACCGCTGCCATCCACCCGCGGCCCCCGCCCTGCCTCGTCATTGCGCGGCATTCAGGAGGTGGCTGAGCATCTCGGCGTCACGCACCGCACCTTGCGCTTCTATGAGGACAAGGGGCTGATCGAGCCGCAGCGCGTGGGCAACACCCGCATCTATGCCAAGCGCGATGTGGCGCGCATGCAGCTGATCCTGCGCGGCAAAAGGCTGGGCTTTTCGATCAAGGAGATCAAAGACTTCCTCGATCTCTACGATGCCGATCCGCAGCATGTGGAGCAGAACCAGATGCTGCTGGGCCAGGTGCGCAAGCGCATCGCCCAGCTGGAGCATCAGCGTGAGGCCATCGACAAGACGCTGATCGAACTGCGCGCCATCGAGGCGGAAAGCGACGCCTACAGCGGGGAATAGGAACCGGGCCGGTGCCTTACGCTTTCACCTCGCGATGACCGATCTTTCCGCCGCATTCTTCGACCGCGATTCCCCCTCCGTTGGCCACGATCTGATCGGGGTGACCCTGCTGGTGAACGGCGTGGGCGGGGTCATTGTCGAAACCGAGGCCTATGATCCGCTCGACCCGGCCAGCCATGCCTTTCGCGGCCCCACGCCGCGCACCGTCAGCCTGTTCGGGCCACCGGGGCACACCTATATCTACCGCAGCCATGGGCTTCACTGGTGCCTCAATATGGGCTGCGGCAAGGGTCGCGGGGTGCTGATCCGGGCGCTGGAACCGGTCTGCGGGGTGGCGGCGATGATCGAGCGGCGCGGCTTTGCCGAAAAGCGCCAGCTCTGCTCCGGGCCGGGCAAACTGACGCAGGCGCTCGGGGTGGATCACAGCCTCTATGGCCACCCGCTGGATCAGCCGCCGTTCCGCCTTATCGCGGGCGAAAAGGTGGAGGTGATCGCCGGCCCGCGCATCGGCATCAGCAAGGGGGTGGAGACGCCGTGGCGCTTTTGCCTGAAGGGCTCGCCATGGCTGAGCAAGCCCTTACCGGTCTGATGTTTCGCAGAAGCGGATGCGGTTGCCGAAGGGATCATGCACCTCGATCTGATCGCCCCATGGCAACGCCTGAAGGCCGGGGCGGCCATAGTTATAGCGTTTGGCCGTCAGCTCCGCGTGATAGGCCCGCACGCCGCGCATCCACACAAAGACCGTCGAGCCCGGACAGGCATCGCCGTGATGCTCGGAGAGATGCAGCTCCAGCCCGGCCCGCTCCACCCCCATATAGAGCGGTAGATCGGGCTCGAAACGATGCTCCATCGTCACGCTGAAGCCGAGAAAGTCGAGATAGAACTCCCGCGTCTTGGCCACATCGAAGATGCGCAGGATCGGGATGGTCCGTTCGAAGGTGATCTCGGCTTCGGGCATAAGCATCTCTTCCTCAGCGCAGCACCATCCACAGTGCCATCACCACCATCATCACATTCTCGGTGAGGGAAAGGAAGCCCAAGGGCACGGTGCTCGATCCGCCGACGCAGGCGCATTTCAACTCGCGCTTGTCGACATAGACCGCCTTGAACACCGAAATCCCCCCGATCCCGCCGATAAACAGAGCGATGGGCGCGGACAGCCACGTCAACACCCCGCCCACCATCAGCACACCTGCCAGCGCCTCGGCGAAGGGATAGATGCGGCCATAGGGCACCCATTGCCGCGCCAGCAGGTCGTAATTGAGGAACATGGTGGAAAAGCGCTCGATATCCTGCAGCTTCAGCAGCGCCAGCACGCACATCGAAAAGCCGATAAACCACTGCGCCGCCTGCATGGTGAAGGGCGTGCCCGAGACCGCCTGACTGACACTCAGCGCCATCAAGGCCGTGATCGCAAACAGCGCCATAACAGGCCGATAGCTGGTCGCCTTGGGATCGGCCACGGCAAGACCCAGATGGCGGCGCAGATCGTCATGCCCGCCGATGCGCTGGCCACCGATAAAGATCTGCGGCGTGGTCTTCACATCATACGCGGCTTTGAAGGCATCAGTCTCTTCGCGGGTGGTGAGCCATTTGTCCTCCACCACATAGCCCTTGCTGCGCAGCAGATGGCGCGCCTTCAGGCCGAAGGGGCACATATGGCCGGGCATCACCATGCGGTAGAGCGTGGCAGTAGGGGCAGATGAAGGCATGGCACGGGGTCTTTCCAGTTGGACAGGCCCGCCTTATACGCTCCGTACCATGGTACGGAGTCAAGCGCATGAGTGACATGACGATTTCAACCCTCGCCCGCGCGGGCGGCGTCGGCGTGGAAACCGTGCGCTTCTACCAGCGCAAGGGCCTGCTGGAGGTGCCGGAGCAAGGCCCGGCGCATGGCCATGGCGGCAGCATCCGCCGCTATGGCGCAGCGGATGCACGGCGGCTGCGTTTCATCCGTCAGGCGCAGGCGGCGGGTTTTACGCTGGAGGAGATCGGCGAGCTGATCGCGCTGGACAGCACGCAGGATCGCGCCCGGGCGCGCAGCATGGCGCAGGGGCGGATTGCCGCGCTCGATGCCCAGATCGCTCAGCTGACGGCGGCGCGTGATGCGCTTTCAAGGCTGGCGCACGATTGCGAGCACGGGGGCGCAGGCCCCTGCCCGATCATCGCCGCCTTCGAGACGCGCCCCTGCGATACACCGCTTGGCGAACATCAAGTCCGCTGATAGAAAAGCCATGAAAAGTAAGGGGATGAGCATGCTTAAGCTGAGTTCGGCGCTGGCCATGGCGGCCATGCTTTGCACAGGCTCTGCGGCCATGGCGAAACAGGGCGTGATCGCCTCGCTGAACTGGCCCGGCTCGGCATGGCGCTTCACCGCGACGCAGGGCCCCGATGTGCCCGATCCGGTGATGGATGGCGATCCTGTGCCCGGTGTGATCAAGCTCTGCCTCAGCAAGGATGGCGGGCATCATTGCTCCCCCGCTTTGCCCGATCTGCTGAAAATCTCCGCCGACAAGGACGATATCTACAACGAGCCGCATTCCCTCTTCGACTCCCGGATCGTTTATCCACGCGAAGGCAGTCCGCTGCTGCTGGTGGGCGTGGCCAGCACGCGGGCCGTCAACAATGACGCGCGGATCGGTTTCGCCGCCCTCACCTATGACAAGGCGAAGGATGGCTTCACTTTGGCTTATCGCGCCAACACCGGGCACAACAACAATCAGGAAATCCGCTATATCGAGAGCGGCCCCCTGCGCGGCGCCATCATCTGGGCCGAGCCGACCTCCAACGCCCCCTTCGGCTTCTGGATCACCGTCAGCAAGCCGGGGCCGACGGGCACCTATGTGCAGGCGCTGCGCTATCGCAGCGCCACCCGCTATGGCGACGGCAACCCGCTGGCGGTGATCGATTCCGAAATGCCCAATCTGATGGGCAGGCTGGGCCTGTGGCATGCGGGTCAGAAACTGCCGACGCCTGCCAAATGCGCCAATCCGCACCTCAAGGCGCAGGCCCTGTGGTGCTGATGGACGTGGTACTGATGAACGTGGTGCTGATGAACGTGGTGCTGATCAGCTAACCGAGGGGCGCCGCCGCGATCTCATCGAAGGCGCGTACCTTATGGCGCTTGTCGACCTCGATATCATGGCCGAGCTGATCGCGGAACTTCTTGATTTCATACATCATCCGGTCAGCGGCGTTGATCACCTCTTCCACCGAGGCGCTGGTGCCCGGCATCAGCACCACCGCGCCTGAACTCACCCCAACACGCCAGTCGGCATGGGCGATGCGCGCGGCGATCGCATCGTTCAGACGGCGCAGAATGCCATCGACATCCTCCATCCCGGCGCCGGGCAGCAGCAGCACGAACTCATCCCCCGCGATCCGATACAGCGTATCGCCCGTGCGGATCGCGCCCTGAATGCCCTTGGCCACCTCGATCAGACATTCATCGCCCACCGCATGGCCCAGCCGGTCATTGACCTGCTTGAAGTGATCGAGATCGAGATAGGCCACCGCCAGACTGCGCGGCGCATCGGGCAGACCGCCCATCTCGGTCGCCAGCCGCTGAAGCATGGCACGGCGGTTGGGCAGGCCGGTCAGCGCATCGCGCAGGGCAAGGTTTTCCGCCTCCTTGCGCTGGGAAATATCCTCCACCACCGCGAGGTAGAAATCGGGCGTGCCATCCTCCAGCGCCACCATCGAGACCGTGAGATACGTCCAGATCGCGCCGCCATCGGGCAGCAGATAGCGCTTTTCCAGCTGATAGTGGTCGATCTCGCCCGCCGTCAGCGCGGCCTGTTGTTCAAGGTCGATGGCCAGATCATCAGGGTGCGTGATGTCGCGGAAATTGCAGGCGTAGAGTTCTTCCGCGCTGCGACCCGTCACCGCGCAGAAGCGGTCGTTCACGCGCAGAAAGCGCCCCGCGGTATCGACATGCACCATGCCCACCGCGGCCTGATCAAAGGTCGCCTCGAAACGACGGGCCAGCGCCTTGTGGCTCTGCGCGGTTTCAAGCTGAGCCGCGCTGGCGATGCTGCAGGCGATGGGCGCCACCAGCATGCAGGCCACCCGCACATCATCCTGCGAGAAAGCTTCGGGCGCGCCGGAAAACACCTTCAGCACGGCGACATTCTCGCCCTGAAACGGGATCGGCACCACCACCATCGAGCGGACATGCGTGGCCCGGCAGGCATCGCGGTTGACGCGGTTGTCGGTCTCGCTGTCATGGCACAATTGCGGCTCGCCGCTGGTCAGGCAGGTGCCCGAAAGGCTGCCCGCCAGCTTCAGCCGCAGCCCGATCTTGTCTTTCAGCATGGCGCCGCTGGCCGCGCGATAGACGATCTCGTCACCGTCGCGCATCTCGATCACCGCACCCGAGGCCTGTGGCATCGCCACAAAAGAGCCTTTGACCACCGCTTCAAATGCCGCATCGATCTGATCCGCCACAGCGATGATCGAGGCATGGGCATCCAGCAGGCGGTCGATCTGGTCTTGCCAGTCTTTCACCTGTTTACTCCATATCCCTCCACGCGGGTCCATGCCTGTTAAGTGGTTAAAATCGATGATTGAAATGTGTTTAACAGGCTGGCAAGGATGACGGACAAGAGATGCCGGATCAGCCACTTGCGCCGCGCGCGCCGATCCCCCACAGCAGCGAGGCAACGCGATCACGCAGAAAGAAGGCTTGGGTTATGGTGTCACCGGAAGGCGTGTGGCTGGAACGCAGAACCCCCGAAACACCCAAGAGCTTCGATGCGCGCTCGGCAGGCGATGTCGATTACGGGCGGGTGGTGCATTCCGCCTCGTTCCGGCGGCTGCAGGGCAAGACGCAGATCCTCAATCTGGGCGACAGCGACTTCTACCGCACGCGGCTGACCCATTCGCTGGAGGTGGCGCAGATCGCGGGCGGGCTCATCAAGCAGCTCTGCCACAACCATCCCGGCCACCCCGCGCTGGAGCATCTGCCCGAACATGCGCTGATCCAGGCGATTGCCTGCACCCATGATCTGGGCCACCCGCCCTTCGGCCATGGCGGGGAGGTGGCGCTCAACTATTGCATGCGCGGGCATGGTGGTTTCGAGGGCAATGGGCAGACCCTGCGCATCCTCTCCCGGCTGGAGAAGTTTTCCGCGCAGCATGGTTCGAACCTGACGCGTGAGACCATGCTGGGGGTGCTGAAATATCCGGTGGCCTACAGCGTGGTGGCCAATCCGGCGCTGCGCCCGGCGATGCAGGAGAACACCAGTGGCACACCCCTGCTGAACCGCGATGCCAGCGTGCCGCCCAAGTGCTATCTGGATGGCGAAGCTGATGTTGTGGATTGGGTGCTGTCGCCGCTGTCCCCCGCCGATCGCGAGCGCTTCACCGGCTTCGATCCGCGTGAGGGCAAGCATGGCCGCGCGCGCCACAAATCGCTGGCCTGCTCGATCATGGATCTGGCCGACGATATCAGCTTCGGCATCCATGATCTGGAGGATGCTCTGGCGCTGAAACTGGTGGATGCCGCGCAATTCCGCCAACATCTGCCGCCCGAACGCTGCCGGGGCCTGCTCGATTACCTCGCGACGCAATATCCCGGGCAATATGGCAATGATGTCTACAAGGCGCTGAGCAAAAAGCTGTTCGGCGATGGCGGCACCCGCAAGCACCAGATCAACCGCATCCTCAATTTCGTGATCCCCAAGGTCTGCTTCGCCGAGGATCAAGCCTTCGACGAACCGCGCCTGCGCTACCGCGCCGCCCTGCCCCGCCCGGTGGCCGAGTTCCTCCATGCGGTGACGGCCTTTGTCTATCAGACGGTGATCCGCAGCCCCAGCGTCCAGCATCTGGAGTTCAAGGGCCAGCAGATGGTGATCGCCGTCTTCGAGGTGATGAAATCCGAACCCTCGGCCTTCCTGCCGCTCGATACGCAGAAGAAGCTGGAGAATGCGCCGGACCCGCTGCGCGTGATCTGCGATTATGTCTCGGGCATGACCGACGCCCATCTGCTGCGCACCTATGAGCGCCTTTTCGCCCCCCGCATGGGTTCGGTGTTCGACAAATTATAACAGCGCCCCTTACAGCAAAGCCCTAGGCGAAAACCGCGCCATGGCCACCGCGCCATGGAAATGATCGACATTGTTCAGCCGCGCCCCCACGCTGCAGCGCCCCGGCCCTTGCGGCGCAAAAGGCAGCGCTGTTTCCATCTGCAGCTCGCCATTGACGAAGCTGCGGTAATGCTGCCCGTCGAAGCTCTGGGCGACATGGTGCCATTGCCCCAGCGGATAGAGCTTCGTCGGCACGATCAGCGTCTGCTTGTAGCCCGGCCCGGTGGCGAAGGCATCGAGATACCAGCCCCCATCGGTCACGCGAATCTCGAACAGCATCCGCGTGGTGCCGCTGCCGGGTTTCAGCTCCGGTTCGGTCAGGCTTTCCAGATGAAACCAGCGCTGGGCAAAAGCGCCGCCATCGGGGCGGAACAGCGCCTCGAAGGTGAAATTTTTCGCGCCCGCCAGCGGGTGATTGTCGATCAGCAGAGCATCCTTCACGCCGTCGAACAGCACAGCCTGACCCCAGGGGCTGGAGGTCAGGCCCGGCTGACCAACCGGTGTCACCGCATGGCCGCCGATGCGCTCCAGATTGTCGAACCGCCATTCCTGAGAAGCAGGCGCCGCCAGAGCCTGTGCCACACCGGGCATCAACCCCAAAGCTGCGCCCCCAAGCACCAGATTGCGACGGTTCACGCGCACATTGCCTCTCCCTGATCTTTTATAGACACCGGTAGACAGCATGGCGCAAAACCGCTTGCCGATCCAGTCTTTCAGCGCCGACTGAACCGCAGCACCAGTGCCACCACCACAATCGAGAGCCCCAGCGCCAGCGCCGTCGCGCCAACCCCGTAACGCGCCGCCGCCTGTTCCAGCACGGGCCCCAGCGCATAGCCCAGAAGGCTGAACAGCGAACCCCAGACCGTGGCCGCCACAATGTTGAGCGCCACGAAATGCCGCGCCGGCATGCGCGAACTGCCCACCGCCACCGCCGTGATCGCGCGCAGCCCATAGGCAAAGCGGAACAGCAACACGAAGCGCGCCGGATGCCGCTCGATCAGTCCCAGAGCACGGCGGAAGGCGGGCCGCTCGACGATGGCGCGCACCACGCCGCTGCGCTGCGCATTGCGGCTGAGGTGAAACCAGAACTGGTCCACCAGAAACGATCCCGCAATCGCCGCCGCCATCACCGCATAGGGCGAAAGCCAGCGCCGATGCGCCAGCACCCCGCCCGCCAGAGCGAAGGGCTCTCCCTCGATTCCCGATCCAAGACAGATCGCGATCAGGCCATAACGGGCGATCAAGGCTTCCAAGCACATCTCCTGCGGGAAAAGGGCCGTTAGCATCAGATGCTGCGCCTGCGAAGCGCGGATCGACGGGCCGTGCGATGTTTCACCGTCACGAAACCGTCACACCACGGTGTGAGAGGATCGCGCCTGTCATGAGCGCAATCAGGGTTCTTGTGGTCGAGGACGACCCAGCCATTGCCGGGCAGATCTGCCACGGCCTGATGGCACGCGGCTATGCCACCGATCTGGCCGCCTCTGGCGAGGCTGCCTTCAAGGCCTGCACCGGCGGGCAGTTCGATGCCATCGTGCTGGACCGCATGCTGCCCGATACCCATGGCGTGGAATTGCTGGGCCGGTTGCGCGAAGCAGGCCCGGTGCCCGCCGTGCTGATGCTCTCCGCGCTGGGCTCGGTGGAGGACCGGGTCGAGGGTCTGGTGGCGGGGGCCGACGATTATCTCGCCAAGCCCTTCGATATGAGCGAACTCAGCGCCCGTCTGGTGGCCATCTGCCGTCGCGGCGGACGCAAAACCGAAGACAAGGCCGAAGACAACAGCGAGCTTGGGGGCGACCTCACCGTAGGCCGCCTGCGTCTGGAAAGCGCCAGCCACCGCGCCACCTTCGGCACCGAGGCGATCGAACTCAACCGCAAGCAATTCTCGCTCATGGCCTATCTGATGCGCCATGCCGACAAGATCGTCACCCGCGCCATGCTGATCGAGAATGTCTGGGCCTACAGCTTCGATCCGGCCACCAACATCGTGGAAAGCAATCTCTCCCGCCTGCGCACGAGGCTGCAGGTGCTAGGCTGCGACCCCATCGAGACAAGGCGCGGCGAAGGCTATGTGCTGCGCGCCGACCTGTGCAAGTAAGCACCGCCCTCCCCGCAACCCCGCCCCGCATCGGCCGTTTGGCGGTGCAGGTCGGCCTCGCCTTTGCTCTGGCGATGGGGGTGGCAGGCGGCATCGCTTTCCTCGCCGCGCGCTATCAGCTGATGCAGGAGGCCGATGACGCACTGGCCCATGAAAGCCGCAAGCTGATCCTCAAGGGCTATCCCAATGACAGCGCCACGCTGGCCAAACGGGTGATCGACCGCCGCGCCCAGAAGATCCTCGCGAGCCGGGGGCACATTGTCTACGGCCCCGATGGCCGCCTGCTGGCCGATGGGCTGGACATTCCGCCGCTGCCCGATGGCTATGCCGAAACCATCTACCGCGACCATTCGCGCAAATGGCATCAGGGCCGCGCGCTCAGCCTGCGCCTGCCCGATGGCGGTCGACTGGTGATCGTCGAGCACAGCGAAGTCGATGCGACCATGCGCGAGATGATGCTGATCGGCCTGATCGCGCTGATCGTGGTCGGCGGGCTGGCCGGGGTCACCGCCGCATGGGTGCTGACCCGCCAGATCGCCCAGCGGCTGGACCTGAGCGTGGGCGCGGCCGATGCCATCGCTCAGGGCGATCTCTCGCGCCGCATCTCGCTCGACGGGCTCGACGGCATTTTCGCGACGCAGGCGGGCAGCCTCAACCATATGCTCGACCGGATGGAACAGATGGTGCGCAGCCAGCGCCAATTCGCCAGCCATCTCGCCCATGATCTGCGCACGCCCCTCACCCGCCTGCGCGGCCTGCTGCAGGCCGAGGCCGAAGCCCATGCCGCCGACCGGCCCCTGCTCGACAAGGCCGAGCGCGAATGCCGCTCTATCATCGCCATTTTCGACTCTTTGCTGCGCCTGTCTGAAATCGAGGCCGGGCGCCGTCCCACCGCCATGGCGCCCCTCGCGCTGGACGAAGCGATCCTCGATGTCGCCGAAACCATGGAGCCGGTGATCGCCGACGCGGGCAGCCGTCTGGCGCTGGCGCCTCTGCCGCCCGCCACCGTGCTGGCCGATGCCGGGTTGGTGCAGCAGCTGCTGGTCAATCTGCTCGACAACATCGCGCTGCACACGCCCGCCGGAACGCAGGCCAGCGTCGCCCTCGCGGTGGAGCGTCATGAGGCCACCATCACCATCGCCGACAACGGCCCCGGCATCCTCCCGCCTGAGCGCGAGCGCGTGGTGCGCCCCTATGAAAGCGGCGGGGCCACGCGGCGTGATAAAAGCATGGGCAGCGGGCTGGGTCTGGCCATCGCTCAGGCGATCATGCGCTTTCACAATGGTGCGCTGGAATTAGTCGATAATCGCCCCGGGCTGATGGTGCGGCTGCGGTTTCCTGTTAGCAGTTAGAAGGTCAGGAAAAGAGAAATGCGAGGGGGTTACCCCCTCGCGCTCCCATTCCGTCTTCCGACGATAGGGCAAAGGCGCCCTGCCCTTGCGCCAGAACTCTCCACCTGTGGGTGAAAGAGTGCGATTGAATCGCCAAGCTCCATGCAAACAGGATCGCCTCACATTGCGCGGCTAGCCCGCCCAACATTCTAAACATGCAATGTTGGGCCTTCCCAAGGCCATCGTAACACAGCCGTCACACGCGCTTCCTACCCGCCACTCAACGTTCCGCAGGCCATAAAGGCCCGGAAAACCGAATGGGGTTTCATCACGATGCGTGCCAGACTGTTGGCGACGGCTGCTTTTGCGGCCTGTTGCCTTGCAACCTACGGACCCGCGCTTTCCGCCAAGACGGAAGCCGATCATCTGACCTATCTCGACCCGGCACTGTTCGCGCCCGGCCTCAACGTGCCTGCCCCGCCTGCGCGCGGCTCGGCGGAGGAAAAGCGCGAGCTGGACGCCCTGCACCGCCTGATCGCCGGCGCCAGCCCCGAGCGCCTCGCCCGCGCCAGGGCCGATGGCAAGAATGAAAACCCGTCGCTCTACAATGATGCTGTCGGCGTCGATCTCAAAACCCTGCCTGCCACCTGGGAGCTTCTGACCACGGTGCAGAGCGAAGGCGAAGTGCTGACCGACGAAGGCAAGACCTACTTCCACCGCACGCGCCCCTACCGCATCGACGCCACCCTGGCCGTCTGCGGCCAGAAGACCGACAGCGCCAAGCCTGCCGACCGCGCCTATCCTTCGGGCCATTCGATGCTGGCCTATTCGGTGGGCTGGATGCTGGCGCGGCTGATGCCGAACAAGGCCGATGCCATTCTGGCACGCGCCCATGATTACGCGCTGAGCCGCCAATATTGCGGCGCCCATTTCGCCAGCGACACCGAGGCCAGCCATGTGATCGGCACGCTGGCCGCCGAGCAGCTGTTCAACGATCCGCGTCTGGCCAGCAAGATCGCTGCCGCGCGGGCCGAACTCTCCAAACTGTGACCTTATCCAATCCGGGGGATACCTTGATGAACACGTCCTATCGCCGCGCTCTGCTGCTGGGCGCCTGCGCCTTCACGCTGAGCCTTGGCACCACCGCTTATGCCGCCACCGTGCCTGCCGCTCCGGCTGCTCCTGCCGCCGAAGATCCGGCTGAAGGCCCGATCCGCAACACCGACGACATTCTGGTCACCGCCACCAAGGTGAACACCAGCACGCCGATCACCGCCTCGGTCCACACCTTCGAGCCGCAGGCCATCGTCTCGCGCTCGATCATCGAGAACAGCGTCGCGCCCACCGCCGACATCTCGCAGGTGGTGATGCTGACGCCCGGCGCCTCGATCACGCCCAGCAGCGGCAATGGCGTGGGCCTGGCCGACACCAAGATCGTGCTGCGCGGTTTCCAGGACGGCCAGTACAACATCACCTTCGACGGCGTGCCCTTCGCCGACTCCAACGACCCCACCCACCACTCGACCTCCTACTTCCCCAATGGCACCTATGAACGCATCATCGTCGATCGCGGCCCGGGCGGCGCCACCGATCTGGGTCAGGCCAGCTATGGCGGTCAGGTTCATATCGTCAGCCGTGAACTGAGCGACAAATTCTTCCTCGAAGACCAGTTCGTCTATGGCAGCTTCAACACTTTCATGGACCGCTTCACCGTCAATTCGGGCCGTATCGACAAGCTGGGCGGCCTCAAGATCATCGGCGTCGGCGAATACAAGCAGACCGATGGCGCGCTGACCAACCAGGGCGGC
Organism: Novosphingobium terrae; assembly: GCF_017163935.1. Taxonomy (NCBI): domain Bacteria; kingdom Pseudomonadati; phylum Pseudomonadota; class Alphaproteobacteria; order Sphingomonadales; family Sphingomonadaceae; genus Novosphingobium; species Novosphingobium terrae. The sequence continues at coordinate 1,344,925 of NZ_JABVZR010000001.1, read as the reverse complement.
TGGTGGGTGAACGGCTTTGTGAAGGCCGAGCTGCCCATCGGCAACAATGCGAAGTTCTCGGTGCTCTCCAGCTTCAACAAGAGCCCCTTCCACTCGGCGGACTCCGCCGGTGGCGCCACGGCGGCGCAGATCGCGGCCTATGGCAAGAATTACGGCGCGATCAGCCCGGCTCAGGCTGCCGGCTCGGGCTACACCAATGCCCGCTCTGACTGGAACTGGGCGATCAAGACCACCGATTTCGAAATCGCGCGTCTGCAATGGGATCTGGGCCCCAACATCACCATCGACAACAAGGCCTACACCTATTTCTACAAGAACTTCACCCTTTCCACCGAAGACGCCAGCACGCCCTGCACCACGCTTTCCACGCTGGATCAGTGCACCGGCACGGGCTATACCAATGTGAAGGCCATCGGCACCGGCGCGGGCGGCGGTGGCGGCAAGACCGTCACGGGTGACATCCCGGGCTATACGAAGGTCAACCAGTATCGCAACACGGGCGATATCTTCACCGTCAGCTGGAAGAATGCGCTGGGCATTCTGAAGGGCGGCTTCTGGTACGAGCATTCGCAGTCGCACCGCTATCGCTACGACTATGATTTCACCACCGCCAGCCGCGCGGGCGGGATCAGCGATTACACGTTCAATTTCAACATCATGAACAATGGTTCCAACTGGAACTACAAGGAAACCGACAAGGCCGCCAACACCATGCTGAACGGCCAGTATGTTCCGGCCTATATCAAATATGACGAATACACGAGCTGGGACCAGATCCAGGGCTTTGCCGAATATGCCTTCAAGCTGTTCGACGACAAGCTGACGCTGACCCCGGGCGTCAAGGCGATGGACTTCACCCGCAAGATCAACACGCCCATCGCCGCGCAGAGCAGCCGTCAGGGCATCGCCACCCAGCAGAGCTACAAGCCCGTGCTGCCCTATGCGACGGCGAACTATCTGATCAAGCCTGACTTCTCGGTCTATTTCCAATATGCCAAGGGCTTCATCATCCCATCGCTCTCGGCCAGCCTTGAGACCGCCGGCGCCACCAATGCCGCCGTGCCGCTCAACCCGCAGCCCACCAAGACCACCAACTATCAGACCGGTTTCGTCTTCGCGCGTGATCGCCTGAACATCGATGCTGACGGCTATTACATTCAGGCCAGCAACTCGACCACGATGGACCCCACCACCAATCTGGTGACCGTCAGCGCCAATCCGGCCACCTACAAGGGCCTTGAAGGTCAGGTCAGCTATGTGCTGGCCAAGGGGCTGACCGGCATCGTCAACGGCACGGTGATGTCCTCGCTGGATGACGTGACGCATCTGTGGCTGACCAAGGCGCCCAATTACACCGCCATGGCCGGCATGATCTTCGGCGATGGCCCCTTCAAGCTGAGCTATCTCCACAAGTTCACCGGTCGCCAGTGGGCCGATGCCGCCAACACCACGCGCATCGCTCCCTACAGCTTCGGCGTGCTGTCGGCCAGCTTCACCCACGGCAATCTGACGGCGGGGATCACGGTCAACAATCTGCTCAACAACCAGCCCGTCGTGGCTCAGTCGGGCAGCGGGGCTGCCACGCTCTACATCTTCCAAACGCGGCGCAGCTATCAGGCTTCGCTCAAGGTCCGGATCTGATCACCTTCGCGGGCGTGCCCTTGCCGCGAAGGAGGAGGGCCGGGAGCAATCCCGGCCCTTTTTTTGTTGGCGCAGGATCAGGCCAGAGGAAATGTCACGCTGACCGTGAGGCCGGGCCGGGCATCGCCGATCTCCAGCTCCACGCCATGGAGATGAGCAATCGCATGCGCCATGGCCAGCCCCAGACCGGCACTGCCCGCGCTGCGGCTGGGATCGGCCTGATAGAAGCGGCGCACCAGATGAGGGCGATGGTCCGCGGTGACGCCGGGGCCATTGTCGGCGATGGTCAGCGCAACATGCCCGCCTTGCGTACTGACCGCCACGCTCACCCGCGTTCCGGCGGGGGTGTGGATGATGGCATTCTCGATCACATTGGCCAGCAATTGGGCGAGCAGATCGCCATCGCCCAGCACCATGGCCTGCCCTGCCCCGATCCGGGCGACCAGCGTATGATCGCTGTCGCTGGCGACCGGCTCATAGGTTTCCACCAGCGCCGCAGCAAGCCGCCCCAGATCGACCGGGGCAAAAGGCGCGCGGCTGCCCCCGCCCTCGACCTGCGCCAGACGCAGGATCGCGCGGAAGGTGCCCAGCACCTGATCGGTCTGGGCCAGAGCATCCTCCAGCCCGGATTCCATGCCGGGTGTGCCCCGCGCCTCCTCCTGCAGGCCCTCCAGATGCTGGCGCAAACGGGTGAGCGGCGTGCGCAGATCATGCGCCACATCGGTCGAGACCTGACGCAACCCCGCCATCAGCCCGTCGATGCGGTCCAGCATGCGGTTGAGGTTGCGGGCCAGATCGTCCAGCTCGGGCGCGAAGCCGATCATCGGCAGGCGCTGCTCGGTGCGCCCGGCCATGATCCGTGCGATGGCGGCATTGGCATCGGCAAGGCGCGCGAGGAAGAACCAGCCCGCCACCCAGCCACCCAGCAGCGCCAGCACCGTCACGCTGGCGGCCCACAGCTTGGTGAAGCGCGCCATATGGCCGCTCAATTTGTCCACGTCGAAAGCATCGGTGGCGACCACCAGCAGCGAGCCGTCGCTCAGCCGAGTACCCAGCATATGCAGCTCTTCAGGCTCGGCCACGCGGCGGCCCAAAGGTCCGCGCTCGACCATCGTCACCTTGCCCCATCCGGCATGAGCGGCGGCAGGCAAAATCGTCCCCGCCACCACCCGCCCCTGCGGATCGAGCAGCAGATAGGAAAAGGTGCCCCCGCTGTCGGCGGCGATGCGGCGACGGATTTCCTCGGCCAGATCGTTTTTATGGGCCAGCAATGTGCGGGTTTCGGCGGTCAGCGATCCGGCCATGGCCTCATGGGCGTAATGGCCGACCTGATGCCTCACCATGCCCAGCAGCAGCGTGGAGGCCAGCGCGAAAACCCCGGCAATGATCAGCGCGAAGCGGAAGGCCGCGCTGTTAAAGGAGCGGAACCTGCGGCCTAATCCCATCAGCGCGCCAGATCATCGATACGATAGCCCGCACCGCGCACGGTCTGGATCAGCTCCTGCCCGAAGCCGCGATCCACCTTGGCACGCAATCGGCTCATATGGCTTTCGATGACATTGGTGCGCGGATCGAAATGGAAGGACCACACGTTTTCCAGCAGCATGGCGCGGGTGACCACCTTGCCTTCATGGCGCATCAGATAGTCGAGCAGCTTGAACTCCTGCGCTTGCAGATCGATGCGTTTGCCTGCGCGGGTGACGGTACGCTTCACCCGGTCCAGCGTGAGATCGCCGATGGTGCTGACCACCAACTCCTGAGCGATCGGCGGGCGGCGCGACAGCGCCGTGACGCGAGCCAGCAGCTCGGCAGAGGCGAAGGGCTTGACCAGATAATCGTCGGCGCCCGCTTCCAGCCCCTCCACCCGGTCATCGATGCCATCCATCGCGGTCAGCAGCAGAGCGGGCGTGCGCACCCCCGCCGCGCGCAAGGCTTTCAACACTGAAAGCCCATCGATCCCCGGCACCATGCGGTCGAGGATCAGCACGCCGTAATCGCCCTGGGTGGCCAGAAAGATCGCGTCGGGGCCGTTGCGGCACTCCTCCACCACATGGCCCGCGGCGGCCAGCTGGCGCGCGGCCTGAGTGCGGGTGGCATCGTCATCTTCCAGCAGCAGCAGTTTCATCGGGGCCTCATGTCAGGCCTGTGCCCATGCCTCTTGTGCCCTGTTCCGCGCAAGTTGGCGATTCCCAATGTTGGCCCAACTGGCAGGCAATGTGGAGCCCGCCATAAGGCCCCCGAAAGGAAGACCCGTGTCACGATATCCTTTGCTGGCCCTCCTCGGGCTGGCGCTGCTGACCTCTGCTTGCGCCAGCTATCACCCGGCGCCGCTGCGCAAGGCCGAGGCCGTGCTGGCCGATCCCGACCGCGCGGTGCTTTCCGCCGATGCGGCGGCGTTGAAGCGGCCCTATCTCACCCCGCAGAGCATCGATCTGGAGGCGCCCCTCACCCCCGATGCGCTGGCGCTGATCGCGCTGCTGGAAAATCCTGACCTCAAAGCCCAGCGCGTGGCGGTGGGTGTCACCGATGCGCAGGCCTTTGCCGCAAGGCTGCTGCCCGATCCGCAGGTGCAGGGCAGCATCGACAAGCTGATCGCCGGCCCCGACCCCTACAACGCCTATGGCACGCAATTCGCGCTGGACCTCAGCCAGCTGCGCAGCACCCGCGTGATCCGCCAGCAGGGCGAGGCGAGCAAGCGACAGGTGCGGCTCGATCTGGCCTGGGCCGAGTGGCAGGTGGCAGGTCAAGCGCGGCTGCAAGGCGTGCGTATCGCGGCTCTGGAAGCGCAGCTCACCCTCGCCGAGCAAAGCGCCCAATCCGCCGAGGCTCTGCTGACCAGCGCCATGCAAGCCGCATCGCGCGGCGATCTGGGGGGCGCGGATGTCGACACACGGCGTCAGGCAGCGCTGGATGCGGGCAGCAAGCTGCGCACCATGCAGGGCGATCTGCTGACCGCGCGCGGAGAGTTGAACCGCCTGCTCGGCCTGCCGCCGCATGTGGTGCTGAAGCTGGCGCCGGTGAGTGATCCCCGCGCCGCCCCCGATGCCGATGCGCTGGTGGCCAAGGCTCTGGAGCAACGCCTCGATCTGGCCGCCCTGCGCGCCGGTTACGACAGCGCCGAGGCCAGCGTCCACAAGGCCGTGCTGGACCAGTTCCCCAACCTGTCCCTGAGCATGAGCGCATCGCGCGATACCAGCGCCAACACCACGCTGGGGCCGTCCGTAGGCTTCACGCTGCCGGTGTGGAACCGCAATCGCGGCGGCATCGCCATTGCGAAAGCCACCCGCGCCCAGCTTCAGGCCGAATATGAAGCGCGCCAGTTCCAGACCCGCGCCGAGATCACCGCCGCCGTGCGATCCCTCGCCAATCTGCGCCGCCAGAAGGCCGATCTGCTGGCCCGCATGCCCGCCATCGCCTCTTTCGCGCAAAGCTCGGAAATTGCCGCCAGCCATGGCGATCTGGCCCGCGCCACCGCGCTGACGGCCCTTCAGACCCTGCGCGACCGGCAAATGTCGCTGGCACAGATCGACCAACAGATCGCCGAACAGACCATCGCCCTCGAACTGCTGTCGGGCGGAATTAGCCGGGAATGGCAAGCATGAAACAGATTTTCGCCCTGATCCCGCTGGCCCTGCTGGCCGCCTGCGGAGGCGCCGCCGCCGATGACGAGGCAGGCGCCAAGAAGGAAGACCCCACCGCCACCGTTCGTACCGCCGTGGCGGGCATGGGCAGCATCGGCGCCCAGACCCCGATCTATGGCACGGTGGAACCCAGCCCGGGCGGCGAGTTTTCGCTGGTCACCCCCGCCGAGGCGGTGGTGGAGCGCATTCTCGCCCCCAACGGCACGCAGGTTGCGGCAGGTCAGGCCATTGTGACGCTCAAGCCCAGCCGGGCCAGCGCGGGCGATCTGGCCAAGGCCTCCAGCGATGCCGCCGCCAGCAGCGCGGCGTACCAGCGCGCGCAAAGGCTACGCGCTCAGGGATTGGCCAGCGATGCCGATGTGGAAACCGCGCGTGCCGCCGCGCAGGCTGCCCAAGCCGCACTGGCGCGTTTCGGCATGGGCACGAGCGGTCTGACGCTGCGCGCGCCGCATGCAGGCGTGGTGCAAAAACTCACCGCCCGCGCGGGCGACCAGCTTGCCGCTGGTGCCCTGCTGGCCAGCGTGGCGACCGGGCATGATCTTCAGGCGCGTTTCGGTGTCGATCCCGCGCTGGCCCGCCAGATCCATCCGGGCCAGACGCTCAGCCTTGCCGATCCCAAGGCTAATCTGACCGTCAGCGGTGTGGACAGCCAGCCCGATCCGGCCACCCATCAGGTCTCGCTCTATGCCCGCGTGCCTGCGGGCCTTGCGCTGGTGTCCGGTCAGGCCATCACGGCCGCGCTGGGGCTTGGGCATGCCGCGCAGGGCGTCAGCATCCCCTATGCTGCGCTGCTGGACGATGGCGGCAAGAGCTATGTCTTCGTGGTGCGCGGCGGGCTGGCGCATCGGCAGGATGTGCTGCCGGGCAATTCCTCGGGCGAGACCATCCAGATCATCAAAGGCATCGCACCGGGCGACCGGCTGGTGATCGAAGGCGCCTCGGGCCTCGATGATGGCATGAAGGTGCGCGAGCAGTGAGTAGCTGGATGGAAATCCATCGCCGCTCCATCTGGCTGGCGGCGATGCTGGTCACGCTGGCAGGCCTTGCGGCGGCGCTGAAGCTGCCCGTCGCGCTGTTCCCGCATATCGACTATCCGCGCATCGTCATCTCCATCGACGCGGGCGAGCGCGATGCCGCGCAAATGGCCGCCGACACCACCCGCCCCGCCGAAGTGGCGCTGCGCGAGATCCCCGGCGTCACCACATTGCGCTCCACCACCAGCCGGGGCGGCGCCGAGATCGCGCTGGGCTTTGGCTGGGGGCAGGATATGCCCGCCGCGCTGCTGGCCACCCAAGGCGCGCTGGCCACGATCCAGCCCGATCTGCCCGCCGGCACCCGCTTCCGCGTGCGCCGCTCGGACCCGACGATCTTCCCGGTGATGGGTCTCTCGCTCACCTCGCGCAAGATGGATGGGGTGTCGCTGGCGCAGCTGGCCACCTTGCGTTTGCGTCCCCTGCTGGCCTCCGTGCCCGGCGTGGCCGGTGTGGATGTGCTGGGCGGCGCCGCGCCTGAAGTCGAGGTCGAACCCGATCCCGCGCGCCTCACCGCGCTGGGCCTGACGATGAGCGATGTGGCCAGCGCCGTTACCGCTGCCAACACCGTGGCCGCCGCCGGGCGGATCGAGGACCGCCATCGCCTCTATCTGGCGCTGGTCGACAACAAGATTTCCAGCGAGGCCGAACTGGCCGCCATTCCGGTGAAAGCCGCCTCGGGCGTGGTCACCTTGGGCCAGATCGCCACCATCCGCCGCGCCCCTGCGCCCGTTTGGACCCGCGTGACGGCAAATGGCACGCAGGCCGTGCTGGTGAACATCCGCCAGACGCCCAATGCCGATGCCGTCAAGCTGGTGCAGCAGGTGGAAGAGCGGATGAAGGCCGCCGGTCTGCCTGCCGATGTGCAGGTCTCCACCTTCTACGACCAGTCTGAACTGGTGACCGGCGCCGCCAATGCCGTGCGCGACGCGATCCTGTTGGGCGCGGTGCTGGCGGGCGTGGTGCTGTTCCTCTTCCTGCGCTCATGGCGGCTGATGGTGATGACGGCGCTGCTGCTGCCCGCCGTGCTGGCCGCCAGCTGTCTGGCGCTGCTGTGCCTTGGCATGAGCTTCAACATGATGACGCTGGGCGGCATGGCCGCCGCCGTCGGCCTTGTGGTCGATGACGCGGTGGTGATGCTGGAGCATCTGATGCGCCGCCTGCAGGAAGCCGAGGGCGAAGCGCAACGCCCCTCCATGCTGGAAGCCGCGCGCGAAATGGGGCGCCCCCTGCTGGGCTCCACCATGGCGACGGTGGTGGTCTTCCTTCCGCTGGGCTTTATTTCGGGCGTCACCGGCGGCTTCTTTCAGGCGCTGGCCGTCACCATGGTGGCCTCGCTGGGCGTCTCGCTGATCTATGCGCGCTATGCCCTGCCGCTGCTGGCCGACCGCTGGCTGACGCTCAAGGACGCCCACGCCGCCGACCGCGCAGGTCGCATGACCGATGCTCTGGGGCGCGGCTATCTGCGCCTTGGCACGAAAGCCATGGGACGGCCTGCTCTGGTGGCCGGTCTGGTGGCCGCGCTGCTGGTGGCAGGGGGCGCACTGGCCTGGGCGCATCTGCCCAGCGGCTTTATGCCCGCCATGGATGAGGGCGGCTTTATCATCGACTACAAGGCGCATCCCGGCGTTGCCCTGTCCGACACCGATCATCTGCTGCGCGAGGTCGAGACGATCATCCGCCAGACGCCGGAAGTCGCCAGCTATTCCCGCCGCACCGGCGCGCAATTGGGCGGCGGTCTGAGCGAGGCCGATGAGGGCGATTTCTTTGTGCGCCTCAAAAGCGGCAGCCGCCGCCCCATCGATGAGGTGATGGCCGAAATCCGCGGCAAAATTCAGACGCAGGTGCCCGGTCTGGAGATCGAAACCGCGCAGCTGATGGAGGATCTGATCGGCGACCTCACCGCCGTGCCCCAGCCCATCGAGGTCAAGCTCTATGGCGACAATGCCGAGGAGCTGGCCGGATCGGCCAAGCAGGTGGCGCAGGCCATCGGCAAGATCGACGGCGTGGTCGAGGTGGTCGACGGGCTGCGCGTGGCGGGTGACGCCATCGATATCCGCGTCGATCCCGGCAAGGCCGCCATGGCCGGGCTGACGCCCGATGCGGTGGCCCAGCAATTGGGCGGCGCGGTCGATGGCACGATCGCCACCCATCTGCTGGTCAATGAGCAGGTGATCGATGTGCGCGCGCGCCTGCCTCAGGATCTGCGCGGGCGGGCCGATGCTCTGGCGCGGCTGAGTTTGCGCTCTGCCGATGGGCGGGTGATCACCTTGGGCAGCATCGCTCAGGTCGGCATTCTGGCCGGGCAGCGGCAGATCACGCGTGAGAACCTTGCGCCCTTTATCGCCGTCACGGCGCGGCTGGAGGGCAAGGATCTGGGCTCGGCGATGAGCGAGGTGCGTTCCACCGTCGCCGGGCTGCATCTGCCTGCCGGGGTGCGCGTCGATTACGGCGGGCTTTATGCGCAGCAGCAGCAGTCCTTCCACGATCTGGCGACGGTCTTTGTGGCGGCCCTGCTGCTCTGCGCCCTGCTGCTGACGCTGATGTTCGAGCGCTGGAGCTACACGCTGGCGGTGCTGGCCACGGTGCTGCTCTCCACCGGCGCGGTCTTTATGGGCCTGTGGCTGACGGGCACCCAGCTCGACATCTCGGCAATGATGGGCCTGACCATGGTGGCGGGCATGATGACCGAGCTGGCCATCTTCCTGCTGGCCGAACTGCCTGAAGGCCGCGCCCTCACCAAAGCCGATCTGCTGGCGGCGGGGCAGGCGCGGCTGCGGCCCATCGTGATGTCGGCGCTGATCGCCATCCTCACCCTGCTGCCGCTGGCGCTGGGGCTCAGCCGGGGGGCCGGGCTTCAGGCGCCGCTCGCCACCGCCATCATCGCCGGGCTCGCCATTGGCGCGCCGCTGGTGCTGGGCCTGCTGCCGCTGCTGCTGGCGCTGGGCCAATCGACAAACAATCCCCCTTCCGGAGAACCCTCATGAACGCCTTGCATATGCCGCGCGTATCCCTGCGCTATTGGCTGACGATCACCATGGCCAGCCTGTTTGGCACCAATATGGGCGACCTCTATGCCCATGAGCTGAAGCTGGGCATTGTGGCGGGCGTCGCCGTGCTGGCCGCGCTGGCCGCTGTGGTCTTTGTGGCCGAGAAGCGCGATGCCGCACCGCGCCTGCTCTATTACTGGCTGGTGATCGTGATCATCCGCACCGGCGCCACCAACATCGCCGATTATGAACGCCACCATATCCGCTGGCCCGAGCTGCTGGTGTGCCTTGGTCTGGCCGCGATCATCGCAGTCTTCGGGGCGCTGTCGCTGAAGGGCAAGAGCGCTCAGGGGGATGACACCACCTTGCCCAGCACCGGCGTGGCCTATTGGATCGCCATGCTGATGGCGGGCATCTTCGGCACGGTGCTGGGCGATTACTGCTCGCATGCCGTGGGCCAGGGGCTGGCCTCGCTGGGGCTGGGCGCCGTGCTGGTGCTGCTGGTGGCCATCTGGCAGGTCAGCGGTCCGCTGCGCTTCATGCTCTATTGGGTGGTGGTGGCCGTGGCCCGCACCGCAGGCACATCGATGGGCGACTGGGTGGCCGAAAACGATCTGCTCAACATCGGCCTGCCGCTGTCCACGGCGCTGACCGGGGCGGCGTTTGTGCTCTGCACGCTGGCGGTGGCCAAGCGCCAGCGCGCGCTGGCCGCAGCAACGGCCTGAAGGACAGGCTGGACCACGCCCTCTGCAAAAGGCAGAAGCTGCTTTCCACCTCCGCCTTCAGGAAGCAGCTTCATGCCTCACCCCGTCAAGATCGTTGCCGTGCTGACCGCTTTGCCGGGACAGGTTCAGGCCCTCAAAGCCCTGCTGGATGGCATGCTCACCCCCAGCCGGGCCGAGGCAGGCAATCTGCGTTACGATCTGTGGCAGGATCAGGCCGATCCCGCGCGTTTTGTGCTGGATGAACTCTATGTCGATCAGGCGGCGGTGACCGCCCATCGCGCCACGCCGCATTTCCAGGACTATCTCTCGCGCATTGGCGATGTGGCGGAACGCAGCGCCTTTGTGCTCGATCCGCTTGCAGTCACCTGACGCGGGTTTCGCGATACCTCCTGCCCCCGGCGACCGCTTCGCACCGGAATCAATGCTGGGCGAGAAGTTCCAATTATACCTCAGGCACTCCCACGGCATATCTGGCTGAAACGACAGATATAGTCAGCATTCGGGAGGATCACCATGAGGCATTATTGCAGGATTTCGGCTGCGCTTTTGACAAGTGCAAGTCTGGGCGCCATGGCGGCGCCCGTCTTCGCTCAGGATAGTGCGCCCGCGGCTCCGGCAGTCGAAAGCGTATCTGCGCCTGCCGCCACGAATTCTCCCGGCGATAAGGACATCATCGTCACCGGTTCGCGCACGGTCAAGAACGGCAATGACAGCCCCACGCCCGTCACCGTGGTCACCACCGATGCGCTGAGCAATGTCCGCCCCACCAGCCTGACCGATTCCATCCAGGTGATGCCGGTCTTTTCCGGTTCGCGCGGGCTCAGCTCCAACCCCACGGCGACCGGCACCACCGGCGGCGGCAATGGCTCAGCGGCGCAGATGAACCTGCGCAATGTGGGCGCCAACCGCACGCTGGTGCTGATGGATGGCAAGCGCGTGCCGCCCACCTCCTTCACCAACATCGTGGATGCCGATGTCATCCCGCAATTGCTGATCAAGCGCGTCGATCTGGTGACGGGCGGCGTTTCGGCGGTCTATGGTTCGGATGCGGTCAGCGGCGTGGTGAACTTCATCACCGACACCACCTTCACCGGCTTCAAGGCGCAGGCCAGCGGCGGCATTTCCAGCCGTCATGACGATCCCACCGCCGATGTGGGGCTGGCCTGGGGCAAGAAGCTGGGCGACAGCAGCCACTTCGAGGTCAGCTATGAATATCGCTATGACGGCGGCATCGACCGCCGCTCCAGCCGCGACTGGCTGAACCGCACGACGATCGGCGGCAATGGCTCCACGATCCCCTATTACCAGATCCCCAATTCCACGCTGTCGGCCCAGCCCTTTGGCGGGCGGATCACCTGCGGCACGGGCTGCGCGCTGAATGGGCAGTATTTTGCCAGCAATGGCGTGCTCTCGCCCTTCGTCAACGGCACGACCTACACCGGCTCCACCACCCAGAGCGGGGGCGCAGGCGGCTATTACGATGACTCGCTGAAAGCATCGCTCAAGATGCATCAGGTCTATGCCCGCTTCGACACCGATCTGAGCGACAGCATCTCGGCCTATGTGCTGGCCAGCGGCACCTTCAAGACCAATGGCTTCTACGGCAATGATGTGCTGCTTTCAGGGATCACGCTCAACCGCAACAACGCCTTTCTGCCCGCGGCCTATACCGCGCAGATCCCCACGGCCACCTTCACCTACAACCAGATGTTCAACCAGAACGCGCGGCTGACGCAGGAGGCGGATTCCCGCCAGCTGATGTTCGCGGGCGGCTTCAAGGGCACGCTGGCGGGCGCGGCATGGAATGTGGACTACACCCATGGCGACAGCCGCCTGACGACCACGCTTCAGAACAACCTCAACTATCAGAAACTCTCCGCCGCGCTCGATGCGGTGGTGGGGCCCAATGGCACGCCGGTCTGCTATGCCTCGACGCAGGCGGCAACGGCAGCGGCCTATGCCAATTGCGTTCCCCTGAACGTCTTCGGACCCAGCGCGGCCAGCCCGGCGGCGGTGAGCTATATTTTCGACACCACCCGCTCGGTCGCCACCACGCGGCAGGACGATGTGACGGCCAGCATCAGCAAATCGCCCTTCTCGACATGGGCGGGCGCGGCGCAGGTGGCGCTGTCAGGCGAATGGCGGCGCCAGACCTTCATCTCGACCAGCAACGGCACCCCCAGCCAGACCGCCGACTGCACCAATCTGCGCTACAATTGCATCACCACCGGGGGCGGCCAGCAGTTGCTGCTCAACACCTTTGCGCCCAGCCCGCATATCTCGATGTCGGTCTGGGAGGGCGCCGTGGAAGCGACCGTGCCGCTGCTCAAGGATGTGCGTTTCTTCCGCGCCTTCGATCTGACGGGTGCCGCGCGCTACACCAAATATGACACGGTGGGCGGCTATGCCACCTGGAAGGCGGGCTTCAACTGGGAGATCGACAGCGATCTGCGCCTGCGCGGCACGATCAGCCGCGACATCCGCGCGCCCACCCTCTTCGACCTCTTCGCGCCGACCACCACCAGCTACAGCAATTACACCGACATCAAGACCGGCACCTCCAGCTTCGTGCCGCAATACAATCTCTCCAACCCCAATCTGACGGCGGAAATCGGCCATACCAAGACGATCGGCGTGGTGTGGAAGCCGCATTACATGCGCGGCTTCAGCCTGGCGGTGGATTACTATCGCATCAACATTTCCAACGCCATCGCCACGGTGCAGGGCACGGCGGCGCAGACGCAATCGGCCTGCAACACGGCCAATGTGGCGCTCTATTGCAGCCTGATCATCCGCAACAGCGCGGGCGCGGTGGATCACTACATTCAGGTGCCGATCAATCTGGCGCAGATCCAGACCTATGGCGTGGATGTGGAGGCCAATTATCAGGGCCGGGTGGCCGGGCACCCGCTCTCGCTGCGCGGGCTGGCGGCCTATCAGCCGCATATCCGCTACATCCAGCCCAATGTGCCCACCATCGATCAGGGCGATGTGGCCTTTGGCGCCAACGGCCTGACCGCCAGCCCATCCTGGCGGCTGACCGGCATGCTCAGCTATATGCCCATCGACAAGCTGCGCATCGATGTTCTGGAGCGCTGGCGCAATGCGATGAAGATGTCGGGCGATCCCACGGTCACCTTCGCGCCGGGCAATGGCACGATGCCCGCCTATGGCACCACCTCACTCAATGTGGCGGTGGATGTGAACCCGCAGGCCGAATTCTACATCAACATCCAGAACATCTTCGATGCCGCGCCGCCTCCGGGCAACCTCACCGGTTCGAGCGGCACGCCCGGCCAGTGGAACGGCTTTGCCGCCTCCGACGATGTGGTGGGCCGCTATTTCACCGTGGGCGTGAAGCTGAAGATGTGAGGAGGGTGATCATGCTCAGACATATCCTCTGCGCAGGGCTGGCTTTGTCCCTGCCGGTCACCGCCGCCCATGCAGACAATGTGGCCCTGCCCTTTGCTGCAAAGGCGGATATTGCGGCGGCCATGGCCAGAGCCCGGGCCAACATCCAGCCGGGCCACGGCACATCCAGCACGCCGCTGCTGGCACTGGAGGCCTATACGGCCAAGCTGGAATATCATGTCGGCCCCAACATCGCCAATGCCCACCCCCAGCAGGCCGAGCTGTTTCAGGCGCTGGAGGGCAGCGGCACGCTGATCACCGGAGGCACCATCGTCAAGACAGCCACCAGCGCGGTGATCTCCGGCGGCACGGCGCGGACCGTCGCGGCGGGCGATGTCTTTATCGTGCCCGAGGGCGTGCCGCATTGGTTCAGCAAGGTCGAGGGGCATCTGGTCATGATCTCTGTGATGCTGCCGCGCCCGACGGAAAGCGCCCGCTGACAAACTCCTATTCTGCCGCGGCAAGAACGAATGGGGAGCCAGGCCCTGCGCCCGCTAGGATGGGCCCGGGCAAGAGGCCGGAGAACAAGAATGGGTAGAGTGAAGATCATCCCGGCACTGGCCGCCCTGCTGCTGGCCCCGCTGCCGGTGGCGGCGCAGCCCGCCGCTTCCGAAAGCCAGGTGCCGGAAATCGCCTTCGATGCGGAGGATTTCCTCAAGCCCCCGCCCGGCGTCAACATGGGCGAAATCGCGGGGGTGGCGGTCAACAAGGCGGGCCATGTCTTCGTGTTCCAGCGCGGCAACACCAGCGGCCCGGCCTATGGCGCCGCCGCCGCCCAGCTTCTGGAATTCGACGCTCAGGGCAAGCTGCTGCGCGAGATCGGCAAGGGGCTCTATGCCTGGTCCTTCGCCCATGCGGTGCGGATCGATGCTCAGGGCAACATCTGGGCCGCCGACAAGGGCTCTGACATGGTGGTGAAGTTCGATCCTGCCGGCAAGGTGAAGATGTTGATCGGCCGCAAGGTGGAGGCCAGCGCCCCACAAGCCCATCCGCTCGACCATCCCGATCCGCCCCTGCCCCCCATCGACGGCTATTTCCGGCAGGTGACGGATATGGCGTGGGACTCCAGGGGCAACACCTATATCTCTGACGGCTATATCAATTCCCGCGTCGCCAAGGTGGCGCCCGATGGTCAGTGGCTGAAGAGCTGGGGCTCCTATGGCGCACAGCCGGGGCAGTTCAATCAGGTCCATTCCATTGCGGTGGACGGGCAGGACCGCGTCTTCGTGGCCGACCGCATCAACCGGCGCATCCAGGTCTTCGATACCGAGGGCAAGCTGCTCAACATCATCAGGATCCAGGTGCCCTTCCCTGACAATGCGCCGGTGCCCATCGGCAACCGGCCCACGGCAGCCAGCCCCGGCTATTTTCTGCCCGGCGCGCCATGGGCCCTGTGCATCACGCCCAAAGAGGCAGGACCGCAGGCGCTGTTCGTGGCCGATGTCTGGCCCGGGCGGATCTACAAGCTGGATCTGGAAGGCCATGTGCTGGGCTGGCTGGGGGGCGCTGGCAAGCAGCTCAAGCAGTTTGGCTGGATTCATGAAATCGCCTGCCCCACGCAGAACCAGCTTTTCGTCGCGGAAGTCCTGAACTGGCGCGTCCAGAAATTAACGTTACACCCGGTGCGTTGATGTATCGCTCAAACCTCCGGGGATTCACCGTGACCCAACCTTCCTCGCTATCCGAACCGGTCCCCGCGCATATGGGGCTGGTGGTGGGCGCTTCGGCGGCAGCCAGCGCCTTCGAATGGTATGATTTCTATATTTTCGGCACGCTGGCGCCGGTCATTTCGGCCAAGTTCTTTGCCGGGCTGGCGCCCACCGCCGCCTATATTGCGGCGCTGGCGCTGTTCGGCGCGGGATTTGCCTTTCGCCCGCTGGGCGCGCTGATCTTCGGCCGTCTGGGCGACCGGCTGGGCCGCAAGAGCGCTTTCCTCATCACCGTGCTGATGATGGGCGGCGCCACCTTCGCCATCGGCCTGCTGCCCACCTACCAGCAACTGGGGCTGACGGCCTCGGCGCTGGTCATCCTGATGCGGATCATTCAGGGCACCGCGCTGGGCGGCGTCTATGGCGGCGCGGCGATCTCCGTGGCCGAGCATGCGCCCGCCAACCGGCGTGGCTATCTGGGCTCCTATGTCCAGACCTCGGCGCCGATCGGTCTGCTGGTGGCGCTGCTGGTGGTGCTGGGGCTGCGTACCGCGCTCGGCCCGGTGGCCTTCGATGCCTGGGGTTGGCGTCTGTGCTTCCTCGCCTCGGTCGGGCTGCTGGCGATCTCGGTCTTCATGCGCATGAAGATGACCGAGAGCCCGCTTTTCGCCAAGATCGAGAGCGAGGGTGATGGCCCGCCGCCCTCCGTCTATCGCGAGACCTTCGGCAATCCGAAGAACCTGCGGCTGATCGTGCTGGCCTTCTTCAGCATGATGTGCGCGCAGGGCGCGGTTTTCTACACCGCCTATTTCTACGTGCAGGTCTTTCTGGAAAAGTCACTGCGGCTCGATCCGAAGCTGACCGGCGCCCTGTTGATGGGCGTGGTCGCGCTGAGCGCCCCCGTCTTCGTGCTGGCCGGCTATCTCTCGGACCGGTACGGGCGCAAGAAGGTGATGCTGGCCGGCATGCTGATCGCGCTGGTGGCCTATTTCCCCGGTTTCCATGGCATGCAGGCGGCGGGCAATCCGGCGCAGACCCGCGCCTCGGCCGAAGCCCCGGTGGTGGTGGTCGCCGATCCCGCCGATTGCGACACCCAGTTCGACCCCATCGGCAAGGCGCAGTTCAACAGCTCCTGCAACATCGCCAAGAGCTTTCTGGCCAATGAGGGCGTGCCTTACAGCCAGCGCCCGGCCCCGCAAGGATCGCTCGCCAGCATCGCAGTGGGCGCGGTCACCATCCCTGCCCCCAGCGCGAAAGGGCTGAGCACGCCTGCCGCCACAACGATCAAGGCCGATTTCGCGAAGCAGGCCAAGCGCGCGCTGGCCAGGGCGGGTTATCCTGACAAGGCCGATCCCGCGCAGGTCAACAAGCCCGCCCTTTTCGGCCTGATGCTGATCTTCGGGATCAGCGCGGCGCTGCTTTACGGCCCGCTCTCCACCGCCGCTGTCGAACTGTTTCCCACCCGCATCCGCTATACCGCGCTGTCCGTGCCCTATCATGTGGGCGTGGGCTGGGTCGGCGGCTTCCTGCCCTTTTCGGTCTTCGCCATAGTGACGGGCACGGGCGATCTCTTCGCCGGGCTTTGGTATCCCTTTGTCTTCACCGCCATCAGCTTTGTCTCCACGCTGTTTTTCCTACCGGAAACCAGCGGGCGCTCGCTGGACTTCTAAGGAAAGAAACCGTGAGCCTGACCACCGACCAGCGTTACACCAGCGTGGCCGTGCTGCTGCACTGGGGGATCGCGGCCTGCATCCTGTTCAACCTTGCCACCGGCTTCTTCATGGAAGGGCTGAAGGGCGAGGCCAAGCATGTGGTGGTCAGCCTTCACGCCTCCTCGGGGCTGACGGTTCTGGCACTCAGCCTGCTGCGCATCGTCTGGCGGCTGAGCCACAGGCCGCCCCCGCTTGACGCGCATCTCAGCCGTCTGGAGCGCCTGCTGGCCGAGGGCGTGCATGGCTTGCTCTATGTGCTGATGCTGGCCGTGCCGCTGGCGGGCTGGGCGATCAGCTCGGCCAGCACGCGCAAAGGTGCCGGGGCGGCGCTCTGGCTGCTGATGCCGCTGCCCAAGATCGGCCTGCTCGACGCCCTGCCGCTGCCGCAGAAGGTGGCCGCGCATGACAGTGCCGTCTCGGCCCATCAGATCGGCGCCTGGATCTTGCTGGCGCTGCTGGCGGGCCATGTGGCGGGCGCGCTGAAACACCAGTTCATCGACCGCAGGCCGCAATTTGCGCGGATGTGGTTCTCAGGGTCCTCCTCAAAGGTCTGAACCATGATCAGTCAGTACAGATGTCTCCTCGCAGCGGCAGCGCTTGCGGGAACGGGCCTCCTTGCGCCTGTTGCCGCGCAATCCCCCGGCTATCAGCCGGTTCAGGGCCCCCACACGCTCAACCCCGGCGAATGGCCCGCCCATTATCCCTTCGCCGATGAGACCGAGGCCGCAGTCGCCGCGCCCGAGGTTCATCATGTCCGCTACATCGACAGCCATGTGCGGCTGGTGGAGGTGGCCTATTTCCCCGGCGTGGTGGGCAATATGCATGGCCACCCCTTCCCTTCGGTCTTCGCGGTGGATGCGCCGGTGCCCAAGAGCACCAACACCATGTTCGATCCGGCGCATAACATGAAGGCCGTGGTCACCCCGCCGCCCGATGGGCTGGCCTATCCCTTCTGCCGCGCGGCCAGCCCGCAGAACCCGCATCACGAAAGCAATCTCGACAGCTATCCGCATCATTTCCTGCGGCTGGAATTCCTCCCCGGTGATGGCGCGGATCTCCGGAAGCGCTGGCCGGGCAGCGGCACGCGCCAACTCTTCGAGGACGATCATATCCGGCTGATCGAGGTGCTGATCCGCCCCGGCGAGGTCCGCCGCGCACCCGCCAGCCCCTACCCCGCCGTGCTGGCCTTCGACAGCGCAACGCCGCTGCCCCAAACCAGAGGCAGCCATGCCAGCGCGCCGCTGCCCGGTTTCGAGCATCTGGGCTGCGCCGCCACCGCTCCCACAGGGCCCGAGGTGACGCACAACACCGGCAAGGCGCCGATCCATTACTACCGCATCGAGTTCAAACGCATCGATGGCGACGGCCTCAAGACGCATTGGCGCGAATGGTATCCGTGGATGGCCCAGCTGAAGGATGCCTATGACCGCTCCCCCAACAAGCCCAATTTCTGAAGGGATATTCGTGATGAGAAGGATCGAGCTTGCCCTCGCCGCTCTGGCGCTGATGCTGGCCCCCGGCATGGCTCTGGCGCAGGCCGCGCCTCTGCCCGCGCAAAGCGATGCGGTGTTTGTCGCCAAGGGCGATTTCGCCAAGGCGCTGGCGGCGCGCGCCAACGGCAAGGGTCTGGGCGTGGTGGGCGCGGTGCGCGCGGGCGACGACCGCGTCAGCCTCGATGTGCTGCGCCGCGACACCCCCGACGAAGGCCCGGTGATCCACGAAAAGGTCACCGAGATCTACACCATCCTCGAAGGCGGCGGCGATTTTGCCACGGGTGGCACGCTGGTCGATCCCAAGCCGATGATGATGAATGGCAAGCCAAGCAATCCGGCCAGCATCGGCCCCAGCCTGAAGGGCTCACGCGTGGAAGGCGGCACGGCGCATCATGTGGAGGCGGGCGATGTGGTGATGATCCCGCCCGGCGTGGTGCATGGCTTCACCCGGCTCGATGGCCACGTCACCTATATGGTGGTGCGGATGAACCCCGGTTACGAAAAGAGCCGGTGATCCCCGCGCCCGCAGGCAAGGAATAAGGCTTGTGGACAGCGTGCTGACCTCGCTCACCTTCGATGGCACCAACAAGGCCTTCTATGACAATCTGCCCAGCCAGTCGCAGTTGCGCGCCTTTGCCGCGGTGGCGCAATCGCGCAGCATTTCGCGCGGGGCGGCGGACCTGGCCCGGTCGCAGCCTGCCGTTACGCAAGCCATTGCCATGCTGGAGGCCGCGCTGGGCGCGCCGCTGTTCATCCGCCAGCGCGCCGGTCTGGTGCTGACCGATGCCGGGCTGATCCTCGACAATCGCGTCAGGCGCTATTTCTCAGAGATGCGCGGCGCGGTGCTGGAATGCGGCGCGGATCGCGGCTGGACCAGTGCGCAAGCCAACGGGATCGTCCACCGGCTGACGCGCTCGCTGACCACCGCGCTGCTGCTGATCGACGAATTCGGATCGCTGGCCGATGCCGCGCGTCTGCTCGACCAGCGCGAGACCACCCTGCGCAAGGCCGCCAGCAGTCTGGAAGCCGAGCTGGACATGCGCCTCTTCAAGCGCGAGGCCCATGGCATCACCACCAATATGCAGGGAAAGGTACTGGCCACAAGGCTGCGCCTGGCGATGCGCGAGCTGGAATCCGCGCGCGAGGAGATCAACGCCGGTTTCGGCATCGAGAACGGACGCATTCTGATCGGCGCGATGATGCTGGCGGGCAATCATCTGCTCAATTCGGTGCTGCAGCGCTTTACCGCGCAGCATCCGCAGGCGCGGGTCTCGGTGATGAATGCCACCTCCGACGTGCTGCTCGACGGGTTGAAACGCGGCTCGATCGATTTCGCGGTGGGGCTGCAGCATCACCCCTCCCCGGCGGACAATGTGCTGGAACAGGTCATCGCCGAAGACCCCTTTGTGCTGGCGGCAAGGCGCGATCATCCGCTGGCCGCGCGCGCGGCGATCCGCACCACCGATCTGGCGCAATATGACTGGGTTCTGGCCCGCCCCGGCGCAGTGCGCCGCGCGGCCTTCGAGACGCTCTTCGCCGGCCAGACCCGCCCCACCGCGCGGGTGGAAACCCATTCGATCATCACCATCCTCTCGCTGCTGGGCGGCAGCGATGCGCTGGCCATTATGACCCGCTCGGAGCTGTTTCTGGAGCAGCAGCTGGGTGGCCGTCTGGTGGCGCTGGAGTTCGGGCCGCTGGAAACACCCTCACGCATTGCGGTGACCACGCGGCGGGGCTGGCTGCCCACCCGCCTGCAGGCCGCCTTCGCCCGCTGTCTGCATGACCATGCGCGCGAGGCCGGGCCCGGCGCCTGAAGTTATGCTGGCGCGGCGACTTCCAATTTCCCGCCACCGGCCCAACCAACCTAGACAAAAGACATCGGTGAAGGCGCCCCGCAACTTGGCCGCCACGCCCTCCTTCTTCGCCCTTTTCGAAAGAGCATCATGACCACCTCGCGCTTTATCGACGTTCATCCCCATATCGTCTCGCCCGATCTGGAAACCTATCCGCTGGCGCCGCTGTTCGGCAAGCAGTCGGGCTGGTCGAAGGACCGCCCGATCACCATCGAGCAGCTGATCGCCGCCATGGATGAGGCCGGGGTCGACAAGGCCGCCATCGTGCAGGCCTCCACCTGCTATGGCTATGATATGAGCTATGTCTGCGATGCGGCGGCGGCCCATCCGGGGCGCTTCACCGTGGTCGGCTCGGTCGATGTTCTGGCGCAGGATGCCGCGCAAAAAATCCGTTACTGGACAGAGCGCGGCCTCACCGGCCTGCGCCTGTTCACCGGCGGCTCCACCGCGGCTTTCGATCCCAGCTGGATCGATGACAAGCGCTCCTTCCCGGCGTGGGAGCTGGCGGGCGAGCTGGGCCTCTCGATCTGCCTGCAGACCGATGCGGGCGGGCTGGCGCAGGTGGCGGGGCTGGCCAGGCGCTTTCCTCAGGTGAAGATCCTGATCGACCATTTCGGGCGCCCGGATCTCAGCGATGGCGCGCCTTACAAGAAGGCCTCGGCCCATTTCGGCCTCGCGCCTTTCGAGAACATCCATTTCAAGCTGACCCCCCGCACCTTCATCGACGATCTGAAGGGCGAGGCCAGCGCCGAAACCCTCTTCCCGCGTCTGGTGGCGGAATTTGGCGCGCATCGTCTGGCCTGGGGGTCGAACTTCCCGGCCTCTGAAGGGACGCTTTCGGGCAATCTGGAGATCGCCAGACAGGCGCTCGGCACCCTGTCGGAGGAGGACCGGCACTGGATCTTCGCCGGGACCGCCCAGACCCTCTATCCCGCACTGAAGGACTAAGCGGCCATGACCCTCATCCTTCCCACCAACCTTGCCGATTATCCCTCGACGCTGGCGCTGAAGGAGGGGCGGATCACCTCCCCCCGCGTCACGCTGGATTTTCAGGGGCCCAAATCGGCCTCCAGCGGCTTCAAGGACATGATCCGCAACAACCGCTATCAGGCGGGCGAGCTGGCCATCGTCACCTTTCTTCAGGCGAAGATCTACGACAAGCCCTATGTGCTGCTGCCTTTCGCCGTCTCGGGCCGCACGCAGCATCACTGCATCGGCTACAACCGCGAGCTGGGGCCGCTCAGCCCCAAGGATATCGAGGGCCGCAAGGTGGGCGTACGCACCTATGCCCAGACCACCGGCCTGTGGGTGCGCGGCATTCTGAGCCGCGAGTATGGCGTCGATTTGAGCAAGGTGGAGTGGCTGACCATCGGCACATCGCATCTGGCCGAATATGACGATCCGGCCAATTGCACCCGCCTGCCCGCCGGCGCCGATCTGGCAGAGATGATGTTCAGCGGCGAGATCACCGCCGCGCTGATGGGCAATGAAATGCCCAAGGATGAGCGCGTCGCCACGCTGATCCCCGATGCCATGGCGGAAGGCGCGCGCTGGGCCGCGCGTGAGGGTTACATCCCGATCAACCATATGTTCGTGCTGCACAAGGATGTGGCCAGCCCCGAGGTGCAGCGCGAAATCTTCCGCATGCTGAAGGAATCGCGCGAAGCCGCGCCTGAAAGCGTCACCGCCAAGCTGCCTCCCGTGGGGCTGGAGGCCAACCGCAAGGGCATCGAGGCGGCGATCGATCTGGCGCTGGAGCAGAAGATCATCCCGCGCCGCCTGAGCCTGGATGAACTCTTCGCGGGCGTGTCCGAAGATCTGCTGGCCTGACCGCAAAGCGGCACGCAACAAGAAGGGGTAGAGGATGACTGTTCTGTCGCACACCATGGACCCGGCCCGCGCGCATCCCGCCCCGGCGCGGCCCCGCATCTGGAAGCAGCTGTGGCTCTGGGTGCTGCTGGCCATGGTGCTGGGCGTGGTGCTGGGCATGGAGGCGCCCCATACGGGCTTGCTGATGCAGCCGCTGGGCGATGCCTTTATCCGGCTGATCTCCATGGTGATCGCGCCGCTGATCTTCTGCACCATCGTGAGCGGCATCGCCAATATGGCCGATATGTCGCGGGTGGGGCGCATCGCGATCAAGACGCTGGCGGTCTTCTATGCGATGACTTTGCTGGCCATCGTGATCGCACTGCTGGCGGCCAACATCCTGCAGCCGGGCGTGGGGATGAATGTCGATCCTGCCGCCCTGCACAGCACCAATCTGGCCGATTACCTCAACCGCGCCGAACAGATCACGCCGATGGCCTTTATCCTCAACATCATCCCCAAGAGCTTCTTCGGCGCCTTTGTGGAAGGCAATGTGCTTCAGGTGCTGTTTCTGGCGGTGCTGAGCGGCTTTGCCCTGATCTGGATGGGTGCGCGGGCCCAGCCGCTGCTCGATGTGCTGGATGCCGGGTTGCAAATGATCTTCCGCATCGTGGGCATGGTGATGTGGGTGGCGCCCGTCGGCGCTTTCGGCGCGATCGCCTTTACGGTGGGCAAGTTCGGCGTGGCATCGCTGGCGTCGCTGGGCACGCTGATCGGCGAGTTCTATCTGGCCTGCCTTGCCTTCATCCTCTGCGCCATCGTGCCGATTGCCCTGTGGTGCGGCTTCAGCCCCTTCAAATTCCTGCGCCTGTTCCGCGACGAACTGCTGATCAGCATCGCCACCACCTCTTCAGAAGCGGTGCTGCCCCGCATCATCACCAAGCTGACCGAGGCTGGCTGTGAGAAAGGTCTGGCGGGCTTCACCGTGCCTGCGGGCTATTCCTTCAACCTGACCGGGGCCTGCCTCTATCTGGGCATGGCGACGATCTTTCTGGCGCAGGCGACGAACACGCCGCTCAGCTTTGCCCATCAGCTTGGTCTGGTGCTGCTGATGACCGTCACCTCCAAGGGCGCGGCGGGCATTCCGGGCGCGGCCTTTGTGGTGCTGGCGGCGACCATCTCGATGGATCACACCATTCCGGTGGGCAGCGTGGCGCTGCTGCTGGGCATTCACCGCCTGATGTCTCAGGGCTTTACGCCCACCTTCATCATCACCAATGCGGCGGCGACCATGGGCATCGCCAAATGGGACAAGGCGCTGGACACAGAGCAGATGCGCGCAAGGCTGGGATAAAGGATCAACAGTAAAACACGCGCCGATCTCTTTTGTTTTCATAAGAAACCTGCCAGAAATTCGCCGGGAAATATCTTGGGGCAGGATCAGATGATCAAGAGGTTGGCGCGGATGGAGCGCAAGCGTCGGCTGGCTTTGGGCGCGGCCACGCTGGCCGGTGCCGGTTGTCTTGCCGGCGGTGTGGTCTGGGCCTGCGCCGATTCCTCCTGCTATCCCGACTGGCGGTTCAATCTGGCCTCTTACGACTGTGCCAGTCAGGCCATGCTGAGCCCCGGCAATGATACACGCGTCAACATGCTCTGGCTGATGCGCAGCCTGAGCGAGACCGCGCCGCGCGGCCCTGCCCCGACCTCTTCCGATGAGCGGCAGTTCGGGCAGACCTGGCTGTCATGGCGGGGCCTGCGCTCTGCCTTGTGGCCCGCGCCCGAGGGCAAGCCTGCGGATGACACCCAGCCAGCCTCCTCCTGCGAGACTTTCGCCACAGCTGTCCCGGCCTTCAACGAGGCGCTGGCCGCCGACAAGGGCGTGCCCGAGGCCGAACGCAAGGCTTTGGGCCAATGGCGCGCAAAGGTGGGATGCGGCGATGTTGCATGGGATGGCCCCGCCATCACCAGCCCTGCGGGGCGCGATTATCTGGCCTATCTGAAAGCCTCTCAGGCCTTCTACACCGGTAACTGGGCCGGAGCCCGGCAAGGCTTTGCGCCGCTGACGCGATCCAGAAGCCGCTGGATCGCCGAAACCGCCGCCTATATGCCGATCCGTATCGCCCTGCGCGCGGCTATCGCCGGCGCCGTCGATAAATATGGCGATTTCGCCGGGACGGAGAAGGTCGACACCGCCGCCGTGGCTGCGGCGCGTGATGCCATCGCGGCCTATCTCAAGGCCTGGCCGCAAGGGCGCTATGCTGCCTCGGCCACAGGACTGCTGCGGCGTGTGGCATGGCTGAGCGGTGATGATGCAGGCTTGGTGCAGAGCTATGAAAAGCTGCTCGCCACCACCTCGGGCGACAGTGAAGCCGCCGCCGACATCGCCGAGGAAATCGACATCAAGCTGTTCGAGCGTCAGGATGCCGATGCCGTTTTCGACAAGCTGGACAATGCCCCGCTGCTGCTGGCCGTCGCCGATTTCAAGCGCATGCGCCGCGACAGCGATGGCACGCAAAGCACCAAAGACGGCTTGCCCGGCACCCAACTGGCGGCGCAAAAAGCGCAATTTGCCCAGCATCCCGATCTTTACGGCCTGCTGGAAGCAACCCACGCCTTTTACTCGACCGACAATCCGCGCGAGATCCTCAGCATCCTGCCCGATGCGGCGCGGGCGAAAAGCTTCACACCCATTGCCTTCAGCCGCCAGATGCTGCGCGGCATGGCGCTGGCCAAGGCCCGCGATCCCAACGAGGCGGGTTTCTGGCAGGAGCTGCTGAGCGGCGCGAGCCCCTTCTACCAGCGGCCGCTGGTGCAGATGGGTCTGGTGCTGCGCTGGCAGCGCGACGGCAGGCTGGCGCAGGTCTTCGCGCCGGGATCGCCCATCACGGACAGCATGACGCGCGAAATCCTGCTGCAGACCATGGCCACTCCGGCGATCCTGCGCGGCAGTGCCCGGGATGCCTCACGCCCGGCGCATGAGCGCGATATCGCCCGCTTCACCCTGCTCTACAAGGATCTGGCCAAAGGCGCCTATGGCGATTTCGGCGGCGATCTCTCGCTGGTGCCCGCCAATGCTTCCTCCGAGGATCATCTCTGGAATTTCTCGATGCAGGAGACGATCCCCGTCGGGCTGTTCAGCAAGGGCAAATGGTCGGACGGCAGCATCGCCTGCGGGCCCCTGAGCCAGACGGCTGCGGCGCTGGCCCGCTCCCCGGTGGATCGCAAGGCGCAGCTGTGTCTGGGTGAATTCTATCGCCTCAACGGCTTTGACGGTTTCTCGCTGTACCGGCCCGATCCCAAACATCCGGGACTGGGCAGCGGGCCGGAGGGCTTCTCCGGCAGGCTGCTGTCGCGCGGGGATATCTATGCCGCAGTGATCGCCGATCCCAAGGCCCTGCCCGATGAGCGCGCCTATGCGCTCTATCGCGCAGTGATGTGCTATGCGCCCTCGGGCTACAATGGTTGCAGTGCCTCGCTGGCGACGGACTCGCTGCCGCCCGAGGTGCCCAAGGAGCAGCGCAAGGCCTGGTACAATGAGCTGAAACAGCGCTATCCGGCCAGCACATGGGCCAAATCCTTGCGCTATTACTGGTGATGCCGAAGCGGTTTTCGGGCGCCCTGCTGCTGGCGCTCTGCCTGCTGCCGGGATGCAGGCAGCAGCAGAGCGCGGATGGGCCCCCGGTCGAAGCTTCCGCCTATGATGCCTTCTATCTCTGGCCGGGGGTGCGCCCTGCCGAGACCCTTCACCCGCGCACGCTCTATCTGCTCGATGGCGAGGTGCGGCGCGGCGGCGCGGCGCGTATGGAAAGGCTGCGTATGGGCACGCCGCATCTGCCCGATCAGGCAGTCTGGCTGGTGGTGCGCGCCGACCGGCTCGACTGGAACGAGGCGACGCGCGATGCCATCTTCGCTGATCTGGAAACATGGCGGAAGGCAGGCAACGGGGTTGTCGGCCTGCAGGTGGATTTCGATGCGGCGACAAAGGGCATCTCCGGCTATGCTGCGTTCCTCAGCGATCTGCGCCATCGCCTGCCCAAGGCATACCGCCTCTCCGTCACCGGGCTGATGGACTGGAGCGCGCATGGCGATCCGCAGACGCTGACCTCGCTGGCGGGGACGGTGGATGAGGTGGTCGTCCAGACCTATCAGGGCCGCAGCACCATTCCGGGCTATGAAACCTATTTCCGCCGGATGGAGCATTTTCCCATCCCCTTCCGCGTCGCGCTGGTGGAGCATGGGGCATGGCAGGCGCCGCCTGCGCTGAAGCATCACCCCAGGTTTCGCGGCTATGTGGTGTTTCTGTTCAAACCTTCCGGCCGGTAAAGAGAGGCCGGGCGAACAGTGCCGCCCGGCCCCAGGCAGGTTGGACCTTTGAAAGATCAGAATTTCTTCGAAACCTCAACCGTAAAAATGCGGCCCAGAATGTTGTGGGTGTTCAAATCCACCGCCGTGGGCAGCCCGTTCTGCGTGTTCAGGCTGTTGAGCACGATGGGCGGCGCCTTGTCGGTAAAGTTGCGCGCGCTCAGCGTCAGGCGGGTGCCCGCGAACATGCTGGTGCCATCGACCTTCGGCGTGAAGCTGAGGTTGAGATCGAAGGTCGTCCACGAAGGCACCTGCTGGTTGGGCAGCTTCACGCCATTCACCGTGGGAGTCTGATTGTTGAGATAGCCGCCGATGTAATTGGCCGCGATGTTGCCGTTGAAGGCCCCCTTTTCCAGCCCCAGCGAGAAGCGGCCACGCTTGCTCACCTGCTCGCCGATGGTGTCGAGCGCGTCATACATCGGCGCGCCGGGCAGCAGATTGCGCTTCAATTTTAGGATGTCGGTGAAAGCCCCATCCACGCTCACAATCGCGAAGTTGAGATCATGCCGGTAGTTCAGCGTGAAATCGAGCCCGCTCTGCTCCACCCGGCCAAGGTTCAGCGTGGCGGCGTTGAGGATGCCCACCAGCTGGCAGTCATTCGCCGTGGTCGGAGGGTAGCTGCCCGGCGCGTTCAGATAGGGCAGATAGGCCGGATTGTAGGTGGCATATTGCGGCGTGCCCGGATTGCCGTTGACCGACCCGTTGACGCAACCCGCAGGCTGGGGCGCCACGGTGAAGAAGCTTTTATACAGCGCGTAATTGGCCGCGCTGGACAGTGCCACCGAGGAATTGGGCAGCGTCGAGATGCGGTCACGATAGTTCACGCTGTAGAAGGTGACGCCGAATTTCAGCCCCGGCACATAATGCGGCGCATAGTCCGCCCCCAGCGAGAAGACATTGGCCCGCTCAGGCTTCAGAGGCGTGAAGCGGAAGGTGGAGACCAGCACCAGCGAGGTGCCATTCGATGCATTGCTCACCGGGATGGTCGGATCGTTCAAATTGTTGGCGATGAAGGTGCGGTTGGCCGCGCCCACCACATTGAAGCTCGATTCCGCCAAAGTGGGCGCGCGGAAGGATGTGCCGTAGGAGCCGCGCAGCTGCAGATCGTCGATCGGCTTCCAGGTCAGGCCGAACTTGGGGTTCAAGGTCGAGCCGAAGTCGGAATATTTGTCGTAACGCACCGCGCCTGACAGATCGAGCCGCTTGAAGCCGGGGATCGCATTGTCCGGCCCGAAGATCGGCACATAGGCCTCACCGAACAGCGAATAGACGTTGCGGTGTGTGGAAGTGTAGCGGAAGGTCGTCAGCGTGGTGGTGGGGTTGAGCGTATAATCGGATTCCTGCTGATAATAGGTGCGCGTCCATTCACCGCCGATGGCGATGCGCACCTTGCCGCCGGGCAGGCGGAACAGGCTGCCGTCGATCTTGGGCAGGAAGTCATACATCTCATTGTGGCTGTTCTGGATGAACACGCCGAAGATGCCATTGGCCCCCGCCTGCGCGCCCTGCTGATAGGGGTTGAACAGCGAGGCGGTGCTGGCCCCGCCGATGGTGCTGGTCAGGATGGTGTTGGGCTGGGGCTGACAGACCGCGCAGCCCGTAGAGGTGCCCATCCCGCCCGAAGCGGTAAAGCGCAGATCACCCACAAGGCCGAGATGATAGTCGAAGAGCATATTGCGCGTGTTCTCGAAATCATGGCGGTCCAAAGCGCGGCCCGGATTGTTCAGGCGGAAATTGTAGACCACCGATTCACTGCCGGTGCCCAGCCCCGCCACATAGTAAGGGCTGGTGGTGGGAATGGCGACGGCGATGCTCTGAAAGGCGCCATCGCCCGAGCCGATGGCATCATTGGTGCGGCGGTTGAACATGCCGGTCAGCGTCAGATCGCCGTATGTGCCGAAGTCCTGCTGGGCGCGCACCACCACGCTGTATTGCGCTCGGGCCGTGTAGTAATCGGTGTAATCGGACAGATCCGTCAGCTGCGGATTGCCCTTCAGCGCCAGCACCTCCGCCGTGGTCGGCGTGCGGCCATTGAGGTTGGCAGGCAGGCCATAGACCGTGTTGCCCACGATCAGCGCGCCATTGGCCCCCACCGAGTTGAAAGTCGTGCCCTGCAAGCGGCTGTCGAGCCCGCCATATTGGCTCAGATCAGCGCGCAGCTGCGGGATCGTGCCCTGAATGACCGGCGTGTTGCCCTTGTAGCTGGCCGCCACCACAATGCCGCCACCATCCCATTTGCGCCCGAACACGCCATCGACAGCCTGCTCGTCATAGATGGTATGGGTGTAGTGATAGGTCAGCTCCGCGCCATTGAAGGGGCGGCGGAAGATGTAATTGACCACGCCGGCCACCGCATCCGACCCATAGACTGCCGAGGCGCCATCGGTGACGACCTCCACACGCTCGATCGCACCGAAGGGGATGGTGTTGGGATCGGGAATCAAATTCTGCACGCCCTGCGTGACGGTGCGATGCCCATCGAACAGCAGCAGCGTGGCGTTGTTGCCCAGCCCGCGCAGATTGACGCCGCCCGAGCGCCCGCCGGTGTTGGCCAGGGTTGTGCCCTGCGAAGACCCCTGCGGCATGTTGGAAATCAACGATCCGGCATCGCGCACGCCGGACTGCACGATGTTCTCCCGCCCGATGTTGACCGTGGCCGACCCCACCGGCGCCACGCCGCGAATGGCGGTGCCCGTCACGACGATCTCGCGGTTCTGCTGCTCGGTATCGGCGGGGGCGGTGTTGGCGTTGGCGGGCAGGCCTGCCGAAGGCGCGGCGACCGGGGGCGCTTCGGGCTTTGCGGCATCGGCCTGCGGCGTATCTTGCGCCATTGCTGCCCCCGGCACAGTCAGCACCGAAACAACGGCAAGAACCGATGCCCCCCAGATCATGCCAGAACCCTTGATATGCCCCTTGATCGACATGGTCTCACTCCCCCTCTGGCCCAGTCGCCGACCGCTTGTTTGAGAGTGCCCCTCACCCGGTCGCGCTTGTCTGGTTTCTGGCCTTTATCCTAGCCGCCAAATTCGCCCAGACCATGCCCCAATGACTTGAACAGGCCGGAACCGTTCAAGCATTATACTTCAATTTCATAAGCTTGATTGCTTCGTGTTCACACCCAGCCAGAGAACTTGTACATCACCAGTCCATCGGAAGGCGATCAGCGCGCCATGCCTTCCACCGGTCGCAGCAAGGCCCGGCGGCAAGGGAAAATTCATCTTTTTGACATCCCTTGGCCTTAGTTGAAGCGACAGGTTTTGCCGGCCACCACAGCAGGGGAATTGACAAGACTATGAGCATCTTGCGTCGATTGACTGGCTCCCGCCCCGTCCCCCAATCCAGTGAATTGCAGCTCGATGGCCCGCTGGCGCAGCGGCATCGCCTGCGGGTGGTGGGCGAAGGGCCCGATCTGCTGGTCTTCTCCCACGGATTAGGCACCGACCAGAGCATCTGGAACCCGATGCTGGAGGGCCTGCCCGAACGCTATCGCGCCGTGCTCTTCGACCTGCCCGGCGCCGGGCCGCTGTTGCCCGATGATTTCGATCCCAAGGCCTATGACACGCTCGACCGCTTTGCCGACGATCTGCTGGCCCTCTTCGCCGAGGTGGGGATCACCCGCTGCCGCTACATCGGCCATTCGGTTTCGGGGATGATCGGCGCGCTGGCCGCGATCCGCGCGCCGCAGCTCTTCGAGCAGCTGGTCTTCCTCAACGCCTCGCCGCATTACATCAACGACAATGACTATGTCGGCGGCATGGAGCCCGAGGACATCGACGCCCTGCTCTCACGCATGGCTGCGCATTACCAGGGCTGGGTGGAAGGCTTCGCCCCGCTGGCCGTGGCCGAGGACATGCCTGAAGCGGTGCGCGATTTCACGGCAGGCCTGCTGGCGATGCGCCCCGATGTGACGGTGCAGATCGCGCGCACCATCTTTCTCTCGGATGTGCGCTCGAAACTGGGCAGACTGAAGGTGCCCACCGTGCTGATCCACTCACATGGCGATATTGTGGTGCCCGATGCGGTGGCGCATTATCTCAACCGCGCGATCAAGGACAGCCGACTGGTGTGGATCGCGGCGCGCGGGCACCTGCCGCATCTCTCGGCGCCCGAGGAGATACGGCGGGTGCTTCACGTTCATCTGGGCTAGGCTGCTTCCAGCGCCTGAGCCAGATCGGCGATGATATCGTCGGGATGCTCGATGCCGATCGAGAGGCGCACGGTGGAGGCCAGCACGCCCATCCGCTCACGCACCTCCACCGGCACGCCGGAATGGGTGTTGGTGGCCGGATGGCTGGCCAGACTTTCCGTGCCGCCAAGGCTGACCGCCAGCTTGAAGATCTGCAAGGCGTTGAGGAAGCGGAACGCCGCCTCCAGCCCGCCCGCGATGTCGAAGGAGAAGGTCGAACCTGCCCCGCTGCATTGCGCCGCGTAAACTCGCTGCGCGGCCGAACCTTCCGGGAAGAAGGCCGGATACGCCACACGCTCGACCTTGGGATGGTCCCTCAGGAAGGCGGCGACGGCAGTGGCATTGGTGTTGGCCCGCTCCATGCGCAGACCCAAGGTTTCCAGCGAGCGGCTGAGCATCCAGCAGCTATGCGGATCGAGATGCGTGCCGAAAGCACCGCGCAGCATGCGGATCTCACCGATCACCTTCGTCGAGCCCAAGGCGGCCCCTGCCACCAGATCCGAATGGCCGCCGACATATTTGGTGAGCGAATAGAGCGAGATATCGGCCCCATGCCGCAACGGATGCTGGAACACCGGCCCCAGCAAGGTGTTGTCCACCGCCAGCAAGGCGCGGCTGCCCTGCTGCTTTTCCAGCTCATCACAGACCCGGCGGATCATCGCGATATCGACAAGGCTGTTGGTGGGGTTGGCCGGGGTTTCCACCAGCACCATCGACACCCGCCCCAGAGCGGCAGCCTGCTGAGCAGCGGCTCTCACCGCTTCTTCGCTCAGCCCATCGGCGAAACCCACGGCCTTGATGCCGAAATTGGCGAAGGTCTTGGCCAGCAAGGTCTCCGTGCCGCCATAGAGCGGCTGCGAATGCAGGATCACATCGCCCGGGCGCACAAAAGCCAGCAGCGCCGTGGTGATCGCCGCCATGCCCGAGGAAAAGACCACCGCCGCCTCCGCGCCCTCATGGATGGCGAGGCGGTCCTCGACGATCTCGGCATTGGGGTGGTTGAAGCGCGAATAGACCAGCCCCCGGCCCTGACCGGGAGGCGGCTCCTTGCGGCCGGATGCATAGTCGAAGAAGTCGCGCCCATCCTCGGCGGTCGGGAACACGAAGGTGGAGGTGAGAAACACCGGCGGCTTGACCGCCCCTTCCGAAAGCGCCGGATCATAGCCGTAATTGAGCATCTGCGTTTCAGGGTGCAGCTGATGGCTGCCGATATGGGTCTTGCTGTCACGGGGCGCGGTCATCCGGGTTCTCCCTTTATACGGTTTTGTCATCCGTCTCCGGGGCCGAGCCTAACAGCAATCGCGCAGCAGGTTGTTGCGAAAATTTCTCCGTTTTGAAAAAACGTTACCCTTCAGCGCATCCAGACGTAAGAATGCAGCACAGCCTACCGCGCGCGGCATCTTGCCGGATCATCCGAGTCGCCGGTGTTCAGCGGATAAAGAACTCGACCGGCACGACCAGTTCGAGGGTTTCGCCCGGCCTGTCTTCAGGAGGCTTGGGCAGCGGCTGAGCGCGTTTGGGCAGGCTCAGTGCCTCCCGGTCCAGTTCGGAAACCCCGCTGGAGCGCTCCAGACTGACCGACAACACCTTGCCCTGCCGGTCCATTACGAAGCGGATATAGGGCACGCCCTGCTCATGCCGGGCCATGGCGCCCATGGGATAGTGGCGCTTTTTGCTGAGCTGCATCAGCACGCGGCCTTCCCATGTGTCCGGCCCATTGCTGGCGATACGGGGCGCTGGCGGCGCAGGAGCCGTCTTGGGGGCGGCGGTTTCGGGCTCCCTGGGGGCGGGCTCGGCCTGCTTGGGCACGATCACCGGCACCGGCGCGACGATCGGCGAGATCGACACCTTCATCGGCGGCAGAGGCTCGGTCTTGACCGGCTGCTGGATGACCTCCTTCTTCTCGACCGGCTTGGGCGCATCCTTTTCCTTGGGCGGCGTTTCGGGCGGCGAGGCGGCGGCTTGCGTGTTCATCACCGTCAGCGCCTGAGGCGGCACGGGCTTCACAAAAGACACCGAGATCGAAAGCAGCAGCACAGCCGCGACCACGCCATAGATCGAGACTGTGGCGCCAAGGCTTTTCAACCGGCTGTCTGCGGCGCGGTAGTCCCGGCGCGGCGCGGGGGTGTAGAAAATGTCCGGCGCGGCGTCTGCGCGGGCAGCACGCGGGGGCTCTCGCTCGGCGGTCAGCAGATCATCGACAAGGCGCAATCCGGGGGAAGACGTCATCAGCGTGTCTTTCGCATCAGCAACCGTCGCAGCGGCCAATAGCGCAGGATCACCAGCAAGGGCATGGCCAGCGCGATCCATGAGAGGCCCCACCACAGGCCGCCCTCGCCGATCAGCGCGGAGAGCAGGCCGAAGCAGGTCAGCACGGCCAGAGCGATCGGCCAGCTCCATTGGCGGGCGAAAGCGGATGTGCGGCGGCTCATTCAGCAGGCTCCAGAGCGGGGGTTGAGAGGGTAAACCGGGGCGCGGCCACGCGGTCACGACGGCGCCGGGCCAGCCAGAGATAGAGCCCGCTGCCCAGCACCACGATGGTCACCAGATCGAGCAGCGCCCAGAGGATCTTCAGCGGCATTCCGCCATAATTGCCGAAATGCAGCGGGCGTGAGAGTTCCAGCGCACGCAGATACCAGGGCATCTTCACCACCGCCGTCAGCATGCCCGTGCGCGCGTCCACCAGCACCGGGTTGAACAGCTGGGCGGTGAGATGCGACCTGCCCTTCGCCCAGAGCACGTAATGGAAAGGCGTGCCGTTGCGATCGCCCGGGAAGGTGATGCTGGTCACCACCATGCCGGGCAGCGCATGCACCGCCGTATCGAAGGCAGCCTGAGGCGATGAGATCTCGCGCGCCTGCAGCGGCGGCTTGTCCTTCCAGGGGGCCAGCATCGTCGCCACCTCCGTGCCGCGCCACAGGGCGAACAGCGGGGTGGAGAGTTCGTTCATCACGCCCGTCGCGCCCACAACGCCGGCCCAGGCCAGAGTGACCACGCCCAACAGATTGTGCAGATCGAGCCAGCGGGTGCGGCGCGCACGCTCGGTCCGCACCGCGCCGAAGTCCAGCTTGCGGGTAAACGGCCCGTACAGCACGATGCCGGAGACCACCGCCGCCACAAACAGCGCGCCCATCACGCCCATGAAGAGTTCACCCGGCAGGCCCGCGAACAGATCCCTATGCAGCCGCAGCATGATGGTCATAAAGCTGGCCGGCCGCGCCCCAAGCGCGCCGGAACGCTCCAGCATCTCTCCACTGCGCGCATCGAAGCGCATAAAATGCGCGACTTTGGGATTGGCCTCCACCGCCGCGAAGCTTGGCGCGATCCAGACATAGACCTGCGGCTCGTCATCATCGACAAAGATCGAGGTGACGACCTGCCCCGGATAGGCCGCCAGCGCCCGCGCCTTCAGCCCATCGAGCGAGGCATGCGGCGCATCAGCAGGCAGAGCGGCATAATGCCTGGGTTCGAGCCAGCCATCGATCTCCTCGGAGAAGATCAGCGGCAGGCCCGTCACGCAGATGATCAGCAGAAAGAGGGTGCAGATCAGGCTGGACCAGGTGTGCACCGCCTTCCAGCGCGCCAGTTGGGTTGACCGCATCAGTTTCAGCCCGCCCGCCGCATGGAAGGGGCCAGCGCATATCCAGCCATGGCAATGCAAAAGATCATCTCAGAGGTTCCATCAGGGCCCGGCCCGCGCGGCATATCATGAATGAGATCGCCTCGCATTAGCCATTCAACACTCAGACGTTTGAGCGGAGGCAATTTTCAGGAAATTCGTCATGGCGTGGTTTCAGCGCGACCAGAGGTGAGCAGAACCTCCAGAAAAATAAGGGAAAAGCAAAAGCGAGGGTCATCACCCTCGCGCTCCCTTTCTTGTCTGCGTTGCGTATCGGGTTCGGCCCTGGAGCCATGTCGCTGCGTCGCAGGCGGGATTTGCCAGCACAACCTCGCGTTCAAAGAATGGCTGCCTGCGGCGCTTTAGCCTTGGGCAGCCGGGCGCAACAATCGGGAGCCACGGTTGCTTCCTCAGAAGGTGGTATGGAAGCGCGAGGGCGTGGCCAACAAAGGCTTCCCCCTCGCATCTTTCTTAACTTCCCCTATCTCTTATGCACATGACACAAGGCACACACGCTCAATGAACACCCAGCGCCGTTCTTTCCTGACCTCCAGCGCCACCTTGCTGGCCGGAGCGCTGACGTCCGGCCGGGCGCTGGCGGGCCAGCCTGCTCCCCTGCCCACGCCGACCGGCCCTGCCACCCCCATTCCGGTTCCGCCCGGGCCGGGGCACACCACCGACCTCAACTCGCGCCGCCCCGCACCCGGGGACCGCAAGTTCACCAGCCCGGCTGTCGAGGAGCGCATCAAGCAGGTTTCGGCGCAGATTGCCGATCCTGAACTCGCGTGGATGTTTGCCAATTGCTATCCCAATACGCTCGACACCACGGTGCGCATGGGCACGGTGGACGGCAAGCCCGATGCCTTTGTCATCACCGGAGACATCCCCTGCCTGTGGCTGCGGGACAGCAGCGCTCAGGTCTGGCCCTATCTGCCTTTGGCCAAGGGCGATCAGCAGCTTCAGATGCTGTTCAACGGGTTGATCGCCCGTCAGGCCCGCTGCCTGCTGATCGATCCTTACGCCAATGCCTTTATGCAGGACCCATCGGCGCGCACCAATCTCTCATGGGCGCAAGGTGACCGTACCGACATGAAACCGGGCGTCGCCGAGCGCAAATGGGAGCTGGATTCGCTGTGCTGGACCTTGCGTCTGGCGAGCGGCTATTGGCAGGCCACGCAGGACAAGCGCCCCTTCGACAAACTCTGGGCCGATGGCGCCCGCGCCGTTCTGCGCACCATGCGCGAGCAGCAGCGGCTGCATGACAATGGCCCCTACAGCTTCCAGCGCGCCAACGGCAGCGCCACCGAAACGCTGATGCTCGGCGGCTATGGCGCGGCGAGCCGCAAGGTGGGACTGATCCATTCGATGTTCCGCCCGTCTGATGACGCCTGCACCTTTCCCTTTCTGATCCCGTCCAACCTCTTTGCCGCCAGCGCTCTCAAAGGGCTGGCCAAGGTGGCTGCCGAAGCGCGCGGCGATATGGCGCTGGCCCGCGATGCCTCGGCACTGGCCGCGCAGCTGGACCGGGCGCTCTTGCGTTACGGGCGGATGGCGGGGCCCAACGGCTCGCCGGTCTGGGCCTATGAGGTCGATGGCTTCGGCAATGGCTTCTTTATGGATGATGCCAATGTGCCGGGCCTCGCCTCGCTGGCCTATCTGGGCTGCACCCCGCGTAACGATGCGCTGTTCCGCCGCACGCAGGCCCTGTGTTGGTCCACGCGCGATCCCTATTTCTTCAAGGGCAAGGCCGCATCCGGGATCGGCGGGCCGCATGCCGGTCTGGGCATGATCTGGCCGATGTCTCTGATCATCCGCGCCCTCTCCAGCGACAGTCCCGCCG
This sequence comes from Novosphingobium terrae, assembly GCF_017163935.1. NCBI lineage: Bacteria > Pseudomonadati > Pseudomonadota > Alphaproteobacteria > Sphingomonadales > Sphingomonadaceae > Novosphingobium > Novosphingobium terrae. The sequence goes on along the minus strand of NZ_JABVZR010000001.1, from coordinate 1,308,963 downwards.
AAATCCTCGGCCTGCTGCGCAGCCTGCGCGCCACCCATGCCGGCACGGGCTTCATGCATGAGGCCTTCAACAAGGATGATCCCAGGCAGTACACCCGCTCGTGGTTTGCCTGGGCCAACAGCCTGTTTGGCGAGCTGATTCTGGATGTCGCGCGGCGCTATCCCGCTCTGTTGACGCAAAAACTGGGATAGAATGTCTTGCCGGACCCTCAGGAAAACGATTTTGCTAATGCGATTGACTCGCAAATAAATCCCCTTTAGGCAGTCGGGATGGCCGTCAGCACGGCCCTTCCCACAGGCGCCGGAGGCTTTATGTACCAATTCCTCGATCGCAAACTCGATGAACTGGACGCCGCATCCCTCTTTCTGCTAAGGGAAATTCGCGAATGGGTCAGTTCGGTGCAAGCCGGGCGCTGCCCCTGCCGGACAACCGCACGCAATTTCGCCACAGTCGGGCTGGAAAGCATCGCCGAGGATTTCGGCATGGCGCTCTTCACCCTCAATGGCGATGGGTTGCAACAGCTGCAACTTGCAAAACCGGGCTGTCTGGCCGTAAGGGACGATGAAGCGCGGCTGCTCGCTCTGTTTCAGAGCGCGGCGGACGGCGATGGTTACCGGCTGCAACAGCTCGCGGCAACCCTGGTCGAGGAACCGGCCATGGCGCGGCTGATGCAATCAGTCTCCGTTACCGCCGCGCACATCGCCGCTACCCATGTTTCTACCCGATTCGACTGAACGGAATTGTCGTACCATGAATGTCCAGGTCCAGCAGCCGCGCCTTCTTGAAGATCTGCCCAATTTCCACACCGCCACCGTGCGCTGGGTCCGCCACTGGAACGAGCACCTCTTCAGCTTCGGCATTGAGCGTCCCGCCTCGCTGCGCTTCCGCTCGGGTGAGTTCGTGATGGTCGGGCTCGACAATGGCCCGCGCCCGCTGATGCGCGCCTATTCGATCGCCAGCCCGGCCTATGCCGAGGAGCTGGAGTTCCTCTCGATCAAGGTGCAGGACGGCCCGCTAACCTCGCGCCTGCAGAACATCCGCGAGGGCGATCAGGTCTATCTCTCGCGCAAGCCCACCGGCACCCTGGTGTTCGACGCGTTGCTACCCGGCAAGCGCCTGTTCCTCTTCTCCACCGGCACGGGCCTGGCGCCCTTCCTGAGCCTGGTGCGCGACCCCGAGGTCTATGACCGCTTCTCGCAGATCGTGCTGGTTCACTCGGTGCGCCGCGTCAGCGATCTGGCCTATCATGACGAGCTGACCGCCCAGCTGGCCGACGATCCGCTGGTGGCCGATCAGGCGCTGCTGCAGTTCCACTATGTGCCGACCGTGACGCGCGAGCCCTTCCGCAACACCGGCCGCATCAACACGATGATCGACGATGGCAGCCTGTTTGCCGCACCGCTGACCGGCCCGGCCAAGCTGGATCCCGAGAATGACCGCGTGATGCTCTGCGGCAGCACCGAGATGATCCGCGATTTCGCCAAGATGCTCGATGAGCAGGGCTTCGAGGAAGGCTCGAACGCCAAGATGGGCAGCTATGTGATCGAACGCGCATTCGTTGACTGATGCGCTGGGACCCATGCCCCGGTTCGACTGACCAAAGAGCGGAGGGGTGGCACTGCCATCCCTCCGTTTTCGTTTATGCAGGTCTAAAGCCGGCGCAGCCTCCCTGCCCGTTGATCAGCCGGTCATGCAGCAGGCAAAGCCCGTCCCCAGCCCGTACCGAGGCATGCGCGGAGGACAGGCTGGCCATGCCCGGCAAAGCGGCTTCGGCCAGCAGCGCATCTGTCGCGAAATGCTGGCAGGTCTGGCAAGCGGCTGGCTCAGGCGCCCTTCGCAAAAGGGAAAGCCAGCTCACTGCCCCAGCCGCGCCCAATAGCTGCCGAACACCAGCACCGAGAGCACAAAGCCCAGCGCCACATTCACCACCACACCAGCGGTGAGAGCCGTAAACGGCTTGCGCCCGGCCCTCGCCAGATCCTTGAAGCGCGTCGTCAGACCGATGCTGAAAAAGCAGAAGATAAAGGCCCAGCTGCGCAGATCCTTGAGCGGCGCGATCAGCTTGACCACCGCCACCTTGTTGTAATCGGCCAGCGTATCCTGCGCCGTCACCAGCGAGACGATCACCGAAGCCGCCAGAAAGCCCAGCACGAATTTGGGAAAGCGGCGCCAGATTTCGCGCAGATCCGGCGCGCTGCCGTTGGCCTCCCCCTCCCAGCGCGTCACCGAGATCACCGCCAGCACCACCGCCCAGATGCCGATCCACACATCGCGGCCCACCACCTTCATCAGCGTGAAGGCCTGCAAGGCCTGCTCGGATGTGCCCGCGATGCCCGCCACCTTGCCCGCATAGCCGCCATAGGCCTGAGCCGCTGCGATCCCCGCCGCATCGGCGAACTCCGACGTGCCAATCCACGCCCCGGCCACACCTGTCGGCAGGCCCAGCGCTCGCCCGGCCAGCGGCAGCACGAAGATCATCACGATGGCCCAGACCACCACCGAGGAAATGGTGACCGAGGCATCCTCCTTTTTCGCGCCCACCGCGCCCGCCACGGCAATCGCCGCCGAAACGCCGCAGACCGCGCCGCCCACCCCCAAAGTGGCGGCAAAGCGGCGATCAAGGCCCAGCTTCACCGCCACCCAGTAGATCACCAGAAAGGTGACGATGGAAACGATCGAGGCCTGCAGGATCGCCACCGGCCCGGCCAGAGCGATCAGCGTGAAAGGCACCGTCGCGCCCAGCAGGATGATGCCGGTCTTGACGTAAAGCTCACCGCGAAAGCCCGCTGCCAGACGCTGAGGCAGGCCCACCGTGTTGGCGATCACCAGCCCGGCGAACAGCGCCACCAGCGGCGGCTCCAGATTGTAGACCACCGCGCGATCCCATTGGCCGACAACGAAAATCGCATAGGCGGCCAGATAGAGCGCGACAAAGGCCGGGATCACCTCGACCAGCCTGTAACCCAAAGCCCGCAAGGCGATGGAAAAGCTCACCAGCCAGAACAGGAACTGCGCCAGATAGCGCTGCCAGTTCGCGCCCAGATCGGCGGTGACCTGAGCGAATTCCTTCCAGCGCGGCGGCAGCACAGCCAGCCAGCGCAAAGTACCGCCATTCACGAAAAGCAGGGTGGCCGCGATCACCAGCCCCAGCCCGATCAGGATGGCCCACCAATCCTCTTTCAGGCGGAAGGTGGCTGGCGGGGCACTTGATGCGCTCATGAATTTCCACTCCCGGCTCGAATCGATCCATATTCAGATTGGAGAGCTTGGATATCAAGCCCGATCGACAGGCGATAACCGCCGACATTCGGCAGTTTTATGACACAATTCGAGCCACAGAATATTGAATGTTCGAATAGAACATTCCGCAACGCAACAAGACTTCAAGCGGTTGAGCCAAAGCGGATTTTTTGTCGAACCGATCACCACCCCTCAGGCATCGCCGCAAACCGCTTCAAACCGCGCTCACATGCGGAAAGAGAATCGATTGACAAGGGAACAGACAAGGCATTTCATACGTATCCATTCGGGAGAGTTTGCCGGAGCTGTCACAAAGACAGCACGCGCAAGCTGGGGAAAGGAAGGCTGTCATGGTCTTGCAAGCGCTTGTTTCAGAAAACATCGTCGGCCTGTGCCGCGTGCTGGCTGTAACGCTGGTCTGCTGGTCGTGGGGGACCGGTTTCAGACTGCTGGTCGATTCGGAGCGCAAGCCGGTGCTGCATCCGGCCCTGCTGGTCACGGGTTACGGTCGCTACTGACGCTTCGATCGGCACATGGGGAAGCGATGACGCAGAATTGCGAAAGCTTTTCTGCGTCCTTCTCCTGCAGGCCGATTTTCAAAGCCGCTGATGTTGGCTGACGTTTCGTATCTTGGAAAGATCGCACTCGGCAGGACGCCTAAGGCACCGCCAAGGGGCTGATCATGCCCTTGTCACGCCCACCCGGTGCCCAAAAACAAAGCCCCGCCCCGGACATTCATCCGGAACGGGGCTTTGTTGATTCATCGGCTTTAAAGCCAGTGCGAGAGGCGCCGGGCCATGCCTCCAACGGCATGCGCCCGGCAGGAACCTCTCACTCCAACCCTTACTTGCCGCCGGCCTTGTTGGCGACCTGCACCAGCCACAGCTGAGCCACGCCCGTGCGCGGCCCTTCCACGGCGGTGAAGGCAGCCTTGGCACCGGCATAATCCCCAGCGTCATACAGGGCGATGCCCAGACGCGTGTTGACCAGCGCCTTGTCGACATCGGGCCGGGCCAGCGCCAGCTTGTAGATTTCGGCAGCCTTGGCCGGCTCCGAGAAGCCGAGATAGGCATCGCCCGTGCCCGCGATCAGCGTGGTCTTGGCGTTGGCGCCGCGCGCGCTCTTCTCCAGCTCGGGCAGAGCCGCCTTGTCCGCGGCCATACGGCCCGAGGCGATGCGCACCGCGTCAGCCACGAAAGGCGTCGCCGCCTTCAGCTTGCCAGCGGCAATGCCCTTGTCGGCAGCGGCCTTGACCTCGGCAGGGTTGCGGATGGGGTCAGCGGCCTCGATGTAGTCGAGATAGTCACGCTCGGTCTGCAGCGCGTCCAGACGCGACTGCAGGCGCAGGATATCCAGCGTCTCGGGCAGGCCATACTTGTGCGTGTCACGCACCACGGCGGCGGCCAGCGCCCAATTGGCGGGCGTGCCATAGTCCTGAGCCAGACCGGCGGCAAAGAAAGTGCCATATTCAGGGTTGGTGGTGTCTTCCGAACCGCCCAGACCACGGCGATACCAGGCCTCATCCACCTTCACGCCGCTGGCGCGGGCATGCTCGATCACGGTCTTCAGAGCAGCCAGACCCTGCGGGATGTTCTTTTCCTGGAAATAGGTGTCGGCGGCCAGGATCTCCAGCTGCACATCCTTGTAACCGGCGGCCTGAGCCGCGGCGACGCGGGCGCGCACATCGGCGTAATCCTTGGCGTCATAGGCGAACTGGGCGGCATAGACGTTCAGCTTACCGATCATGTCGGCAGGGGCCTTGCCGCTGTCCAGCTCAAGCAGGATGCCCTTGCGCTGCAGGGCGGTGTCCTTGGCGGCCAGACCGATCGCCACGACCAGACCACCGGCGCCGAACTTGTCATCGGGCGAGGTGGCGGCGGCGATCAGCGGATCGACCTGCTTGACCAGATCGGGCACCGAAGCAGGATTGTCCTTGGCCTTGTTCACAGCGGTCTGCAGCGGGCTGGCCACGGCCAGGAAGCCGGGCGAATACTTCGGTGCGCTGCTGCTGGCGCCCTTGTTCTTGTCCGCCGCGAAGGCGGGCGAGGAAACGCCGAGCGAGGACACCACGCCCAGCGACAGGGCAGCGGCCATGGCGACACGCGCGAGGAGCGGTCCGCGCTGGCGCGAGCTGGTCCGGTTCATGCATTCAACTCCTGTTATGCCCCCGGCTTGCGCACCCTGCGCGGCCAGGCAGAATTTGGTAACGGCGAAATCCTTGATGCAAAGCTTCAGAGACCTTGCCTGTTCCGTTTTAGTGCAAGGGATTCGCCAGATTGGCAACCGGGGAATATGTCGACCATGACGACTGAACCCCATTTGAACCCGCCCCATCGCACAGCGCCATCACCCCGCCGCATGGGTGGAGCATATGGGCCTATGAGCCCCACACCCTTGTGGAAAAACGTCACTTAGCAGGGGGCTGGGCACCACCAGTGCTGGCCATGGCCCGCATCCTGCCCTAGAGCGGACCATCGACCTTTCTGCAAACAAAGCGACATATCCCGCGTGAGCGACGAAACCTCCCTGACCGACCCCGCGAGCCCCATGGGCGAATTCACCCGCGTCGACATCGTCGACGAGATGAAGACCAGCTACCTCGACTACGCGATGAGCGTGATCGTGGCGCGCGCCCTCCCCGATGTGCGCGACGGGTTGAAGCCCGTGCATCGCCGCATCCTTTTCGCGGCGCAGGAAGGCGGCATGGTCGCTGGGCGGCCTTACCGTAAATCGGCCAAGATCGTCGGCGACGTGATGGGTAACTATCACCCCCATGGCGACGCGGCGATCTATGACGCGCTGGCGCGCATGACCCAGCCGTGGTCGATGCGCCTGCCGCTGATCGACGGTCAGGGCAACTTCGGCTCGATGGACCCCGATCCGCCGGCCTCGATGCGTTACACCGAAGCGCGTCTGGCCCGCGTGGCCAACAGCCTGCTCGATGATCTCGACAAGGACACTGTCGATTTCGTCGACAACTATGACGGCAGCCGTCAGGAGCCTTCGGTGGTTCCGGCCCGCTTCCCCAACCTGCTGGTCAATGGCGCGGGCGGCATTGCCGTGGGCATGGCCACCAACATTCCGCCGCACAATCTGGGCGAGGTGATCGACGCCTGTTTCGCCACGATGGACAATCCGGCGATCACCACCGATGAGCTGATCCAGATCGTCCCCGGCCCCGATTTCCCCACCGCGCCGCTCATTCTGGGCATGGGCGGGGCGCGCAACGCCTACAACACCGGGCGCGGATCGATCATCATGCGCTGCCGCCATGTGATCGAGACGGGCCGCAACGATCGCCGCTCGATCGTGCTGACCTCCATCCCCTATCAGGTCGGCAAGAGCGGCCTGGTCGAAAAGATCGCCGAGGCCGCCAAGGACAAGCGGATCGAGGGCATCAGCGACATCCGCGACGAATCGAACCGCGAAGGCGTGCGCGTGGTCGTGGACCTGAAGCGCGATGCCACGCCCGAAGTGGTGCTCAACCAGATCTGGCGCAACACGCCGGCGCAGTCGTCCTTCCCGGCCAACATGCTGGCGATCCGTGGCGGTCGTCCGGAAGTGCTGGGCCTGAAGGACATCATCACCAGCTTCATCAGCTTCCGTGAAGAGGTCATCACCCGCCGCACCAAGTTCGAGCTGAACAAGGCGCGTGACCGGGCGCATATCTTGCTGGGTCTGGTGATCGCCGTCACCAATCTGGACGAGGTGGTCAAGATCATCCGCGGCGCGCCCAATCCGGCCGCTGCCCGCGCTGCCCTGCTGGCCCGCGAATGGCCGATGGGCGAGATCGCGCCCTACATCCGTCTGGTCGAAGCCATCGAGGAAGGCGCGGACGAGCTGTCGGCGCCGACCTATCGCATGTCCGAAGTGCAGGTGAAGGCCATTCTGGACCTGCGCCTGCACCGCCTGACCGCTCTGGGCCGCGACGAGATCGGCGACGAGCTGGAAGGTCTGGCCAAGGCGATCAGCGAGTATCTCTCGATCCTGGCCGATCGCGTGAAGCTGTACGGCGTGATGCGCACCGAGCTGGAAGCGGTGAAGGCGCAATTCGCCACGCCGCGTGTCTCGGAAATCGTCCCCGCTGGCGACAGCATCGACGATGAAGACCTGATCGAGCGCGACGAGATGGTCGTGACGGTCACCATGGATGGCTACATCAAGCGCACGCCGCTCAGCACCTTCCGCGCGCAGGCGCGTGGCGGCAAGGGCCGTGCGGGCATGGCCACCAAGGATGAGGATGCCGTGGCGACAATGTTCGTCACCACCACGCACAATCCGGTGCTGTTCTTCTCGACCGCCGGCAAGGTGTACCGCCTGAAGGTCTATCGCCTGCCCGAGGGTGGCCCGGCCACGCGCGGTCGCCCGATCGTCAACCTGCTGCCCGCGCTGGATCAGGGCGAAACGATCCAGACCGTGCTGCCCCTGCCCGAGGATGAGGCCGCTTGGGGTGACCTCTCGGTCGTCTTCGCCACCGCCAAGGGCAATGTGCGCCGCAACAGCATGGATGCCTTCGCCAACATCCCCTCGAACGGCAAATTCGCCATGAAGTTCGATGAGGAGGACGAGGATCGCCTGATCGGTGTGGCCCTGCTCGACGCGGGTGACGATGTGCTGCTGGCCTCACGTCAGGGCAAGGCGATCCGCTTTGCCGCTGACGAAGTGCGCGAATTCACCTCACGCACCTCGACCGGCGTGCGCGGCATGACGCTGAAGGGCGAGGACGAAGTGATCTCGCTCTCGGTGCTGAAGGGCAGCAACGCCACGCCGGAAGAGCGCGAGGATTACCTGCGCTTCGCCCCGTGGAAGGGCGAGAAGGAAGGCGAACCCACGCTGGACGCCGAGCGCTACGCCTATCTGGCCGAGCACGAGCAGTTCATCCTGACCGTCTGCGCCAATGGCTATGGCAAGATGTCCTCGGCCTATGAGTATCGCCGCACCGGTCGCGGTGGTCAGGGCATCACCAACATCGACAACATCGCCCGCAACGGCCTTGTGGTGGCCAGCTTCCCGACCGTTCAGGCCGAGCAGCTGATGATGGTGACCGATCAGGCCAAGCTGATCCGCCTGCCGCTGACGACCCTACGCGTCATCGGTCGCGGCAGCGCGGGCGTCCGCCTGTTCAACGTGGCCGATCAGGAGCATGTCGTTTCCGCCGTCCGCCTCGCCGAGGAAGAAGAGGGCGATGAGGGTGAAGCACCCTCGACTGCCCCCGAAGGCGAAACCGAAGCGTGAGCACCTTGCCGACCATCGCCTGGAAGATCCTGACCGGCCCCCAATGGGCGGAGCTGTCTGAAAAGGGCAGCTTCGCCGGGGCGCCGGTCGATCTGGCCGATGGGTATATCCATCTCTCGGCGCAGGATCAGGTAGCGGGTACGCTCGCCAAATGGTTCGCCGGGCAGGATGATCTCTATCTGGCCGCTGTCGATCTGACGGCGCTGGGCGATGCGGTGAAGTGGGAAGAGGCGCGCGGCGGCGCCCTTTTCCCGCATATCTATGCCGACCTGCCTCTTTCTGCCGTGGTGGCGCACGGGCCCCTGACATGGGCCGCTGAAGGCGAACCGAACCTGCCAGCCCTCCCCTCGACAAACTTGCCCTGAGCCCCGGCTTGGGGCAAAGGCCCCCGCCATGACTTATGACGTTCACATCATCGGCGGCGGCCTCGCGGGCAGCGAGGCGGCATGGCAGCTCGCCAAGCGCGGCATCCGGGTGCGCCTCTCCGAAATGCGCGGAACGGGCGAACGTAGCCCCGCCCATCAGACCGACAATCTGGCCGAACTGGTCTGCTCCAACTCGCTGCGCTCCGACGATGACACGTCGAACGCCGTCGGCCTGCTGCATCACGAGATGCGCGCATGCGACTCGCTGATCATGGCCGCCGCCGACAAGGCCCGCGTCCCCGCCGGCAGCGCGCTGGCCGTGGACCGCGAGGTCTTCTCCCACGCGATCGAGGAAGCGCTGACCAGCCAGCCCACGCTGACCTTGGTGCGCGAACGCATCGATACGCTGCCTGAGGCAGGTCTGACGATCGTCGCCACCGGCCCCCTCACCGCAGCCTCCCTTGCCACCAGCATCGGCGGCGCAACCGGCGCGGACTCCCTCGCCTTCTTCGATGCCATCGCCCCCATCGTCTACCATGAGTCCATCGATATGGACGTGGCCTGGATGGCCGCTCGCTGGGACAAGGGCGGCAAGGATTACGTGAACTGCCCGATGGACAAGGACCAGTACCTCGCCTTCCGCGAGGAGCTGCTGGCCGGCGACAAGACCGTCTTCAAGGAATGGGAGGCCAACACCCCCTATTTCGACGGCTGCATGCCCATCGAGGTGATGGCCGAACGCGGCGAGGACACGCTCCGCTTCGGCCCGATGAAGCCCGTCGGGCTCGACAACCCCCGCACCGGCCGCTGGCCCTATGCCGTGGTCCAACTACGTCAGGACAATGTGCTGGGCACGCTGTGGAACATCGTCGGCTTCCAGACCAAGCTGAAATACGCCGAGCAGCAGCGCATCTTCCGCATGATCCCCGGCCTTGAAAACGCCGAATTCGCGCGCTTCGGCGGGCTGCATCGCAACACCTTCCTGAACTCGCCCACGCTGCTGGACCGCCAGATGCGTTTGAAGTCCGCGCCGCATATCCGCTTTGCCGGTCAGATCACCGGCTGCGAGGGCTATGTGGAGAGCGCCAGCGTCGGCATGCTGGTGGGCATCATGACCGCCTGCGAACTGGCCGGTCGTGAGTTTGTCAGCCCGCCCGCGACGACCGCTCTGGGCGCACTGCTGGCCCATATCACCGGCGACGCCGAGGCCGAAACCTATCAGCCGATGAACATCAACTTCGGCCTGTTCCCGCCCGTCGATCCCAAGAATGCCGAGGGCCGTAAGCGCAAGAAGCCTGAGCGCAAGGTGGCTTATACGGAGCGGGCCAAGGAGGATCTGGCTTCTTGGTTGCCGGGGTCCGGGGTTTAAGAAAAGAAGAAATGCGAGGGGGTTACCCCCTCGCGCTCCCATAAATGTCTTCGTTGCGCTTCGGGTTCGGCCATGGAGCAAGGTCGCGGCGCCGCAGGCTTTCCTTCCCTGCGGGGCGGAGAGGTCACGCGCCAGGATCGGGCGCCACTGCCCTTTCGTCGGGAGACGTTATGGGAGTTTGAGGGCGTAACGCCCTCAAGTTTCTCTCTTAATCTTCTTCCTCCGCCGAAGGCGCACTGCTGCAAGAACACTGCATCGCCTTGGCCTGAGCCCGCTGCGCCTTGGCCGCCTCCTGCGCGGCATAAAACGCGTTCAACTCATCGCGGGTAACAATCCCGTCCCCATCGCGATCCACCGCCTTGAACCGCTCCGAGGTCTTCACCGCCCATTCCTCGAAGGTCAGCAGATTGTCGTGGTTGGTGTCCAACTTCTGGAAAGCCTTTACGCGGGTGGAGAGCATCTCGACGCGGGTGATCTTGCCATCGCGGTTGCGGTCGAAACGGTTGAAACGCCGCTCCTCGGGTGATTGCTTGGGGCGCTTCTTGGTCTTCAGATCGGGCAGCCCCGGCCCGCGACCATGCGAATCGGCGCTGGGCAGTTCCAGAGGCGCTTCGGCATGGCTTCCGGAGAGATCGGGCGGCGGCGCGCCGCGCTCGACCTCGGCGCGGCCTTGCCACCAGAAAAAGCCCGCGCCCGCCAGCAACAGCGCAGACACCGCCCCCAAAGCGATCCGGTTCATCCCAGCCCCTCTTCAACCAGAGAGGCCAGCCTAGCTTACATACCGAAAATGCCAAGCCGCATGGCAGAAAGCAGCGCCATCGGAGACGCCGCATCACCGCCCTTGCTCTCGCGCCACGCCAGACCATGCAGCACGGTCAGCGGACGCATCGCCTTGGGCAGACGCCCTGCCCGCCAGTCTAGCGCCGTAACCTTGGCCATGGCGGCCTCACGTTCGGCGGGATCGCCCAGATGGCTGGCCAGATCCATCGCGGCCCAGCAGCGGGTCATGGGGGCGATGCGGTCATGGCTTACACCCAGAACGCGCGCCAGAGCCTCCACGCCCGCAACCCGGCCTTGCGTCAAACTCTCCAGCGCCGCGCCGCCGTCCCATTCGTCCAGCAGCACTTCCCAGCCATCTACCAGCGGGACGAGACCCCTGGCATGCTCGCCCCAGCTTTTCAGCATCGCCAGCAGAGGCTCGCCCTTGGGCCATGTCGCGGGGTCGGCGTTGAGGCGGTCGCGCCACCAGGCCAGCTTCATCTGGCCCAGCATCGGCTCGCGAGCGGCGCGCACCACGCCCGCCAGACGCACATCCAGCGCCAGGAAGGAGAGCCAAGCCTCACGCGCCTCGCGCGGGGCATAGGCAAGCGCCAGACGCCATGGCGGCGGCAGTGTCTCAAGCTGCGTATCAAGCTGGGATATATCGCTCATGCCCGCGCCCATACAGCAGATCGAGGGCAAGGACAGCCCCATGAAAAAGGGCGCCCCGGTCAGACCGGAGCGCCCCTCTTGTTCACACCCGAAGGCGAAGATCAGCGATAGGTGACCTTCTTCACGCCAGCCACGATGCGCGAGGCATCGATCAGCGCGGCCTTTTCGAGGTTGTTCGCGTAAGGCAGCGGCACGTCCTCGTTGCAGACGCGGACCACCGGAGCGTCCAGATCGTCGAAGCCGTCTTCCATCGCGATGGCCGCGATTTCCGAGGCGATCGAGCAGGTCGGCCAGCCTTCTTCGGCCACCACGATGCGGTTGGTCTTCTTGAGCGAAGCCAGCACCGTCTCCTTGTCGAGCGGGCGCAGCGTGCGCAGATCGATCACCTCGGCATCGATGCCTTCGGCGGCCAGCGTCTCGGCGGCTTCGAGGGCCAGGCCCACGCCGATCGAGTAGCTGACGATCGTCACGTCCTTGCCTTCGCGCATCACGCGAGCCTTGCCGATGGGCAGGACGTGGTCGTCCAGCTCGGGCAGCTCGAAGCTGCGGCCATAGATCAGCTCGTTCTCAAGGAACACGACCGGATCTTCGCTGCGGATGGCGGCCTTGAGCAGGCCCTTGGCGTCCGAAGCGTCGTAAGGCGCGATCACGATCAGGCCGGGGACGTTGGCGTACCACGGGCCGTAGTTCTGCGAATGCTGCGCACCCACGCGGCTGGCGGCGCCGTTGGGACCACGGAACACGACCGGGCAACGCATCTGGCCGCCCGACATGTAGTTGGTCTTGGCCGCCGAGTTGATGATGTGGTCAATCGCCTGCATGGCGAAGTTGAACGTCATGAACTCGACGATGGGGCGCAGGCCGCCCATGGCGGCGCCGGTGCCGATGCCGGCAAAGCCGTATTCGGTGATCGGCGTGTCGATCACGCGCTTGGGGCCGAATTCCTCCAGCAGACCCTGCGTGACCTTGTAGGCGCCCTGATACTGGGCGACTTCCTCGCCCATCACGAAGACGCGCGGATCGCGGCGCATTTCCTCGGCCATGGCGTCACGCAGAGCCTCGCGCACGGTCGAGGTCTTCATGTTGGTGCCATGGGGGATTTCGGGCTTGGCAGGCGCCTTGGGGGCGACCGGAGCAGCAGCCACGGCGGCAGGCGCCGGGGCAGCAGCGGCGGCGGGCGCGGCAGCAGCCGGAGCCGCCACATCACCCTCACCGATCACGGCTATCACGGTGCCGACCTTCACGCCTTCGGTGCCTTCGGCGACCACGATCTTGCCGATCGTGCCCTCATCGACGGCCTCGAATTCCATGGTGGCCTTGTCGGTCTCGATCTCGGCGAGGATATCGCCGGACTTGACCTCATCGCCTTCCTTCACCAGCCAGCGCGCCAGCTTGCCCTCTTCCATGGTGGGCGACAGCGCGGGCATCTTCAGTTCGATTGCCATCTCAATAGGTCTCCACCAGAACGTCGGTGTACAGCTCATGCAGCTCCGGCTCGGGCGAGCTCTCGGCGAAATCGGCGGATTCCGACACGATCTGACGGATCTTCTTGTCGATCTCCTTCAGTCTGTCCTCAGACACGCCGCGCTTGATCAGTTCGGCCTTGGCGCCCTCGATCGGGTCGTGATGGTCGCGCATGTCCTGCACTTCCTCACGGCTGCGATACTTGGCCGGGTCCGACATGGAGTGGCCGCGATAGCGATAGGTGTTCAGCTCCATCAGCACCGGGCCATTGCCGGCGCGGACGTATTCGACAGCCAGGTTGGCCGCCGCGCGCACTTCGAGAACGTCATTGCCGTTCACATTCATGCCGGGGATGGTGAAGGCCGCACCACGCTTGTGGAAATGGGTTTCGGCCGAGGAACGCTTCACAGCGGTGCCCATGGCGTACTGGTTGTTTTCCACCACGAAGATGATCGGCAGCTTCCAGAGCGCCGCCATGTTGAAGCTCTCGTAAACCTGGCCCTGGTTGGCCGCGCCGTCGCCGAAGTAGGAGACGCACAGGCCGCCATCTTCATTGTACTGGTGGCTGAAGGCCAGGCCCGCGCCCAGCGAGACCTGCGCGCCCACGATGCCGTGGCCGCCGTAGAACTTGTGGCTGGTGCTGAACATGTGCATCGAGCCGCCCTTGCCGCGGCTGATGCCAGCCTCGCGACCGGTCAGCTCGGCCATGATGACCTTGGGATCGATGCCATAGGCCAGCATGTGGCCGTGATCGCGGTAGCCGGTGATGACGCTGTCATGACCCTCTTGCAGGGCCGACTGGATGCCCACGGCAACCGCTTCCTGGCCGATGTAGAGGTGGCAGAAGCCGCCGATCAGGCCCAGACCGTAGAGCTGGCCGGCACGCTCTTCAAAGCGGCGGATCAGCACCATCTGTTCGTAGAAGTGCAGCAGCTCCTCGTCGGAGGCCGCATAGAGCCGATTGGCTTCATAGGCCTGCTGAAGATGTTCAAGCCCGTCAGTGCCGGTAGCATCAGCGGCGGGCGAAGCGTTTTGGGTTTTGCCGGTTCTGGCCAAGACGAAGTTCCCCAATGGAAGGCCGATTTTCGCGACCGTCTATAGGCGCAGACTCTGCGCCCGGAAACACTCGAATACGAAATTTGAGAGGAAGGGCAAGGCCTGACGCGCATGCCTCCATACGGATGCATAGTAGACTTTAGTGCACCATCATGATGACGTCGTCAGGGTGCGCCACATTCAGGTTGCGGCGCAGCAATTCACCGGCCAGATCGGGGTCAGTGTGACGCGGATCGAGCAGGGTGACGCGGTTCTGAAGTTCGTTGCGCTGCAGCGTGAGCAGCTTGATGCGCTGCTGCCGTTCCGCCAAAGCGTGGTGATTTTCGCTCCAGGCGAGCAGCCCGCTGGGCCCCGCGACCGACCAGGCCAGCATGCACAACAGGCAGCCAAGGGCCAACCATTGGATCATGGTTTCCTTCGCCATCCGGTGCATGTTGCGGACATTCTTCATGGGAATCACTAGAATCACAGATGATTCGCGGATTCAAGCGATTTCGCGCATTTTTCCGACATGCAATGCAATCGGTGCCTCGCAAATGCGCCGAGTCGTTGGGCTCTGCAGCAAATCCTTATGTAAATTTGCAGTGCCACCCCCTCAAACCTTGCTTACCCGGCCCATTCTAAACGATTGCATGGACCCGTGGGGGCGCGGCTCTCCATCTGGAGTCGAGATCATGACGGTGATGGAAAAACGCCACAGTTTTCGTGACAGCCTGTTGATGAGCGCACGCTGCCGCATCCCCGAAACCGGCGCTGAGATCGCGGTGAAACTCCGCAACATTTCGGCACAAGGACTGATGGCCGAGGGCGAAGGCGCACCGGCAAAAGGCACGGAGGTTTCGCTCGAATTGCGCAACCTTGGCTGGATCGAGGGGCGTGTCGCCTGGGCGCAGGACAATCGCTTCGGCATCCTCTTTGCCCAGGAGATCGATCCGGCCCGCGTGCGTCAGCCGGTGAGCGAGCCTGCCGCCCCGGCCACACCCGTGCTGCGCCGTCCGCTGGCGCTGCTGCTGCGCGAGATCAAGGCCGATCCTACCGCGCTTCGCCGGGTCTGAACCACGGCTGCTCCTTCAGGCGATGGCCTGAGGCGGTGAAGCGAAAGTCATTATGGACTTTTTAGGTGCGTGCCACCGGGTAAATCCATAGTCCCGGTGGCGGAGCAAAAGAACACAACATCCATCCCACCGGGTCGCTCTCACAGACCGTCCCGCTGCCGATGTACCTGCCGGCCGCCCTCTGTTTCATCCTATCCCTAAGCGATTCACGGGCGGCCATTTTATGGCTGACCGCCCTCCCCTGCCTGCACCCCCGCAGCCTCAGGCCGCCGGGGGATCGCCCGCGTCTGACCCGGCATCGGGAACCGCCATCAGGCGATAGCCCACGCCGGGCTCGGTGACGATCAGCGTCGGCTCGGAGGGGTTTTCCTCCAGCTTCTGGCGCAGCATGCCCATATAGACGCGCAGATATTGCGGATCGGCCTCGGACCGACCCCAGCCCGCCGCCAGCAGCCGCCGCTGGGTCACCACCTGACCCGCGCTCTGCGCCAGCGTGCGCAACAAATTGTATTCTTTGGGGGAAAGGCGCAGCGCCTCACCGCGCAAGGTCACCACGCGGGTGGCAAAATCGATGTGCAGCGGCGCGGCATCGAAGGTCTCCAGCGGCTTGACCAGCGCCTCACGCCGCCGCAGCGAGGAGCGCACACGGGCCAGCAGCTCGCCCAGCACAAAGGGCTTGTCGACATAATCGTCGGCACCCTCATCCAGAGCGGCGATCTTCTCGCCCTCCTGATGGCGGGCCGAAATCACGATGATCGGCGTGGTGGAGGTGGCGCGGATGGCGCGGATCACATCCTTGCCGTCCATATCGGGCAGGCCCAGATCGAGCAGCACCACATCAGGGTCTTCCAGCGCAAAGCTGGCAAGCGCGGCGGTGCCGTCGCTGGCGACGGTCACCGCATGGCCCACGGCCTTGAGCACCGGGCGGAGGGCATTCACGATGGCGGGCTCATCATCGACAAGCAGGATATGGCCGGACGTCATAGTGCGTTCTGTTCTGGCTCACTTCGGGCGATGGGCAGGCAAATGGTGATGCAGGTGCCTTTTCCGTCGCGCAAGGGGGATGAAAGATGAATGGTTCCTGACGAGGCTTTCACGAAACCGCGCGCAATGGCAAGCCCCAGTCCGGTGCCGCGTGGCGCGCCATCCCCACGAGCAACACGGTAGAAACGTTCGAACACATGTTCCTGCTCTTCCGGGGGCACGCCGACGCCTTCATCGCTGATGGCAATTTCGCACATCGCCCCCTGCGCGCGGCAGACGATCTCGACGCTGGTGCCGGGCACGCTGTAGCGGCAGGCGTTCTGGATCACATTGGTGAGCACCAGATCATAAAGCGTGGCGTCGGCAATGATCGGCACCTCGCCATCGGGGGCATGCAGATGGAAGCGATGGCCCTCATCCAGCTTCATCTGCCGGGCCACGACATTGCGGATCATCTCGACGGCAGGCAGCACGCTGCGCGAAAGGCCGTCAGGACCGCCCTCCAGACGGGTCATCTGCAACAGATTGGTGGTGAGGTGGTTGAGCCGGTCCGATTCCTCCACAATGCCGTTGAGCAGCCCCTGCGAGGTCTCGGGATCGAAATGTTCGCCATAGGCCAGCAGGCTGGCCGCCGCCGTGTTGATCGCGGTGAGCGGCGAGCGCAGATCATGGCTGACCGAGGAAAGCAGCGCGCTTTTCAGCTCTTCGGCGCGGGCGGCGGCATGGGCCTCGGCCAGACGGTCGGCCAGATGGATGCGTTCGAGCGCCAGCGCCGTCATGCGCGCCAGAGCCAGCACGAAATCATGATCGAGCAGAGCGGATTCCGGCCTGCGGGCCAGAAGCACGCCCAAAGTCTGCTGCCCCGCCGAGAGCGGAAAGGCCGACAGCGCCCCATCCTCCAGCCAGTCACGCCCGGCGGCCAGCGCCTGACGCGCCAAGGCACTGTCGCCCGCCTCGGGCTCGCCCGGTGCCTGAGCCACAGCGTGAAGCGCCACGGCGATACCGGTCTGGGCCTCGACGCCATCGTGGAGCGCCAGCGTCACCTCATGCACGCTGCCGGCGCGCTGAAGGCCGCGACTGGCTTCAAGCAGCGCCTCAAGCTGGATGTTGCGCTGGCGGACCTGCCGCGCCTCATCCTTCAACCGGCCGGACAGGAGGCCTGACACCATCGCGCTGAAGGTGAAGACCAGCGGGGTGGCGATATCGTTGGGGCGGCTGAAGCTCAGCTCCCATTTGGGCTCGCCGATGAAATAGTCGAAGCTCAGCGCGCCCACAGCCGCGCAGACCAGCGCCACCCCCAGCCCGTAGAAGGCCCCGATGGTGGTGATGACCATCACGAAAATCAGGCTGATATAGCCCTCTTCAAGCACGCCATCGAGTTCGACCCCGAGCGCGGCGGCGATGATCAGCAGACCAAAGCCCCGGATCAGCGAACGCGGGTCGACATGATACCAGGCCGGAGAAGGCGTGAAAGGCGATGCAGCAGGTTCGGCCATGCCGCGCTTGTTCCAGAAGCAAGGGCCCCGGGCAAGTGCCCGAGGCCCCGACCTTGCAAGACATTATAGTTAAGGGTCAGATCGCCAAGGCCATGGTGGACATGCCGTTGCGGCCACCGGCGAGCTCACGGTTGAGCCACAGCGCCGTCAGCGTCAGCAGCGAGCCCGAGAGCAGATAGAGGCCCGAGGCGACCAGCCCATACTCATGTGCCAGCTTCAGCGCGATCATCGGGGCGAAGGCCGCACCCACCAGCCATGCGATATCGCTGGTGAAGCAGGACCCCGTGTAGCGGTGCGAAGGCGAGAAGCTGGAGGCCACCGCGCCCGAGCTCTGACCGAAAGACACGCCCAGCAGCGCGAAGCCGGTGACCATGAAGATGATCTCGCCAGCCATGCCCGAGCCCAGCATCTGCGGACCGAAGCCCGAGAACACCGCCGTCACCACCGCCGAGCAGCCCAGCACCACGCGGCGCCCGACCTGATCGGCAAGGCGGCCCGAGGCGATGATCGCCAGCACGCCGACGAAAGCCGCCACGATTTCGATCAGCAGGAACTTCACCGGCGTTTCGGTGGTGTTGAGATAGACCCACGACAGCGGGAACACCGTCACCATATGGAACAGCGCAAAGCTGGCCAGCGGAGCGAAGGCGCCCAGCAGGATCGTCTTCCACTCGCTGCGCAGCGTTTCAGCCGGCGGCTCGGGGGCCAGATCGCGGCTTTCGAACAGGCGTTCGAACTCGGCGGTGCCCACCAGACGCAGGCGGGCGAAGAGCGCCACCACGTTGATGGCAAAGGCCACGAAGAAGGGGAAACGCCAGCCCCAGCTCACGAATTCTACCTGAGGCAGGGTCGAGAGGAAGAAGGCGAACATGCTGCTGGCCACGATCAGCCCCAGCGGCGCGCCCAGCTGCGGGATCATCGCGTACCAGCCGCGATGCTCCTTGGGCGCGTTGAGCGCCAGCAGCGAGGCCAGACCGTCCCAGCTGCCGCCCAGCGCGAAGCCCTGGCCCAGACGGAACAGCGCCAGCAGCGCGATGGCGCCATTGCCCATGTCGGCATAGCCGGGGAGGAAGGCGATGGAAGCCGTCGATCCGCCCAGCATGAACAGCGCCACCACCAGCTTGGCGGTGCGCCCATAGGCCAGATCGATCAGCATGAAGACGAAAGACCCGAAAGGCCGCGCGATAAAGGCCAGCGGGAAGATCGCGAAGGAATAGATGGTGCCGGTAAAGGCATCGGTGAACGGGAAGAGCAGCTTCGGGAACACCAGCACCGAGGCGATGGCATACACGAAGAAGTCAAAAAATTCCGAGGTTCGACCGATGATAACGCCAATGGCGATCTCACCGGGGGAAACATGGTCGTCGCGCTCCGGAGCAGTGCCGGCGCCGGGAGGGGTAATGGCACCCCCCTTGTCGTAAGTGGCGGTGGTCATGTTCAGGCATCCCATGTCGTACGGATTATGTCCGTACTGTTATACGTAATTCAAAGCCGTTACCGTGGTTCCCGGAAAAGCGCTGAATTGCGTTGTTTCGCAGGCTGCACCATAATGAAGCCGGTGACAATCCCGGCGATGGGACAAAATGTCCAATCGCAGCTGCAGCATCGGAGGCCTACGCGCGCGTTCCATGAGCCTGCATCTCCCACCCCCCCTTCGCCATTGGCGCAAGGCCAGCGCATTGGTCTTGCCGCTGATTTTGTCTGCATGTCAGTCCGATGTGATGAATCCGGCGGGCGATATTGCAAAGCAGCAAGCGCATCTCGTGATCGTCGCCACGCTGCTGATGCTGATCATCGTCGTGCCGGTCATGCTGCTGATCGTGCTGTTCGCCTGGCGTTACCGCGCCGGCGCGAATGCGCATTATGAGCCGGAATGGCACCATTCGACTCAGCTCGAACTGCTGATCTGGTCGGCCCCGCTGCTGATCATCATCGCGCTGGGTTCGGTGACCTGGGTCACGACTCACCTTCTCGACCCCTTCCGCCCGCTTGACCGCGTCAAGGAAGGCCATCCCATCGCCGCCGGCACCAAGCCGCTGGAGATCGAGGTGGTCGCGCTCGACTGGAAGTGGCTCTTTATCTATCCCGAGCAGGGCGTGGCCAGCGTGAACGAAGTCGCGCTGCCGGTGGACCGCCCGGTGCATTTCTCGATCACCGCCTCTTCGGTGATGAACTCCTTCTACATCCCGGCCGTTGCCGGGCAGATCTATGCCATGCCGGGCATGACCACCCAGCTCAACGCCGTGATCAACAAGACCGGCTCGTATGAAGGCTTCTCGGCCAATTACAGCGGCGCGGGCTTCTCGCACATGCGCTTTGCCGCGCTGGGCGTGGACCAGGCCGGTTTCGACAGCTGGATCGCCAAGGCCAAGGGTGACGGCGACAAGCTGGATGCAGCCTCTTACCTGAAGCTGGAACAGCCTTCGGAAGCCAATCCGGTGCATCACTATGCCGCCGTGCAGGGTGACCTGTTCGACCGCGTGGTCAACCTCTGCGTCCGTTCGGGCAAGATGTGCGTCAACCAGATGATGGCGCTCGACGCCAAGGGCGGCACCGGCAAGGCCGGCGCCTTCAACGTTGCCCAGCTGACCTATGACAAGAATGGCCGCGAGAGCGTCACGCCCGTCATCCCCGGCCAGCAGGCCGCTCTGGACAAGGCCTTCGTGCGCGCCATGTGCGAGCCGGGCGCCAAGATGGCCGGCCCGCTGCTGCCTGAAGGTCAGAAGCCTGCCAACGCCTCCACGGCGCCTGCCAAGGCGCCCCGCCAGTCGGAGCTGAGCCTGCTCGCCCCGGCCCGCTCCACTCATTCGTGATTGTGAAGCCCATGCTATTAGAAGCACCTTCAACGCATTCGCACTGGACGCCCCTGCTGGGCCGTCTCGGTTTCGATGCCTTGCCCACCGAACCGATCGTCATGGTCACCTTCGCCGGCGTCGCCTTTGGCGGCATCGCGCTGGTGGCGGCGCTCACCTATTTCAAGCTCTGGGGCTATCTCTGGAAGGAGTGGTTCACCAGCGTCGATCACAAGAAGATCGGCGTCATGTACATGGTCCTTGGCCTTGTCATGTTCCTGCGCGGCTTTGCCGACGCGCTGATGATCCGTTCGCAGCAGGCGCTCGCTTTCGGCGGGTCTGATGGTTACCTCAACTCTCACCACTTCGACCAGGTGTTCACGGCCCACGGCGTGATCATGATTTTCTTCGTGGCCATGCCCTTCGTGACCGGCCTGATGAACTATGTGGTCCCCCTCCAGATCGGCGCGCGCGACGTGTCCTTTCCCTTCCTGAACAACTTCTCGTTCTGGATGACGGTGGGCGGCGCGGTGCTGGTGATGGCCTCGCTGTTCATCGGTGAGTTCGCCCGCACCGGCTGGCTGGCCTATCCCCCGCTCTCGGGTCTGGCCTACAGCCCTGACGTGGGTGTGGACTATTACATCTGGTCGCTTCAGGTGGCCGGTGTCGGCACCACGCTTTCGGGCGTCAACCTGATCGCCACCATCCTCAAGCTGCGCGCCCCGGGCATGAGCCTGATGCGCATGCCCGTCTTCACCTGGACCGCTCTGGTCACCAACGTGCTGATCGTGGCCGCCTTCCCCGTGCTGACCGTGGTTCTGGCCCTGCTGGGTCTGGACCGCACCTTCCACACCGACTTCTTCACCAACGATTTCGGCGGCAGCGCCATGCTGTACGTCAACCTGATCTGGATCTGGGGCCACCCCGAGGTCTACATCCTCGTCCTGCCGGTCTTCGGCGTCTTCTCCGAAGTGACCGCCACCTTCTGCTCCAAGCGCCTGTTTGGCTACACCTCGATGGTCTACGCCACGCTGGTCATCGGTATCCTCTCCTACCTCGTCTGGCTCCACCACTTCTTCACGATGGGTTCGGGCGCCTCGGTCAACTCCTTCTTCGGCATCACCACCATGGTGATCTCGATCCCCACCGGTGCGAAGCTGTTCAACTGGCTCTTCACCATGTACCGCGGTCGCATCCGCTTCGAACTGCCGATGATGTGGACCATTGCGTTCATGCTGACCTTCACCATCGGCGGCATGACCGGCGTGATGATGGCCGTGCCCGCAGCCGACTTCGTGCTGCACAACTCGGTGTTCCTGATCGCTCACTTCCATAACGTGATCATCGGCGGCGTGGTGTTCGGCGTGTTCGCCGCCATCAACTACTGGTGGCCCAAGGCGTTCGGCTTCAAGCTGAACCAGTTCTGGGGCAAGGTGCAGTTCTGGTGCTGGGTTGTCGGCTTCTGGCTGGCTTTCACCCCGCTCTACATGCTGGGCCTGATGGGCGTGACCCGCCGTATGCGCGTGTTCGACCACAGCTTTGACGATCTGCGCATCTACTACATCGTGGCCATGATCGGCGCGCTGTTCATCGCCGCCGGCATCGGCGCGATGCTGCTGCAGTTCGCCATCTCGATCTGGAAGCGTGAAGAGTACAAGGATCTCTCGGGCGATCCGTGGGATGGCCGTACCCTGGAATGGGCGACCTCCTCGCCGCCGCCGGAGTACAACTTCGCCTTCACGCCGATCATCCACGATCTGGACGCCTGGGCCGACATGAAGAAGGTGGGCGTGCCCCGTCCGACTTCGGGCTTCGCCGACATCCACATGCCCCGCTCGACCTGGGCCGGTGTGGTGCTGGCGGGTCTGGCCACGGCGATCGGCTTCGCGCTGATCTGGCAGGTGTGGTGGGCGGCCATCGGCGGTTTCGCCGTGCTGGTTGCCACCGCGATCTTCCACACCTTCAACTATGACCGCAGCTACCACATCCACGCCGCGCATATCGCGGAAGTGGAAGAGCAGCGCACCGCGCAGCTGGCTGCGCTCTCCAAGGAAGGAGCCGCCGCGTGAGCACTCCTAAGACCCCTCTGAACAAGTCTGGCGACGAACTCGTCGCCAGCTACTACGACCTGCATGAGCATGCTCATCCGGACGGCTACAGCACCAATCTGGGCTTCTGGATCTATCTGATGAGCGACTGCCTCATCTTTGCCATGCTGTTCGCCACCTTCGGCGTGCTGGGCGGCAATTATGCGGGCGGTGAGGGTCCCCGGACCCTGTTCAACCTGCCGCTGGTGGCGCTCAACACCTCGATGCTGCTGTTCAGCTCGATCACCTATGGCTTCTCGATGATTGCGATGCAGTCGGGCAAGAAGAATGCCACGCTGATCTGGCTGTTCATCACGCTGCTCTTCGGTCTGGCCTTCCTGACCATCGAGCTGACCGAGTTCCACGAGCTGATCGAAAGCGGCAATGGCCCGCAGCGCAGCGCGTTCCTCTCCAGCTTCTTCACGCTGGTGGGCACGCACGGCCTGCACGTCACCTTCGGTTCGATCTGGCTGGTGACGCTGATGGTGCAGGTGGGCCGCTTTGGCCTGACCGCCGCCAACCAGCGCCGCCTGCAGTGCCTCTCGCTGTTCTGGCACTTCCTTGACGTGGTGTGGATCGGCGTTTTCACCTTTGTTTATCTGATGGGGACGCTGCGCTGATGGCCGACCATTCTCACCACAACGATCACGGCCATGGCGATCATGGCCACGATTCGGGCTTCCATGCCTCGATGAAGGACTATGTGATCGGTTTCGTCCTGTCGGTGATCCTCACCGCCATTCCCTTCTGGCTGGTGATGACCGGGGCGCTTCACAGCCCCGCCGCCACGGGCCTTGTCATCATGGGCTTTGCCGCCGTGCAGATCGTGGTCCACATGGTCTACTTCCTGCACATGAGCCCCAAGGTCGAGGGCGGGCAGAACCTGCTGGCCCTGATCTTCACGCTGATCATCGTGATGATCGTGCTCTCCGGTTCGATGTGGGTGATGTTCCACCTCAACCAGAACATGATGCCGATGCCCGCCACCATGGACGGCATGGGCTGATCGCGACATGACCTTGGACTTGCCTCTGGCAACCGAGGGCAAGACAGGGGGGCGGCGCCAGTTTATGCTGGTGGCCGCCCTTCTGGCTTTTGCCGCCCTCTTCGCGGGCCTTGGCGTGTGGCAGGTGAAGCGCCTGAGCTGGAAGGAAGCGCTGATCGCCCGGGTGAACGCGGGCCTGAACGCCACACCCCAGACGATCGACGCCGTGCCGACCGGCCTGCCCGGCGAGCTGCTCAAAGCCGCCGAATATCGCCGCTTCACCCTTCATGGCCGCTGGCTGGCGCAGGGCACCACGCTGGTGACAGGGGCCTCGGCCTATGGCACCGGCTATTGGGCGCTGACCCCGCTGCAGACCGATGCCGGGCGCATCCTCTACATCAACCGCGGCTATGTGCCGATGGGCACCACGCGTGACGCTGTGGTCGCCGCAACCCCCGCCGTGCCGGTCAAGGTGACGGGCCTGCTGCGCCTGACCGAACCCAATGGCAGCTTCCTGCGCAGCAATGATCCTGCCGCCGACCATTGGACCTCACGCGATATCTTTGCCATCGCCGCGCATCGCCATATCGCCGCCCTGCCCGACTGGTTCATCGATGCGCAGACCATGCGCCCTGATTCTCCCGTCGATGCCGCCATCATGGCCCATCAACCCATGGCGGGCTTGACGGTGGTGAGCTTTCCCAACAATCACCTGAGCTATGCAATCACCTGGTTTACCCTTGCGGTGCTTAGTCTGGGCGCCATTGTGCTGGTCCGGCGCCAGCGCGCCTGACCCTGCCGGGGGCGTGCTCGCATGAGCGACACCCCCCCTTGGCAAATCGCCCCCGCCTCCAAGCGCAACATGATGCTGCTGATCCAGTTGCGCTGGATCGCGGTGGTCGGCCAGCTGCTGACCATCTGGTTTGCCGCCGCCGTGCTGCGCGTCCATTTGCCGATCTTCGAGATGATGACGGTGCTGGTGCTGCTGGCGCTGGTCAATCTGGTGACGCTGGTGCTCAGCATCGGGCGGCGCGGCTTTTCCTATATTGAGCTGCTTGGTTCGCTGATGCTGGATGTGTCCGCGCTGGCCTGGCAGCTCTACCAGACCGGCGGCGGCACCAACCCCTTCGCTTTCCTCTTCCTGCTGCAGATCGTGATCGGCGCCATCCTGCTGCCCCCGCGCTGGAGCTGGATCATCGCGGTGCTGGCGGGCTGCGACGCCACCTTCCTCACCTTCTTCTTCCAGCCGCTGACCTTGCCAAGCGTCTATGAAGGCGTGCATTTCCAGCTTTATCTGATCGGCAGCCTGCTGTGCTTCCTGCTGATCGGATCGCTGCTGGTCTTCTTCGTGGGCCGCATCGACCGCAACCGCCGCGCCAGCGATGCCCGTTTGGCTGCGCTCAGCCAGCGCGCCGCCGAGGAGGATCACATTGTCCGCCTCGGCCTGCTGGCCAGCGGCGCGGCGCATGAGTTGGGCACGCCGCTCGCCTCCATGTCGGTGATCCTTGGCGACTGGGCGCATCACCCCAGCGTCAAGCAGGACAGCGATCTGGCCGAGGACATCGCGCTGATGCAGGGCGAGTTGAAGCGCTGCAAGGCGATCCTGTCCGGCGTGCTGATCTCAGCGGGCGAAATCCGAGGCGAGAATCCGCAGGTCACCTCGCTGCACAGCTTCCTGAACACCTTCATCGACGACTGGCGTGACCGCTCCCCCTGCCCCATCGCCTTCACCGAAGAGATCGGCGAGGATCTGGACATCGTGGCCGATCCCGCCCTGCGTCAGGTGCTCAGCAATATCGTCGACAATGCCATCGACGCCTCCCCCAACGGCATCGCCATCGAAGCCCGGCGCGAGCGTGACTGGCTCAGCATCGTCACCACTGATGAAGGCCCCGGCTTCGCGCCTGAGGTGATCGACCAGATCGGCAAGCCCTATGTCTCCACCAAGGGACGCGATGGCGGCGGGCTCGGCCTGTTCCTCGTGGTCAATGTGGCGCGCAAGCTGGGCGGGCGGCTGAAGGTGGAAAACCGCGAGGACGGCGGCGCTCAGGTCAGCCTGACGATCCCGTTGTCGGCGCTGGCCTTTCAGGGCAAAAGGGCAAAATGAACGATCCGGCCCCCCTATCCCCGGAGTCGGCGATCCAGCCCACGCTGGTGATCGTCGAGGACGACCCCGCTTTTGGCCGCACCCTGAAGCGCTCTTTCGAGCGGCGCGGCTATGACGTGCAACTCGCCTCCAGCCCCGAGGAGCTTGAAGCCCTGCTGGGCGACGACGCCTTCGATTACGCCGTGGTGGATCTGAAACTGGGCACCGCCTCGGGCCTGACCTGCGTGCAGATGCTCAGCCAGCATGATCCGGCCACCTGCATTGTGGTGCTCACCGGCTTTGCCAGCATCGCCACGGCGGTGGAAGCCATCAAGCTGGGCGCCGCGCATTACCTCGCCAAGCCCGCCAACACCGACGACATCGAGGAAGCCTTCGCCCAGCGCGAGGGCAATCCCGAGGTGCCTCTGGAAGGCCGCAAGACCTCGATCAAGACGATGGAGTGGGAGTATATCCACTCCACTCTGGCCGATTGCGATTTCAACATCTCCGAAGCCGCACGCCGGTTGGGGATGCATCGGCGCACGTTGGCGCGGAAGCTGGAAAAGCGGCAGTTGAAGTAAGAGTTAAAGGGAAGATGCGAAGGGGTTACCCCCTCGCGCTCCTATGACGTCTTCCGACGATGGGACAGTGGCGCCCGATCCTTGCGCTTGAACTCTCCACCTGCATCAAGGCAAGGTCTGCACGTAGCGCATACTGCTTTTATGCCTGCGGCGCGGCGGCGTTCAGCAGAGCCGAACGCCGCCTGTCTCTTACACCAGCTTATCGCGAACGATGGCCAGCGCCTGCTTGTTGATCGCCTCGGCCTGTTCGGCATTGTCGCTTTCGGAATAGCAGCGCAGTTCCGGCGCGTTGCCCGAGCGACGCAGATGGATGATCGCCCCCTGCTGCGTCGTCATGCGGATACCATCGGTCAGATCAAGATCGGTCACAGCACCGGCGATCCCGCCGAAATGCTCGGTCAACCGGGCGATCTGCGCATCCTTGTCACCCTCAAGCAGCTTGGCGAAGATTGCCTCACTGCGCTCGGTGGCAAAGTTCTGGATACGGTCCGAGAAGGTCACACGCGGCGGCAGTTCCTCGATCAGATCGCGAATCCGCCCCGGACGCGACGCCACGATCACCGTCAACACCGGCAACACCGCATCGCGCGTCGGCAGCGGCTCCAGCGAGCCCAGCTTGGTGCCCAGCAGGAACCCGCCATTGGCCTCATAGCCAACAACCGGCTGTTCACCCTTGGCCAGATGCGCATTCATCGCCGCGATCACGAAAGGCGAGCCGATCTTCGTGCGATCCGTCTCGGCAAAGGCACCGCAGCGTTCCAGCACCGTGTTGCTCGACACCGGAGTCACCACCGCATGGGCCCTCAGCGCGCGGGCGCACAGCACGCCCAGCACATCGCCGCGCAGCCACTCACCCTTGTGATCGGCCAGCAGCGGGCGATCCGAATCGCCATCGGTCGAAATGATCGCATCGAAACCGAACTCTTCCGCCCAACCCTTGGCCAGCTCGACATCCTCGGGACGAATGGCCTCGGTATCGACGGGAATGAACTGCGTGGCACGGCCCAGTGCCACGGCCTTGCCGCCCATTGCCTCGACCACCTCGACCAGCACATCGCGGCCCACCGCCGAGTGCTGATAGACACCAATCGTCAGCCCGCGCAGCGCCTGAGCGCCGAAATGATCGACATAACGCTGGATGTAGCTGCCCGCGACCTCGGTCACCTCAGGCAGCGCCGCCTCGGCCTTCAGCATGCCGGATTCGTCGAAAATGGCCGGATCGGTGGCGATCACCTGACCGCGCATCCCGGCCTCATCATCCTTCAGCACCTCGCCCTTGGGGCGGTAGAATTTGATGCCGTTGCGGTCGGCAGGGATATGGCTGCCCGTCACCATCAGCGAGGGTATGCCCTGCCCGAAGGCATAGAGCGCCAGCGCCGGCGTCGGCACAAAACCGCAGAACACGGGCTCTCCGCCCAGGTCGCGCACGGCCTGAGCGCAGGCCGCCATGATGCGCGGCGTGCTGGGCCGCAGATCGCCTGCCACTGCCACACGCGTGCCGGGCGAAAACTCTCCAAGGCTGGCCAGATGCTGGAGAAAGCCGGTGGTATAGGCATGGCAGACCTGATCGGTCATCGCCACCACCTCGCCGCGCGCGCCGCTGGTGCCGAATTGCACACCAGAGCGCGCCATCACGGCATCGACCGTCAGAGGTGTGGTCCGGGCGTCCTGCTGGGTCATCGAAAATTTCCTGGCCTGTTGTGGGGACTTGCCCCCTCTATCGCGTCCGCCGTGCGGGGGCCACCCCACCCGAAACGAATTTCGCAATACACTGCGATGTTTAACGCACGCACGAGGGAAAGGCTCCAAAGCCGATCAGTCGCAGCTTCAGGCCGCTGCGAAAGCGCGTTAGCCCATGCCCCATGATCGCGCCCGTGCATATCGCCCGCCTGTGGGATGCGGGGCTGATGGCCTTGCTGGCCTTGGCCTGCGCGCTGGTCTGCTACACTAATTGGGGCATGGCGGAAAGCTTCGCCGGGCTGGCACCGGGGCTGACCGAAAGCGGGCAGACCGAAATCAGTCAGGCAGAGGCATCAAAAGATGCCGAGCCAGCCATCGACTCCTTTCTGCCGCAACAGGCTCAAACCCTTGGCCGCGAGCAGGCGCGGGCCTACAACATGGCCTCCCCGCTGGAGACGCTCAATCCCGCCCCACCCGCCTTTCATGCCGAATGGCTCTCGCCCCTTGAACTGGAACACGCGACTGACTGTATAGCCAGCGCCATCTATTACGAAGCCGCCAGCGAAAGCCTGACGGGACAGTTGGCGGTGGCTCAGGTGATCCTCAACCGCTTGCGCCATCCGCGCTATCCCAAGACGATCTGCGCGGTGGTTCATCAAGGCGGCGAGCGAGCAACCGGATGCCAGTTCACCTTCGTTTGCGACGGAGCCCTCTCCCGCCAGCCTGACCCCGCGCGGTTGCAACGTGCCCGTCTGGTGGCGCAAGCTGCGCTGCATGGCGCCACATCGGCGCAGACCGGGCAGGCCACGCATTACCATACGGTCTGGATCGTCCCGCTCTGGGCCAAAGATTTGCGCAAGGTGGCGATCATCGGCAATCATGTGTTCTATCGCCCCGCCGCCGCCTATCCCGGCTATGCCGCGCCAAGCATGCCGATGCCCCCGATGCTCGCTACGGCGCAGCCCTTTGAAGGCCCCCCGCCCCCGATCAGCGCCAAAATCGAGACGCATCCCGCCTTGCTGACAGAGGGCAGGCCAAAGCTGCTGCTGGTGAATGCTGAACAATGGCCCTTGCCAGCCATAGCTGATCCTGAGGCGCGATCTGTGACGATCTCAACACCGCCCAACAGCCAGCAGGAAAAGCCAAGGAAGAAATCTTACTTTGGGCAGCCCCGGCGCAAAAATGAATCAATACCTCTTACAGGCCTATAAAATGGACATAAGCAATTATGACCTCCCAAAATCCATCCATCGCTTAGATCAGATTTAGATATTTCTCATGGCATATAGAACTAATTTGGACAGATCATCGATTTGATGCACCGCCAGTTTGGATAGGCTGCACCGCAGCATAGGCTGCAACAAGGTGCATCATGGCCAGTTTGCCGGCGACCTCTCCCTTCGCTTTTCCTCGCCTCCGTCACCTGTCGGAATGGGACTGGATACGCTGTCTCGATATCGCTCTGGCGCTGGCCGTGCTGGCCATCGTTCTGCCGCTGCTGCTTTTGGTTGCCGTGGCGATCCGCGGCACCAGCAAGGGACCGGTGCTGTTCATCCATAAACGCATCGGACGCAACGGCGAGACCTTTGGTTGCTGCAAATTCCGCACCATGCAAGTGGATGCGGACAGGCGCCTCGCCGAACTGCTTGACCGTGATCCTGAAGCCCGTGAGGAATGGCAAGTCAGCCAGAAATTGCGCAAAGACCCCCGCATCACCGCCATAGGCCATTTTCTGCGCCGCAGCAGCATCGACGAGCTGCCGCAGCTCTACAATGTGCTGAATGGTACGATGAGTTGGGTCGGCCCGCGTCCCATCGTCCATAGCGAGATCACCCGCTACGGCCATCATTTCAGCCATTATTGTCAGGTAAGGCCCGGGATTACCGGCCTGTGGCAGGTCAGCGGGCGCAGCAACACCAGCTATCGCCGCCGCGTGGCCATGGATGTGGTCTATATCAGGCGGCGGACCATGATGCTGAACGGCGTCATCATGGCGCGCACTCTGCCGGCAGTGCTGTTGCAGCGAGGCTCCTGTTGAAGGGGCAGCGCTGCTTCGGCACATCCATGAAACAGGCTTTTGCGCAACGCGGTTTTTATCGCTCGATCGTGGGGGTAAATCGGCGGAGGGCCTATGGTTTGCCCTACGCCGATCTTATCCCCTATCTGCTGCCCTGCACCGCCGCATTGCTCACGACCGGCGGCGCGCTGCTGGGGGCTGCCAACAGCGGCATGCTGACCGCGATGTTTGCGCTTGGCCAGTGCCTGTTGGCCGGAGCCATCTTCAGCGTCATGCCCGCACATCGGGACTGGTACGCATCGGCATGGCCGGCAGGCCTGCCCTGCCTGTTGCAACTGGGCTGGGCCACGCTGCCTTCGTGTCATCTGCCGCCCATCGCGCCACCACTGTCTCCCGATCTCTATGCACTGAGCCTTTTGAGCCTCTATGGGCAGGTGATGTTCTTTCTGGCCATGACGCGTCTGGGCCAGCAGCGCCACGCCTGCCGCCGCTTCGCCGAGGCCATCACCCTGCTGGTCGGCCCCGGCATCGCGCTCTCCATGGCGGCGGTGCGGCTGGAATGGGTCGATCCGGCCGTGCTGGGGCTGGAGATCGGCCAAAGGCTGCGGTTTTCCGCGTCGATCGGCAATCCCAACGTTGCGGGCGTGATTTTTGCCATGGTGAGTTTGATCGCCATGGGCGTCTCCTTCATGCGCTTTCGCAGCTGGCAGATACGCCCCTCGGATCGCAACTTGCTGATGCTGGCTTGCTGCGCGTCAAGTTGCTTGCTGTGCATGGCTCTGGCTGCGGCGACACAATCGCGCAGCGCCATTCTGTTGCTGCTGCCCTGCATCACCCTGCTCTGCCTTGGCCGCGTCATGATTTCAGGCGTGCATCGCTTTTACCTGCTGGGTGGTATCGCGCTGCTGGTGGTGCTCGCGCTGTCGATCGGCTTTTTCTTCGACCGGCTTGAGGATTTGCCTCATGATGGTGCCACAAGGCTGGCGATCTGGGCGCGATTCTGGACCATGGCTCAGGCCGCGCCATGGTCAGGCTATGGGCCGGGCTCCTTTATCGAGATCAACCAGCACACGCTTACGGTCGGCAATGCCTTGACCATGTGGGATTTCGGCGCCGCGCATGCCGCGCCGCTGCAAGTGGTGCTGGAACTGGGTTGGCCGGGTCTCGCACTGGTGCTGGCGTGGTTGGGTGCGGTGTTCTGGCGACTGTTGCGCCATGGCAGCGTTCTGAAAAGCCCAGTGGCGCTGTCGATGGTGTTGGCTGTCCTGCTGCCGCTATGCGCTTCCCTGTTCGATATCGCCATGAATGTGCCAGCGGTGGTGGGGCTGGTTATGGGCCTGTCAGGCCTGCTCTATGGTCGTGCCAGCCCGCCCTCAATCCGCTGACGGAAGATGGCCCGACGCCATGCGAAACTGATAGGCCATCGCTGCGGGGCGAGCCCCCAGCAGATGCTCGATCGCCGGGCGCTGACTGTTGTCAAAACGGGTCAGCCACTCGGCCTCGTCAAGCAGGCCTTGCCGCGTGGCGTCGGGCAAGCGGTTCCAGACGGAAGCCCCATAGGCGATCCGCCAGCGCGCCTCATGCATCAGAAAGGGCGCTGCGCGATAGCTGGCAACATAGGCGGACACACCAAGCGAAGATGCGGACGGATGCGTGATCAGATCGGCCTGAGCCGTCAAAATCCGGGTCGTTGCCCAGGCCGGGCGGGAACGGTTTAATTCCGCGATCTGCCGATCGGCTCGCACCAGATCGAGCAACCGCTCCCCCCGGCTTTGCGCCCGCCCTGCAGACATCAGAGCCAGCTCCGCGAGCCCCGCTTTGGCCCTGTCCCCCAGAGCCTCGGGCGGATCGTCGGCATGGTCAGCCAGCACGGCCTGCCCTTCATTCAGAGGGTCTCGCATGGCAAGAATGATGGTCTGGGTCACCCATTCGCGCTCGGCAAGATATCCTGCCGCAGCAACTCCCGCCAGACACAGCACCGGCATCACGATAGAAACACCGGCCATCGTCTTTTACCGATCGTAATAGGCCACATAGCGGCGCGAGTAATAGAGCGCCCCTACCGCCTCGGCCCGGGGATTGAC
Organism: Novosphingobium terrae; assembly: GCF_017163935.1. Taxonomy (NCBI): domain Bacteria; kingdom Pseudomonadati; phylum Pseudomonadota; class Alphaproteobacteria; order Sphingomonadales; family Sphingomonadaceae; genus Novosphingobium; species Novosphingobium terrae. The sequence goes on along the minus strand of NZ_JABVZR010000001.1, from coordinate 1,276,956 downwards.
CATGGTGAGTACCGCGCCGATGATCGGCACATTGTCATGTTCCAGCCCGGCCAGCGCAGCATCGACCGCAGCAATCGGCGTGCCGCCCCATTTGATCATCAGCACCACACCGTCGCTCAGTTTGGCAATGCTGCGCGCGTCGGTGACGCCCAGCACGGGCGGCGTATCGATCAGAATATGATCGTAATGGGGGCGCAGTTGCTCAAGCATGCTGCGCATCCGGGCGGGGTTGAAGAGATCGGTGGGGCTGAAGGTCGATTTGGCCACCGGCAGGATGCAGCAGCCCGCGACATGATCCTCGATGATCGCCTGAGCCAGATCGACCTCGCCATTCAGCACCTCGATCAGCCCGCATTCGGGATGGAGGTTGGCCAGCCGCTTGATGCTGGGGCGCCGCACATCGCCATCGATCAGCAGCACGCGCTCCCCCGCCATAGCCATAACCCGCGCCAAGGTGAGCGAACTGGAGGTCTTGCCCTCACCCGGCACCGTGGAACACAGGGCAACAACCCTCGCCGTCCCGCCCTCTGCCCGGCGGATCGAGCTGCGGATGGCGCGATAGGCCTCCGCATAGGCCGACATCGGGCGCAGGATCAACGTATCGGCAGGAGAGCAACGCTCGCCCCCCTCACCCCGCAACTGCTTGCGCCCCAGCCGAGGCACCGAGGCCAGAAAACGCAGACCGAGCAGCACCTCCACATCATCGGCATTGCGCACTGTGCCCTGCATCGTCTCGGTCACCATGGCCGCGATCACCCCCAGCACCAGTCCGGCCAGCACGCTGGTGGCGGCCATAGCAGGACGGTTGGGGAAAGCGGGCAGGCTGGTGACGACTGCCTGCTCGATCAGCCGCGCCTGAGGCTGGCTGGATTGCTCAACCTGCGCCGTTTGCTGCACCGAACTGGCAAGATGATTGTAAGCCCCCGTTGCAGCATCGGCGCTGCGCTGCAGGCTTTCAGCCTTCACGGCAGAACTGTTGTTGGCGGCAATCTCGCCTTTCAAACTGCCCAACTGCCCACGCAGACTGGCGGCCTGAGCCGTGGCCGCCCGCGCCTCACTGCGCAGGCCTTCGATGATGCGGTTTTGCTCTTCGCGGATCTGGCGGTCGAGAGCAGCGATGCGCTCATTGGCCTCAATCAGCGCGGGAAACAGCGGGCCATAGCGAGAGGCCAATTGCGAGCGATCCGCCTCTGCCGCCGTGCGCTGTCGCCGTAGATCGGCAATCACATTGGAGGACAGCACCGCCGACACCGCATCCGGCCCCGCCGAAGCGACCTGCTTTTCCGCCGTCTCCAGATTGGAGCGCGCTGCTGCCGCCTGTGCCTCCGCAGTCGCCACCTGCGTGGTCAGCGGCGCGATCTGCTGATCGTTCACCGTCGCGCCATTGGCCCCCTGCACAATCCCGGTGGCGGCGCGATATTGCGCCACATCGGCGGCGGCGACCTCGGCCTGACGGCTCAGCCTTTGCAGCGCGGCCTGGCCTTCATCGGCCTGACGCGCCGCCGTGCTCATCATCACATCGGCGGTGCTGTTGATATAGCTTTCGGCAAAGCTGTTGGCGATGCGGGCCGCCTTCACCGGATCGCGCGACTGGAAACCGATCGCCAGAATATAGCTCTTTTCCTGCTGATCCACCGCCAGCCGGTCCAGCAACGTGCTGATCGCCGCCTCCACCGCGCGGGCCTCGGCAAGCTCACCCTTGCCGTTGCGCAGCCGTGCAGCAACGAACTCCGGATCATGCTGCAGGTGATTGGCCAGCACCACGCGCCGCGCAATATCGCGCGAGCGGATCGTGGCGATCTCCGTGCTGAGCAACGACTGGTCGAGCGGCCCGCTGCCGCCCTCACCATCGGGCGCCACCACCAGCGGGCGGTTGGGCGTGATCCGCAGCCGCGCCGTGGACTGATAGCGCGGCGGAATTGCAAAGCTGGCGCCCACCACCAGCAGCATGGTCAGCGCCAGCACGCCTGCCACCAGCTTCCAGCGCCAGCGCAGCACCTGCCCCAGCGCCCCGAACGACACCGAGCGCCGCCCGACATGGCGCGACTGATCGAACCGGCTGACTGGCGTGAGCGGCGTGGCCAAAGTCACGGCATTCATGGGCGGCCTCCTGTCATTTCTGGATGACGACGCGCAGCATCACGCGCGTTTCCGAATAGGGTGAGATCAGTGCGGTGTTGTGGGCCCGCCGCTGGTCATGCTCGACCGAGAGGCCGAACCCCAGCACGCGTGTCGCCATGTAACGGACCCCCGCACTGGTCTTGACAATGTCGAGCGAGGCCGGCGTGCCCTTGAAGGCATCATGCTCATAGGCGCCCTGCGCATCGAGCAGAATGTTGCGCCGCAATTCATGATCCACCCGCAGCGCGACCGAGCTGTTGATATAGCCCCCCAGATCCAGCAGCGTGGCATCCTGAGCGATCCTGCGCGCCGTCAGCGTCACCGTGGTCAAAGGCGAGGCAAAGTAATCGACCCGGGCCTCGGCGGTGAAATCGGCGAAATTGCGATAGAGCGGCGTATCGTAACGATGCGACATATAGCCCACGCCGACCGCCCCGCGCACCAGCGTTGCCAGATCGAAGGTGGCGCCCGCCAGCGCCCGATACGTCCTGGAATCGCGGTTGGGCACGCCGGGCGCCAGCGGATGCAGATAGATCGCCCGGTCGAAGCTGCCCTGAAGGAAAAGAGACGTATCGGGCGAAACGGCATATTCGCTGCGCAGAATGCCACTATGGGCATGCGAATTGCGGTTGGCCTGATCGATCAATGCGCCCGAAAAACTGCGCACCGGGTCAAACGCTGTGGTTGAGAAACTGTATGAGCCCTGCAGCTTCATCCGCCCCAGCGTGGCCGTGGGCGCAATCTGCCCCACCGCCGTCAGATATTGCGAACTTTCCGCAGCCGCACTGGGATAGGCGGCGGAGGTCGGCGGTTCGGCATCCTTGCGCACCCGCGCCGAAGCGGCGATGGCCACATCGGCGGTGGCATCGAAGCGACCCTCCAGAGCGCCATTCCAGCCATCGCGATTGCGACGCCCTTGCGTGAAATAGCGATACAGGCTGGCGCCACCACTCGCCGTCAGCTCATGCCGCGACCAGTGGGAGGACACCACGCCCGAAGGCGAGAACACCACATAGCCATCACCCTGATCGCTGCTGTTCTGATAGGCGTTGGTGGTGTAGCCCACGCCCAGCTCCGCCTTGGGCTGCAAGGTGAAGCCCCCCAGCGGAACGCCCTGCGCGGTGTATTCGGGCCGGGGCCGGTCCAGCACGCCGATGTTGCGCCCCCGGTCAAACTCCAGCGGCAGGCTGGGGGTGACCATATTGTCATCCGTGCCCTGCGCATGGAGCCCATCGGACGCCGTGGCCAGCAAGAGGCCCAGCATCTGGCGTTTCCAGCCTTTCAAGACCCTGTTCCTCAAGACCATGTCCCCCCGCAGCATGATCGTTACGGCGCCGTCAGATAGTTGGAACCGCCCGAGGCCAGCCCCAGCGTGGTGCCCTGCTGAAGCAGGCCGAGATCGCCGTTCGCGGGCCCGATGGCCGCGATCGAGCCACCGTTGCAGCCACGCGCCAGCGTGTTGGCGCGGGCCACGGCTGCACGCACAGGCGGCGCATTGCGCAACACGGCCTGCTGCAGACGGCTGAGCGCAATCTGGCTGACCGTGCAGGTGACCTGCGCCTGATTGATCGCCAGCATCAACTGGCCCTCCATCTGCGCCATCGATGCCCCCGGATTGGCGGTGATCATGGCCAGCAGGCGGGCCAGCAAGGCATCGGCCTGTGCCTGATCGCTCGAAGCGCCCGCAGTGGCTGTCACCGCCCCGGGCTGACCGACAGCCGCCACACTGACGCCCGGCACACCGGCCAGCATGCAAGCCACAACCCCCATGCCACAACGCCGCCATGCCTTTGCTTTTTCGATCATGCTGCTGCCGTCTTGCCTCATCATCGCTCGTGTCCATTGCTGTTGGGCTCAGCGTTCCATGGGGGCCTGCTCTTCGCAAATGCAGAAACATCGGCATTGAAGGCATCTGTTCTGGCGAGGCATTGGCCTCCGCTCATCACCAATAGCGCTCACCGATGCGGATCGTGTCGCCGGGCATGACCTTGAGGTCCGGGCTCAATTCCACCCTTTCGGGCTGGTCGTCATTGATGTGGCGAACGAACACCTTCTTGCGGTTGGCGCGATAGGTGAAGCCCCCCGCCAGAGCCACGGCGGCATCCACCGTCAGCCCGGTGGAATAGGGATATTCGCCCGCCTTGTTGACCTCGCCCAGAATGTAGAAGGGGCGGAAGGTCAGCACATCGATGCTGACGCGCGGCTGCAGCACATAGCGGCCCTTGAGCTGATCGGTGATGGCCTGCGCCACCTGATTGAGCGTCTTGCCCCGCGCCGTGACATCGCCGATCAGCGGCAAGGAAAGCGCCCCTGCCGTGTTGACGAAGAACTCGCCAGACAGGCTCGGTTCGTTGAAGACGATGATCCGCACCTTGTCTGCCGCGCCGAGCTGATAATCGCTCTGCACCGCCGCCGGGGGAGCATCGGGGGCAGCGATGGCGGCCTGAGACACCGGCTGCGCCCAGGTCGCAACAGGCAAGGCCAGCAGCAGGGCCAGCAGCAGACTGATCGCCGCCTCACATCCTCGCTTCCGGCCTGCGGTAAGCCCGCCGTTCAAGCCTTTATCAATCTTCTTCCTGTAGGGCATGGCCACAAGTTCCCGTGCCTGCGCGGTCTGACCAGCGCGCCTTAAAATGACGCCTCATGGCTAAACGCGCTGGCGGGCGGGCCCTAATGTTTGTGCAACCAGTCTGGAGCCAATCCGGGCGAGCAAGGATCAGCCTTCCGATGTCGTTTGTATCGTCGCCTCCTCCCAGCGCTGTTAAGGCGCAGCCGCTGCCCGGCGGCGATGTAGACGCGCGTGACCTCAACGCCCTCTGGTCCGGCATGCAAGAGGGCGCTCTGCCCCATGATGCCGATCTCTGGCCGCGTGCTGTCCGCCTTGGCACGATCGGCCTGCTGTCTCTGGCCAGTTGGGGCCTGCTGCTGGGTCTGGGCTACGGCCTGCGCAGCGTTCTGGGCTGAAACCACGCATTTGCCTCCAGCCTTTCCGGCACCTTTGTTCACCATGATCGCAAACCGGACGCCAAGCCGCCCTTGCTAGACAGGCCTCTCGACAGGGCATCGCGGGGCGCCATGCGCAAGATCAGTCTGACATTGCTGATGGCTCTGGCCGCAATCCTTGCCACGCAGCCGGTTCAGGCGCGCGACACCGACACACGATTCCTCCATTTCGGCGCCGAGACCGAGCCCCCGCGCGGCTATACGGAAATGTGCCAGAGCCAGCCGGGCCTGTGCCGCCTTCCCGATGATGGAAAAGCAGAGCCCCCCGGCGGCGCCTCCTGCGCCAATTTCGCCTGCCTGATGGCACCTCTGCTCTCACCGGCCGCGCTTCACGCGGAGATCGAGCCGCAGCCGGATATGGCGCCCTTGCTGCCGACCATCCAGTCACAGCCCCGCACGCCAGCAGCGCTGCTTCAGTTGATCCCGCTGTTCCACATGACGCCTCCCATGCTGGCCGACGATCGCGACTGGCTGGACCGGATCGCCCGGATCAACACGCAGGTGAACCGCCACGTCGAACAGGTGGACGATCTGCGTACCTATGGCCGCGAGGATGTCTGGCGCCCTGCCGGAACCGGCCCCGATGCCAAGGGCGATTGCGAGGATCTGGCGCTGGAAAAGCGTCAGGAACTGATCGCCGCAGGTTTCCCGGCCAGCCGCCTTTTCATGGCCATCGCCTTCCGCCGTGATCTGGGGCTGCATGCGGTGCTGGTCGCCCGGCTTGCCGATGGCGACCGTGTGCTCGACAGCCATGATGCCTTCGTGCGGCCCGTGGCAAAAACCGGCTATGCCTGGCTCAGCCTGCAACGCCCGGAGGCACCGGACCGCTGGTCCTACCCGGCCTGAACGCGCCATTGGCTCCATTCCCGATCCGTCACCACGCACGCTAAAGCGCTGATCCGCCTAGACTGCCCTCGGAAGCCATTGGGCAGCAACAGGCAGGATCAATCCTATGCGAGTGGCCATCATCCATTACTGGCTGGTGCAGATGCGCGGCGGCGAACGCGTGCTGGAGCATCTGTGCGATATGTATCCCGATGCCGACATCTTCACCCATGTCGTCAACCGGGCGAAGCTCAGCCCCAAGCTGGCCGCACGGCGCATCCATACCAGCTGGATCAGCCGCCTGCCCTTCGCCACGCGGCATTACCAGAAATACCTGCCGCTGATGCCCGCCGCGCTGGAGGCGCTGGACCTCTCCGCCTATGATCTGGTGATCAGTTGCGAGGCCGGGCCCGCCAAGGGCATCATCACGCGGCCCGATGCGGTGCATGTCACCTATTGCCACTCGCCGATGCGCTACATCTGGGACCAGTATCACCAGTATCGGCGCGAAAGCGGCATGGGCGCGCGGTTGATGATGCCGCTTTTCGCGCCAGCCCTGCGCCAGTGGGATATGGCCAGCGCCGCGCGATCGGACCGGATTCTCGCCAATTCCGCCTATGTCGCGGCGCGGGTGCGCAAGTTCTGGGGGCGAGAGGCGCAGGTGGTGCATCCCCCTGTCGACACTGCCCTGTTCGCGCCCGCAGATGAGGTGGGTGAGGACTATCTCTGGGCCGGGCAATTGATCCCCTACAAGCTGCCCGATGTGGCGGTGGCAGCGTTCACCGCCTCGGGGCGCAGGCTGCATGTGGTGGGCACGGGACCGATGTTGCCGCGCCTCAAAGCCATGGCGGGGCCGAGCATCCGCTTTACCGAAAGGCTGGATTTCAACGCTTTGCGTGCGGCTTACGCCGGCTGCAAGGCGCTGATCTTCACCGCGGAAGAGGATTTCGGCATGATCCCGGTGGAGGTGATGGCCAGCGGCAGGCCCGTGATCGCCTATGGCCGGGGCGGCGCGCTGGAATCGGTGATCGAGGACCGGACAGGCCTGTTCTATCATGACAATAGCCCGGATGGCCTGCTCGATGCACTGGACCGGTTCGAGGACTGGCTGCCGGATTTCGACCCAAGCGATGCGCTTTCCCGCGCCGCAGACTTTGCGCCCGCCCGCTTCCGCGCGGCCATCGCCAGCCATATCGATGCTGCGCTGACAAGGCATGAGGCGAAACCCGCTCCCTGGCAGGCACTGGCTCCAGCCATGGCCCTGCAAAACCAACCAGCGCTGACCTGATCGCGGGCCAATGGGCCCAGAACGGATATGTCCCCGTTTCCCGCCCGATGCGCGGCTCGACATAATCCGGCCTATCACCCCTCACCTGATGGGATCGCCATGACCAAGCTTGCCCCCAAGATCGCTGTCGTCATCGCCAGCAAGGGACGCCCGGAGGAACTGGGCCTGTGGACCGCCCATATGCGCCGCCAGAGCCGCCAGCCGGACCTGCTGCTCTGGGCCGTGACCGGAGAGGCCGATTTGCCCAGAACGATGAACGAAGAGGACGGCCCGATGGTCTGCATCTCTGCCCCGGGCCTTTGTGCCCAACGCAATGCTGCCCTGCGCGCTTTGCCCGCCGACATCGATCTCATCGCCTTTTTCGACGATGACTATGTGCCCTCCTCGCACTGTCTCGCCGGGGTTCTGGCTTTTTTCGATGCCACGCCCGGCGTGGTCGGGGCCAGCGGGCGCCTGTTGGCCGATGGGATCAATTCGCGCGGCATCAGCATGGAAGAAGGGCTGGCCATGGTCCAGACCCATGATCTGGCCAGCGGCACCCAAGTGGATATGTCCACCCGGCCGATCGTGGGCCTCTATGGCTGCAACATGGTCTTTCGCCGCACAGCAATCGAGGGCGAATGGTTCGATGAAAATCTGCCACTTTACGGCTGGCAGGAGGATGTCGATTTCGCCCGAAGGATCGAGCGGCACGGCAAACTCTGCGGCACCAATGCCTTTATCGGCGTGCATCTGGGCAGCCGGCGCGGGCGGGTGAACGAATGTCGCCTTGGCTATTCGCAGGTTTCCAACATGCTTTACCTGATCCGCAAGGGCAGCATGCCGGCGCATTACGGGCTCAAACGCATGGTTTTCAACATGCTGGCCAATCATGGTCGCGCGCTTTTCGCCGAACCATGGATTGACCGCCTCGGCCGCGCCAAGGGCAACTGGCTGGCGCTGGGCGACTTCCTCCGGGGCCGCATCACCCCCCAACGCGTGCTGGAGCTGTAACCATGCGCGCCGGGCCTCCCCCCACCCAGCCGCAAAACCTGCCGTTCTGGAGGATCATTCCATGCTGATCATCAACGGCAAATTCCTTTCCACCAAGGGCACCGGCGTGTCACGCGTGGCCTTCGAACTGCTGACCCAACTGGGCAAGCATGAGGAAGAACTGACGCATTTGTTCGGCGGCCCGCCCATCATTCTGGCCCCGCGTGGCGCCAAAGGCGTGGGGCGGGACTTGCCCTTCCCCCTGCACAACCACAGCCTGCTGACCTGGCAGTTCTGGGAGCAGCTGGAATTGCCGATCCGTGCGCGCGGCGGCGTCCTGCTCAGCCTGTGCAACCTCTCACCGATCATCCACGGGCGCACCGTGACGATGGTGCATGATGCGCAGACCTTCTCCAGCCCGAAATCCTATGATTTTGCCTTCCGCAATTTTTACCAGTTCATGCTGCCGATCATCGGCAGGCGCTCGCTGCGCATCCTGACCGTCTCCGACTATTCGGCAGGCCAGCTTGAGCATTTCGGCATCGCCCCGCGCGGCAAAATCGAGGTGATCCACAATGGCGCAGACCATTCGGATATGGCCGAAGCCGCCAGCGATGCCTCGCAGCGGCTGGGGCTGACGCCGCGCCGCTATGTGCTGGCGCTGGCATCACCGCAGGTTCACAAGAACATCGGCGTGCTGCTGCGCACCTTTGCCGATCCGGCGATGCGCGATCTGAAGCTCGTGCTATTCGGTCATGGCAACGCCGGCGCCTTTATCGAACAAGGCTATACGATCACCGACAATGTGATGTTCTGCGGCCGGATCGACGATGCGACGCTGGCCGGGCTGATGCAGCAGTCGCTGTGCTTTGCCATGCCCTCGCGCACCGAGGGTTTCGGCCTGCCTCCGCTGGAGGCCATGTTGCGCGGCACGCCCGCGATCATCGCGCCTTGTGGCGCCCTGCCCGAAGTCTGCGCCGATGGCGCCCTGCGCGCCGGAGTGGATCGCCCGGAGGAATGGCGCAGCGCCATCCGCCGCCTGGCCGATGCCCCGGCAGAGCATGAAAAATGGGCCACCTCCGGGCTGAAACAGGCCCGCCGCATGAGTTGGAACGCTGCCTGCGAAAGGCTGATGATCACATTGCGACAGGTCGCTGCGGAACTCTACAAGCGGCCCGCCAGCAGAATGGCCATGCTACCATCGAGGTCGGCATGAGTGGGCCAAAGATGAACGGACTGGGGCAACGCACCGCATTGGGCGCGGGCCTGCTGATCCTTTCGCGACTGGGGGCCAAGCTGATCGATCTGGTGACGCTGATCGCCCTGACCCACATGCTGACGCCTGACGATTTCGGACTGGTCGCCATCGCCATGACGCTGGTGCAGATTTGCGAGGCCATCTTTGAGCTGCCGGTGGCGCAGGTGCTGGTCCGCGCGGATGAGGTCACCCAGCCCCTGCTGCATACGGCGCTGACCTTGGGCGCCTTGCGCGGGTTGATCTTGGGCACGCTCCTCGCGCTGTCAGCCTGGCCTTTCGCCATGCTTTATGGCGATGCGCGGATCGCTCCGCTGATCTGTTTTCTGGCGCTAGCGCCGATCCTTCGAGGGCTGGTCAGCCCGGCCATGGTGCATTTTACCCGCAATATGGATTTCCGCCCCGATGTCTCCGGAGAGATCATCGGCAAGGCGCTGGCGCTGCTGCTGGCAGCTTGTGTGGCGCTGGCCACCCATTCCTATTGGGCCATCGCCACCGCTTCGGTGGCATCGCCGCTGTTTCTCGCCCTGATCTCCTACCTCTGGGCACCGATGCGCCCCGGCTTACGGCTGACGGATTGGCGGATCTTCGCGCATTTCCTCAGCTGGACCTCGGCAGCGCAACTCTTCAGCGCGCTCAACTGGCAGGCCGACCGGCTGATCCTGGCGCGCTTTATCCCGCGCGCCGGGCTGGGCCTGTTCAGCATGGCCAGCGATCTGGCCGCCCTGCCCGATCAGGCCCTGCTCAAGCCGACGATGCGCACCTTCCTGCCTGCCCTGTCGCAAAAGAAGGATGATCCCGAGGCGCTGACCGAGGCCTATCTCTCGCTGACCTGCTGCGTCTTTGCGATGGTCGCGCCGGTGGTGGTGGCGCTCAGCCTCCTGGCCGAGCCGATCGTGCGGCTGGTGCTGGGCGCAAAATGGCTGGGCGTGGCCCCCTGCCTCTCGATGCTGGCGCCAGTGCTGCTGCTGTTCACCATCTACAATCCACTGAGCGCTCTGGCCATAGCGGTCGGCAGACCGGAGGCCAGCTTGCGGCTCACTCTGGTGGAATTTCTGGTGCGTATCCCGCTGACTTTGCTGGCGGCATGGTGCTGGGGGTTGACCGGCGCCATCGTGGTGCGGGCCTTGGTGGGGGCGGTCGCTCTGGGCAATGCTCTGATGCTGCTGCGCGCCTTGATCGGCCTGCATCCGGCGCGGGTGCTGGTCGCACTGGCGCGCCCGATGGCGGCGGCCTGCGCCATGGCCATGCTGTTGCTGATCGCCAGACCCTGGCTCAGCGGATTGGCCCCCTGGCCGCTGGGAGCCGGGCTGATGCTCTGCGGCGGAGCAGCGATGCTGCTCTATGCTCTGGCGATGACGGGCCTGTGGCATAGCGCGGGCTGCCCCAGCGGGGGTGAGGCCCGGCTGATTGCCATGGGCACTGCGGTCTGTCGCAAGCTGTTGCAGCGAGGATCGGCAGCGCTGGCCTGATGGGCTTGGGCACTATCGGCAAAGGCTTTGCGCTTTTACCGAAGCTCCCGGGAGGGCGTTCTTCGGCGTACCACGGCATACCCATCCGCCTCGCGGGAGATCGCTGCAGAGTCATCTTTCGCGTTTCAACAGGCCCTTCCCAAGCTGCGCCCTGCTGGCCACCTCCGCATCCATCCCGATCCCCCGCGCAAGCCTGCGTTAGTCTTTATTGCCGATCCTGAAAAACCAGCCCTGTTGCAATGCGTGCCACCCCACAGGGCTTTGCTAAAGAGCCAGGGTTTATGTCCAGAGGTCTGATGAACCGGACGAACACCGCATGCCCCCCATCGGCGCCCTGGCCAGCGCCTCGGCTGCCCTGCGCAAGCAGGCTGGAATGAGCCACGCCGACGCCTTCGATCACAGCGCCAGTCAGGCGAACCGCTTCCGCACGCTGGCCGGGATTGCACTGGCAGGTCTGGTGGTGCTGCTGGTGACGGCAGCCTATGTCGTCAACCAGTTCGACACCGTCGCCTACGAGACCCAGTTCCAGATCGCCCGGCAGAACTACCACACCCGCATCATCCATATTGCGCGCGCCATCGCGCCACTGACCACATCCGCTGAGACAGCACAGCATCTGGCAGACCCAAACTGGATCGACCAACATCTGGCGCAGCATCTGGCCAGCGAGCATGAAATGGAGCGCCTCTTTGTGCTCGATGCGCAGGGCCGGCCCTTCTATGCCGCCATCTCAGGGCAGCGCGCGCCTCTGGCCGATTACCGCCCCTTCGCCCAAGCTGTCGGCGATGTGCTGCCAGCACTGAGCGCCGCTCGGGTGCAGAACCCCTCCGTCATGGGCAGCAACATCCTGAGATATCAAAACCAGCTCTATCTGCTGACGATCACCCAGACCGGCCCATCGGGCAGCGCCGTGATCATCACGGGTCTGCCCTTCAATGACGCCATGCTGCGCAAATTCGGCCTGCGGCATCTGGCCGACGAGCTGACCATCACCAACCATCCCATGCCGAAAAAGGGCTATAATCTGCTGCCGCTGGCCGATGTGCGCGGCAATGTGATCGCAGCGATCCGCTGGAAGCAGCAAAGCCCGGCCGTCATGGTGTTCGGCCGGTTGCGGACGACTTTGGCAGCAGCGACCATCATCGTGCTGCTGGTGGGCTTCTGCCTGCTGCGCCAATCCGCCGCCATCGCCCGCCATCTGATCGCCAGCGAGGCGCGCGCGCGCCATCTGGCGCTGCATGACGCGCTGACCGGCCTGCCCAACCGCACCTTGCTGCTTGAAAGGCTGGGCAATTGGCAGGCCATTGCGCGGGATGTGCCGGTGGGGATTGCATTGCATTGCCTCGATCTCGACCGGTTCAAGGAGGTCAACGATACGCTGGGCCATCCTTCGGGCGACGAGCTGATCCGCGCCGTGGCCGGGCGACTGGTGTCCCTCTGCCGCGAGACTGATACGGTGGCCCGCATGGGCGGTGATGAATTTATCATCCTGCAGCCTCAGGCCGATGCCACCGCCGCGATGCTGCTGGCTGAACAGGTGCTCGATACGCTGCGCCAGCCCTTCCAGCTTGAGGCCGGGACCTGCAGCATTGCCTGCTCGATCGGCATCGCGCTGGTGCAGGACAGCAGTGCCGATGCTGCGGACATGCTGCGTCAGGCCGATCTGGCCCTCTACCAATCCAAGGAGCGGGGCCGCAACCGCGCCACCTTCTTCGAGCCAGAGATGGATGCCGCACTGCGCCTGCGCCGCCGCATGGAGCAGGATCTGCGCGAGGCGATCCGGCTCGGTCAGCTGCATATGGTCTATCAGCCGCAGGTCGATGAAAAGCGTCGTCTGGTGGGGATGGAGGCGCTGATCCGCTGGGACCATCCCGAGCGCGGCCCCATTGGCCCCACCCTCTTCGTGCCGCTGGCCGAGGAGGCAGGGATGATGGCCGAACTCGGTGAATTCACCCTGCGCACCGTGTTTCAGGAGACCGCCGCATGGCGCGGGGCTCCGGTGGGGATCAATGTTTCCGCGCTGCAATTGCGCACCCCGGCCTTTATGGCAACAGTGACGCGGCTGGTGGCGGAATATTGCATCGATCCCGCGCAATATCAGATCGAGATCACCGAAACCGCCATGCTGGGTCAGGATGGCGCCACGCGTGACAACATCGATGTGCTGGCGCAGGAGGGCTTCAGCATCGCGCTGGACGATTTCGGCACGGGCTTTTCCAGCCTGTCCTCACTGCATCGTTTTGCCATCGACAAGATCAAGATCGACCGCAGCTTCGTGCGCAACCTCGATGCGGGCGATGTCGACAACCGCAAGCTGATCAATGCGATCATCCGCCTTGGCCGCGCCATGGATCTGGAGGTGATCGCCGAAGGGGTGGAGACCGAAAGGCAGCACAGCCTGCTGGTGATGGCGGGCTGCACGCGTTTTCAGGGCTATCTCTATGGGCGACCCGTGCCCGCCGCTCAGATGCCAGAGCGTTTTCAGGCCGGGTGGGAACACCCGGTGACGCGGAAAACGCATTAGGAAAACGCGTTAAAACAGAAACCCGGAGCAGCTGATCCGATGCATTCAGATGGGCCGCTACGGAAGCACAAAGGCCCACGGCAGTTGAACCGCAGGCCTTTGTGTTTCAATCAATGGTTATCGCCGTTGGGGCGGATATCCTTGAAGGCATTGTTGAAATTGCCGCTGCTCTGGCCGCTGCTGTCCACCGGCGCCTCATAATGCGGGGTCCGGTAGGTGGGCGCGGTGTGCGAGGCGCTCTGGCCATATGTCGAGCGGCGATGCCCCGTATAGCTGTGGCGCTTGTGGTGGCTGCCATAACGGCTGGCATGGCGGTGGCTGGTGTAGCCATAGGCATGGCGGCTGGACGTGTGGTGACGCCCGGCGTGATAGCTGCTCTTGCGATGCGAGACCGCATGACGCGAGGTCTTCACCGCACCATAGCGATGGTGATGGCGCGTGCCATAGGCCGCAGCCTGATGGCGACCATGAGTCTTGCCGCGCAACCGGGCGCTATGGCTGCCGCGATGCGCGGTGTAGGCCGAAGCATGGCGCCCATGATGCCTTGATGCGCGATGCGAGCCCTGGGCCGCCCGCTGCTTCACCGCCACGCGTGCGTGATGGCTGCGGCGGGATTTGCCGGCAGCCTGCGATGCCCGCTTTGCAGCCCTGGTCGCCTTGGTGCCATGCTTGCCGGTCGATTTGGCGCTCTGGCTGGCCGATGCCTTGGCATGATGGTGGTGCCGCGCCTGCGCAGGAGCTGCCAGCACCAGCGTCGTCGCCAGCACGGCAAGAGCAATCCGCTTCATCCTGATGTGTCCTCAAGCTTGATTCGCGCCCGTCACGGGCAAGAGCCAAGGCCTAGCAACACCCAAGCCCCCCGGCCAAGAGCGACAAGGCGCAGATTGCGCCCAGCGGACAGTTATTCCCGGTTTCCACCCGCGACGAAGCGCAGATCCTCATCCCCCGCCAGCACGCGGGCGGCACGGGACCGGTCCAGATCGCCCAGCCAGTGGCCCAGCACCACACAGGCCACCGCATTGCCGATCATGTTCACCAGAGCGCGCGCCTCGCTCATGAAACGGTCGACGCCCAGCACCAGCGCCATGCCCGCAGGCGGAATGGCAGGCACCACCGCCAGCGTCGCCAACAGGCCGATAAAGCCCGCGCCGGAAACGCCGCCCGCGCCCTTGGAGGTCACCATGGCCACGGCCAGCATCTGCGCCTCCTGCTGCCACGTCAGATCGATGCCCAAAGCCTGAGCGATAAACAGCGCCGTGATCGACATATAGATCGCGGTGCCATCGGTGTTGAAGACATAGCCCGCAGGCACCACCAGACCGACATGCTGGCGCGACAGGCCAAGATGCTCCATCTTCTCCATCAGGCCGGGCAGCGCTGCGTCCGAAGAACTGGCGCCCAGCGTGATGAGCAGTTCAGCTTTGAGGTAACCCAGCAGCTTCAGGATCGAGAGGCCCGTGGTGGCCATGATCAACCCCAGCGCGATCAGCACGAACAGCGCGCCCGCCGCATAGAAGGTGCCCACCAGCCCGGCCAGCTTGCCCAGAGCGCTCAGGCCGAATTTGCCCACGGTGTAGGCCATCGCCCCGCCCGCGCCGAAAGGGGCCAGCCGCATGATCAGATTGATCACCCCAAAGACCACGCTGTTGGCCGATTCGATCAGATCACGCACCGCCGCCCCGCGCTCTCCGGTCTGGGCCAGCACCGCGCCGAACAGCACCGAGATCAGCACCACCTGTAGGATCTCGCCATTGGCGAAGGCGCCCACCACGCTGTCAGGCACCATGCCGGTGAGGAAACCGACCAGCCCGTCATGCGCCTTGGCGCCTGTGGTGTAGGCCGCCACGGCATGGGCATCGAGATGCGCGCGATCGGCCCCGAAGCCCACGCCAGGCTTGAGCAGATGCACCATCGCCAGACCGGCGAGCAGCGCCACCAGCGACAGCACCTCGAAATAGAGCAGCGCCACGCCCCCGGTCTTGCCCGCGCCTTTCAGATCCTTCGATCCGCCAACGCCCGAAACGATGGTGCAGAAGACGATCAACCCGATCATCATCTTGATCAACCGCACGAACGTATCGCCCAGCACCTTGAGCTGCACACCGATATCGGGCGCCGTAAAGCCGATCACCGCCCCCACCACCATGCCCAGCAGCACCTGCACATAGAGCGTTCCCAGCAAGCGGCGCCATGCGGGGCGGGAGGAAAGAGGCGTATCGCTGACGGTCATCGGGGGCTCCATTGCTGGGGCCTGCATGGCACGGGCATGCCCCGCGGGGCCAGAGCAAGTTGGCGCATTGCCCACAGGGGCGGCGATGCGTAATCTCACGCCCCGGATGGGTCAGGGCAGCGGGACGGAGAGCCGTGCGAAATGCCTTTCATCCAATCTCTACCGTAAAAATTATGTATAAATCGATCTTCAGCTATCTATCTGTAATAGTATCCAAATAAATGTCGCAAACGCGTCATCAAGCCCCGCCAAGGCCGCCCCTGAGATTCGAACAGGGGACGATATTTCATGAAAACTATTTCCATGCTGCGCGCCGGCCTGTGGCTGGCGGGTTCGTCGCTTTGCGCGCTGTCGGCGCCTGCTTTTGCCGCCGCGCCGGTGCCTGCCGAAGCACCCGCCGTCGATCCCGCTGCCGACACCGAACAGCTGACCGACATCATCGTCACCGCCGAAAAGCGCCCGCAGAGCCTGCAGACCACCCCCATCGCCATTTCGGTGCTGGGCGCGCAGGATATTGCCAACCGCCATATCACCTCGCTGCTCGATCTGGGCGATGGTGCCATTCCCTCGCTCAAGGTTGCGCCCTTCTATTCGCGCAATTCCGCGCTGGTGATGAACATCCGCGGCATCGGCGTTCTGTCGGACTCCAACCAGCCCGCGCGCGATCAGGGCGTGGGCATCTACATCGACGGCGTCTATATGGGCCGCGCTCAGGGCCTGGGCACGGCGATCTATGATGTCGAGAACATCGAGGTGCTGAAGGGCCCGCAGGGCACGCTGTTCGGCCGCAACACCGAGGGCGGCGCGGTGAACATCACCACCAAGAAGCCCAGCGGTGAGTTCAAGGCCAACATGACCGCCGGTTTCGGCAATTACGGCTCCTACAAGGGCGAAGTCCATCTCGACCTGCCCGCCTGGCATGACATTGCCGTCAAGCTCGACGGCGTGGTCGCTCATCGCGATGCCATGGTGAAGAACCCGCTCGAAGGCCAGTATGGCTTCAACTACTACAACAAGCGCGGGCTGCATGTCGAAGCGCTGTGGAAGCCGGCCCCCAATTTCAGCGCCGACTATGCCTATGATAACTCCTACGACGCCTCGACCCCGCTGTATCTCCAGCTGCTCTCGGCGCCCACCTCCAGCTCGGTCAAGCTGGCTGCTGCCGCCACGGTGCAGGCCACCCGCGCCGACAGCGCCAATGTCGGCGTGCCTCAGCAGCTCAGCGTGGGCAAGACCTGGGGCCACCGCCTGACGCTGGAATGGGAAGCCGCGCCCAAGATCACGCTGAAGTCGATCAGCTCCTACCGCAATCTGAACCAGAGCCAGTATGACAATGGCTCGGCGGCCACCACCATGGTGATCTCGACCGCCAGCAACTTCACCAATGCCAATTTCTCGCGCTATTCGCTGGCGCAGTTCCGCCAGAATCAGGTCAGCCAGGAGCTGCAGCTGATTGGCGAGGTGCCGCATCTGAAATTCGTGGCCGGCGCCCTGTTCTATCAGGAAAAGGTGCAGGACAACGCTCAGGCCTTCTACACCAACCAGTTCACCAATGCGGCGGGCAGCACCTACATCATAAAGACTTACGACATCAACACGGTCTCGATCGACCGCGCCAGCCATGTCACCGCCACCAGCCTCGGCGCCTTCGGTCAGGCGACCTACACGCCGCCCCTCCTCAACGATCATCTGCATCTGACCGGCGGCCTGCGCTTCACGCGGGACAAGAAGGTTGGCCAGCTGTTCATCATCAACGGCGCCACGCCGACGGTGAACGGCGTCACCGCGCCCCAGCAGCTGAACGCCGCCTGGTCGCGTGTCGATCCAATGGTCAATCTGGCCTATGACCTGACCCGTGACATGCATGTCTATGGCAAGTGGAGCACCGGCTACAAATCGGGCGGCGCCAATTCACGCTCTCTGACCTATGCGCCGTTCAACCCCGAGACGGTCTCGATGTTCGAAATCGGCGCCAAGACGGAATTCCTCAACCGCCATGCGCGCCTCAACGTGGCCGCCTACACCGGCAGCTACAAGGACATTCAGCTCGATTTTCAGGCGACCTATCAGCAGTTTGACGCCAATGGCAATCTGATCACCACCGGCACCCGCACCACCACCGAAACCTACAATGCGCCCGGCACGGGCCGCCTGAAGGGCGTGGAAGCAGAGCTGACCCTGATCCCCATCACCGGCCTGACGCTGACAGGCAGCTATGCCTATACGAAGGTGAAGATCCCCGCCACGGCCAATCCCTTCCGCCAGTCCAACGGCACGATCAACACGCTGCCGATCCCGATCTATCCGGTCTACACGCCGACCAATTCGGCCAGCGCCTCGATCACCTATGAAATTCCTTCCAATGGTTTCACCCTGCGCGGCCATATGGACTTCAATTACGACAATGGCTTCTATCAGGGCTACACCGACCCCGTTTACACCGGCCCCAATGCTGCCGGGAACGTCTATCAGCCCAAGGGTGACAGCGCCTTTATCGTCAATGGCCGCATCGCCTTTGCCGATATCGATCTGGGCCAGGGCGGCGCCAAGCTGACCGTTTCGGGCTGGGCGCGCAATTTGCTCAATGAGCAGCATGTCTTTTACAAGGCCTTCAGCAGCACGGTGGGCATGAACGGCTTTTACAATGAAGCACGCACCTATGGCCTGGAGGCCAACATCAGGTTCTAAGGTTCTGAGGATGAGCTGAAAGGCGCAAGCATCCTCGCCATCACAAGGCCGCCCGCTACGGAGTCTCCCCAAGACCCGTGCCGGGCGGCCTCCGCTTATCATTGCTTAACACTGAACGAGTGCCGCGCAGCTGCGCTGACGACGAAAATCCGGCTCCCAAAATGGGACAAACATCGGGTTTTTTCGCGAATCCGCCAAGGCGATGTTAACCAAATCAGTGCATATCCTGCACCTGCCACGCCCGAGAGGCGGCCTGATCATGGCGACAGAAAATCCTGTCAATATGCCTTAATAACCCTCTTTCCAGCTGCTTAAAGCTATCACAGGGTTATCACCATCGCGCAGCTTAACAAGGGCGTTATCGCCACTCATGTAAAGGATTGTAAATTCCCTCACCTTTGCGCTTCTGCCAAGTGACAACAAGGTATATCTGGCGAGGGATACGGGATGGGGCATTTTGAGCCCTACATGAAGGGATCTCATGCGTATCGCAATTGCTGACGACGATATTGCCTTCGTCGATTTCATCAAGTCAATTACGACTAGTGACGGGCATAGCTGTGTTGTTTTCGGCGATGGGCAGTCGATCGTCACCCAACTACAGCGCGAAACTTTCGACCTTGTCATCCTCGATTGGCATATGCCACGCATGACCGGGCCCGAAGTACTGGGATGGATGCAGCAGAACCTTGAAGTTCCGCCTGCCGTTATCATGCTCACCAGTCAGTACAACAAGAGCGATATCGCGCGCACCCTCAGCCAGGGCGCCGATGACTTTATCGTTAAACCGGAAACCGCCGCGGTGATTTCGGCGCGCATCGATGCTGTCCTGCGCCGCTCCAGCCAGCGCGTCGCGCCGCAGCGCCATATCGATTTCGGCTCCTATCGCTTCGACCGGCTGGAAAGCACCGTCTATTTCGACGGCGACTCCCAAAGGCTGACAGCCAAGGAATTCTCTTTGGCGCTGCTGTTCTTCCAGAACCTCAACCGGCCCCTGTCGCGCGGCTATCTGCTCGATACGGTGTGGAACAGCGTGGCAGGCCTGCCCACCCGCACGCTGGACGTGCATGTGTCCCATATTCGGGCAAAGCTGAAACTTGCCGTTGGTGGAAACTTCCGCTTGCAGACGATTGTAAGCTATGGCTACCGTTTGGAGGCTTGCGCGGAGGACGAATGAACAAGCACTTTCAGGCCCGTCGCATGCCCCGCATGATGCCGGGCATCACCACGGCCCTGAATTTGGCTTTGTTCTGCAGCCTGCCTTCGGCAGCATGGGCGCAAAACACGCCTTCTGAAGTCACCTATCACACCCATCTCCATGACACGCTGATCGATCTGGCCCGCCGTTACTTCAACCGGGTCGAGGATTATCGCGTGGTGCAGCAGCTCAACCATGTGCCGATCCCGGAGCATCTTCAGCCCGACATCGATCTGCGCATCCCCGTGAACCTGCTGCGTGGGGCATCCGCCACCGCCAGCGTGATCAGTTTTCGCGGTGATGTGCGCCTGGGTGAGGACCGCCACGCGGCCACGCAAGGCGCCGTGCTGGCCGAAGGCACCCGGATCGAGACCGGCGCCGGTTCCTTCCTCAGCCTGCGCGCCGCCGATGGCTCGATCGTGACCCTGCCCTCGCAAAGCGTGGTGCGCCTTTCGCGCATGCGCCGCATCCTGCTGACCGGCACGATGGACCAGCAGTTCAGCGTTGAACACGGACGGCTGGAAACCACCGTCGCCAAGCAACTGGGTCCGGCCAGCCATTATGAGGTGCGCACGCCCATCGCCGTTTCGGCGGTGCGCGGCACGGTGTTCCGCGTCAATTATGGTGAGGGCCCCTCGCTGACCGAGGTGCTGGGCGGCACGGTGGCCGTCGGCGCGCCGGGCGCGGCCCATCCTCAGGCAATCCCGGTGGGCGAAGGCGCCGCGGTCGCGCCGGGCGGCGGCATCCATACCGAACCGCTGCTGCCTGCCCCCGCCTTCACAGAGGCCGACCGCCTGCAGGCCGGGCATGAGTTGCGCTTTTCGCTGGCTCCGGTGCCGGGGGCGGCCTCGTATCATGTCCAGATCGCGCGGGATGAGGCGTTTCGGGATATCGTCGCCGAAACCACGTCGCAAACAGCGGAAGGTCATTTCGCCCAGCTGCCCGAGGGCAACTGGTTTGCCCGCGCCACCGCCATCTCCGCCACCGGTTTCGAGGGCCTGCCCGCCACGCAAGGCTTCGAGCGGCGCGCCCATGCCCTCGATGCCGATATCGCGCGTCTTACCCCGCGCAGCTGGCGCGTGACATGGCGCTATTCCGGCGATCCGGGCACCCATTTCCGGGTACAGATGATCCCCATCGACAAGAATGGTCAGCCCCTGGCCAAGCACCCGGGCAAGCTCGCTCTGGATGAGGACAATCTGCATGGCTCGGCCCTGCGGCTGGACGATCTGCCCCCCGGCCCCTATCGCTGGCGTGTCGGCGCGGTCAGCAACCCGGCCCAAAAGGACGATCTGTGGACGCAGTGGCGCGAGATCAGGATCGAGCGCTGAAACGCCCCTACCGCCGCCTGCTGCTGGAATGGAGCGTGATCCTCTGCTTTGCCGGAGGCATCGCGGCGGCCCTCGCATGGACAGGCGGCGCGCAAAGACTCGACAATCAGATCTATGACCGGCTGATCCGCTGGCGCGCGCCGCCGGTCGATCCGCGCATCCAGATCGTGGCCATCGATGACGACAGTCTGAAACGCCTTGGCGTATGGCCCTGGGGCCGCGACCTGCATGCCCGCCTGATCGAGCGCCTCAGCCAGGCCGGTGCCGCGCTGATCGCCTACGACGTGCTGTTTATCGAACCAACGCCCGATGATGAGATGCTGGGCCATGCGCTTTCGCATGGCAGCCCGGTGATCGCTCCCATGCTGTTTCAGGCGCCGGGCAGCAATGGCGCCGCCGTCGATGCCGTGTCGCCGATCCAGCAAGTCCGCGCCCATGCGCAGATCGGCCATGTCGATCTGGAGGCCGACAGCGACGGCCTGATCCGCCATATCAACCTGAGCGAAAGCGCAGGCGTCAATGCCCCCGTGCCGCATCTGATGGAACTGGCCTACCGCCGGATCGAGGGCCACCCCTCACCCGCTTTTGCGCCTCATGGTGCGCCGGTGCTGCTGCCTTACGCCAAGCAGACAGGCGCCTTCCCCACCGTGCCCTTCGCCTCGGTGCTGGCGGGCGAGGTGCCCGATGTCTTCCTGCGCGGCAAGATCGTGCTGGTGGGCGCCACCGCCACCGGCGTGGGTGACCGCTATCCCACCCCCCTGCCCGGCGGCGCCGCCATGCCCGGCGTGGAGCTTCAGGCCCATCTGCTTAACGCCATGCTGGCCGGGCGGATGATCCGCGCCATGCCCCCGCTCTGGCTGGCGCTGATCAGCGTGCTGCCGGTGCTGGCGCTGATGCTGGGCTTCTGGCGTTGGACGCCCGCCATGGCGCTGCGCTGCTCCATCGCGGCAATCCTGCTGGTGCTGGGCGGATCGGCGGCGAGCCTGCTGCTGGCGGGCTGGTGGGTGCCGCCCGGCGCCATGCTGGCCGGGCTGCTGCTGGCCTATCCCTTGTGGGGCTGGCGGCGGCTTCAGGCGATCAGCGACTATGTCGACGCCGAAATCGCCCGTTTCGCGGCGGAAAAGGATCTGGCCGTCCCTCACCGCACCCGCGCCCTGCCCACCGATGTGATCGAAGCCCAGACGCTGCAACTGGCCGGCGCCATCGACCGCATCCGCGACATCCGCCGCTTCGCCACCGACACCATCGAGCATCTGCCCGATGCCGTGCTGGTGGCCGGCGTGGATGAGCGCGTCACCCTGGCCAATGCCGCCGCCATCGCCATGATGGGCGACCATATGACGGGCTTTCTCCTCAGCGATATTCTGGCCACCATCACGCTGGAACGCCATGAGGATGAGATCACCACCGGCGACGGGCGCCGCGTCGCCATCGCCCGCGCCCGGCTGGAGCATGCCAATGGCCAGCACAGCGGCTGGATCGTGCGCCTTGTCGACATCACCCCCATCCGCGAGGCCGAACGCACCCGCGAGGAGGTGCTGCAACTGCTGAGCCACGATATGCGCTCGCCTCAGGCCTCGATCATCACCATGGTCGAGGGGCCGCAGGGCGCAGACCTGCCGCGCGATATGGCCAACCGCATTGCCCGGCACGCGCGGCGCACCATGACACTGGCCGATGGCTTTGTGCAGCTGGCGCGCGCTCAGGCCGCGCCTTTCGAGCCGGTCGAGATCATGCTGGCCGATATGCTGATCGAGGCCGCCGACGATCTCTACCCGCTGGCCCGCGAAAAGGGCGTGGCGATCACTCTGGAAGGCACGGAAGACCCGGTCTTCCTGATGGCCGAGCCGCAGATGCTGCTGCGCGCCTTCACCAATCTGATCGACAATGCCGTGAAATACAGCCCGCAAGGCACCGTGATCACCTGCGCCATCCGCCCCGGCCCCGGCGAGGAAGAAGCGCAGGTCTCGATCCGCGATCAGGGCGAGGGCATGCCCGAGACCGTGCGGCGCAATCTGTTCGGTCGCTTCGTGGCGGGCGGCGGCGTTTCGGGCGGCAAGCGGGAAAAACGCAGCGCCGGGCTGGGTCTGGCCTTTGTGAAAACGGTGATGGATCGCCATGGCGCCACCATCGACTGCGAAAGCGGCCCGGACGGCACCTGCTTCACCATGACCTTCGTCACACTGCCGGAAGAACCCATGCCTTTCGAGGATGAGGCCTAGGCCGCATGCCCTACCTCCTTTCTTCCGAAGAGTTTTCCGGTTTTTTCGCACTGCCCATGCGCGATGTGAACGAGAATGCCGAGCCGGTTCTCGACATCTGGCCTTATGTGGACAGCATCGATCTGGACGCTTTGGGCCTGACCGGCCTGCACGATGTCCACCATGTCTATCGCGATGCCAGCGAACGCTTCGACCATATACTGATCGGCACCGAGCGCTTCAACACGCTGCTGACCATCATCGTGGATCGGCAATTGCAGGTGATCGCGGGCCATCACCTGCTCGATCTGAACCAGGCCTATGGCCGGGCAGACAATCCCTAGAACATCCTGCGTGATTTGGGAATCACGCAGGATGTTCTAGGTTTCTGTTGTCGCATCGTTTGATGCAAAAAACCGGTTCCCACTTTTTCGCACGATGCTCTAAGCCGGGCGCGGCACCGCCAGCGCCCGCTCCAGCCGCGCATGAGCCGCCGTCAGATGATCGCGCAACAGCGTGCTGGACCGCGCCGCATCGCGCGCCACCAGAGCATGGATCACCGCCCCCATCTCGCCCGCAGTCTCGCGCTGATCCTCGGGCCCGCGCCTTGCATGCAAAATGCGCAAGCGGCGATGGAGCGACAGCATCGTCCCCGCCAGAAGCGCATTGCCGCTGCCGATGGCGATCAGCCGCTGCAGAGCCGCCAAAGCCTCGGCGAAACGGCCTTGCCCGCCCTTTTGCTCAGCGGCGCCTTCCATCTCGCGCAGCATATGGTTGAGGCCGGTGCGGGCGCCCTCGCCCATATTGCGCGCAGCCTCGGCGGCGGCATGGGGCTCGACCAGCAGGCGCAGCGCAAAGGCATCGCGCAGCTCCACCCCGCCCATCTCCGGGCTGGCGCGATAGCCGACATTGGGCCGCTTGAAGACCAGCCTTTCGGCCTCCAGCTGGCTCAACGCCTCGCGGATCGGGGTCTGGGACATGGCGAGGTCACGCGCCACACGGTCAATGGCGACACGCTCGCCCGGGGCGATGCGCGCGGTCAGGATCATGGCCAGCAAATGGTCATAGGCCTGCTGAACCAGCGTGGGGACGGCAAGGCTGATCATGCCGTCGCCCGAATTCTGAACGAGAAGACCACCACGCGAAACCGTTGCCACCACTCTGCCCTGCCAGCGCCCCGAAGCCGCACGCCCCCGCGTGCAAACCATGGCAGGCGCCTAGCACAAGGGGCAAAAGGCCGCCATCGGCCAATTACCCCCCTTTTGAAAGGCCATGCCCGGCCGTGTTTATGCCCCGGTGCGCGCTATGGCGAAAGGCGCAAAGGCCTGCTGCACCGGCATGATCTCGATGGTGTTCACGTTGAGATGCGCGGGCAGACGCAGCACCGCCTCCGCCGTATCGACTACATCCTCGGCGGAAAGCGGCTTCATATTTTCATAGACCTTGGCCGCCGCGCCATCATCGCCACGGAAACGCACCTGCGAGAATTCGGTCTCGCAAGCGCCCGGCTCCAGCGAGGTGACGCGGATCGGCGTCCCCAGCAGATCGGCGCGCAGATTGAGCGAGAACTGGCGCACGAAAGCCTTGGTGGCGCCGTAAACATTGCCGCCCGGATATGGATAGGTCGCCGCCACCGAGCTGAGATTGATGATATGGCCGCGCCCGCGCTCCACCATGCCGGGCAGAACGGCATGGGCGATGCGCACCAGACCGGTCACATTGGTCTCGATCATCGTCTCCCAGTCGGAGAGCTGCGCGCGCTGCGCCGGTTCCAGACCCAGCGCGAGCCCGGCATTGTTGAAGACGATATCGATGGCCTGAAACGCCTCGGGCAGATCGGCGACCAGCTTGTGACCGGCATCGGCCTCACGGATATCCAGCGGCACGGCCAGCAGGCGATCGCCGCCCTCGGCTTTAAGCGCTTCCAGCCGTTCCACGCGCCGCCCGGTGGCAATCACCTTGCCGCCCGCCGCCAGCACGCGCCGCGCCATGGCCTGACCAAAGCCCGAGGTCGCGCCGGTGACCAGAGCGATGCGCCCCTCGGCCCAGAGATCGGAAGGGTTGCTCGGCATGGAAAACTCCTTGGAAACCTGTCGGATAATCGCAAGAGAGCTTTAGCGCGCCTTGTCTCAGGCGTCCATCACGCAGACCTCATACTTAAGCCGAAGTATCGACAATCAGCCCCTGCGCCTCACGCGCAGCCGCCACGAAAGCGCGCGCAATGGCCCCGACATCGGCAGCACTGCGCCCCGGGCGGTAGAGCGCCGAACCCAGCCCTGCGCCGTCCGCGCCAGCATCGAACCAGTCGGACAGATTGTCCACCGCCACGCCGCCGACCGCCAGCAAGGCCATATCGGCAGGCAACACCGCGCGCAGGGCCTTGATGTAGGATGGGCCGACGCCCTCCGCCGGAAACAGCTTCAGGCCCGTGGCCCCCGCATCCAGAGCGGCAAAAGCCTCGCTGGCGGTGAAGAAGCCCGGCAGGCTGACCATGCCCGCCTCGACACTGGCCGCAATCACATCGGTATCGACATTGGGCGACACGATCAGCCGCCCGCCCGCATCATGCACCTGCGCCACCTGACGGCGCGTCAACACCGTGCCCGCCCCGATCAGCACCTGCGGCCCGAAACGGCGGGCCAGACGGCCAATGGATTCAAAGGGATCGGGCGAGTTGAGCGGCACCTCGATCATGCTGAAACCGGCCTCGACAAGCTGCTCGCCCACGGCCTCCACCTCTTCGGGGCGCACCCCGCGCAGAATGGCGACCAGCGGACAATGGGTCATGGCGGCGGACAGATTGGCAATCGCACTCATCGGGGAAACTCCATCGCAGGCATAAAACGGCAACAGCCGACAGGGCGCCCCGTTCCGTTCAAGGTTCCACGCAGGCTCGTTTGCAGGGTTTCTAGTCGGACTAGAAAGGAAATACCACCTCGACGTGAGAAGGCCCCTTTCTTGCAATTCAATCGTACTCGATTATATTGCGGGAATGAGTGACGAAGCCCCCTCCTCCACACCCGGCGCGCTGGATGATTTCCTCTGCTTCTCGGTCTATTCCACCGGGCTGGCGGTGAACCGTTTCTACAAGCCGCTGCTCGACCGGCTGGGGCTGACCTATCTGCAATATCTGCTGATCGTGCTGCTGCGCGAGAAGGACGGCCAGACCGTCAGCGAAATCGGCGAGCAGCTGTTTCTGGAATCCTCCACCCTCACCCCGCTGATCAAGCGTATGGAGGCCGCCGGGCACCTCACCCGCCGCCGCGACAGCAAGGATGAGCGCGTGGTACGAGTATCGCTGACGGATCAGGGCCGAGACTTGGCCGCGCAGGCAGCGTGCATTCCGGGCGAGGTTTTTGAAGGGTTCGGCATGCCGCTGGAGGAATTGAAGACTTTGGATGGCGCCTTAAAAATCTTGCGTAAGAAGCTGTTTGAAAAAGCAAAGTGAAGGAAAAATGCGAGGGTGTTACACCCTCGCGCTCCCTTGAATGTCTGCGTTGCGCGTCGGGTTCAACCATGGAGCAACGTCGCTGCGCCGCAGGCAATAGCTGATAGGGCGGTGCTGGCGATTTTAAGGCCTGCGGCGCCATAGTCGCACAGGTGGAGAGATCGAACGCCACGATGCGGCACCCTCACCCTATCGTCGGGAGACGGAATGGGAGCGCGAGGGGGTAACCCCCTCGCATTTCCTCTTCTTAATCTCTTTGAACTTCCTGCACCAAACCTTTGAAACAACAAAAAAGGCGCCCGCCCCCGAAGGACCGGACGCCTTTCCCGCTCTCATCCAGCGCCGGGGTTACCCCCAAGCGCCGGAGCCCTCTCAAGCCTTGTAAGTCTTCTCCACGGCGGCGCGGAAGTTGGCCATGTCCTGCGCCGAACCCACGGTGATGCGCGAGGTCGTCGGCCAGATCGGCCAGTTGCGGCCGATCTGCACCTTTTCGGTCAGCAGCGCGGTCTGCATTTCCTTGGCGGGCTTCTTCCAGTTCACCATGAACATGTTCGCTTCGGCGCCCGGGTGGTATTCGATGCCCTTCTTGCCAAGCCAGGCGAGGGTTTCCTCGCGGTTGGCGATCATCTCGTTGCGGCGGGCCTTGATCAGGCCGGCCTCGGTGTAGACCGCCGCACCGCAGGCCATGGCGGTGATCGAGATGCCGCCCGAAACGGCGTTGTAGAGGGCAATCTTCTGCTGCACTTCCGGCGCCGCGAAGGTCAGGCCCAGGCGGATGCCCGCCATGCCGAACAGCTTCGAGAAGGTGCGCATCACGATGAGGTCCTTGCGGTTGCCAAGGAGCTTCAGAGCGGAAGGCGCTTCCGAGAAGTGGATGTAGGCTTCGTCAACCAGCACCATCGAACCGGCGGGCTTGTTGTCAAGCAGCCACTGGATGTCGGCCAGCGAGGTGACCGTGCCAGTGGGGTTGTTGGGCGTGCAGATGTAATAGAGACCGGCGTTGGGGTTGGAGGCCAGCATGGCCTTCACATCGGCGCCCTTGCCGATCGTCTGCGGGGCCTTGGCCAGCGGCGCGCCCAGATAGGCAGCCGTGCGCCAGGCCGACTCGAAGGTGGGATCGACGGTGACCAGACCCTTGGTGGGCGAGCAGAAGGCCGCCACGATGCTGACCAGCGGGCCGCCCGAACCCGGCCAGATGCGGACCACCGACTGGTCCACGCCCTCGGTGGCGGCGACGGTCGAGATGAGCTTGTCCTTCAGATCATCGGGATCATAACGGTTGCCCGAAGCGGCGTATTTGGCAATGGCTTCCACGCCCGAGGCGAAGGGGCCGGTCCAGCATTCATTGGCGCCGATGATCGTGCCGCCCTTGAGCGAGCGGGCGGCCTGCTGCTGGGCCGAGGCAGTGCCGATGAAAGCGGTGGGCGAAGCGGCGGCAGCGCCAAGCAGAGCGGCGATCTTGCCGAAGTTGCGGCGCGAGAAGCCGCGCTCGATCAGATCCTGTTCGGCGTTTTCCTGGAGTGACACGACCATGTTTGTCCCCTTCTGCCGGACCTTGCCGGCTGGCTGAAACTGCGCCTGCCGGCTGTGCCGGCTTGCTGAATGTGCTGAACGCTCCCGCCCGCCCGTTTTTTTGGGTATCGGATGGCCGGGGGTCCCCCTTCCGCAATCATGGCTACAAGCTGAACGCGCCTTTGGGCATACGTCAGATCACCCCCCTTCGGGGGTTCAAAACCCTAGTCACTTACGGGGTTTTAGGCTGTTCCGTCCGGGCCCTGGATGGGAAAGCTCAGCCGGGCGATCACCCCGCCTTCGGGGCGGTTGGCCAGCGACAGCACGCCGCCGAAACTGTTGGCCTGCGCGCGGGCGATGGTCAGGCCGATGCCGGTGCCGCCGGTGGAGCGCGAGCGGCTCGCCTCGCCGCGCACGAAGGGCTCGAACATTTCGGCGAGGCGCTCTTCAGGGATGCCGGGGCCGGAATCGGCAACGGCAATCTCCACCGATCCTTCGAAGATGGCGCAGGTCAGCCGCGCCTCGCCGCCATATTTTACGCCATTGCTGATCAGATTTTCCAGACAGCGGGTCAGCGCATCGGGCTTGATCCAGGCCGAGACGCCGCATTGGCTCGACAAGGTCACCGGCGCGCCCATTTCGGCGTGGTCTTCCACCAGACTGGTCACAAGCGAGTCGATGTCGACCATCGACCATTCCTCGCGGTTTTCGCTGGCGCGGGCCAGATCGAGCCCGTCGCGCACCAGTGACTGCATGGCGGCCAGATCCCCCACCAGCCTTTCGCGCAAGGTGGCATCCTGCACCTGTTCCAGCCGCAGGCGCAGGCGGGTGATCGGCGTCTGCAGATCATGGGCGATGGCGGCGAGGATATGGGTGCGCTCGCGGAAACCGTCGCGCACGCGCTGCTGCATCAGATTGAAGGTTTCCAGCGCCACGCGCACCTCGCCCGGGCCGCTGACGGGGATCGCCTCAGGATCGATCGAAAGCGAGAAACGCTGCGCAGCCCCGGTCAGACGGCGCAGCGGCACGGTGGTGAGCCGCGCGGCCCAGAGCGAGACCAGCGCGCTGGCCAGCACGATCAGGAACAGATAGATCGGGTCCAGCGAGCCATTATGCGGGATCTCCAGCGCGAAGAGATCGATGGTCACCAGCCGCCGCACGCCGCGCGCATCGGTAAAGCCCACCTGCCAGCAGTCGATATCGATCTTGCCCTTCACACCGGCGATGCTGTTGCGATTGACATAGGCCTCGCCGAAGCATTTGCTGGTGATCCGCTGAACGGTGATGCCGGCCCGCACGCCCATGTTCTGCTCCAGCATATCGGCCAGCCGGGGATCGGCTTCTCCCAGCACGGCGTCGGGCATGGCATTGCGCACGCCGAACAGATCGCGCGCGTCAAGCTGGCTCTGCGTGGCCTCCGGATTGTGGGCGAAGCGATTGGCGATGTCGGCCGTGCTGGCCACCACCCGCTCCAGCTGCAGATGCTGGAGCGCCAGAATGCGCAGATGCTCGGCCACCACCAGCGAGGCGATCGAGGCGCTGGCGATGCCCAGCATCAGCAGCAGCGCAATCCGCCCGGCCAGCGAGGCAAGGAAATCGCAGACAAGCCGCCAGATCCTTTTCACGGCCAGATCCTTTTCACCGACAGTGCCCGCGCGATTTACTCATAGGTGACATTGGCGGCCAGCACATAGCCTTCGCTGCGCACGGTGATGATCAGATCCGCCCCGCCCTTTTCGGCGGCCAGTTTCTGGCGCAAGCGGCTGATCTGCAGATCGATCGAGCGGTCGAAGGCCACGGTGGCCTTGCGCTCGGGCGAAAGCGCCTCGCGCCCCAGCACCTGATTGGGCGCCTCGACCATGCGTGAGAGCAGGCGGTATTCGGCGGAGGAAAGCATCACCAGCCGCCCGTCGCCCGTCACCAGACGGCGCAGCAGCAGATCCAGCTTCCACGGGCCGAATTGCGCGAAACGGGCGTTGCGCGGGCGGGCCAGCGCCTCGGCGCCGCTCTCATTGCTGCCGATGCGGCGCAGCAGGTTGCGCACCCGGGCCAAAAGTTCGCGCGGTTCGAAAGGCTTGGTGAGGTAATCGTCGGCGCCCAGTTCCAGACCCAGCACGCGGTCGATGGCGCTGTCACGCGCCGTCACCATGATGATGGCATCGGCATAGCCGCGCGAGCGCAGATCGCGGCACAGGTTCAACCCGTCGCCATCGGGCAGGTTGAGATCGAGCACCACCACATCGGCGGGGGCTTCCTCCAGCGCGGTCAGGGTTTCCCCCACGCTTCCGGCGGCGCGCACGGCAAAGCTTTCCCGCTCAAGCTGGGCGATGATCAGTTCGCGGATATCGGGGTCGTCATCCACCACCAGCACGCTGCCGGAAGCAGAGCCGCCTGAAGGGCTGAAAGAAGCGGAAGGCATTGTCATCGCCTCCGAGCCTTATCGCCTGCTCCCCGTCTTGTCCAACCGGGGCGCTGGCCGCCTACAGACTGATACAAAGGCCTACGTTTGTCTACGCGCAGACAAGAGCGAGGACAAAATTTTACCGAAAAACTTGTGGCGTGTTGCAGCGCAAAAGAGCATTTGGCCTTCATGCCTCAATTCGCCCCCCGCCCCCTCGCCCTGATGCCCGCTCCTCTGGCTCTTGTGGCCGCTCTGGCCGCCTGTTCCGGCCAGAAAGCGCCGCCCATGCGCCCCCCCACCGATGTCGGCTATGTCGTGCTTCAGGGCACGCAGGCCGCGCTCAGCACCGAGCTGACCGGGCGCATCACCGCCACCACCTCCTCCGACGTGCGCCCGCAGGTTGACGGCATCATCCGCCAGCGCCTGTTCACCGAAGGCAGCGATGTGAAGGCGGGCCAGGCGCTCTATCTGATCGATCCGCGCAGCTACAAGGCCTCACGCGATCAGATCGCCGCGCAGATCGAAAGCGCGAAGGCCACGCTGATCACCAATCAGAACAAGGTCGACCGCTATCGCAAGCTGAGCGACACACAGGCCGTCAGCAAGCAGGACATCGACGATGCCGTCGCCGCGGCGGGCACCGCGCGCGCCTCGCTGCATCAGTATGAGGCCAATCTGCGCGCCGCCAATCTCAATCTGGAATACACCAAGGTGCTGGCGCCGATTTCGGGCCGCATCGGGCGTTCGGCCTATACGGTGGGCGCGCTGGTTTCCGCCGCGCAGACCACGGCGCTGGCCAGCATCCAGCAGCTCGATCCGATCTATGTCGACATCACCCAGTCGAGCGCCCAGCTGCTGGCCCTGCGCAAGCAGCTGGCCAATGGCAGCGTGCTGCCTGCCAGCACCACGGTCCATCTGAAGCTGGAAGACGGCAGCGACTATCCGCAGACCGGCACCATCGAATTCAGCGAAGTGACGGTGGATGAAAACGCCGGTACGGTGGTGCTGCGCGCCCGCATTCCCAACCCGCAGCGCATTCTGCTGCCGGGCATGTTCGTGCGGATCGAAACTCCGCAGGGCGTGGTGCCCAACGCCGTTCTGGCCCCCCAGCAGGGCGTGCTGCGCGACACCAAGGGCGATCCCTATGCGCTGGTGGTCGATGCGCAGAACAAGGTCGAGCAGCGCAAGATCAAGCCGGTCAAGGCCGTGGGCAACATGTGGATCGTCTCCGAAGGGCTCAAGCCCGGCGACCATCTGATCGTGCAGGGCACCGACAAGGCCCTGCCCGGCGCCACGGTGAAACAGACCCTCGTGAAGATCGGGGGTTGATCTCATGAGTATCAGTCGTTTCTTCATCGACAGGCCGATCTTCGCCTGGGTGGTGGCGATCGCCATCATGCTGGCGGGCACCGGCGCGATCCTTTCGCTGCCCATCGAGCAGTACCCTGACGTTTCCCCGCCCGAGATCGCCATCACCGCGACCTATCCGGGCGCCTCGGCCGAGACGCTGGAATCCAGCGTCACCCAGATCATCGAGCAGCAGCTGACCGGCGTCGACAATCTGCTCTACTTCTCCTCCACCTCCTCGGCCTCGGGCACGGCGACGATCACCGTCACCTTCGCCAAGGGCACCAACCCGGATACGGCGCAGGTGCAGGTGCAGAACAAGGTGCAGCAGGCCACATCGCGCCTGCCCACCGAAGTGCAGAGCCGCGGCGTCACCGTCACCAAGGCCGCAGCCGACTTCCTGATGGTCGTCGCGCTCTACGACCAGAGCGACCGCGCCACCTCCTATGATATCGGCGACTATCTGCTCAGCCATATCAACGACGAGGTCGGCCGTGTGAACGGCGTGGGCCAGACCCAGGTCTTCGGTGCGCAATATGCCATGCGCGTCTGGCTGGACCCGACCAAGCTGGCCGCGCGCAAGCTGATGCCATCCGATGTCACCAGCGCGATCAGCGCCCAGAACATCGAGATGTCGGCAGGCCAGCTCGGTCAGAAGCCGGCGGTGGCGGGTCAGGCCATCAACGCGGTGGTCAAGGCCAAGTCGCGCCTGCAGACGCCCGAACAGTTCCGTAACATCGTCGTCAAGACGCTGACCGACGGTTCGGTGGTGCGCCTGTCGGATGTCGCCCGCGCCGAGCTCGGGCCTGAGGATTACGGCTTCACCGTGCGCCTCAACGGCCATCCCGCCTCGGGCCTTGCCGTGCAGCTGGCTGCCGGCGCCGATGCCATCAAGACCGCCGCCGCCGTGCGCGCCAAGGTCGAGCAGCTCTCCAAGGACATGCCTGCCGGCTATACGGTGGCCTATCCGGTTGACAGCACGACTTTCGTGAAAACCTCGATCCATGAGGTGATCGAGACGCTGATCATCGCCATCCTGCTGGTGGTGCTGGTGATGTATCTCTTCCTGCAGAGCTGGCGCGCCACGCTGGTGCCGGCCATCGCCGTGCCGGTGGTGCTGCTGGGCACCTTCGGCGTGCTGGCGGCCTTCGGCTACTCGGTCAACACGCTGACGATGTTCGGCATGGTGCTGGCCATCGGTCTGCTGGTGGACGATGCCATCGTGGTGGTCGAAAACGTCGAGCGCCTGATGACCGAACGCGGCCTCGACCCGCGCGAGGCCACCATCGAGTCGATGGATGAAATCAGCTCGGCGCTGGTGGGCATCGCGCTGGTGCTGTCCGCCGTGCTGCTGCCGATGGCCTTCTTCGGCGGGTCGACCGGCGTGATCTATCGCCAGTTCTCGGTGACCATCGTTTCGGCGATGATGCTCTCGGTGGTCGTGGCGCTGGTGCTTTCGCCCGCGCTCTGCGCCACCATGCTCAAGCCGGGCGACCACGATCCGCTGCACCGCACCGGCTTCTTCGGCAAGTTCAACCGCTGGCTGGACGCCAAGACCACCGCCTATCTGGGCAAGGTGGAGGGCGTGATCGCCCGCCGCGCGCTGCATCTGGGTATCTTTGCCGCCATTGTGGTGGTGATGGCGCTGCTCTTCACCCGCCTGCCCACCGGCTTCCTGCCCGATGAGGATCAGGGCATGGCCATGGTCATGTTCCAGCTGCCTCCGGGCGCCACGGATGAGCGCGCGCAGAAGGTCGGCGACCAGATCCAGGACTTCTACACCGGCCCCGAGAAGAAGAATGTCGCTCAGGCGATGGTCGTCAACGGCTTCAGCTTCAACGGCCAGGGTCAGAATGCGGGCATGGGCTTCGTTGCCCTGGCACCGTTTGACGACCGCAAGAGCAGTCAGGACTCCGTCACCGCGATCAACAAGCGCGCGATGATGCAGTTCAGCAAGATCCGCGATGCCACGGTCTTCCCGCTGGCCCCGCCTGCCATTCGCGGCCTTGGCCAGTCGAGCGGCTTCACCTTCGAACTGCTCAACCCCAACAACCTCGACCGTGCCACCTTCGAGGGCCTGCGTGACAAGCTGGTCGCGGCAGCCAATGCCGATCCCAAGCTGCTGCAGGTGCGTGCCGCCACGCTGGCCGACGCTCCCCAGCTGCGCATCGACATCGATGAGGCAAAGCTGGCCGTGCTCGGTCTGGCCCAGTCCGACGTCAATGATGTGCTGACCACCGCCTGGGGCAGCGATTACGTCAATGACTTTGTGGATCGCGGCCGTGTGAAGCGCGTCTATGTGCAGGGCGACGCCGCCTCGCGCATGCTGCCCGAGGACATCAACCAGTGGTATGTCCGCAGCAGCACCAACGGCAACATGGTGCCCTTCTCGGCCTTTGCCACCACGCGGTGGGAAAACGGCCCGAACATCGTCTCGCGCTTCAACGGCCAGCAGGCCTATGAGATCGACGGCAGCGCCGGCGCGGGCGTCAGCTCGGGCGAGGCAATGCAGGAAATCGTCGCGCTTCAGCAGAAGATCGCGCCGGAGCTGTCCTATGCCTGGTCCTCGCTATCCTATCAGCAGAACCAGTCCTCGGGTCAGGCGCCCTACCTCTATGCGCTTTCGGTGCTGGTGGTGTTCCTGTGCCTTGCCGCGCTCTATGAGAGCTGGTCGGTGCCCTTCGCCATTCTGATGGTGCTGCCTCTGGGCATCATCGGCGCGGTGCTGTCGGTGACGGTGCGCGGTCTGCAGAACGACATCTATTTCCAGGTCGGCCTGCTCACCACCATCGGCCTTGCGGCCAAGAACGCGATCCTGATCGTGGAATTCGCCGAAGCGGCGCGCCGTGAAGGGCAGGACATGCTGCATGCCGTGCTGGAAGCGGCCAAGCTGCGCCTGCGCCCGATCCTGATGACCTCGATCGCCTTCATCGCCGGCGTCTTCCCGCTGGTGATCGCCAGCGGCGTGGGCGCCGAAAGCCGGATCGAGATCGGTACGGCGGTGGCGGGCGGCATGCTCACCGCCACGGTGCTGGCCATCTTCTACGTCCCCCTGTTCTTTATGGTGATCGGCAAGCTGTTCCACCGCGCCGATGACGAAACCCCGAGCGAGACCGCATGATGCGCGCTTATACCATGAGAGGCGCAGGCTTCTCCCTGTCGCTGGCCGCCTTGCTGCTTTCGGGCTGCAACATGGCGCCCAAATATGTCCGCCCCACCGCGCCCGTGGCCGAACAATGGCCCGGCGGCGCGGCCTATCCCGCCCCTGATCAGAGCGGGTCCAAGGCAGGCCTCACCTGGCAGCAGCTGATCACCAATCCCAAGCTGCAGCAGGTGATCACCCAGATGCTGGCCAACAACCGCGACCTGCGCGTGGCGGTGGCCAATGTGGTGGCGGCCCGCGCCACCTATCGCGCCGACCGCGCGGCCATCTTCCCGGTGATCGGTGCCACCGCCACAGGCAGCCGTACCGGCGGCAGCAGCGCGGGCAGCACCACCGGCGGCAGCTACAATCAGGTCAATCTGGGCGTCTCCTCTTTCGAGATCGACCTGTGGGGCCGCTTGCGCAATCAGGCCAGCGCGGGGTTCGAGACCTATCTCTCGACCCAGTCGGGCATGCGCTCGACCAAGCTGAGTCTGGTGCAGGAAACGGCGCTGGCCTATGTCACGCTGGCCTCGGATGAGGATCTGCTCAAGATCGCCAAGGACACGGCCGCCAGCGCCAAACGCAGCCTGGATCTGACGCAATCGCTGCTGGATGCCGGCCTTGGCAATGCACCCGATGTGGAAAGCGCCAAGACGGTGCTGGCCACGGCGGAATCGGATGTCGCCAGCAACACCACGCAGGTGGCGCAGGATCGCAATGCCCTCGACCTGCTGGTGGGCGCGCATGTCGATGAGGCGCTGCTGCCCACATCACTGGCGGACATCGATGGCTCGATCGCGCTGGTGCCTGCCGGGCTTTCCTCCACGGTGCTGCTGCAGCGCCCCGATGTGGTGGAAGCCGAGCATACGCTCAAAGGCGCCAATTACAGCATCGGCGCGGCCCGCGCGGCCTTCTTCCCCACGATCAGCCTGACGGCGGCGGGCGGCTTTGCCAGCACGGCTCTGTCCAGCCTTTTCAACTCGGGATCGAAGGGCTGGAGCGTCTCGCCCACAGCCAGCCTGCCGCTGATCGGCGGCACGCGCTTTGCCGATCTGGACAAGGCCAAGGCCACGCGTGACGCCGATGTTGCCAGCTATGAAAAGGCGCTGCAGACGGCCTTCCGTGATGTGGCGGATGCGCTGGCCCGGCGCGGCACCATCGAGGATCAGCGCGCGGCACAGGGCCGTCTGGTCACCGCCTCGCAGCGCAGCCTGACGCTTTCGGATGCCCAGTACCAGGCCGGGACCGCGGCCTATATCAATGTGCTGACGGCGCAACGCACGCTCTATTCGGCGCGCCAGACGCAGGTTTCGGCCACACTGGCGGATCTGTCGAACCGCCTCTCGCTCTACACCGCGATTGGCGCTGACGACACGCTGTAAGCCCAAAGCAACGGCGCACAAAAAAGGGGCGGAAGGTTTGCACCTTCCGCCCCTTTTCGTTTCCCGCCCTTGTGTTTTTGGGGTCGGGAAACTTAACTCCAGCCGCCTGCCAGCGCGCGGAACACATCGACCTGAGCAAAGGCCGCATCGCGCCGCGCCGCCACCAGATCGGACTGGGCCTGCGCCAGCGTGCGCTGCGCGTCCAGCACGGTCAGGAAGTCGATCCGCCCTTCCCGCTGCCGCGCCAGACTGATGCGGGCAGCACGCGCCGCCTCATCCTGAGCGCGGGCAAGCGTATCGGTCCGCTCCTGAGCATGGGCATAGGTGGAGAGCGCCCGCTCGGTTTCCTCAAGCGCGGTCAGCACCGTGCCATCGAAGGTCGCCAGCGAGGCCTTGCTGTCGGCCTTGGCAGCGGCGATCTTGGCGCGGGTGGCGGCGATGTTGGGGAAGTTCCAGCTGATCAGCGGGCCAATGGACCAGCGCGTCGATTCCGACCCCAGCACATCCATGCCGGTGAAGGCCGAGGAGCCCACCGATCCGCCCAAAGTGATGCGCGGATAGAGGTCAGCGGTCGCCACGCCGATGCGCGCGGTGTCGGCGGCCAGACGGCGCTCGGCGGCGCGCACGTCGGGGCGGCGGGCCAGCAGCGCCGCGCCATCGCCCACCGGGATAGGCTTGGCGGGGTGCGGCGTGACCACCTGAGCGATCACGTCAGCCGGCAGGTCCTGAGGGGCCCGGCCCGTCAGCGTGGCCAGCCGCAGCAGGGCCGATTTGCGATCGGCCTCGATCTGCGGAATGGCGGCGGCCTGCTGATCGCGCAGGGTCTGGAAGCGGATCAGATCGAGCCGGTCCGAACGCCCCACATCGACGCGCGCACCGGTGATGCGGATCGACTGGTCGAGCAGCGTCACCGTCTCCTGCGCCACCTTCAGCCTTTCGGCGCTGGTGGTGACATCCAGATAGGCGCGCACCGTATCGGAGATCACCGCCAGCCGCACCGCATCGGCATCCGCATCGGCGGCATCGGCGTCGCCATGGGCCGCTTCCACACCGCGCCGCACACGGCCGAACAGATCGACCTCATAGGAGAGCGAGAGCCCGCCATCATAATACCAGGCTTCGCGCTGCTGGTTGGAAGAGGTCAGCTGAGCAGCGGAAAAACGCTCACGCGTGGCCGAAGCATCCAGCGTGGTGCTCGGCAGGCGTGCGGATTTGGCGTTGCGCAGCAGGGCGCGGGCGCGTTCCACACGGGCTGCCGCCACGCGGATGTCCGTGTTGGCCTTGAGGGCGTCGTCCACCATCCGGTCGAGCAGCGGATCATTGTAGAGCTTCCACCAATGATCGGCGGCGGCCTCCTGCGTGAAGG
Organism: Novosphingobium terrae; assembly: GCF_017163935.1. NCBI lineage: Bacteria > Pseudomonadati > Pseudomonadota > Alphaproteobacteria > Sphingomonadales > Sphingomonadaceae > Novosphingobium > Novosphingobium terrae. The sequence goes on along the minus strand of NZ_JABVZR010000001.1, from coordinate 1,239,247 downwards.
CCGGGCTTGCCGCCCCCGTGAAGGGAGCGGCGGCCACGGGGGCGGTTTTCGGGGCCTTGTAATCGGGCCCCACGGCGCAGGCGGCCAGCAGGCTGGTTGTCGCCAGCAGAAGGATCATCCTGATCTTCATGGGTCTTTCCTTATTCCGCCGGTTGCCAGGCAGAGTCATGCGTGGCCTTGCCGCCCTTCCTGCGGGCCATCCGCAGGGAGAGCTTGCGCAGCAGCACATAGAAGCTGGGGGTGTAGAGCAGGCCGAAACCGGTCACGCCCGCCATGCCGAAGAACACCGCCGTACCCAGCGCCTGCCGAAGTTCGGCGCCAGCACCGGTCGCCATCACCAGCGGCACGGCGCCGAGGATGAAGGCCAGCGAGGTCATCAGGATCGGGCGGAGACGGGTGCGGGCGGCAAAGACGGCGGCTTCCACCGGGTCCATGCCCTGCTCGTCCTCGGCCTGCTTGGCGAATTCCACCACAAGGATGGCGTTCTTGGCCGCCAGAGCAATCAGCACCACCAGACCGATCTGCGTCAGGACGTTGTTGTCCATCCCGCGCAGATTGATCCCCAGCATCGCGGCCAGCAAGCACATCGGCACGATCAGGATGATCGAGAGAGGCAGGGCAAGGCTTTCATACTGGGCAGCCAGCACCAGGAAGACGAAGAACACAGCCATGCCGAAGACCAGACCGGCGGTGTTGCCGGCATACTTCTGCTGATAGGCGATGTCCGTCCAGTCACCGCCGTAACCGGCAGGCAGCGTCTCGGCGAGCTTCTCCATCGTGGCGAGCGACTGGCCGGTCGAATAGCCCGGAGCCGTGTCACCGTCGATTTCGACAGCGGGTTGCAGATTGTAGCGCACCACGCGGTAGGGGCCGGTCTTGTCGCTGAAGGTGGCGACCGAACCGATGGGCACCATCTGGCCGGTGTTCGAGCGCGTCTTCAGATTGGCAATATCGGCAACCGTTTCGCGGCTGGCCTGATCGGCCTGGGCGGTCACGTGATAGGTGCGGCCCAGCAGGTTGAAGTCATTGACGAAGCTGGAGCCCAGATAGACCTGCAGCGCTTCAAAGATACGCTCAGGGGGAACGCCCAGCAGATCGGCCTTGCGGCGGTCGACATCGGCCCAGACGCGCGGCGTGCCGACGTCGAAGAGCGTGTAGACCTGATGCAGACCCTTTTCGGCATTCGCCTTGGCAATCAGCGCCCAGGCCTGCTTGTTCAGCTCGTCATAGCCACGGCCCTCGCGGTCCTGAAGCATGAAGCGGTAACCACCGGCAGCACCGATGCCCTGAATGACCGGCGGCGGCACCAGAATGATGCGAGCCTTGTCGTAACCGGCCACGGCCTTCTGCGCCTGATCCATGATGCCCTTGTAGGTGGCACCCAGCTTCTTGCGCTCGTCGAAGGTCTTGAAGGGGAAGTAGATGGCGGCAGAGTTGGGCGCCGAGGTCTGCGAGGGACCATGGAAACCGGCGAACATCACCGCACCGCGCAGACCCTGAATGGGCAGGATCTTGGCGGCCACCTCACGGGTGACGGCATCGGTACGTTCCAGCGAGGCACCAGACGGAAGCTGGATCACCGCAAGGAAGTAACCCTGATCCTGCGCCGGGATAAAGCCCGAGGGGGTGATGACGAACATGCCCACGGTCGCCGCGATCAGCGCCGCATAGGTGGCCATCACCTTCTTGGGTGCGCCCAGCATGCGGCGCGTCAGGCGGGCGTAACCGTCCGACAGACGCTCGAAGCCCGCATTGAAACGGTCGGCGGCGCGGGCCAGCAGGCGCTGCCAGGCAGGCTTGCTGTGGTCGTCGGCGATGCTGCCATGCTTGTGGCGCAGCAGCAAAGCGGCGGCGGCAGGCGAGAGCGTCAGCGAGAGGATCAGCGAGATGATCGTCGCGGTCGAGATGGTCACGGCGAACTGCTTGTAGAAAGCACCCGACAGGCCGGTGATGAACAGCGTCGGCACAAACACCGCGCAAAGCACCAGCACAATGGCCACCAGCGCCGTCGAGACCTCATCCATCGAGACGCGGGCCGCTTCCAGCGGGGAGAGACCGTTCTCGATGTTGCGCTCGACGTTTTCGACCACCACGATGGCGTCATCGACCACGATGCCGATGGCTAGCACAAGGCCGAACAGCGACAGGTTGTTGAGCGAATAGCCCAGTGCCAGCAGCACGACGGAGGAACCCACCAGCGAGACCGGAATGGCGATGATCGGGATGATCGCCGCGCGCCAGTTCTGCAGGAAGATCAGGATCACCAGCACCACCAGCACCACGGCTTCGAACAGCGTGTGGTACACGGCGTCGATCGACTGGCTGATGAATTCGGTGGGGTTGTAGATCACCGAATATTCCATGCCCTTGGGGAAGGACTTGGAGATGGTGTCCATCTCATGCTTGACCTTGGCCGCAGCCTCCAGAGCGTTCGAGCCCGGGCGCTGCATCACCGCGATCACCACGGTGGGCTTGTTCGAGAGATAGGTGTTGATGTTGTAGTCCTGAGCGCCCAGCTCCACGCGCGCCACATCGCGCACGCGCACCTGATGGCCATCGGCATCGGTGCGGATGACGATATCGGCAAACTGCTGAGGCTCGGTCAGACGGCCCTGCATTTCCACGCCGAGCTGGAAGGCATCGCCGTGGTTGGCCGGCGGCTGACCCAGCGCGCCAGAAGACACCTGCACGTTCTGCGCGCGCAGAGCCGCAACGATCTCGCCAGCGGTCAGGTTCAGTGCGGCAGCACGGCCCGGATCGATCCAGATGCGCATGCCGTAATCGCGCGAGCCGAACAGGTTGATGTCACCCACGCCATCGAGACGCGCGAGGCGGTCCTTGACCTGCGTGAGGGCATAGTTCGACAGATAATCGCGGTTCAGGCTGCCATCGGGCGACTGCAGGTTGACCACCATCAGGAAGTCCGGCGTGGTCTTGCGCGTCACGACGCCAAGGCGCTGCACCTCTTCGGGCAGACGCGGCACGGCCACGGCGACACGGTTCTGCACCAGCACCTGAGCGGTATCGAGATCGGTGCCGACCTTGAAGGTGACGGTGATGGTCACCTTGCCGTCGCCGGTCGACTGGCTGCTCATATAGAGCATGTTGTCGACGCCGTTGATCTCCTGCTCGATGGGAGAGGCGACGGTGTTGGCCACGGTTTCAGCCGAGGCGCCCGGATATTGGGCGGCGACCGTCACCGTGGGGGGGACGATGTTGGGATATTGGCTGATCGGCAGGCTGACGAATGCCAGCGCGCCCACCACCATGATCACCACGGCGATCACGGCGGCGAAGATCGGCCTGTCGATGAAAAAGCGGGAAAGTCGCATGGGAGGGGGTGTCCCGTGAGAAAGAGGTTTTAGTGGGCCAGCGTGGCTTGGGCAGCCACGGGCGCCGAAATGCCGGGGTCGGTGGCGACGGGCGCGGGCTTGATCGGCTCATTGTGGACCGAGACCTTGGCGCCGGGCATCGCGGCCTGGAAATTGGTCACAACCACCTGATCGGTGGGCAGCAGACCGCTGCGGATGATGCGCAGACCGCGCACCACGGGGCCCAGTTCCACCGGCTTGGCGGCAACCGTGCCGCCCTTGCCGACGACCAGCACCGTCTTGCGGGCCTGATCGGACTGGATCGCCTCGTCAGGCACCATCAGCGCCTGCACCGTGCCGCCGTTCGAGAGGCGCATGTTGCCGAACATGCCGGGCGCCAGGAACAGCTTGGGGTTGTCGATGATGGCGCGGCCACGGATCGTGCCCGAATGCGGGTCCAGCCCGTTGTCGGTGAAGTCCAGACGGCCCTTCCAGTTGTAGCCGGATTCGTCCTGCAGCTTGATTTCCACCTCGGGTGCCTGACCGTTCTTGGCGCGGTCACGCTGGGCCTTGAGGTAGAGCGCTTCGGAGGAATCGAAGGTGTAATAGATCGGGTTCAACGCATTGATCGTGGTGAGCAGCGAGGCATTGGCCCCCTCACCCGCCGCGACCAGATTGCCGACATCGACGCGGCGATCCGAAATGCGGCCCGAAATCGGCGCGCGCACTTGGGTCCATTCCATATCGAGCGCGCGCTGGCGGGCGCGAGCCTGAGCAGCGGCCAGAGCGGCCTGCGCCGACTGCATGCGCGAACGCAGGCTGTCGACCTCTCCGGCGGACACGGCCTCGTCGCCCGTCAGGCGGCCGACACGGGCGTAATCGGACTTGGCGAGCGCCAGAGCGCTGGCCGCGCTGGCGACATTGGCCTGCGCTTCGGCCAGAGCGGCCTGATAGGGGCGCTGGTCGATGGTGAAGAGCAGCTGGCCCTTCTGCACCAGATCGCCGTCATGGAAGTGAAGCGCGGTGATCTGCCCGGCAACGCGGGGGCGCACCTCGACGCTCTGGCTGGGGGCGAAGCGGCCGACATAATCGTCCCACTGCACCACCTGGCTGGCGAGCGGCGTGGCCACGCCCAGCATCACTTCGGGGGCGACAGTGGCCTGTGCCGGGCGGTGCAGCGCCTGCCAGCCGATACCGGCAACAAAGGCCAGAGCCATGGCGCCGATCGCCAGATTGCGGGTCGAGAACGAGCGGGGGGCGCGGGTTTCCGCTGCCGCCTCGGCTTCGGCGCGAGTCTTGAGGGTGGTTTGCATATCCATGGGGGGAACTCCGGCGTTTGTGTCGGATCGGTAATGTGTCGGATCTTGATGAGGCGGCGTTGAAGGGCTGCGGACGACACGCGACGACGCCAGCGCCCGCTCTCGCGCCACAAGGCACAGGCGGGCACCGCGCCGACGGCATGGCACCGACAGCCGAGCTGGGAACTCTGTCTTGAACCGGCCCCCCGTCCGGAGGGGCGCTTTCGGGGGGCTAGCGCGCCGCCGGACGAGAACCGGTATCGGCCCCATTCCCCACGCGGCCCCTATGGGTGACAGGCCGCGCAGGATGGACCGCGTGCAACATCATCCTGCATGATGTTGCGAGCATGAAGGCATCGGGGCGGCAGGACGGGACGGGGGGATGGTCCTGCACTTCAGCGGGGGGACTGGGCCCCGACGCCTTCAATACCAAGCGGTATAGAATGCTGCATCGCAACCGTCAACCGGATTTATATACCGCTTGGTAATTTTTTCAGCTGAGGTTCAGAATGGTTGTGAAACATAGCATTAGCCATGCTCGGCCCGGCAGCAATCCCCTGCCCTCAGCTTAAAGCCGATGGATGACAGCATGGTGAAAGCGCCAAATCCGGCGATGCCGGCTGTCCCATCAGCAGTCTGACAGGCTGTCTTAACGGCCCGGCCAGAGCGCCAGCGTGGTCTCGACCAGCTGCGCCAGCTGTTCACGGCAGGCACCGGAGCTGGCCTGCACGCCCATGCCCTGAAGCACGGCGGAGAGATAGGCCTGCAAGGCTTCAGGCTCCACACCCTCGGGCAGGTCGCCCTCTTCCTTGGCGCGGCGGAAGCGTTCGATGATCGCCCGGCTGGAGGATTCCTGGCGCGCCATCACCTCATGCTTGATCGAGTCGGCCTGAGTCGTGCAGGCCACAGCGCTGATCACACCAAGGCAGCAGCGCGGATCGGTGGTGCCGGTCTGCAATGCCAGCGCGCCGCGCAGGAACTGTTCGGCCACGCCCTTGGCGGTCGGCGCCACCAGCGCCTTTTGCACATAGGCCAGCTTGTCCCGCTCATAGAGGTCGAGCGCCTTGTAGAACAACGCTTCCTTATTGCCGAAACAGGCATACAGGCTGGGCTTGGTGATGCCCATCGCCTCGGTCAGCTCGGCCATCGAGGCGCCTTCGTAACCACGCGCCCAGAACACCTGAAGCGCCGCTGTCAGCGCCTCATCAGGGCAGAACTGGCGCGGCCGCCTACGGGTGGGAGCAACCGGCTCGATCATTGCGACGCTGTCTTCGATGCTTTCCATACCGAGCGGTATATAGTCCATGATGCACGAATCGTCCAGAGCGCTTTGACCCATGCGGCTTTGGTCCTAACGAGGCTCTTCCCGGGGGTTCCTCAGTCGAACACCCGCTTGCGATAGCCGAAATCAGCTTAACGCTTCATGGCCGTATCGATCGCCTGTTCCAGCCCCGGAGCGATCAGCGCCGCCCCTTCTTCCGAAACATGCAGATCGTCGCGATAGAGCATATGTCCGTTGCGCATGGCATAGCACAGCCCGCCCTCGCACAGCGGCGCAGAGGCATCGAACAGCGTCACATTGGGGTAGGAGCGAACGATCTTTTCCACCCGCGTGACATAGGCCTGACGGCGCCGGGCATTCTCGTCATGATCGGGCACCGCGCAGAGATCGTTGACCGTGGCGGCGTGGACGGGCCGCAGCCGGTCGAGGCAACTGGCCGGATTGAAGCTCATGCGGCGGTTGGGGAAGATCACGATCACCTGCTTATGCGCCTGCCTCAGCCTGGTGAGCGTGCGGCGCATCGCGGCCTCCATCGTGGCGGGGCCATCGACGGCGGGATTGGCGGCCACCTCGACATGCTCGCCATCGTTGACGTCCGTGTCTTCAGTGCCGCGCATATCCTGGATGTAATGGCCCGAGCTTGGCGTGAAGAGCCGGTCAGCATTGAGATAGGAGAGCAGCACCACCCGGATCGAGCGCGAGGCGATGGCGAAATCCAGCGCCTGATTGGTCAGGCGGTAATTGCCCAGCCGGCTGCGGTCGGGCCAGTCGGTGGTGCGGGAGTCGTAGAAAGGCGCCGCCTCGCTGGCCGAGGCGAGCAGCAGATTGTGATGCGTGACATGCGCCATGCCCGGAAACAGGCTGAGGTTGAGCGAGTCGCCGATCATCGCCACATCGGGCTTGCCGTCATGCAGCAGGTAGCAGAAATCATTCTGCGACGGATGTGCCATGCCGACACGCCCGGGCATCAGGCGGTAGCAGGCGGCCTTCTGATCCGCACTGCCCACCGGCGTCTGCCAGTTGAGCTGATGGGCAAAGGCGGCGGTGCGATCAGCGGTGTAAGAGGGCAGCGGCTTGTGCCCCCATACCCCCCATGCCCAGAGACCGAAGAGGCCCAGCGCCGCCATGGCCGTGATCAGACCCCACAGCTTGACCCCCGGACGACTGCCAAAGCGCAAAGGCTCTTCCACCAGCCGCATCGTCAGCCATGCCAGCAACACGGCGGCGCCCATGGCGATGGCGCGGGCCGTTACACTGTCGAAACCGGCGATGGCGGCATAGGCCAGCAGCGGCCAGTGCCAGAGATAGAGCGGATAGCTGATCGCGCCCACCCAGCGCATTGGCGCCAGCCCCAGCAGCCAGCGATTGACCCAGCCGCCCGGCCCCGCTGCCAGCAGCAGCACCGCGCCCGCCACGGCAGGCACAGCGTTCCAGCCGGGAAAGGGCTTTTCGGCGGTGACGAAGATCAGGCTGGCCGCGATCGCCGCCGCTCCCGCCGCGCCCAAAGCAGCGGCGATGGCAGGACGCGGCTGAAGGGCCGCCCCACGCGCATGAGCCAGCGCCAGCGCAGCGCCCGCCAGCAGCTCCCAGCCGCGCGCGGTGGGCCAGTAAAAGGCGGCGGAGATGTCGTGCCGCATCAGCAGCACCGCATGGGTGAAGCTGGCCAGCATCAGCGCAGCCAGCACGCCCCACACCACGCCCCTGCCCAACCGCTTGCCGATGCGATGCGCAATCAGCAGCAGCACCGGCCAGACGATGTAGAACTGCTCCTCGACGCCAAGGCTCCACAGGTGAAGCAGCGGCTTGGCGTCCGAGGCGGTGTCAAAATAGCCCGCCTCGCGATAGAGGACGAGGTTGACGATAAAGCCCGCACTGGCCGCGACATGCAAAGCCAGCCGGTGGAAATCGGCGTCGAACAGCTCCAGCCAGCCGAAACCCAGCACCGCCGCCATCATCACGACCAGCGCGGGATAGATCCGCCTCACCCGCCGGGCATAGAAGCGCAGGAAGCTGAAGCGGCCCTCATCCAGTTCGCGCAGCAGAATGCCGCTGATCAGATAGCCGGAGATGACGAAAAAAATGTCCACGCCGACAAAACCGCCGAAATGCTGGCGGGCAAAGGCGTGAAAGACGATCACCGAGCCCACCGCCACCGCGCGCAGCCCGTCGATATCCGGGCGGTAGCGGGCGGGAACATGCGGCGTGGTCATCGTGCGTCCTGGTTCAAAGCGGAAGCGGCGCGATAAGGCTGACGAGCCTGCTTGGCAAAGCGTTTTGCATCGAAGCCACAATGCCGGAAGACGGCGTAAAAAACCGTCCATATGCGGCAATCCGGCGCATCATCCACCAAGTCGATCAGTTTCAAAATGGAACATTGCTGTTCGTGCAGGAAAAGAAACAATCAGATGGACGCCCCATCAGCAAAATCCGGCACCGGCCAGAGTATCACCGCAGGGAAAAACTTCCCCGTCCTATCAGCGCCCTAGGAGAGCTGCGGCAGGACTTCTAAAAAGCACATAAAAATCCACCTGTTGCCAGTAAAACACACCTGTTTTCCCATAGTGGTAAAATGCCCCATGCCCCCGCCCCGCATTTCATGGCTTCTTCTGAGCATCAAAGGGCAGTCGAATGCATCACCCGACAGGGCATGATGCACAAGAGTTCAGGGACGAGTGTACAGCATTGCAACAACAAGGGTCGCCATATGATATGGTCGGCGCCGAAGGGCCCGGCTTGCCAATATTCCTTCGCCTGATGCGAATGGACATGATGGATTTTCTTTCTATCGGCTCCACCGTTTCAGCGCAGGCGGCGATCCTTGACTTCGCTCCCCCCGCCTTATGCCAATGTTCCGCAAGCCCGTTGCCGGTCGCCCCGCTTGGCGCGCCCTGCCGCGAAGCGCGCGGCCAAGATGACACGCAAGACACAAAGGTGGCTCCACATGGAGCGCATCGGCCCTTCCCGGCCATGCGCAAGCTGCGGGCACACTGACGGATCGCGACGACACGAGGATGGCTGGAAGCGCTCTATTTCGCAAAGAAAAGGGGGCTTTATGAAAAAGACGACGACTTCGATGCTGGCACTGGTGATCGCCGGAGCTTACGCTCTGCCCGCCATGGCCGCGCCCGCACCTGCACCTGCCGCCGCCGCTGCGGGGGATGACGAAGGCGGTGCGATCATCGTGACCGGCACGCGCACCACCGGCATGAAGGCCGCCGACAGCCCGGCGCCGATCCAGATTCTGGGCAGTGACATGCTCAAGCGCACCGGCTCGCCCGACATGATCCAGAGCCTGGCGCAGAACCTGCCGCAGATCCAGGCGCAGGGCTTCGGCAGCGATCTTGCCGCGCTCAGCCCCGCCATGAAACTGCGCGGCCTGTCGCCCAACCACACGCTGATCCTCGTCAACGGCAAGCGCCGTCACGGCACCGCCAACCTCAACGTCTCGGGCGGTCCTTTCGGCGGTGGCGCCGCGCCTGACACCAGCTACATCCTGTCTGACTCGGTCGATCACGTCGAAGTGCTGACCGATGGCGCGGCCGCGCAATATGGCACGGACGCCATCGCGGGCGTCGTCAACTTCATCCAGAAGAAGGCCAACCATGGCGGCGTGCTGAACGTCACCGGCGGCCACTATATGGACCAGGGCGGCGGCAATTACGACATTTCGGGCAACATCGGCATCGAGCCGACCGAAGGCATGTATCTGAACATCACCGCCGAAACCAAATACAAGGCGCACAGCTTCCGCGGCGATATCGATCCCCGCGTGTCCGGCAGCAATGCCACCGCCGTGGGCAATCTGGCCAAATATCCGGCGCTGACCTCGGCGGCCAACTATCCCTATGTCAACCGCATCTCGGGCGACCCCGAAGTGAAGCAGACCGTGGCCAGCTACAATGCCGGTTACGAATGGAGCGATTTCGAAGTCTACAGCTTCGGCAGCTACGGCAAGAAGATCGCCCGCGCTTTCGAGAACTATCGCACCCCCGCTCAGGTGGTCAGCGCAGCGGGCGTGCCGCTGTTCTCCACCGGCTTCTCGCCGCTCGAAGAGATCGAGGAAACCGACTATCAGGTCACCGGCGGCTTCAAGGGCGCGATCAGCGACACGCATTTCGATCTGGCCACCCAGTTCTCCAAGGATCAGATCGGCGTCAACACGCAGGATTCGGCCAACGCCGAATACTACAAGGCCTATGGCGTCACCCCCACCCAGTTCCACAACGGCGATTTCGCCACGACCATGTGGGACAGCACGCTCGATCTGACGCGCTCGGTCGATGTGGGTCTGGCCGGGCCGCTCAACATCGCGGCTGGTCTGGAATATCGCCGTGAAAGCTACCAGATCAAGGCCGGTGACCCCGCGTCCTACTATGGCGGCGGCGCGCAGTCGTTCTTCGGCTACGGCCCCACCAACGCCAGCTACCACAGCCGCCGCAACTTCGCGCAATATCTCGACCTCAGCATCAAGCCCGTCGACAAGTGGCTGGTCGATGGCGCGGTCCGCCACGAGCACTTCAGCGACTTTGGCGACACCACCGTCTTCAAGCTGACCAGCCGTTACGACTTCACTCCCGCTGTCGCCATCCGCGGCACGGTGTCGACCGGCTTCCGCGCCCCCACCCTGGCCGAGGAATATTACTCGGGCATCAACGTGGGCCCCAGCAGCATCAGCGGCGTGCTTCAGGCCAACTCGGCGGCGGCACAGTCGCTCGGCTTCTCGGGCCTGAAGCCTGAAAAGTCGACCAGCTTCAGCGCCGGCCTCGTGCTCAACCCGCTGCCCAAGCTGACCATCACCATCGACGCCTATCAGACGACGATCCGCAACCGCATCATCATCTCCTCCAGCTTCTATGGCTTCCGCGGCAGCTACTGCCCCTCGACCTACTACAATGCGGCAGGCACCAGCCCCACCCTGTCGGGCTGCGTCGCCAACTACAGCCAGGATCTCTACAATCTCTACAACCAGTCGGCGGTGTATAATGCGGTCTCCACCGCGCTGGGCGGCGCGATCCCCAGCTACATCCAGACCAACACCGGCACCGGCGGCTTCAACACCTCCGGCTCGGTCGCGGTGCAGACCTTTGCCAATGGCGTGGACATGCGCACCCGCGGCATCGATTTCATGGCCACCTACCCCACCGAACTGCCCGCCGGCCTTGGCCGCGTGGACTGGTCGCTCTCGGCCAACTACAATGACAACAAGGTGCAGAAGATCGCGGCACTGCCCTCGGCCCTCTACACCAGCACCACCAACCCGACCGCCTCGGCGCTGATCTCGCGCTATGACGTGTCGAACCTGCAGGACACCACCCCCAAGTTCCGCGCCACGCTGGGCGGATTCTGGAAGGTGGGCAAGTTCAGCGCCAACCTGCGCGAGAGCTTCTACTCGGCCTCGGCCCTGCTGACGACCGCCACCTCGGGCGCGGACTTCCGCGAGCATATCAAGGCCGCCTTCATCACCGATCTGGAACTGGACTACGACCTGTTCAAGAACGTGAAGCTGGCCGTGGGCGCCAACAACCTGACCAACCACTACCCCACCAAGATCAGCTACGAAGCGATCCGCGCGGGCTACCTGGCCTCGGGTTCGTCCAGCTATGCCACGCAGTACCCGTCCTTCTCGCCCTACGGCATCAACGGCGGGTCCTACTACGGGCGCGTGACCGTGAAGTGGTAAGCCTCTAACTTCATCCATGAGGGAGGGAACGCCGTCGGGAAACCGGCGGCGTTCTTTTGTGTGCGCTTCGGGGAGGTTGAAGGGAGAAGGGAAGATGCGAGGGGGTTACCCCCTCGCGCTCCCGTTCCGTCTTCCGGCGATGGGGTAGTGGTTCCCGATCCTGGTGCCCAGCCTCTCCACCTGCGCAGCATAGAGCACCGCAGGCAGGAGAACTCCACCCCTCTCGGTAGACCTGTCTGATAAGGCTGCCTGCGGCGCTGTGGTGTGACTGAAGGTTGCCCCACCTCCCCCCTCCCTAAGGCCGCTTAACCCTGCCTGCTGCCGCACCAAAGGCAAATCGGCAGACATTTCCTCCGCCGAAGTGCCACAGCCGCCACGCCGCGACCTCCCTCAAGGCCGAACCCTCAGCGCCGACGCCGACAGAACCCGGGAGCGCGAGGGTGTAACACCCTCGCATTTCTCTTTCTCCCTTTCCCTTCCCCGCAAACAAAAAAGGCCGCTTCCCGAAGGAAGCGGCCCTCATCGGCAGCCGTGAAAGGATCAGGTCACATCAGGCAACCCACACCTTATCCAGCGCCAGAGCGAAGTTCTTCATATCGTCCATCGAGCCCACGGTGATGCGCGACACATTGGGCCAGATCGGCCAGCTGCGACCGATTTCCACGCTTTGCGTGCGGAACTTGGCCTGCATCTCCTTGGCGGTCTTGTTGCCCCATTCGACCATGAACATGTTGGCCTGGGTCGGCATCGTCTTGATGCCCTTCTTCTTCAGCGCGTCCAGAGCATAGGCGCGGGCCACCTCCATCTCGGCCTTGCGCTTGGCGATGCCCTGCGCGTCGAGCAGGCTGGCCGTGGCGCAGACCAGCGAAGGCAGCGGCAGAGCGCCGGACTGCATGCCGCCGTCATAACGCATCATCTTGGCGATGTTCTCGGGCTGGGTCATGATGAAGCCCATGCGCATGCCCGCCATGCCGAAGATCTTCGAGAAGGTGCGCATCACGATCAGGTCGGGATACTTCATGATCAGCTTGGAGGCGACCGGCACGCCCGCGAAATGGGTGTAGGCCTCATCCACCAGCACCATCGAACCGGCAGGCTTGTTCTGCAGCAGCCATTCGATGTCGGCGATCGGGGTGATCGTGCCGGTCGGGTTGTTGGGCGTGCAGATATAGTAGAGACCAGCGTTGGGGTTGGCGGCCAGCATGCCCTTCACGTCATGACGCATATCGGGCAGCAGCGGCACGGCCTTCACCGGAGCGCCCAGCCACTGGGCGGTGCGACCGGCCAGCTCGAAGGTGGGATCGGCGGTGACCAGCCCCTTGGTGGGCGAGCAGAAGGTGATCACGCTGCGGCACAGCGGGTCCGACGAACCGGGCCACGGAGCGACATGGTCATAGGGCACGCCCTCGACCTGCATCACGGCCTTGATGAAATCGCCGCGCTCGTCATGGGGCGAGTAGCGGTTCGACTGGCTGATCATCTTGGCGGCGGCGGCCTGGCCGGGCATCAGCGGGCCGGTCCAGCATTCATTGGCGCCGATGCGCGTCTTGGCGGTGGGCGCCGGATCGGGCACGCCGCCCGAGGCCCAGGCGGGCGTACCGCTGGCGGCGACCATCGCCGCGCCCGTGCCGAAAACAGCGGCGATGCGCGCCAGATCGCGGCGGTTGAACCCGCGCGAGAGCAGGTCGTCCTGTGCCTCGGCGGAAAGAGTGTCGATGCTCTGGTTGTCCAGTTGCATGGATTGGGTCCCTCATGAATTTTGGTCTTGCAGAAACAAAAAAGGGGGAGCTTTCCGCTCCCCCTTCATACGCGATCAGTGCGCCATATGCATGGCGTTCTTGAACATGATAGCCGAGACGACCAGCAGATAGCAGCCGAAGATCTTGCGCAGCGGACCGGCAGGCAGGCTGTGCGCGGCGGCCACGCCATAGGGCGCCGAGATGATCGACATCGCCGAGATGGCGACCACGGCGGGCATGTTCACATAGCCCAGCGAACCGTAAGGCAGGCCGCTTTCACCGAAACCGATGATGGCAAAGCCGATGGCGCTGGGAATGGCGATCAGCGTGCCGATGCCAGCCGCCGTGGCGATGGCGCGGTGGATGGTGCGGCCGCTCAGCGTCATCACCATGATGGCGATGGTGCCGCCACCGATGCCCAGCAGCGCCGAAAAGGTGCCAAGGCCACCGGCAATCGCCATGCGCGGCGCCAGGCTGGGCATGTTGTCGCTCAGCTTGTGGTCGGCCAGCTTGGGCAGCAGGAACATCACGGCCATCAGGGCCACGCCGATGGCGAAGATCATCAGCAGCACATGGCCATCGACCTTGCCCGCCAGCATCACGCCCACAGCGTCGCCGACGATCAGCCATGGCGCCCATGTTTTCAGGATTTCAAACTCGACCGCACCACGTTTCGCATGCGACCGCAGCGAACGGAGCGAGGTGATGATGATGGTGGCCGCCGATGTGCCGATGGCGACATGGGCCAGCTGGTGCTTGTCACCGCCCAGCAGGGGCAGCACCAGCATCAGCGCGGGAACCACAACGAAACCGCCGCCAATACCGAAGATACCGGCAGCGAAACCTGCGACAAGACCGGCTGCCAGCATTGCCAATGCAGGCACCAGCCACATACTCATCTCTTGCGTCAAAATTCTGACCCCTTGTTTTAGAGCGTCCGGTCCGCTGCTTTGTGGGCGAGTTCACCATCGCGCCGGTCAAAGCCGTGCCATTCGTCCCTGTTGGGGTTTGTTTGCGCCTGACAGCTTTCTGGCGACAGAAGTGATTTACCCACTTGAATTTCGCCCCGGCTTGCGCATTGTAAAGGGAAGGCGCGCCCAAATCGCAGTTTTCGGATAGCCGCCCGCCCCCTCACGCAGCATTCGATCAGACATCCGCTCGAAGCGGGCCAGCCAGCTGCAGATTTACAGCCTGAAATCAAATTGATGTAACCTTGTATCGCAGCCTTTGGCGCGCGTGCCTCTCGCTTTGCCGCAAAGCCTTTGCAGGCATGATCAAGCGCCCATTTTCCCGAGTCGCGGCGCAGGAAACAGCCAAGGCCTTCCTGCCAGCCCCCACTCCATCCCCGACTGATGCTGCCTTGGGCCTTGCACACAGGGCAGCAAAGCGCAAACAAGGGCCCGTTCCCGAAGCGGCAACGCACGGGAGCTTGAGAAGGATCAGGAATGTTGTCTCTGCCCGCCGGTCTGACGGCGCATATCCCCGCCCTGGACCGCCTGCCCCGGCGCAAGGCCCGCGTGCTGGCAGTGGTGCTGGCGCTGCTGGTGGCCGCGCTGGCCGCCTGGTGCCTCACGGCCACGCCGCCGCCGATCAAGGTTGCCAAGAAGGGCGGCTACACCGATGTGCGGCTCTATCACGATATGGCCGCGCAGGTCGCCAAGGGGCAGAATTACTATGCCGCGGCAGCCACGCTGCACCGCGCGCATCACTATCCCCTCAAGCCTTTCATCACGATGCGCCAGCCCACCGAGGTCGTCTTTGCCGCGCGCTTCGGCTGGCAGGCGGTGCAGTATTTCTGCATGGCGGCGCTGTTTATCGGCACCTTCCTGTGGGTGCTGGCCACCGAGTACAAGCTCCATCTGATCGAGCGGCTGGCCTTGTTGGGCGCGCTGGGCGCGGGCGGATCGCAGGTCACGCAGCCCAACATCCTCGCGCTTCAGGAATACCCCGCCGGGCAATGCATCTGCATCGCGCTGGCGCTGTGGATCGGCTGGCCGCGCAAGTGGTGGCTGCCGATGATCCCCATCGCGCTGGGCCTGTTCATCCGCGAGCTGACCCTGCCCTTCGCCCTGCTCGCCCTCGCCTTCGCCGTGTTCGAGAAGCAATGGCGCGCTGTCGCGGGCTGGGTCGCCTTGCTGGCGGTATGGGGCGCCTTTATGGCCTGGCACGCCACGCAGGTGAACGCGCAGGCGCTGCCGAGCGACATCGCCTCCTCCGGCTGGCACGGGCTGCAGGGCTTCTCAGGCTTTCTCAAGGCGGTGATCTTCACCAGCACGCTGCAACCCCTGCCCCTTGGCGTGGCGCTGCTGACGGCCTCGCTGCCGCTGCTGGGCTGGCTCTCCCTGCAAGGGCGAGAGGGACGCTTCTGCATCCTGCTGGTCTTCGGCTATGCGCTGATGATCGCGCTCTTCTCGCGCGCGGACACCTTCTATTGGGGCGCAATCATGCTGCCCTGGTACTTTATCGGTTACGTGCTGTTGCCCCGTGCTGTCTGGCGCTTGTGGACCTATTGGAACACGCCGGATGAAGCGCCCGAGCAGGTAGAAGCAGCATAAAAGCAGGGGGCGTTACGCCCCCTGCACCCCCGTTACGTCTTCCGGCGAAAAGGCAGTGGCACCGAAACGGAGCGCCCGGCCTCTCCACCTGCGCAAGCTATGGCGTCGCAGGCAGTCGAATTGTAAGCGAGGGCTGCACTCGCATGTTAAAGCCTGCGGCGCAGCGACGTTGCTCCATGGCCGAGCCCGATGCGCAACGTGGACAAATAATGGGAGCGCGAGGGCCCGGAGCATGTCTCTTGAGACATGCAACCAACAAAGACCCACCCTCGCACTTACCCCTTTCTTCTTACCCCTGCGGAGCAATCGTCGGCGCATTCCCCGCGATCTTCAGCACCGCCGCCCATGTGTCGACATTCTGCTGCAGCTCCGCCGGATCGATCTTGTCCAGCGTATCGTCGGGCGTGTGGTGGATGTCGAAATAATGGGTCATGTCCTGAGTCATATCGATCACCGCGATCTTCTGCTCAGCGGCGATCGAGCCGACATCCTCGCCGCCCTCGGCCTTGTTCTCGCCGCGCACGACGCCCATGTCCGAGAGGCGCGCCGCGATGTTGTCGCCCAGCGCCTTGTCGGCGGCGCCCATGGCAATGTTCACGCGCCACACCCGGCCCGCGCCTGAATCCGATTCCATCGCCAGAGCATGCGGCTCCTTGGCATGGGCCTTGGCATAGGCCGCGCCACCGAAGCCGCCGCGCTCCTCCGCACCGGCCCAGAGCACGCGAATGGTGCGCAGCAATTGCCCGTCCTTCACCGCCTGCAAGGCAGCGGCAGTGACGATGGCGCAGCCCGCGCCGTCATCAATGGCGCCGGTGGCCAGATCCCAGCTGTCGAGATGGCAACCCACCAGAATGGGCGGCAGCGAGCGATCACGGCCCGGCAGTTCGGCCACCACATTGCCCGACTGCACATTGCCGGTGAAGCGCGGGGTCAGCGTGAGGGCGACCTGCTCGACCACGCCCTTTTTCGCGCGCAGGGCGATCAGATCGGCGTCGGGGGCCGAGACGGCGGCGGCGGCGATCGGCGTCACGCCCTTGTCCCAGCCGGTGAAGCCGGTGTGGGGATCGCGGTTGTGGTCGGTGCCGATCGAGCGGATCAGCACCGCCGCCGCGCCCTTGCTCGCCGCCAGCGAGGGGCCTGCACGGCGGGCATCGCCATAGGGCCCATAGCCCGCGCCATCCTGAGCGGCGCGCATGGCATTGTCGATGAAGACGATCTTGCCCTTCACGGCGGCATCGGGGGCAGCTTTCAGCGCGTCAAAGCTGGCGAAATAGACCATCGGCGCCTTGATGCCGCTGGCCGGCGTCGCGCCCGAATTGCCAAGGGCGGTTATGGCCAGCTTCTGCTCGGCAGCGCCCAGCAGCGTGGCGCTTTCCGCACCGCGCTCCCAGCCGGGCATGGTGTAGGGCTCGATATGCGGGTTGGTGAGGCCCAGCGCGGTCAGGCGCTTCACCGCCCAGTCGCGGGCATAGGCTTCGCGCGCGGTGCCGCCCAATCGCTGGCCGACCTCGCTGGTGAGGTCGGCGACGATGGTATAGGCCACCGTATCCTTCCCTCCCTGCGCCTGCGCGGTGACGGGGGCCGAAGCGGCGGCGATGCTGGCAGCAAGCGCCAGCGGGGAAAGAATGTTTCGCATAGGCGCAAGGATTAGCGCGCGCTTTGAAACCTGCCAATGGCCGAATGCCTCCCCCGCTTTATCCCGCCGTGGATCACTTTCAGCGCCGATGCGCCACGCCCCGCTTGGCAAGGGCCGGGCCAGCCTGTAGTGAGCGCGGCAAATCCGATAAAAACGCAAAATTCCGCGCATCATTTCGACTTGGAGACCGCCTGTGGCCGCCCAATACGCCTTCGTCATGAAGGACATGACCAAAACCTTCCCCGGCGCCGCCAAGCCGGTGCTGAGCAACATCAACCTGCAGTTCTATCAGGGCGCCAAGATCGGCATCGTGGGCCCGAACGGCGCGGGTAAATCCACCCTGATCAAGATCATGGGCGGCATCGACAAGGATTTCACCGGCGAGGCCTGGCCCGGCGAGAACATCACCGTCGGCTATCTGCCGCAGGAGCCGCAGCTCGATCCCACCAAGTCGGTGCTGGAAAACGTGAAGGATGGCGCGCGCGCCACCGCCGATCTGGTCGACCGCTTCAACGAGATCAGCAACATCATGGCCGATCCGCCGGAGGACGCCGATTTCGACGCGCTGATGGAAGAGATGGGCGATCTGCAGGGCAAGATCGACGCCGTCGATGGCTGGACGCTCGACAACCAGCTGGAAATCGCCATGGAAGCGCTGCGCTGCCCGCCGTCCGACTGGTCGGTGGAAAGCCTGTCGGGCGGTGAAAAGCGCCGTATCGCGCTGACCCGCCTGCTGATCCAGAAGCCGGACATCCTGCTGCTCGACGAACCGACCAACCACCTTGACGCGGAATCGGTCAACTGGCTGGAAAACCACCTGAAGGAATACCACGGCGCGGTGCTGATGATCACCCACGACCGTTACTTCCTCGACAATGTGGTGGACTGGATTCTGGAGCTCGATCGCGGGAAGTATTTCCCCTACGAGGGCAACTACTCCACCTATCTGGACAAGAAGGCCAAGCGCCTGGAGCAGGAGAGCCGCGAGGACGAAGGCCGCTCCAAGGCGATCAAGGACGAGCTGGAGTGGATCCGCGCCGGCACCAAGGGCCGCCAGACCAAGTCGAAAGCCCGTATCAAGGCCTTCGATCAGCTGGTGGAATCGCAGGAAACCCGCATCGTCAACAAGGCGCAGATCGTCATTCAGGTGCCCGAGCGTCTGGGCGGCAAGGTGATCGAGGCCAAGAACATCACCAAGGCCTACGGCGACAAGCTGCTGTTCGAGAACCTGTCCTTCCTGCTGCCCCCCGGTGGCATCGTGGGCGTGATCGGGCCGAACGGCGCGGGCAAGTCCACGCTGTTCAAGCTGATCACCGGGCAGGAGCAGCCCGATGAAGGCACGATCGAGATCGGCCAGACCGTGCGTCTGGGCTATGTCGACCAGAGCCGCGATCACCTCGATCCGTCGAAGAACGTCTGGGAGGAAATCTCGGACGGTCTGGATTACATGAAGGTCAACAAGCAGGACATGAGCACGCGTGCCTATGTCGGCGCGTTCAACTTCAAGGGTCAGGACCAGCAGAAGAACGTCGGCAAGCTGTCGGGCGGTGAGCGCAACCGCGTCCACATGGCCAAGATGCTGAAGCAGGGCGGCAACGTGCTGCTGCTCGACGAACCGACCAACGATCTGGACGTGGAAACCCTGCGCGCTCTGGAAGAAGCCATCGAGAACTTCGCTGGCTGCGCCGTGGTCATCAGCCACGACCGCTTCTTCCTTGACCGTCTGGCGACTCACATCCTCGCCTTCGAAGGCAACAGCCATGTCGAATGGTTCGAGGGCAACTTCGAAGCCTATGAGGAAGACAAGCGCCGCCGTCTGGGCGATGCGGCTGACCGCCCGACCGCGCTGGCCTATAAGAAGCTGACTCGCTGATCTTTTCAGCGTTTCGGTCAAGCGAAGCCCCCGTCGCCCTGCGCGATGGGGGCTTTGTTTTTATATGCTGTTTTTACACGAAAAACAGAAAGATGAACAAAAGGCACTCTGAACGGTTCAGCGCTATGTCAGCCAGTTTCTGATACAAAGTAACGATCAAGGCGGCATCCATCACGGATCGCCTGGGGAGCATGAGGTTACCATGGGCAACAACCGGCGCTCGGCGCATCTTGCAACAATCGCGGCGATGGCGAGCATCGCAATGATCGCGACTCCGGCCATGGCCCAGAAGCGCGACGACAATCCCGACAGCGGTCGCACGCCTCCCCCGGCTCAGCACGGCGCCCCCGGTGGCGGCGCGCCGCATGGTGGCGGCAATCCCGGCGGCCCCGGTGGCGGTGGCCCGCGCGGCGGCTTCAACGGCGGCGGACAGGCTGGCGCGCCCGGTGCTCAGCGCCCGGCGGCCCCTCAGCCCGGCAATCCGGGCGGTGGCAATGTTCAGCGCGGCCCCGGCGGGAACCCCGGTGGTGGCCAGTGGAACGGCCAACGCCCCGGCTTCAACGGCAACAACGGCGGCAATGTCCAGCGCGGGCCTGACAATCGCGGGAACTTCAACCAGCCGGGTCGCCCCGGTGGGCCCGGTTTCGACGGCAATCGCCCGGGCGGCCCCGGTTATAACGATGCCGGTCGTCCCGGCGGCCCCAGCTACAACGGTCGCCCCGGTGCCCCCGGCTACAATGGCCGCCCCGGTGGCCCGGGCTACAACCAGCCCGGTCGTCCCGGTGGGCCCGGCTTCAACGGGCCGGGCCGCCCCGGCGGCGGCTGGAACAACGGCTGGCGCAATGACAGCCGCTACAACTGGTCGGCCTGGCGCGACATGCACCGCGATGTCTTCCGCATGGGCCGCTATGCGCCGCCCTATCGCGGCTATGCCTATCGCCGCCTCGGCATCGGCTTCACGCTGGACCGGCTGTTCTTCGGCTCGACCTATGTGATCGCCGACCCTTACGCCTATCGCCTGCCCCCGGCCTATGAGCCTTATGAGTGGGTGCGCTACTACAATGACGCCGTGCTGGTGGATACCTACAGCGGTCAGGTCGTTGACGTGCTCTACGGCTTCTTCCTCTAAACGGAAGCCGCAAACCCGAGATGAACCCCGCCTGAGCCGCCCTTCGCACTCAGGCGGGGTTCTCGCATACCGATCACGGTCCGCCTTGAGTCCGCCCCGGTCAAACCTCGCTCGGGGTTCAGGGGGCGTTGACGCTCACGCCAAATTGGGACAGGCAAAACGCTGCACGTAACCTTTGCGTAACCACCAGCGAAGCCGGAGCCCGATGAGCACAGCACCTGCCGCCCCCGTGAACAACACCGCTCATGGCCATGTCTTTCCCGACATGGGGCCGGTGGTCGATAAATCTGCCCTTGAGAAAATGGGCGGCGCGGTGCGGGCAAGGCTCGCGCTCGATCCCACTGTCTGGCACGCCCCGGTGCATCAGGCCGAGATCGTCACCGTCACCGAATTCCTGATGCCCGACGAATGCGCCCAGATCATCGAGATGGTCGACAGCATCGCCGAGCCTTCCTCGACCTATGACGCTGATCACGACATCTCGATCCGCAGCAGCTACTCGGGCAATGTCGACCGCTTCGACCCCTTCGTGATGATGATCGAGCGGCGGATAGACGACCTGCTCGGCATGCCCTCGGCCTATGGCGAGACGATGCAGGGCCAGCGCTATATGCCCGGCCAGCAGTTCAAGGCGCATTACGATTTCTTCTCGACCAAGGCCGCCTATTGGCCCGGTGAACGCAGCCGGGGCGGTCAGCGCAGCTGGACGGCGATGATCTACCTCAACGATGTGGAGGAAGGCGGCGAGACCGTCTTCGAGCGCGCCGGCGTCACCGCCACGCCGCGCCAGGGCATGCTGCTGGCCTGGAACAACGCCAACATCGACGGCACGCCCAACCACTTCACGCTGCACGCCGCCCTGCCCGTGATCAAGGGCTGCAAATATGTGATCACCAAATGGTATCGCACCCGCAACTGGGCCGGTCTGCCGGGCTGAAGGTTAGCTCTGGGGTGGCTCCCAGAGTTCGACCATATTGCCTTCCGGGTCCGTGATATGGGCGAACTTGCCGGTCTGGGGCGTGTCCCAATCGGCATGGGTGGTCACTTCGATCCCGGATGCGCGCAGTGTGGCGATCATCTCGGCCAGCCCTGTGACCCGGAAGTTGATCATCCACTGTTTGGCGGCGGGAAAGTAATCGGTGTCCTGCTTGAAGGGCATGAACAGCGCCGGGCCTGCCGTCTGCGTCCAGTGGAAAGGGTCCTCACCGCCAATGCCTAGATGCTGGCGATACCATGCCTGAAGCGCCGCCGGATCTTTAGCCCGGAAAAACACACCGCCGATGCCCACGACTGTCATGATGCCCTCCTGTTTTTGGGAAGGTAACCCGGGTTGAGGAAGGTAGGAAGTAGAAGATGCGAGGGGGTTACCCCCTCGCGCTCCCATTCCGTCTTCCGGCGATGGGGTGGTGGCGCCGAAATGCTGCGCCCGACCTCTCCACCTGCGATGGCTAAAGCGCCGCAGGCCGTCGATCCTTGAGCGATAGCGCTGACTTGGGATTGTTGCCTGCGGCGCTGCAACGTTGCTCTTTGGCCGAACCCGAAGCGCCTACGCTGACAAAACCCGGGAGCGCGAGGGTGTAACACCCTCGCATGTCCCCTTTACTCCTTAACGCCCTTCTTATGCTCCCCCGGATGCATCAGACGCTCCACCTTCCCCGTCAGCCGATCAATCTTGCGATGCAGGCGGACGATCTCGATGGTGGTGCGCAGATTGATCTCGTAATCGTGCCGATTGTAGATGCGATCACGCGCGCTTTGGCGGTTCTGGCTCATCATGATGACCGGGGCCTGCACCGCCGCCAGCATCGAGAGCATCAGGTTGAGGAAGATGTAGGGGTACGGGTCCCACTGGCCGATCCAGCGCGAAACCAGCGGGCTGTTGAGCAGCATCCAGCCCAGCAGCGTCACCATAAACCAGATGATGAAACCCCAGCTGCCGCCGACTTTCGCCACGCGGTCGGCCAGCCGGTCACCGAAGCCGGCCTTGGCGGCTTGCGTCTCATCATCCTCAAGGCTGACATCGCGCGAGAGGACATGGCGCAGCACATGCTGCTCGTCCTCGTCGAGTTGATCGAAAGGGCGGCCCAGCAGCTTTTCGGCAAGCGCTTCGGGCGTGTTGTCCAGCTTCATGGGCCGCCTCTTTCGGTTTCAGATCAGGCCTTGGCGCTCTCCAAAGCCTGAGCAATCAGCTTGCGCGTGTTCTCGATGCCGTAGAGCGCGATGAAGGACCCCATGCGCGGCCCGGCAGACGAACCCAGCAGCGTCTCATACAGCGCCTTGAACCAGTCACGCAGGCTCTCGAAGCCGTAATGCGGGTCCTTGCCGATTTCGTAGACAATGTTCTGTAGCTCTTCCGCTGTGGCATCGTCGCTGGTGGCAGCCAGTTCCTCGTCCAGCGCGGTCAGAGCCGCCACTTCGCCATTCTCGGGCGCGCGGCGGTTCAGCGTGGGGGCGATAAAGTCGCGGTTGTAGGCCAGCGCGCAGGTCACCAGCGTATCGAGCGCGGGATGGGCCTCAGGCGTGGCATCCTCAACATAATTGGCGAGGTAGGACCAGACCTGCTCACGCGTGGCATTGGCGCCCAGCACGCCCACCAGATTGAGCAGCAGACCATAGGTCACGGGCAGCTTGTCGCCCTCGCCGCCGATGCTGGCGCCATTGGTGCGTAGCAGGTGCCACACGGGGTTGCCCAACTGCTGCTCGATGGGCTGGGTGGGGATCTTCTCGCGGAACTGCCAATATTCGTCCACCGCGCGACCGATGATGCCGGTGTGCAGGCTCTTGGCGCTCTTGGGTTCGCGGAAGAGGTAGAAGCCCAGCGATTCCTCGCTGCCATAGGTCAGCCACTGCTCGATGGTGAGGCCGTTGCCCTTGGACTTGGAGATCTTCTCGCCATTCTCGTCGAGGAACAGTTCGTAGATCAGCCCCTCCGGCTTGCGCCCGCCCAGCACGCTGGCGATCTTGCCGCTCTGAGTCACGCTGTCGGTCAGATCCTTGCCGCACATCTCGTAATCGACGCCCAGCGCCACCCAGCGCATGGCCCAGTCGACCTTCCACTGCAGCTTGGCATTGCCCTTGAAAATGCACAGCTCAACCGTCTCACCCTCATCCTCGAAGCGGATCAGGCCGGCCTCGGCATCCACCACCTCGATGGGCACCTGAAGCACAATGCCGCTGGTGGGCGACACGGGCAGGATCGGCGAATAGGTCTTGCGGCGCTCCTCGCGCAGGGTGGGCAGCATGATGCCCATGATCTTGTCGAAATTGCGCAGCACGCCGCGCAAGGCCTCGTCGAACTCACCCGAATTGTAGCGGTCGCTGGCCGAGACGAACTCGTAATCGAAGCCGAACTGGTCGAGGAAGGCGCGCAGCATCGCATTGTTGTGATGCGCAAAGCTCTCATGCGTGCCGAAGGGATCGGGGATGCGCGACAGCGGCTTGCCCAGATGCTCGGCCAGCATCTCCTTGTTGGGCACATTGTCGGGCACCTTGCGGAGGCCATCCATATCGTCGGAGAAAGCCACCAGACGGGTGGGCTTGCCGGTCAGCACCTCATAGGCGCGGCGCACCAGAGTCGTGCGCAGCACCTCCTGAAACGTGCCGATATGCGGCAGACCGCTGGGGCCATAGCCGGTCTCGAACAGCACCGGCACATCCTGACCGTCTTTGCCTTTGCCCTGCGGATAGCGCTTGAGCAGCTTGCGGGCCTCTTCGAAGGGCCATGCTTTGGACGCCATGGCTGCTGAAGCAAGATTTGCGGCGGTCTGGAGATCGGTGTCAGTCATAGCTCGCGCTTTTGCCCGCACGCGCGGATTTCGCAAGCCCCAACTGGCCAAAACGCCGCATTTCGCATGAGCGTAAATATCCCTTGGGACAGATGCGGAAGGTTTCGTTAATCTCTCGACAAGCGGCGCGTTGCATCCTCTCCACGCCGCCTTTTTCGGAGAGTGCCATGACACCCGACTCCGTTACCCCCACCGCCCCCGCGCCCGCCCCCTTTCGCCTCCCCATGAACCCGTGCGACCGGCTGCGCCTGCATGGGCCCATTCGCTCGATGCCGCGCCCGCTCTCCTTGCTGGAACGCATCCTTTTCGGCTGAAGCGCAGGCTTTCCCACCGCCGTCTGCGCCCAAACCACTTGCAGCGCCCATACCCCCGCGCCTATGCGCTGGAACACTATGGAAACACGCGCCCTTCCCGCCCTGCATGCCAGCCACTCCGGCTGCTGGCTGCGCGAGCGTGAGGCGACGCGGCTGGTCGGCAAGGGCGAGGCGATCGTCACGGCGGCGGACACGCCACTGCTGATGCTCAACGCGCCGCTGGTGGCGACGCGTCTGGGCTATCCCGACCTCTCCGGCCTCGACCTGCTGGAGCTGTTCGCCTTCGTCCACCCCGCGCGCTTTATGGTGCCCACGCCCAAGGGCCTGGCCCATGCGCTGGGCCTCACCGAACCCGACAGCGACGAGGCTGTCCCCGCCCTGCTGCAACAGGCAGCATCCATCCTGCTGGAACGCTGCGAAAGCCCCGACTGGGCCGAGCGCGAAGGCGCATGGACCGGCCTGCAAGCCATGATCCGCCTGCGCTGGCCATGGGCGACTCTGCTCTCGGCGCGCATCGCCAATCCGGGCCGGGCCGAGCGCTGGCTCTTCTCCCGCCTGCCCGAATGGGAGGAAGCCGCCCCCCGCCCCCAGCCCGCGCAGATCAACCTTCCGCCCGAAGCCATCGCGCTGCGTCTGGCAGAAATCACCGGAGCCCTGAGCGAAACCGGCGCCGAACCGCGCATCGCCCAGCGCGATTACGCGCAGTCCGTGGGCCATATCTTCGCCCCCCGCCCCTCACGCGACACGCCGCATATGCTGCTGGCCGAGGCGGGCACCGGCACCGGCAAGACGCTGGGCTATCTCACCCCGGCCTCGCTGTGGGCGCAGGCCTCGGGCGGCACGGTCTGGGTCAGCACCTACACCAAGGCGCTGCAACGCCAGCTGCGGCGCGAGGCCGCCCGCATCTGGGGCCCCAACCCCGGCCCGGCCCGCGTCGTGGTGCGCAAGGGCCGCGAGAACTACCTCTGCCTGCTCAACCTTGAGGACGCGCTGCAAGGCGGCTTTCAGGCCCGCGCCGGGATCATGGCACAACTGGTCGCCCGCTGGGCGGCATACTCTGCTGATGGCGATATGATCGGCGGCGATCTGCCCGGCTGGCTGCCCACATTGTTCCGCAACCGCGGCGTGGCAGCCCTGACCGACCGGCGCGGCGAATGCGTCTATGCCGGCTGCCCCCACTACCGCAAATGCTTCATCGAGCGCGCCGCCCGCGCCAGCGCCGAGGCGGAACTGGTCATCGCCAACCATGCGCTGGTGATGGTGAACGCCGCGCGGGGCCGCGATGTCGCCCAGCGCCCCACCCGCATCGTCTTCGACGAAGGCCACCATATCTTCGAGGCCGCCGACAGCACCTTCGCCGCCGAACTCACCGGCAGCGAGGCCATCGAACTGCGCCGCTGGGTCATCGGCCCGGAAAAGGGCTCCAAAGGCCGCCGCCGGGGGCTTTCCGCGCGCCTCGCCGATGTCGCCTCCTATGACGAGGCAGGCGCTCTGGCGATCACTCAGGCCCGCGCCGCCGCCGAAGCGCTCAACGGCGACGGCTGGCTGGCCCGCGTGGTGGAGGGCGAACCCTCCGGCCCGCTGGAAGAATTGTTCGCCGCCGTGCGCGCCACCGTCTATGCCCGCGACGAAAGCGGCGGGCAGGAAGGCGGCTATGGTCTGGAAACCGAGGCCGCCGGGCTTGATGGCCCCTTTATCGAGGCCGCCCAGAACGCCGGGCAGGCTTTGGGCGACTTGCGCCGCCCGCTGGTCAAGCTGGGCCTGCGCCTCGAAGCGATCCTTGCCGATCCGCCCGACTGGCTGGATGGCCAAGGCCGCGCCCGCATCGAAGGTGCGCGGCAATCCTTGGGCTGGCGCGTCGATCTGATCGGCGCGTGGGAGGCCTTGCTGGCCCGTGTCGGCGGCGAGGCGATGGATGGCCCCGATTTCGTCGACTGGCTGGCGCTGGAACGCTCCGACGGGCGCGAGTTCGATATGGGCCTGCACCGCCACTGGCTCGACCCCACGCGCCCCTTTGCCTCCACCGTGCTCAACGGCGCCCACGGCGTGATGCTGACCAGCGCCACCTTGCGCGACCGCTCCGACGCGGGCGACGACTGGGACACCGCTCTGGCCCGCTCCGGCGCGGCGCATCTCGACAGCCCCACCAAGACCGCCGCCTTCGACAGCCCCTTCGACTACGCCAATCAGGCCGAGGTGCTGATCGTCAACGATGTGCCGCGCGGCGACATCCCCGCGCTGGCCGCCGCCTATGGCCGCCTGATCGAGGCGAGCGGCGGCGGCGTGCTGGGGCTCTTCACCGCGATCCGCCGCCTGCGCGCCGTCCATGGCCGCATCGCCGACCGGTTGGCGCGCGGCGGCCTGCCGCTCTACGCCCAGCATGTCGACCCCATCGACACCGGAACGCTGGTCGACATCTTCCGCGACGATCCCAAGGCCAGCCTGCTGGGCACCGATGCCCTGCGCGACGGCGTGGACGTGCCCGGCCACTCGCTGCGCCTCGTGGTGATGGAACAGGTGCCATGGCCCAAACCCACCATCCTGCACCGCGCCCGCCGCGCCGCGCATCCCGGCGGCGGTCAGGCCCATGACGACCGGATCATTCGGGCGCGGTTGGCGCAGGCCTTCGGGCGCCTGATCCGCACCCAGGGTGACAAGGGCCATTTCGTGGTGCTCTCCTCGGCCTTCCCTAGCCGCTTGCTCAGCGCCTTTCCGCCCGGCACACCCGTTCATCGCCTTTCACTCGATGAGGCTTTACAACGGGTGAGCGCGGGTGTTTCTGCTTGGGCAGAGGCAACGCCCGCCGCAACGGATGACTAAAACACGCATGAAGACTCTGGGCATCTTCCGCCACGCCAAATCCGACTGGGACGATCCGCGTGCCCGCGATTTCGACCGCCCCCTGAATGCGCGCGGCCTGCGCTGGGCCCCCCGCATGGGCCAGCACATCAGCGAGTGGAGCCAGCAGCAGGGCTTCACATGGGACCGCGTGATGTCCTCCCCCGCCGTCCGCGCGGCGCAAACCATCGAACTAGCCGCCGAGGGCGCGGGCATGCCCCAAGGCGCCGCGCTGGCGATCAACTGGGACCGCCGGCTCTATCTCGCCAGTTCGGTCACGCTGATCGACGTGCTGCGCGAGCTGGATGAGAACCTCAACACCGTGCTGATGGTCGGGCACAATCCGGGGCTGGAAGACCTGATCTTCGATCTCGTGCCTGACAATGGCTCAAGCCCGCTGCGTGACGAGGTGGAGATGAAATTCCCCACCGCCAGCTTCGCCGTGCTGGAGCTGGATGTGGAGCGCTGGGCGCAGGTGGAAGATGGTTGCGCGCGATTTACGCATCTCAAGCGCCCGCGCGATCTGGCCGGGGGCGAGCCGCTTTAAGGGATTTAAGAGAAGATGCGAGGGGGGAGCCTCTGGTTTGTCGCATGTCTCAAGAGACATGCTCCGGGCCCTCGCGCTCCCATTCCGTCTTCCGACGATAGGGTGGTGGCACCCGATCCAAGCGCTAAACCTCTCCTCCTGCGCAGCCGAAAGCGCCGCAGGCAGTTGATCCATGAACGCTAGCGCTGGCTTGGGATTGTTGCCTGCGGCGCTGCGACGTTGCTCTTTGGCTGAACCCGAAGCGCCCACGCTGACAAAACCCGGGAGCGCGAGGGTGTAACACCCTCGCATTTGCCCTTTCCTTATTCTTCTCCCAGCAACCGAGCCAGATCGCCCCGCAACCCGATCAGCGCATCCAGCAGATCATCCTGAGGCAACCCCAGCACAGGCGCAAGCGGCGGTGCATCCATCAGCAAAGGCAGAAGCGGCTGCGGCTTGGCAGGTTCCGGTATGGCGATGACGGGCTGAGCGGCAGCCTTTGGCGCCCTCGCCCGCTCTTCCAGATATTGCCGGGCACCGCGCAGCGTATAGCCTTGGGCATGGACCAGCCGGTGGATCTCGACCAGCAGCACCACGTCCTCGGGCCGGTAATAGCGCCTGCCGCCGCTACGCTTGACCGGGCGCAGCATGGGGAACTGCTCCTCCCAGTAGCGCAGCACATGCGGGGCGATGGAGAGCGCGCGCGTGACCTCGCCAATGGTGCGCAAAGCGTCAGGTGCCTTGCCGTCATTCAACAGCGCTTGGATGTCGCCGGATGGGGCCAAGGTTTTTCCTCGCTTAGACATATCAGGCCCAGAAACGGTGACAGCCGAAGCGCCCCCCGGCACTCCGGCTGTCTTCGTCGGCTGATGAGGCTGTTCGGGCCTGCTCGTCAAGGGATTCCTTGACGTCATGCCCTCAGTCTCTGCCGAGCCGAACATCGGCAAGATCATTCACCCGAAACGCGGTCTTTCAACATCTGGCTGGCGCGGAACGTCAGCACCCGTCGCGGGGTAATCGGCACTTCGACGCCGGTCTTGGGATTGCGTCCGATCCGTTCGGTCTTGTCCCTGAGCAGGAACGTGCCGAAACCGGAAATCTTGACGTTTTCACCCTCAGCCAGAGCATCGCTCATGTGATCGAGAATGGCTTCCACCATGCCGAGCGATTCCGCTCGGGAATAGCCCAGTTTGCGATTGATGGCTTCGGCCAGATCTGCACGTGTGAGTGTGTTCATGGAGCGCATCTGTTTCCCCCCCATAGCCTTGAAAAAGCGACCCTCCCGAGTCCGATTGGATAGCAAATCCACGCGGGATTACAATGCCATCCTGCATAAGCGGAGGCATTCGTGGGCCAATTTGTTCCACTATGGTGCGAAGAATGTAAAATTCGTCCGGCAAGATGCCTCGCCGGAGCCGAATCAGATGCGAATCAGGCTGGCGCCCCAGGTAAAGCCGCCGCCCATCGCCTCGATCATCACCAGATCACCCGGCTTGATCCGCCCGTCGCGCATCGCCACGTCCAGCGCCAGCGGCACCGAGGCGGCAGAGGTGTTGGCATGGCGATCCACGGTGACCACCACCTTCTCCGGCGCCATGTTCAGCTTGCGGGCGGTGGCGTCCAGAATGCGGGCATTGGCCTGATGCGGCACCAGCCAGTCGATGTCATCGGCGGTGAAGCCCGCATCGCCCAGCACCTCGCCCAGCACGCTGGAGAGGTTGTTGACGGCATGACGGAAGACCTCGCGGCCTTTCATGCGCAGCTTACCGATCTCGCCGGTGGTGCTGGCGCCGCCATCGACGAACAGAAGCTGGTTATGCGCGCCATCGGCATGCAGGCGAGTAGCCAGAATGCCGGGTGCATCGGCTGCGTCGCTCTCGCGCGCTTCCAGAACGATGGCGCCTGCACCGTCGCCGAAAAGCACGCAGGTCGCGCGGTCTTCCCAGTCGAGGATGCGGCTGAAGGTTTCCGAACCGATCACCAGCGCGCGCTTGGCCATGCCGGTGCGCAGCATCGAATCGGCCACGCCCACGGCATAGACGAAGCCCGAGCAGACCGCCGCCACGTCAAAGGCGATGCCACCCCGCGCGCCGATGGCGTCCTGCACGATGGTGGCGGTGGCGGGGAAGGTCTGATCCGGCGTGGCGGTGGCCAGCACGATCAGATCGATGTCGGCCCCGGTCAGGCCCGCAGCGGCCAGCGCATTGCGCGCCGCATCGGTGGCCAGCGTGGCCGTGGTTTCGCCCTCACCGGCGATATGACGGGTGCGGATGCCCGTGCGTTCGACGATCCACTCGTCGCTGGTGTCAACCTTCTCCGCCAGTTCGGCGTTGGTGACGAGACGCACCGGCAGAGCACTGCCGGTGCCGGTGAGCACGGATCGAAGGGTCACTGAGAAGCACCTGCCACGGACTTTGCGGTGTTACGGATCTTGTCGGTCCCCAACCGGTCAAGGTCGGCGGCAATATGCTCGGTCAGTTTTTCCTCCAGCAGCCGCTGGGTCACGCCCACGGCATTGGCCACGCCCAGCGCATTCGCGCTGCCATGGCTTTTCACGACCACACCGTTCAACCCGAGGAAGACGGCGCCATTGTGATTGTTGGGATCGAGATGATGCTTGAGCAATTCCGTCGCCGGACGCGAGATCAGGAAACCGATCTTGGAGCGCAGCGAAGAGGCAAAGGAACGACGCAGCAGATCACCAACGAAACGCGCGGTGCCCTCGACAGCCTTCAGGGCAATGTTGCCCGAAAAACCATCGGTGACCACCACATCGACCTCGCCGCGGCAGAGCTTGTCCGCCTCGGTGAAGCCATCGAAGGCGATCGACAGGCCAGCAGCGGCAGCCTTGAGCTGAGCGGCAGCGTCGCGCAGTTCTTCGGTGCCCTTGTTGTCCTCGGTGCCGATGTTCAGAATGCGGACGCGCGGCTCGGCCCGGCCCGTCACGATGCGCGAATAGGCCGCGCCCATGATGGCGAACTGCACCAGATTGCGGGCATCGCATTCCGTGTTGGCACCAAGATCCAGCATCACCAGATCGCTGGCGTCCAGCGTGGGCAGCAGAGCGGCCAGCGCAGGCCGGTCAATGCCCGGCATGGTGCGCAGCGCCAGCTTGGAAATCGCCATCAGCGCGCCGGTGTTGCCCGCGGAAAGGGCGGCGCCGGCAAGCCCGTCACGCACGGCGTGAATGGCCAGCCCCATCGAGGTGGTGCGCGCACGGCGCAAGGCCTGACTGGGCTTTTCCTCTCCGCTGATCACGTCCTGCGCATGCAGGATCTCGACAGCGGAACGCAGATCGGAATGATGATCGAGCGCGCTGCTGATCTGGGCCTCGTCACCCACCAAAAGGAAACGCGCACGATCATGCCGCTGACGGGCCAATGCCACGCCAGCGACCATCGTGCGCACACCCTCATCACCGCCCATCGCGTCAACGGCGATACGCGGCGAAGTCATGGGTGCTTACCTCCTGCTGTCAGCGCGCGGTTGCGCTTACAGGCCAACCGCGACAATCTCGCGACCATTGTAGTGGCCGCAAGCGTTGCACAGGTTATGCGGGCGCTTCAGCTCGCCGCAGTTCGAGCACTCGTGGAACGCCTCGACCGACAGCGCGTCATGGCTGCGGCGCATGCCCCGGCGAGAAGGGGAGGTTTTTCTTTTGGGGACAGCCATGGAGGCACCTGTTCCTGAAAATTCGTTACCGACAGTAAAAGCCGCCTCAATGCATCTCAGCACCGGCGGAGCGAAGGCGCGCCTATAGCGAATTTGGCGTGTGTTGCAAGCTTCTCTGGTCTAATCGGCGCAACGAACTGAAAGATATCTATCATCAACGCCTTTAGGGGGAAGCGACAAACATGCCCGTAAGCCTGACAATCCCGATGATCCTGCCCACCACGCTGGCTTTGGCAGCCGCAGCCGCGCTGATCAACTTCTGGCTGAGCCTGCGCATCGGCCAGCTGCGCGGAAAGCTGAAGGTGGATGTGGGCGATGGCGGACATGATTCGATTTTCCGCCGCATGCGCGCTCACGCCAATTTCAGTGAGAACACGCCGCTGCTGCTGATTCTGGTCGCCGGGATCGAGCTTTCCGGCAAGGGCAGCTGGTGGCTGCCGGTGGTGGGCGCCGTCTTTATGCTGGGCCGCGTGACTCACGCCTGGGGCATGGATGGGCGCTTCAAGGCGGGCCGAGTCTTCGGCGCGGTCTCGGCCATTCTGATCCAGCTGGGTCTTGGCGGCTTTGCGCTGTTTGTGGCGATGCATCAGATGATGCATCCCGCCTGATGAATGTGAGGGGGCGGCTTTCGCCGCCCCCTTTGCCTTTAACCGTAGCGGCTGCCCACAAAGGGGTTGGTCAGCATTTCATGGCCGAAGCTGCTCATGGGGCCATGGCCGGGGATGAAATTCACATCCTTGCCCAGTGGCCACAGTTTTTCCGTGATCGAATCGATCAACTGCTGATGATTACCCTTGGGAAAATCCGTCCGCCCGATCGAGCCCTGAAAGATCACATCGCCCACGATCGCCAGCCGTGATTCTTCGTGGAAGAACACCACATGGCCGGGCGTATGGCCGGGGCAGTGAATCACATTCAGCGTCAGCTCGCCCACGGTGACGGTGTCGCCATCCTGCAGCCAGCGAGTCGGCTCGAAGCTTTTGCCTTCGAGGCCCATGCGGGTGTTGGGATTGTCGAGCCCCTCGATCCAGAAGCGGTCATCCTCATGCGGGCCTTCCAGCGGCAGGTCCAACTCCTGCGCCAGCACGCCTGCCAGACCGCAGTGGTCCATATGACCATGGGTGACCAGCAGCTTCTCCAGCGTGACACCCGCTTTGGCGACGCCCGCCTTCAACTTGTCCAGATCGCCGCCCGGATCGACCAGCGCCCCGCGCATCGTCTTGGTACACCAGATCAGCGAGCAATTCTGCTGGAAGGCGGTGACGGGGATGATCGCGGCGCGCAGCGGCGGTTCGGGCTTGGTGGGATTGGTGGCCATGGCATCGGGAGATAGCGGCGAAAACCATGCGCGCAAAGGGCGTTGCACATCGGCGGGCGCGGCCTATAAAAATCTCAACTCATTTAGTTAGGATTCATGGGATGCGCCTTTTCCTTGCCGCCGCCATCGCCCTCACCTGCACTGCCGCGCCCGCTCTGGCGGCTCCGGCCCCGCATGTGGCGATCTCCAGCTTCGACCAGCTCAACCAGCCACTGCCACTGCCCTATGACGAGAATGCCGATGCCAAGGCTGATGTCGCCAAGGCCACGGCCAGGGCGAAGAAGGAGCACAAGCTGCTGCTGCTCGATTTCGGCGGCAACTGGTGCCCGGACTGCCGCGTGCTGGCCGGCACGATCGAACTGCCCGAGGTTAAAGCCTTCGTGGAAAAGCATTATGTCGAGGTGACGATCGATGTGGGCCGCTACACCAAGAATCTCGACATCTGGGCCGGTTACGGCCAGCCGCCGCGCCCCAAGGGCGTGCCCGCCGTGCTGATCATCGACCCCAGAACCCGCAAGGTGCTGAACCCCGGCCACGAAACGGCCCTGTCCGACGCGCGCCATATGAGCCCGCAAGCGCTGGCCGACTGGCTGGCCAGCTGGACGAAGTGAGATCCTGTGCGGGCGGGTCTAGATCCGCCCGCATTTCCAGACGACTCGCCCGATGATCGCCACCTCTTCCAGCGGCAGATCATAGGGGGCGTAGCGCGGGTTCTCGCTGATCACATGCACCTGCCCCGGCTGACGGAAGGCCAGCCGCTTAACCAGCAACGTCTCCCCCAGCCGCAGCACATGGACGCCGTCACCCCAGTCACGCGGGCGCAGATCGACAAGGATTTCGTCGCCATCATGCAGGGCAGGCTCCATCGAATCGCCCGCCACGGCAATCGCCGAGAGATGCGCGGGATCGAGCCCCTGCCCGCGTAACCAGCGCCGCGCATAGCGGAAGTGGCCAAAGGGCTTTTCCCCCACCACCATGGCTTCCGGCAGCGCCCCCGGCCCCGCCGAAGCATCGAGCGCCAGACGCGGCACATCGACCCAGGCCGAAGTCTCGCGCTTCAAGTCCAGCAGCGAGGATTTATCCTCCACGCCACCCAACTGCGACTCGGCGATGCCGAAGAAGCGGGCCAGCGTGCGCCGGTCTCCCTCCTCCAGCTTGCGCGGACTGCCCTTGCGCACAAATTGTTGAATATATGTGGTATTTCGCCCGATCAATTCCGAAAGCGCAGCCAGGCTGGTGCCGCGCTCACGCGCCAATTCGACCAGTCGGTTGCGCGGATCGGTGCTGTTCATGGCACCATCCTATCATAGGAAATTTCCTAGACAAGTAGGACTTCGAATGGAACATTTAAAGAACATTCTGATTCGGGCTCCACCGCAGGCGCCCAGACGAAAGGGGGCTTTGATGTTGCTCAGAAGGATCGAGACGTTTCTGCGCCACAGCGGCATGCCGTGGACCAAATTCGGGCGGCTGGTGGCGCATGACCCGCGTCTGGTCGGCGATATGCGCAATGGCCGCGTGCCGCGCGATGACCTCGCCCGCCGCATCGAGGCCTTTATCGACAGCCACGCCCAACCGAAGGAGGCCGACCATGCGCTTTGATTTTCACCATGGGCGCGATCTGATCCGCCTCTTCTCCGGCCCCTCGCGCAAGCCCACGGCGCATGATGGCGGCGGCGCGCTGGGCTCCCGGCGGCGGCGCGATCCGGCGCTGCGCCTGCTCGATGCGGTGATGCGACTGGCGGGGCCGGAAAGCGAGCTGATCTCCCACGCCGAAAGGCCCTGGGCCAGCGCCACCTTTTCAGGCACGCGCCACACCATCACGCTGAGCTTCGCGGGCGATCCGGGCATTGCGGCGGCGGAAAGTTTCATCGCCCTGCTGCCCGATCACGAATTCCATCTGCCGGGCCGGCTGGTGGCCGATGCGGGCGTCAGCGAGGTGACGCATCTTACCCAGCCCCGCCCGCTGATGGTGGTCGAGGCCGACCTGCTGCTGCTCAACGAAATCTGAAACTCTAGCGCCGCGCCTTGCTCATGGCGCGGCCAAGGGCGGACCTCAGGCCGCTGCCGCCCGCCGAGTCCCCGATATCCTCCACCGTCCAGCGGCTGCCCTCCTTGATCAGCGAGAGGCGCACATTGCTGTGATCGCTTTTGGTCTGCCAGACGCGCAGCAGCAGCACCGCCCGGCCCGGCCCGGTGAACTGACGGCTGATCGTCTCGACATGGAAGGCATTGGCGTCCCAGTCCTGACAATCGCAAAGCATATCGGTTTCGGAGACATCATCGCTGCCGTGCCGGCGGCTCTGCGACCACATCTGGATCAGTTGCCGGGTCTGCGTGGAGTAGATCGGCGCGTTCCAATATTCCGCGTGTCCGTCCCCGCGATAGGGGTCGTAAATCTGGTTGACCAGAGCATCGAGCGCCCGCCCGTCCCCCAGGCTGGGCGCTCCGGCGGCAAGCAACAGGCTGGCAAAGGTGGCGACGGACATAGAACTCTCCCGGCGTAAACCGGGAGCGTTCTTAACCCTTTACGCCTCCAGCTTCCAGTCCCAGCCGAGCGGGTCGCCATCCATGGCCTCCACACCGCGCGCAGCGAGGTCGTCGCGCAGGGCATCGGACTTAGCGAAATCCTTGTCCGCACGGGCCTGACGGCGGGCGGCGAGGATCTCGTCGATCTCGGCCTCGGTGATGGTGGCGACCTTGGGTTTGAGGCGCAATTCGGCGCGAGTCAGGGCCAGCAGGTTGAGGCCCAGCACCGCATCCATCTCGGCGATCACCGCCAGCTTCTGGCCCAGATCGACCTTTTTCAGCGCCACCACCGCTTCGAGCTGGGTGAGCGCAATCGGCGTGCCCAGATCGTCGCTGACCGCCGCTGCGAAAGCCTCGCGCAGGGGCGCGAACTTCGGCCCCGGCTCGGCGCCCTCGATCACGGAGCCGCCTTCATCGTTGAGGCGCGCGCGCAATTGCTCCACCGCCATCACCAGACGCTTCAGGCGCGTCAAAGCAGCGCCCAGCCCTTCCCAACTGAACTCCAACTCGCTGCGATACTGCGCCTGAAGGCACATCAGGCGATAGGCCAGCGGGTGATAGCCCTTGTCGATCAGCAGTTGCAGGCGGAGGAACTCGCCCGAGGACTTGCTCATCTTGCCGCTGCGCTCGACGAGGAAATTGTTGTGCATCCAGAGCTTGGCGCCGGAATTGCCGGGCACGTCCAGCCCTCCGGAGCAGCAGAAGGCCTGATTCTGCGCGATCTCGTTCGGGTGGTGGATTTCGCGGTGATCGATGCCGCCGGTGTGAATGTCAAAGGGGAAGCCCAGCAGCTGCCCGCTCATCACCGAGCATTCCAGATGCCAGCCCGGCGCACCGCGACCCCAGGGCGAATCCCATTCCATCTGGCGCGTCTCGCCAGCGGGGGTTTTGCGCCAGATCGCGAAATCGGCGGCGTTGCGCTTGCCCTCGACAGCCTCGATGCGGCCCTCGCCCTCTTCGGTGTGGGCACGGGCAAGGCGGCCATAATCGGCCACGCTGGCCACATCGAAATAGAGGCCGCTTTCCAGCTCATAGCAGTGCTTGTCGGCGATCTTTTCGGCGAACTCGATCATCGCGGGCACATATTTCGTCGCCACCGACCATTCCATCGGCTGGCGGATGTTCAGCGCCTTGATGTCGGCCCAGTAAGCCTCGGTGTAATGCTCGGCGATGGCCCAGATGCTTTTGGCCTCTTTCGCGGCCATCTTTTCCATCTTGTCCTCACCGGCGTCGGCATCGTCGGTCAGATGGCCCACATCGGTGATGTTGATGACGTGGGAAAGCTTGTAGCCCTTGAAGGACAGCACCCGCCCCAACACATCGGCAAACACATAAGCGCGCATATTGCCGATATGCGGATAGTTGTAGACCGTGGGGCCACAGCTGTAGACGCGCGCCTCGCCGGGGTGGACGGGCTCGAAGGTTTCGAGCTGGCGGGTCAGGCTGTTGAACAGCTTCAGGGGCGTGGCGTCAGTCATAGCCCTGCCGGTTGGCAAGGCGCGAGGGAAAGGTCAAGCGCCACAGCGCTTTTGGCGGCACCGGCCCGCTCCCTCGCCCGGCTACTCGACGGTATGCTCTGGGTGGCCGGGCGGGGGAGAGGGCCGGTGCCGCCCGGCACGATGCCTCGCATCGTGCCGCAAACGACTCAACCGTCTTCGAAGAGGCCCGCCAACTGCTCGATCATCGTGCCGCCCAGCTGCTCGACATCCATGATGGTCACGGCGCGGCGGTAATAGCGCGTCACATCATGGCCGATGCCGATCGCCACCAGCTGCACCGGCGACTGCTTCTCGATCCACTCGATGACCTTGCGCAGATGGGTTTCCAGATAGCCCGCCGCATTGACGCTCAGCGTGCTGTCATCCACCGGCGCGCCGTCGGAGATCACCATCAGGATGCGGCGGTCCTCCTGCCGGGCCAGCATGCGGTTATGCGCCCAGATCAGCGCCTCGCCGTCGATATTTTCCTTCAGCAGCCCTTCGCGCATCATCAGGCCGAGATTCTTGCGCGCCCGGCGCCAGGGCTCATCAGCCTTTTTGTAAACAATGTGCCGCAAGTCATTGAGACGCCCCGGATGAGCAGGCTTGCCACCGGCCAGCCACTGCTCCCGGCTCTTGCCGCCCTTCCAGGCGCTGGTGGTGAAGCCCAGAACCTCTGTCTTGACCCCGCAGCGCTCCAGAGTGCGGGCCAGAACGTCAGCCGAAATCGCCGCGATGGAGATCGGCCGCCCGCGCATCGAGCCCGAATTGTCGATCAGCAGCGTGACGACCGTATCCTTGAACTCGACATCGCGCTCGATCTTGTAGCTGAGCGACTGCCCCGGCGCGACCACCACACGGGCAAGACGCGCGGCATCGAGCATGCCCTCATCCTGATCAAAATCCCAGCTGCGGTTCTGCTGCGCCATCAACCGGCGCTGCAAACGGTTGGCCAGCTTGGTGACGACGCCCTGCAACCCCTTCAACTGCGCGTCCAGATAGGCGCGCAGGCGGGTCAGTTCTTCATCGTCGCACAGGTCTTGGGCTGCGACCACCTCGTCGAACTGGGTGGTGAAGCTCTTGTAATCGAAGTTTTCAGGCGTTTCCGTCCACGGGCGGTTGGGCCGCGTTGGCAACATGCCATCCTCGGCATCCTCGCTGCCTTCGGAATCGTCGGCATCGTCGGACATTTCGCCATCGGCGTCGTCCTGCCCCTCATCGTCACCGCGCGTCGGCTCGGAGGCCGCCTCCATCGGCTGAGGCATTTCCTGCGAGTCCTCGCCGGGCTGATCGTCGTCATCGGGCTCGTCGCCGGACTCGGGGTTCTCCTCGTCCTCGCCATTGGGTTCCAGCTCGGCGCGGGTCAGCTCCAGATGGCCCAGCATATCGAGCGCCAGATGCTGGAACGCCTTCTGGTCATCCAGCTTTTCCGCCAGAGCCTCGAAATCCTTGCCCGCCTTCTGCTCGATCCACTTGCGCACCATCGCCACGCCCTTGATCGCAGCGGGAGGCACGGGCTCACCGGTCAGATGCTCGCGCAGGATCAGCGACAGAGCCGTGGGCAAAGGCACCTGATCGGGCCGCTCGACACGGGTGATGGGATCGCCCGCGATGCGCTGATCCAGCGCGGCACCCAGATTGTAGCGCACGCCGTCATATTCATTGGCGCCCAAAGCCTCGTAACGCACCTGCTCGATGGCGTCGAAACAGGCGCGCGCGGTCGCTTCGGCGGGCTGGGCGCGGTTGTGCAGCGCGGCATTGTGATGCTTGATGCGCAAGGCATAGCCATCGGCCACGCCGCGCGCCTGCATCGCGGCCTCCAGCGGGAGGCCGCGACCGGGCATGGGCACGCGCATCGTCGTGCCCGAAATGGCAGGCACATCGGCGGACCAGTTCACCTCGACCTCGGCCACATCCGACATCGCGCGCGCGGTGCCGGTAAGAGCCTGCTTGAACCGATCGAGGGGTGTTTCCTCCGCCAATGTGCTTACCTTATTTGAAAAATCAGATCTTCTGGCCGGTCTTGGCCCAGTCGGCCAAGAAACCTTCCAGACCCTTGTCTGTCAACACATGCTTGACCAGACCCTTGATGACGGCGGGCGGCGCGGTCATCACATCCGCGCCGATGCGGGCGCATTCCAGAACATGCACGCCATGACGGATCGAGGCGGCCAGAATTTCGGTCTGGAAGTCATAGTTGTCATAGATCAGGCGCATGTCGCGGATCAGGTCGAGGCCGTCGAAGCCATTGTCGTCATGGCGGCCGATGAAGGGCGAGACGAAGGTCGCGCCAGCCTTGGCGGCCAGCAGCGCCTGATTGGCCGAGAAGCACAGGGTGACGTTCACCATCGTGCCGTCGCCGGTCAGCGCCTTGCAGGTCTTGAGGCCGTCGAAGGTCAGCGGCACCTTGATGCAGACATTGTCGGCGATCTTGCGGAGGATCTCGGCCTCACGCATCATGCTCTCATGGTCGAGGCTGACGACTTCGGCGGAGACCGGGCCATCGACCAGGCCGCAGATTTCCTTGGTGACTTCGATGAAGTCACGGCCCGACTTGGCGATCAGCGAGGGGTTGGTGGTCACGCCATCGAGCAGGCCGGTGGCGGCCAGTTCGGCGATGTCCTTGGTTTCGGCGGTGTCGACGAAGAATTTCATGGCTGGCACTCCTGCGCTGGCGTGATCGGGCGATTCCGCCCCGTGATGCTTGGGCCTATAGGCAGGCTTGGCGCGGAACCCAACCCTTCCTTTTTATACCTGTGCCCCTTCCCCCGCCAGCGCCAAGAGCTTCGTTGATGCCGCATCGTTTTCGCGAAAAACCGGTTCCCACTTTTTCGCACGATGCTCTAGATGACCCCCATGACCCGTATCCGCCTGCTTGTGATGAATGCCGCCCTGCCGGTGCTGGATTACCGCGCCCCCCACGGCATGACGGTGGAGCCGGGCAGCGTGGTGGTCGCGCCTTTGGGCCCACGCCAGATCCTTGGCGTGGTGTGGGAGCCGGAACGCCTGCCCGCCGAGGAGGTGGGCGACAACCGCCTGCGCCCGATCCTTTCGGTGCTGCCGGTGCCGCCCCTGCCCGCGCCTCTGCGGCGACTGATCGAATGGACGGCGGATTACTATTGCGCCTCGCTGGCCTCGGTGACGCGGATGGCCTTGTCCAGCACCGCCGCGCTGCAAGGCGGGCGCACCATGACCGAATACCGGCTGGTCGAGGGCGCCGAACCGGGTCGCCTGACCGCCCAGCGCAAACAGGCGTTGGAAAAGCTGCCGGGCGCTCAAGGCACCTTGCGCGAGATGGCCGAGATTGCGGGCGTTTCGGAAGCGGTATTGCGTGGACTGGTGAACAACGGCCTGATGGAGGCGGTGCAGGTCGATCTCGACCGCCCCTACCCTCCCGCCGATCCCGAACATGATGTGCCCACCCTGTCGGATGGCCAGCAGGAGGCCGCCGACCGCTTTATCGAGGCCGTGCGCCAAGGGCGGCAGAAGGACGGCTTCACCCCCTTCCTGCTCGATGGCGTGACCGGCTCGGGCAAGACCGAGACCTATTTCGAGGCTGTCGCCGAAGCGCTTCGCCTTGGCCGCCAGACTTTGGTGCTGCTGCCCGAAATCGCGCTGACGGAAAACTTCCTGCGCCGGTTCGAGGCGCGCTTCGGCGTGGCGCCGATCCTCTGGCACTCCAGTCTGAAATCGGGCGAGCGGCGGCGCGCGTGGCGCGCGGTGGCCAATGGCAGCGCTCAGGTGGTGGTGGGGGCACGCTCGGCGCTGTTCCTGCCCTATGCCGCGCTGGGGCTGATCATCGTGGACGAAGCGCACGAAATCAGCTTCAAGCAGGACGATGGCGTGCGCTACAACGCCCGCGATGTGGCGGTGATCCGCGCCCGTTTCGAGCAGATCCCGGTGGTGCTGGCCAGCGCCACCCCCGCGCTCGAATCGATGCAGCTGGCCGAGGCAGGCGTGTACCAGAAGGTCGATCTGCCCTCGCGCTTCGGCGGGGCCAGCCTTCCCGACATCCAGATCGTCGATCTCACCCAGCACCCGCCCGAGCGCAACCACTGGATCGCCCCGCCGCTGGTGGAAAAGCTGCAAGACCGGCTGGAGAAGGGTGAGCAATCGCTGCTGTTCCTCAACCGGCGCGGCTATGCGCCGCTGACTTTGTGTAGGCATTGCGGCTATCGCTTCCAGTGCAGCGATTGCAGCGCATGGCTGGTGGAACATCGCCTCTCACGCCGCCTCGCCTGCCACCATTGCGGGCATGAGGAACCCATGCCCCCCGCCTGCCCCGAATGCGGCGAGGGCGACTGCCTCGTCGCCTGCGGCCCCGGCGTGGAGCGCATCGCCGATGAAGTGGCCCAGATCATGCCCGATGCGCGGGTGGCGGTGGTCACCTCCGACACGCTCAACAGCCCGGAAAAGATCGGCGAGTTCGTGGCGGCGGCGGAGAACAAGATGATCGATGTGATCGTCGGCACGCAGCTTGTCACCAAGGGCTATCACTTCCCCGATCTGACGCTGGTGGGCGTGATCGACGCGGATCTGGGCCTTGAAGGCGGCGATCTGCGCGCGGGCGAACGCACCTATCAGCAGATCGCTCAGGTGGCGGGCCGCGCGGGCCGCGCACAAAAGCCGGGGGAGGTGCTGATCCAGACCCGCTCGCCCAGCGCCCCGGTCATCGCCGCTCTGGCCGCCGGCGACCGAAACGCCTTCTACGCCGCCGAGGCGGAAGGACGCCGCTCCGCCTTCGCCCCGCCCTTCGGACGCTGGGCCGCGATCATCGTCTCCTCCGAAGACGAAGCCGAGGCACGCGACGCCGCCCGCGCCATCGGCGGCACCCGGCCCAATCTACCCGATGTCGCGGTGCTGGGCCCCGCCCCTGCCCCCATGGCGCAGCTGCGCGGGCGCTATCGCTATCGGCTGCTGATCAATGCCAAACGCTCGGCGCAGGTACAGACGGTGATCCGGCAATGGCTGGGCGGGCTGAAATTCCCGCCCGGCGTGCGCGTGGGCGTGGATATCGATCCTTATTCCTTTGTGTGACGCCGTAAGGTCCAAGGCGCGGGCACGATGCCACCCGCCCGGATCACACGGCGCATCAGCACCACGCCAGCGAAGGTCGCCACCACCATCGCGACCGCGCTGGCCTCCAGACCGAAGGCGCCGCCTGTCAGCCATTCGGGGCCGTGGCGCTGGGTGAGCAACAGACCCTCGGGTGCTTTGCCGCCTGACACCGGCACGCTGAAGATCCACCCCTGCGTGAAATTCCAGCCGCTGTGGATGCCGATGGCCAGCCACAGCCGCCGCGTCAGCAGATAGGCCGCACCCAGCAGCAGTCCGGCCTCCAGCGCGATGGCCAGAGCGGCAAACCATGTCGCCCCCGCATTGCCCAGATGCGCCAGGCCAAAGAAGGCCGAGGTCAGCGCCAGACCGCCCCATGTGCCCACCATCTTTTCCAGCTGGCGCAGGATCACACCGCGAAACAGCAGCTCCTCGCCCACGCCGGAGATCGCCGCCATGCTCAGCATTGGAGCCAGCTGCCCAAACCCGCCCACGCCCGTCACGGTCAACCCGCCCAGCAGCGCCACCACGCCGGTCATCACGCTGAACAGCAGAATGCCGAAAGCCAGACCCGCCAGCCATTCGGGCAAGGCTCTGGCCAATGGCAGTTCGATATCGGCGCAGCGCTCCACCCAACGCTTGTAGAGCTTCCACGCTACCAGCAGCCACAGCGCCACCGCGATTTCGACAGCGGGGTGGATATGATGCTCCGCATTGCGCCCGAACAGCTTTTCCGAGAGGAACAGCGGCACCACCTCGGCCAGCGCGAGCCAGATAAAACCGATCGCCAGCAGGCTGCCGGGATGAAGCAGCACCCGCCGCCAGCGCGGCTGCGAAGTCGTGGCAACAGAGGCGTCAGGATGCGTCATCAAGGACCTTTCAGGAACGGCCCTTCTTCTCCCTCACGGCAGCCCGGCTGTCGAGCCCATCTGCCTGTGGAGTGATTCGCGCCTCCGCATACCAATGCGACCGCGTCAAATGGCGTATTGCCCCTCCGTTCATAGCGTTTTCATATTTTTGACACGTCATGCCCCATGGCGACCCCCCGGCGGCTTGCATAGCGCGATAATGCCCGCTATGCGCCCGACCATCTGAACGGGGGTCGGGCATCGGGGTCCGGTCTTTCATGCGTTCAGAGTCCGGATTAAAGGGGACCGACGCGCGTGGAGAATTCCGCCGGCATCACCGCCAGCCTGCAAGGCCGCTACGCCTCGGCATTGTTCGATCTGGCCCAGGAAACGGGCGTTGTTTCGCCTGTCGAGGCCGATCTTGAGAAACTGGGTGCGGCACTGGCCGCCTCGGACGATCTGTCCAACCTGATTCGCAACCCGCTGGTCAGCCGCGATGCCGCAGGGCAGGCGCTCAGCGGCGTGGCAGGCGTGCTGGAACTGGGCGATGTAACGCGCAAGTTCCTCGGCGTGCTGGCCGCCAATGGCCGCCTCTCGGCGCTGCCGCAGGTGATCGCCGCTTACGGTTCGATCGCCGCTGCCGCCCGCGGCGAGGTTACCGCCCAGGTCACCAGCGCTCACCCGCTGACCGACGATCAGCTTGCCGCCCTGTCGGCCAAGCTGGCTGCCCGCGAAGGCAAGACCGTCAAGATCAAGGCCGATGTCGATCCGGAGCTGCTTGGCGGCCTGGTGGTGCGCATCGGCAGCCAGCAGATCGATAGCTCGATCCGCACCCGTCTCAATTCTCTCGCTCAGGCGATGAAGGGCTAACCTCCTTCTTTTGGCTAAGCGACGAAGGGCAAACCTAACTGTAGG
Source organism: Novosphingobium terrae (assembly GCF_017163935.1). Taxonomy (NCBI): domain Bacteria; kingdom Pseudomonadati; phylum Pseudomonadota; class Alphaproteobacteria; order Sphingomonadales; family Sphingomonadaceae; genus Novosphingobium; species Novosphingobium terrae. The sequence goes on along the minus strand of NZ_JABVZR010000001.1, from coordinate 1,195,466 downwards.
GCCCTTCCCCAAGACTTCGATGAAAGGCTGAACATGGATATCCGCGCCGCAGAAATCTCGAAGGTCATCAAGGACCAGATCGCCAATTTCGGCACCGAGGCCCAGGTCTCGGAAGTGGGCAGCGTGCTGTCGGTGGGTGACGGCATCGCCCGCATCCACGGTCTGGACCAGGTCCAGGCCGGTGAGATGGTGCAGTTCGCCAATGGCGTGCAGGGCATGGCCCTCAACCTCGAAGCCGACAATGTCGGCGTCGTGATCTTCGGTTCGGACAGCGAGATCCGCGAAGGCGACACTGTGCGCCGCACCGGCACCATCGTGGACGTGCCGACCGGCAAGGGCCTGCTGGGCCGCGTGGTCGACGCGCTGGGCAACCCGATCGACGGCAAGGGCCCGATCGAATACACCGAGCGCCGCCGCGTCGAGCTGAAGGCTCCGGGCATCATCCCTCGCAAGTCGGTGCACGAGCCCGTGCAGACCGGCCTGAAGGCCATTGACGCTCTGGTTCCCATCGGCCGTGGCCAGCGCGAGCTGATCATCGGTGACCGCCAGACCGGCAAGACCGCCGTCGCCATCGACACCTTCATCAACCAGAAGGCCGCCAACCAGGGCGACGACGAAGGCAAGAAGCTGTATTGCATCTATGTCGCCGTCGGCCAGAAGCGTTCGACCGTCGCTCAGATCGTGCGTCAGCTCGAAGAGAACGGCGCGATGGAGTACTCCATCGTCGTGGCCGCCACCGCTTCGGAGCCCGCTCCGCTGCAGTATCTGGCCCCCTACACCGGCTGCGCCATGGGCGAGTTCTTCCGCGACAACGGCATGCATGCCGTGATCGTGTATGACGATCTTTCCAAGCAGGCCGTGGCCTATCGCCAGATGTCGCTGCTGCTGCGTCGTCCCCCGGGCCGCGAAGCCTACCCCGGCGACGTGTTCTATCTGCACAGCCGCCTGCTGGAGCGCGCCGCCAAGCTGAACGACGACTTCGGCAACGGCTCGATGACCGCCCTGCCGATCATCGAAACGCAGGCCGGTGACGTGTCGGCCTACATTCCGACCAACGTGATCTCGATCACCGACGGCCAGATCTTCCTTGAAACCGGCCTGTTCTATCAGGGCATCCGTCCGGCCATCAACGTGGGTCTGTCGGTGTCGCGCGTGGGTTCGTCGGCGCAGACCAAGGCGATGAAGAAGGTGTCCGGCTCGATCAAGCTGGAGCTGGCCCAGTATCGCGAAATGGCCGCTTTCGCCCAGTTCGGTTCGGACCTCGACGCTTCGACCCAGAAGCTGCTGAACCGCGGTGCGCGCCTGACCGAGCTGCTCAAGCAGCCCCAGTTCTCGCCCCTCGGCTTCGAGGAGCAGACCGCGGTGATCTTCGCTGGCACCAACGGCTACCTCGACAGCATCCCTGTCAAGCAGGTGACCGAGTATGAGGCTGAGCTGCTGAGCTTCCTGCATCAGAACCACGCCGATGTCCTCAAGCTGATCCGCGACACCAAGGATCTGGGCGATGAGGCCAAGAGCAAGCTGAAGGCCGCGCTCGACACCTTCGCCAAGCAGTACGCCTGAACCTTACCGGGAGGGTAATTGGCGATGGCCAGTCTTAAAGAACTCAAGCTACGCATCAACTCGGTCAAGTCGACCCAGAAGATCACCAAGGCCAAGCAGATGGTCGCGGCGGCAAAACTGCGCAAGGCGCAGGCTTCCGCCGAGGCCGCCCGCCCCTATGCCCAGCGTCTGGCGCAGGTGATGGGCTCGCTCGCGAGCCGCATCACCGTCAGCGAGAACAGCCCCAAGCTGCTCGCCGGCACCGGCAAGTCGCAGGTGCATCTGCTGGTGGTGGCCAACTCGGATCGCGGCCTGTGCGGTGCGTTCAACTCGAACATCCTGAAGGCCGCCCGCGCCAAGGCGCAGGCCCTTCAGGCCGAGGGCAAGACCGTGCTGTTCTACCTCATCGGCCGCAAGGGCCGTGCGGTGGTGCGCCGGGAATTCCCCAAGGCGGTTGAGGCCGAATTCGACACCACCTCGGTGCGCGAACCCGGCTTTGCCGAGGCCGAGGCGATCGCAAACGAACTCGTTGCGCTTTACGAAGCGGGCAAGTTCGACGTGGCTCATCTGTTCTATTCCAAGTTCCGCAGCGCCCTGCTGCAGGAGCCGACCACGCAGCAGATCATCCCCGTGCCCGCCCCCAAGGTGGCTGCGGAGACCAGCGGCGCCGTGGTGGAATATGAGCCCGATGAGGAAGACATCCTCGCCGCGCTGCTGCCGCGTTACCTGCGCACCCAGCTCTTCGGCGCTCTGCTGGAGAATGCGGCGAGCGAACAGGGCGCATCGATGACCGCCATGGACAATGCCACGCGCAATGCCGGCGACCTCATCAACAAGCTGACCGTTCAGTACAACCGCAGCCGTCAGGCCGCGATCACCACTGAACTCATCGAAATCATCGCGGGCGCCGAAGCGCTCTGATCGACGACCAAAAGGAATAACCCTATGGCCACCGTGCTCACCTCCACTGGCAAGATCAGCCAGGTCATCGGCGCCGTCGTCGACGTTTCGTTCGACGGCGAACTGCCCGCCATTCTCACCGCGCTGGAAACCAGCAACAACGGCAACCGTCTGGTTCTCGAAGTTGCCCAGCATCTGGGTGAGAACACCGTCCGCACCATCGCCATGGACTCGACCGACGGTCTGACGCGCGGCCAGGCCGTGACCAGCACCGGCGCCCAGATCTCGGTCCCCGTGGGCCCGCAGACCCTCGGCCGCATCCTCAACGTCATCGGCGAGCCGATCGACGAGCGCGGTCCCGTCGGCGCGACCCAGTTCGCCCCGATCCACGCCGAAGCCCCGCCCTTCATCGAGCAGTCGACCGAAGCGGCCATTCTGGTCACCGGCATCAAGGTCATCGACCTTCTGGCCCCCTACGCCAAGGGCGGCAAGATCGGCCTGTTCGGCGGCGCCGGCGTGGGCAAGACGGTTCTCATTCAGGAACTGATCAACAACATCGCCAAGGGCCACGGCGGCGTGTCGGTGTTCGCCGGCGTGGGTGAGCGTACCCGCGAGGGCAACGATCTGTATCACGAGTTCCTCGACGCCGGCGTTATCGCCAAGGACGCCGAGGGCAACCCGACCCCCGATGGTTCGAAGGTTGCTCTGGTGTTCGGCCAGATGAACGAGCCCCCGGGCGCCCGCGCTCGCGTTGCTCTGTCGGGTCTGACCATGGCTGAGTATTTCCGCGACCAGGAAAACCAGGACGTGCTGTTCTTCGTGGACAACATCTTCCGCTTCACGCAGGCCGGTTCGGAAGTGTCGGCTCTGCTGGGCCGTATTCCTTCGGCCGTGGGTTACCAGCCCACCCTGTCGACCGACATGGGCGCCCTGCAGGAGCGCATCACCTCCACCACCAAGGGTTCGATCACCTCGGTGCAGGCCATTTACGTGCCCGCAGACGATCTTACCGACCCTGCCCCGGCTGCCTCGTTCGCTCACCTTGACGCCACGACCACGCTGAACCGCGCCATCTCGGAGCTGGGCATCTACCCGGCCGTGGATCCGCTGGACTCGACCTCGCGCGTGCTGACGCCCGCCGTTGTCGGTCAGGAGCACTACGAGACCGCCCGCCGCGTTCAGGAAACGCTGCAGAAGTACAAGTCGCTTCAGGACATCATCGCGATCCTGGGCATGGACGAGCTGTCGGAAGAAGATAAGCTCACCGTAGCCCGCGCCCGCAAGATCCAGAAGTTCCTGTCGCAGCCCTTCCACGTGGCCGAAGTCTTCACCGGCATCAGCGGCAAGTTCGTGCAGATCGAGGACACCGTCCGCTCGTTCAAGGCTGTGGTCGATGGCGAATACGACCATCTGCCCGAGAACGCCTTCTACATGGTCGGCGGCATCGACGAAGCCATCGAAAAGGGCAAGAAGCTGGCTGCGGAGGCCTGATCCATGGCACTGCATTTCGAGCTCGTCACGCCTGCGCGTCTGGTCCGGTCCGAGAGCGTCCACATGGTGGTCGTTCCCGGCACGGAAGGCGAGTTCGGCGTGCTTGAAGGCCACGCGCCCTTCATGTCCACCGTGCGCGACGGCGTGCTGAAGGTGTACCGTACTGAAAACGGCACCCCCGAAGACATCGCCGTCTCGGGCGGCTTCGCCGAGGTGAGCGCCAGCGGCCTCACCGTGCTGGCGGAGCATGTCGAGGGCTGATTTTTCTGCCCTTACGTGATTAGAAAGACCGGGTGGCGGGGTTCCGTTGCCCGGTTTTTCTTTGTTCAAGGGAGTTAAGGGAAAGATGCGAGGGGGTTACCCCCTCGCGCTCCCATGAATGTCTACGTTGCGCCAAGGGTTCAGCGTTGCGCCCAGATTGTTGCGCCGCAGGCTTTCAAATTTCACGTGCAGCCTGCCCTCTCCAGCGATCCACTGCCTGCGGCGGCATGCCGCGCAGGTGGAGAGGTTAAGCACGAGGATCGGGCGCCACTGCCCTATCGTCGGGAGACGTAAAGGGAGCGCGAGGGCGATGGCCCTCGCTTTTTCCTTTTCCTCCCTGAACGCCCCGTAATCCCCCTCACCCGTGCTTACTTATTAGCAAATCCTCAAAGTTTCCGTCTTATTCACCAACCATCATACGCCACACCCGGCTGGGCTGTGGCCGGGACGTGATCAGGGATCGAGACTTATGAGCGCATTCGGGCGACGCAACGGCCCCACCAGCTTCGGGCAAGGCGCACGCCCGCAATTCGGCGTGGCGCGGCCCATGCAGGGTGGCGCTGCTCCGGCGGCCCAGCCTCAGCAGCCGCCGCCGGGTGGACAGCAATTCCCGCCGCTGCCTGCCGAATCCGCCGCGCCCGCTCCGGCCCCGGCGCCCGCTCCGTCTGCGCCCCAGCCCCTGCGCAGCGAGGCCATGGCGCGCCTCGACGAGCGCATGAACACCACGGTCGAGAACACGCATAAGGCCGAGGGTTTCGAGGCCAGCGTTCACAAGATCAAGGAAGAGGTGCTGCCACGCCTGCTGGAGCGCGTCGATCCCGAAGCCGCCGCCACGCTGACGAAGGATGAACTGGCCGAGGAATTCCGCCCCATCATCATGGAGGTGCTGGCCGAGCTGAAGATCACCCTCAACCGGCGTGAGCAGTTCGCGCTGGAAAAGGTGCTGATCGACGAGCTGCTCGGCTTTGGCCCGCTCGAAGAGCTGCTGGGCGATCCCGACGTGTCCGATATCATGGTCAACGGCCCGGATCAGACCTACATCGAAAAGAAGGGCAAGCTGACCCTTTCGACCATCCGCTTCCGCGACGAGCAGCATCTGTTCCAGATCGCGCAGCGCATCGTCAATCAGGTCGGCCGCCGCGTCGACCAGACCACGCCGCTGGCCGACGCCCGCCTGAAGGACGGCAGCCGCGTTAACGTGATCGTGCCGCCGCTCTCGCTGCGCGGCACCGCCATCTCGATTCGTAAGTTTTCCGAAAAGCCGATCACGCTCGATATGCTGCGCGATTTCGGCTCCATGTCGGACCCGATGTGCACCGCGCTGAAGATTGCGGGCGCCTGTCGCATGAACATCGTCATCTCGGGCGGTACAGGCTCGGGTAAAACGACGATGCTCAACGCCCTGTCGAAGATGATCGACCCCGGCGAGCGCGTGCTGACCATCGAAGACGCCGCCGAACTTCGCCTGCAGCAGCCGCACTGGCTGCCGCTGGAAACGCGCCCGCCCAACCTTGAAGGCCAGGGCGCCATCACCATCGGCGACCTTGTGAAGAACGCCCTGCGTATGCGCCCGGATCGCATCATTCTGGGCGAAATTCGTGGCGCGGAGTGCTTCGACCTCCTCGCCGCGATGAACACCGGTCACGACGGCTCGATGTGTACGCTCCACGCCAACAGCCCGCGCGAATGCCTTGGCCGTATGGAAAACATGATCCTGATGGGCGACATCAAGATCCCCAAGGAAGCCATCAGCCGCCAGATCGCCGAATCGGTGGACATCATCGTGCAGGTGAAGCGCCTGCGCGACGGCTCGCGCCGCACCACCAACATCACCGAGGTGATCGGGATGGAAGGCGATGTGATCGTGACGCAGGAGCTGTTCAAGTTCGAATATCTGGACGAGAGCGAGGACGGCAAGATCATCGGTGAGTTCCGTCCCTCGGGTCTGCGGCCTTATACGCTGGAAAAGGCGCGTCAGTTCGGGTTCGATCAGGCTTATCTTGAGGCCTGTTTGTAAGAAAAGTTGAAGCAGGGGGCGTTACGCCCCCTGCACCCCCGTTACGTCTCCCGACGATAGGGTGGTGCCGCCCCATCGGCGCGCGCGGCCTCTCCATCTGCGTGTCCTAAAACGCCGCAGGCAAGTCATCCCTGAGGAGAGACAGAGCCAGCAAGTTCAGGCCTGCGGCGCGGCAATCCGGGCGCAATGTCGAACCCGAAGCGCAACGCAGACAAACCCGGGAGCGCGAGGGGGTAACCCCCTCGCATAATCTCTTCTTCCCCCTTTAAGACACCATCCAGAACTTCACGGCCCCAGCCGCAGCCAGCACCCCCACCATCGTCGCCCAGAACGAGATTCCGCGCCACGGCACCCAGCCCACAGCGTCCGGATCGGCGCGGCGCAAACGGCGACGGTCGGCCAGCCAGCCCAGCACGGCCAGCGATACCGAAAGGCTCGCGACCCATGCGCATTTCGCAAAGTCCAATTCCATCGCCTGCCCTTGCCTCAACGGCGCGCGCGGGTAAACGGAAACTCATGCCTGTTCATCAACGCCCCTTTCTGGCGCTGGGCCTTCGGCTTGGCGCGGCACTGGCCATGTCCAGCCTGTATATGCTGGTCAAGCTGGTGCATCAGATGGGCGTTTCCCTGCCGGAGATCATCTTCTGGCGACAGGCCGGGGCCCTGCCGCTGCTGCTGGGCTGGATTTTGCTGCGCGGGCAGATGTGGCAACTCAAGACCACCCGTTTCAAGAGCCATGCCACGCGGTCGCTGATGGGCATGGTGGGCATGCTGGCCAATTTCGGCGCAACGATCCTGCTGCCGCTGGCGGTGGCGACCATTCTGGGCTTCACCACGCCGATGTTCGCGGTGGTGCTGTCCGCACTGTTCCTGAGGGAGAAACCCGGTCGCTGGCGCGGGCTGGCGGTGGCTCTGGGCTTTGCCGGGGTGCTGGTGATCGCGCGGCCCGGCGCCATGCCGATTTCCCCGATCGGGGCGCTGGTCGGGCTGGCTTCGGGCTTTATGGTGGCGGTGGTCTCGATCCAGCTGCGCGATATGGGCCGCACGGAAACGCCGCTTTCGGTGGTGTTCTACTTCTCGCTGGTGGGCACGGTGCTGATGCTGCCCACCCTGCCCTTCACCATGACGCATCACACGCCGCTGCAATGGGCGATGATTCTGGCCATGGGCAGCATCGGCACGCTGGCGCAGCTGCTGCTGACGGCGGCCTTGCGCTATGGCCCGGTCTCCACCGTGGTGGTGATGGATTATTCCTCGCTGATCTGGACGACGCTTTATGGCTGGCTGGTCTTCCACCAGATGCCGCCTGCCAGCACATGGCTGGGGGCGCCTCTGGTGGTGGCCGCCGGGCTAGTGATCGTCTGGCGAGAGCGGGTTCGCGCCCGCGCCGCTGCTACGCCGCCAGAAGAGAGCGCGCCCGCAGGTAGAGTTCCCCGCGGAAGGTGACAATGCTGCCCAGGGCAAAGCCGATCAGCGCATCGCTGGCCAGCGCGAGCCAGGCGGCATGGGCCGCGCCTGCCTCGACCATTTCATAGCGGGCAAACTGCCGCAGCACGATCACGCCGACCAGCAGCATCATCGCCGCCGCCGACTGGCGGATAAACAGCGCGCCGGTGACCGGATCGCGGCCGATATGGGTGAGTTTCGCGCGCTGCCAGCCCAGCGGCACGCCCAGCACCAGTCCTCCGGCCAGAGCGGCCCAGCCCAATGGTTCGGGCGGGCGGGCAATCAGCAGCGCGGTGATCGCTGCCAGAGCGATCACCGGCAGGATCAGCGACAGAGCGGGGCGGAACGGTCGCTCCCGCCCGATCTGGCGGCTGCGCAGCGCCAGCACCACCACGATCACGGCGATGGGAATCCACTGGCTGTAAGGATTGCCGTTATGCATGTTTTGGTCCCTGATGACTGTATTAAAAGAATAACACAGCCATCAGGGAAGAAAAGAGAGAAATGCGAGGGTGTTACACCCTCGCGCTCCCATTTGTGCTTACGTTGCGCCAGCCTCTCGGCGTGGCGCACGCAATCAGGCCTTGTCGCCCTTCCACACCAGCACCGGTTTGCGGGCGGCCAGGGTTTCATCAAGGCGACGGCGCGGGGTGAAGTGCGGCGCCGTCTTCAGGCGTTCGTCACCCGCGCGGGCACGTTCGGCCAGCGAGCGCATGCTGGCGATGAAGCGGTCCAGACCGGCGCGGCTTTCCGTTTCGGTCGGCTCGATCAGCATCGCGCCATGGACGACCAGCGGGAAATAGACCGTCATCGGGTGGAAGCCCTCGTCGATCAGGCCCTTGGCGATGTCCAGCGTCGAGAAGCCGGCGGCAAGGCCGGCATCGCTGAACAGCGCCTCATGCATGCAGGGGCCCGCCTTGGCGAAAGGCGCTTCCAGCACATCTTCCAGCTCGCGCAGGATGTAGTTGGCGTTCAGCACGGCATCTTCCGACACCTGACGCAGGCCATCATTGCCATGCGACAGAATGTAGGTCAGCGCGCGGGTGAACATGCCCATCTGGCCGTGGAAAGCCGCCATACGGCCAAAGCTCTGCGCATGGCCGGTCGAGGCGATTTCTTCCTCTTCCACCAGATGCACGCGGCCATCGGCCTCACGCTGCACGAAGGGCAGCGGGGCGAAGGGCGCCAGCGCCTCGGACAGCACCACCGGACCCGAACCCGGACCGCCACCACCATGCGGGGTGGAGAAGGTCTTGTGCAGGTTGATGTGCATGGCGTCCACGCCCAGATCGCCGGGGCGCACCTTGCCGACGATGGCGTTGAAGTTCGCGCCATCGCAGTAGACGTAACCGCCATAGGCGTGAACGGCGTCCGAAATCGCCTTCAGATCACGCTCGAACAGACCGCAAGTGTTCGGGTTCGTAATCATCACACCGGCCACATCGGGGCCGAGGCGACTGACCAGAGCAGCCATATCCACGCGACCATCCTCGGTGGCAGGGATGCTCTCCACGCGGAAACCGGCGAAGGCGGCAGTGGCGGGGTTGGTGCCATGCGCGCTTTCCGGGACCAGAACCACCGGGCGGTTCTCGCCCTTGGCCTCGATCGCGGCGCGGATGCAGAGCAGACCGCACAGCTCGCCATGGGCGCCAGCCTTGGGGCTCAGCGCCACGGCGGCCATGCCGGTCAAGCCGATCAGCCAGTCCGACAGCTCGGCAATGGCTTCAAAGGCGCCAGCGACGGTGTGCTTGGGCTGCAGCGGGTGAATATCCGCAAAGCCGGGCATCCGCGCGACCTTCTCATTCAGGCGCGGATTGTGCTTCATGGTGCACGAACCCAGCGGGAACGGCCCCAGATCGATGGCATAGTTCTGGCGCGACAGGCGGGTGTAGTGGCGCACCACCTCCGGCTCGGTCAGGCCCGGCAAAGCGGCGGGCGCCTTGCGCAGGAACTTGGCGAGACCCGCGATGGGCCCGCGCGTCGGCGCATCGATGTCCACGCCGGTCTGGCCCGCGCGGTTGAGTTCGAAGATCAAGGGCTCTTCAAGCTGAAGGCCCTTGTCTCCCGACACGGTCATCGGCTGCACGGAACCGTCATCGGCCACCATTTCAGGCTTCCAGCCGGATGCATTCGGAGCGTTCATCTCAGGCCCCCTTCTTCAGAACGTCGGCCAGCGTGGTGGCCAGCGCTTCGATATCGTCATCGGTGGTGCATTCGGTCGCCGTCACCAGCAGACCGGCATGCAGCGCCTTGTCCTGCGGATAGAGGCGACCAAGAGCGACACCGCCCAGCACGCCCTTGTCCGCCAGCGAACGCACGGCTTCGCGCGCATCGGCGGGCAGCACCACGGTGAACTCGTTGACAAAGGCGTCGTTCAGCACCGTCACGCCCGGGATCTGGGCGAGGCGTTCCGCCGTCTGGCGCGCACGGTCATGGTTGACCGCCGCCAGCTGCGACAGGCCCTCGCCGCCCAGCAAGCTCATGTGAATGCTGAAGGCCAGCGCGCAAAGCCCGGCATTGGTGCAGATGTTGCTGGTGGCCTTCTCGCGGCGGATATGCTGCTCGCGGGTGGAGAGCGTCAGCACGAAGCCGCGCTTGCCCTCGGCATCGACGGTCTCGCCACAAAGACGTCCCGGCATCTGGCGCAGGAACTTCTCCGAAGCACCGAACAGGCCCAGATAAGGGCCGCCGAAGTTGAGGCCGACGCCGAGCGACTGACCCTCACCCACGACGATGTCCGCGCCCAGATGGCCCGGCGCCTCGATCAGGCCCAGCGCCACCGGCTCGGTGACAACGACCACCAGCAGCGCGCCCTTGGCGTGGGCGGCAGCCGAAATCGCGGCCAGATCGGGGATACGGCCCAGAATATCGGGGTACTGCACCACGACAGCGCCGGTCTGGTCGTCGATGGCGGCGATCACCTCGGCATCGTCGGGCTGGGCCGACAGCACGGGCGAGCGGGCCTCGATCACATCGCCGGTGAACTTGGCCATGGTTTCGGCCGTGCCCACGTAATGCGGGTGCAGACCGCCCGAGAGCACCGCCTTCTTGCGGCGCGTGACGCGGCCCGCCATGGCAATGGCCTCCCAGCATGCGGTCGAGCCGTCATACATCGAGGCATTGGCCACATCGGTGCCGAACAGGCGCGCGACCTGCGTCTGGAACTCGAAGAGCACCTGCAGCGTGCCCTGCGCGATTTCCGGCTGATAGGGCGTGTAGGCGGTCAGGAACTCGCCGCGCTGGATCAGATGGTCGACGCTGGCCGGGATATGGTGCTTGTAAGCCCCTGCCCCCAGGAAGAAAGGCGCCGCGCCCGCCGAGAGGTTCTTGCCCGCCAGACGCGCCATATGGCGCTCCACCGCCATTTCGCTGGCGTGCGGGGCAAGGCCTTCAACGGGGCCGGAGAGCAGCGCATCGGCGGGCACATCGGCGAAGAGATCGTCGATGGTGCCGGCGCCGACAGCCGCGAGCATGGCGGTGCGATCCGCCGGGGTCAGGGGAAGGTAACGCATCGTGAGATCAAAGCTCCGCGATATAGGCCTTGTAGGCGGCTTCATCGAGCAGGTCGCTCAGCGCAGCCGCGTCGGTCAGGGTCAGCTTGAACAGCCAGCCGTCGGTTTCAGCAGCGCTGTTGACCAGCTCGGGCTCGGCATCGAGGGCAGGGTTGCCTTCCACGATCGTGCCCGCGACAGGCGCGTAGACGTCGCTGGCGGCCTTCACCGATTCCACCACGGCGACAGCTTCGCCCGCCGTGACGGCGCGGCCCGCGTCGGGCAGCTCCACGAAGGTGATGTCACCCAGCGATTCCTGAGCGAAGTCGGTGATGCCGACGGTGGCGGTGTCACCATCGACCTGAATCCACTCGTGTTCCTTGGTGAAATAGCGAGTCATTTGGCGGCTCCCTTGCGGTAATAACGGGTGGGTTGGAAAGGCATGGGCACGACGGTGGCGGGCAGCTTCTTGCCGCGCACGTCAATGGAAAGAGCGGTGCCCTCGGCGGTATGCGCGGCATCGACATAGGCCATGGCGATGGGGTGGCCGAGGCTGGGCGCGAAACCGCCCGAGCAGACCGTGCCGACCTTGACGTCACCGGCGAAAACTTCGGCGCCTTCGCGGGCGGCCTGGCGGCCTTCCAGCTTCAGACCGATGCGCAGGGTGGCGGGGCCTTCGGCGAGGGTCTTCAACACATGGTCGCTGCCCATAAAGCCGCCCTGTTCACGGCGGCGCTTGGAGAGCGCGAAGGTGAGGTTGGCGCTGACGGGGTCGGTCTCGGGCGACAGGTCATGACCGTAAAGCGGCAGACCGGCTTCCAGACGCAGGCTGTCACGCGCGCCAAGGCCGATGGGCTTCACATCCGCGTGGGCGGCGAGAGCCGTGGCGAAGTCTACGATACCTTCATAGGGCACGCTGATTTCATAGCCATCTTCGCCGCTGTAGCCCGAGCGGCTGACGCCCAGCTCGATGCCGTTCCACTCATAAGGACCGGCCTGCATGAAGGAGAGTTCCTCCACCGGCACGATCTGCGGCAGCGCGGGCTTGAGACCCAGCGAGGCCAGAGCGGCAGCGGCCTTGGGGCCCTGCAGGGCCAGCAGGCCGTGTTCGTCGCGATGCGTGAGGGTGATGTCGTCGGGCAGGTTTTCGCGCAGATGGGCGATGTCGTCCCACTTGGTCGCGCCGTTCACCACCACGAAGAAGCCGTTCTTCCAGCGGGTGACCATCAGGTCATCCAGAATGCCGCCATTTTCGTCCAGCAGCAGCGAATAGCGGATGCGGCCGATCTTCAGGATCGAGAGGTCGGCGGGCAGCAGGGCTTCCAGAGCGGCTTCCACCGCCGACTGATCGTCGCCCTCAACCGAAACCACCAGCTGGCCCATATGGCTGACATCGAACAGGCCCGCGCTTTCACGCGTCCAGAGATGCTCGGCCATGATGCCTTCATACTGCACCGGCATCATGTAACCGGCGAATTCCACCATGCGCGCGCCGCGTTCACGGTGCCATGCGTCCAGCGGCAGGGTCAGGATCGCGGGGATCTCGTCGCCGTCCACATCGACATGGCCATCGACGGATTCGTCATGTTGGTTTGAATCGCTCACAACTCGGGCTTCCCTACAGATTGCACCAGATCTGGTGCCCCCTCTGTCACGGAAACCTGAGAGCTTAGCCCAGCGCGTTTGCGACCAACGCACGCCGGATTTACCCCTTCGGCGGCTCTCCTGCCCTAGGGCTGAAGCGCACTTTCCAGAGCGTCACTGTCAATCCACACGGTCCCTTGTGCCTGAGAGATTCCGGGGCGGTTGCTCCTTCGGCGTCTCGCAAACCCACCCTTTCGAGCGAATCGCGAGAAACTCTCCCGCATGGATTAGTGACTGAAGCCGCCATTCACTGTTGCGCTTCCTGAGTCAAAGGGCATTTCACCCACTTGTCCACCAAACACGTCGCATCCGTTCTAGACATGCGGCAAAACTCCGCAGGATCAGACGTTGCTGAGGCCCTCGGGCGCGCTGCCGTGGATTTCGGCATAGCGGGCGATGGCGAAGCGATCGGTCATGCCGGCGATATAGTCGGCGATGTGGCGGCTGCGGCCCGGTTCGGCTTCGGGCATGCGGGCCAGCCAGTCCTCGCCCATCAGCGCGGGATCGGCACGAAGGGCAGAGAAGAGGCCCGCCGTCACCAGCTTGGCCTTGCCCGCGGTTTCCAGCTGCTCGGGGTGGTAATAGAGCCGCTGATACATGAAGCGCTTCAGGCGCCGCTCTTCCTCCGCCATGGCGGGCGAGAAATCGACACAGGCGCGCCCTGCCTGCCGCACTTCATCCGCGCTGGTCATCCCGGCAATGCGGCCTTGCGTTTCGGCGATCACATCATTGACCATGATGCCGATCTGGCTGCGCACCAGCTCACGCAGTTGCCGGTCGCGCGGGGCGCCAGCATAGCGCTGTTCAACCTTATACCATTGCTCGGCGACGAAGGGCTGCTCCATCAACTGGTCGAGCGTGAGGAAACCGGCGCGCAGGCCATCATCGATATCGTGATTGTCATAGGCGATGTCGTCGGCAATGGCGGCGACCTGCGCTTCAAGGCAGGAATATTCGGCCAGATCGAGCGGGAAAGCGGCATCCAGCTCCTGCAAGGCCCAGCCGGGGTTGCGCACAGGGCCATTGTGCTTGGCCAGACCCTCCAGCAATTCCCATGTCAGGTTCAACCCATCATGCCCGCAATAGGGGCTTTCCAGACGCATCAGCGTGCGCAGCGCCTGAGCGTTGTGATCCCAGCCGCCCTGCTCTTTCAGCGCCTCCTGCAGCGCATCCTCACCGCTGTGGCCGAAGGGCGGGTGGCCGATGTCATGGGCGAGGCACAGGGCCTCGGTCAGATCCTCGTCCAGACCCAGCTGGCGGGCGATGACGCGGCCGATCTGCGCCACCTCCAACGAATGCGTGAGGCGAACGCGGTAATGGTCGCCATCGGGCGCGATGAACACCTGCGTCTTGTGGCGCAGGCGGCGGAAGCTGATCGAATGGATGATGCGGTCGCGGTCGCGCTGGTACTCGCTGCGCGGACCGCGCGCGATGCCGCCTTCCATGGGAAACTCGCGCCCGCGTGAGCGCAGAGGATCGCAAGCCAGCGGGGAGCGGGTGATCAGGGCTTCGGCACTATCCATCAGGCTGGCCTAGCTTACCGCCCTTATTGCAGCAAGCTTCCCAAGCCCGAGGGCCCGACCTGAGCGACACAGGCCCCCGCCGCCGAGGCCGTTACCTGAATCACCTGCGGATCGTTGATGCGCTGCACGGCGGCGACATAGTCCATCGCAGAACGCTTGGGACCCTGCAGCGCCTCAAGCTTGCGCAATTGCGAGATCGTCAGGTGGTCGACCATGCGCTGCGCCATGCATTCGGCCATCGACTGGGACAGACCTGCGTGGGTGAGCGCCGCCTGCACCCGGCTGCGGGCGATGCCCTCTACGCATCCACCCAGAACCAGCGATGCACCCAGCACCGCGATTGCAAACCCACGCATGTCATTCCCTTCAAACACTCAGTGCTGGAGGGATTTAACGATCTCCTCCACCATCTTTTTGGCGTCTGCCAGCAGCATCATGGTCTGGTCCATATAAAACACATCATTATCAACACCTGAATAGCCCACCCCGCTCATCGAGCGCTTGATGAACATCACGGTCTTGGCCTTGTCCACGTCGAAGACGGGCATGCCATAGATCGGGCTGCTCTTGTCGGTCTTGGCGGCGGGGTTCACCACATCGTTGGCCCCGATGATGAAGGCCACATCGGCCTGAGCGAACTCGCCATTGATGTCCTCCAGTTCGAAGACCTCATCGTAAGGCACGTTCGCCTCGGCCAGCAGCACATTCATATGGCCGGGCATGCGGCCCGCCACGGGATGGATGGCATATTTGACGTTCACGCCCTCTTTCTTGAGCGTGTCGGCCATTTCGCGCAGCACATGCTGGGCCTGCGCCACCGCCATGCCATAGCCGGGGATGATGATGACATTCTCGGCTTCCTTGAGCAGGAAGGCCGCATCCTCGGCGCTGCCGCGCTTCCATGGGCGCTGTTCCTTGGCGGCGCCGCCTCCGGTTTCCGCCGCTGCGCCGAAGCCGCCCGCGATCACGCTGACAAAGCTGCGGTTCATCGCCTTGCACATGATGTAGGAGAGGATCGCGCCCGAGGAGCCGACCAGCGCCCCGGTGATGATCATCGCCGTGTTGTGCAGGGTGAAGCCCATGGCGGCAGCGGCCCAGCCGGAATAGCTGTTCAGCATCGAGACCACCACCGGCATATCCGCCCCGCCGATGGGGATGATCAGCAGGAAGCCGATGATGAAGCTGAGTGCGGTAATCAGCGCGATATCCACCATCGACTGCGACATAAAGAAGCCGAAGATGAAGAAGGCGATGGCCAGCAGCAGCACGATGTTGATGGCATGGCGCGCGGGCAGCATGATCGGCGCGCCGCTCATCTTGCCCGCCAGCTTGAGGAAAGCGATGACCGAGCCGCTGAAGGTGATCGCGCCAATGGCGATGCCCAGCGACATTTCGATCAGGCTTTGCGGGTGGATCTGCATGGGCAGCGCCGTGCCCTCCGGCCCGGTCTGCGCCAGAGCGGTGCTCACATCGTTCACGACCTCGACAATGCCGAAGGCCTGCGGATTAAGATAAGCCGCCCAGCCCACCAGCACCGCCGCCAGACCAACCAGCGAGTGGAAGGCAGCAACCAGTTGCGGCATGTCCGTCATGGCGATCTTGCGAGCTGTCACCCAGCCGATCCCGCCGCCAAGCGCGATGGCTGCGAGGATCAAGCCAAAGGCGCCCAAATCGGGCTTCGCCATCGCTTGGCAAAAGGTAAAGCTGTCTGGCCCTGATGCGGCAATATCGCATCCCGCCATAGTTATAGGGAAATGCGTGATCAGCGTGGTCACCACGGCAATCGTCATGCCGATCATGCCGTAACGGTTGCCCGCCCGGCTGGTGCTGGGCGAGGACAGACCCCGCAGCGCCAGAATGAACAGCACGCCCGCCACCAGATAGGCAAAGGCCACCCATGGATTGGGCGCAATGGCCTCGGTGGAAATCGTCAGGCTTTCAACGCCTTCGGAAAGAAGCTGCAAGACCATCACTTGCGCTCCTTCTTCTTATACATCGCCAGCATGCGGGCGGTCACGGCAAAGCCGCCGAAGATGTTGATGCTGGCCAGCACCACCGCCCCCAGCCCCAGCCATTTCGACACGCCAGCGCCAGTGCCAATCCCGCTGGCCGCCGCCGCGATCAGCGCGCCCACCACGATCACCGAGGAGATCGCATTGGTCACCGCCATCAGCGGCGTATGCAACGCAGGCGTCACCGACCACACCACGTAATAGCCCACAAAACAGGCCATCACGAAAATCGACAGGATCGAGATAAAATCCATCGCCCCCTCCCCTCAGTTCAGCCCAGCAGGCGGGGATGCACCACCGCTCCGCCTTGCGTGAGGCGGATCGCCCCGCCGATTTCCTCATCCAGCACCGGAGCGCCCTTCTCCTTGTCCCAGAAGGCCGAGAGGAAGTTGTAGAGATTGCGCGAAAACAGCGCCGAAGCATCCGCCGGCAGCCGCGAGGCCGTGTTCGACCAGCCCATGATCTTCACGCCATGCCGCTCGACAATCTGGTCCGCCACGGAGCCTTCCACATTGCCGCCCTGCGACACCGCGAGATCGAAGATCACGCTGCCCGGCTTCATGCTGGCGATCTGCGCGTCCGAAATCAGTCGGGGCGCCGCTCGCCCGGGGATCAGCGCGGTGGTGATGACGATATCCTGCTTGGCGATATGGCCGGAAACCAGTTCGGCCTGCGCCTTCTGGTATTCCTCGCTCATTTCGGTGGCATAGCCGCCGCTGCCCTCACCCTCGATCCCCGCGACGCTTTCCACGAAGATGGGTTTCGCGCCCAGCGACTGGATCTGCTCTTTCGTGGCCGAGCGCACATCGGTCGCCGAAACCTGAGCCCCCAGACGCCGCGCCGTGGCGATGGCTTGCAAGCCCGCCACGCCCACGCCCATCACAAAGGCCTTGGCCGCGCTGATCGTGCCCGCCGCGGTCATCATCATCGGGAAGGCCCGGCCATAGACCCCCGCCGCATCGACCACCGCCTTGTACCCGGCAAGGTTCGACTGGCTGGAAAGAATATCCATCGACTGCGCGCGCGTAATACGCGGCATGAACTCCATCGCCAAAGCCTCAAGCCCGGCGGCGGCATAGGCATCGATGCGCCCACGCTGCCCGAAAGGATCGAGCCCGGCCACAACCCAAGCCCCCGGCGCCACGCCGGTCAGATGCGCGGGATCAGCCCCCTGCACCCCCAGCACGATCTGCGCGCCCGCCAGCACACTGGCGGCATCGCCCACCCTTGCCCCGACAGCTTCATAATCGGCATCGGCAATCGAGGCACTCAGCCCCGCGCCCGCCTCCACCGCGACCTGCGCGCCCAGAGCGATGAATTTCTTCACCGTCTCGGGCGTGGCGGCCACACGCGTTTCCCCCTCCGCGCTCTCACGCGGAACGGCGATGATCAGCCCCTCTGCCACGATCAGCGCGTCAGCAGAAAGACGACGAAAGCCGCCAGAAGCAGAATGATCGGTGTGGAAACCGAGACCAGCCTGACGAAGCCGGCATAGGTCTGGCGCGCAGCGGTCACGTCCTGACCGCCATGGCTATGCGTTGAAGGATCATGGGCCTGTGTCATGAAGTCCTGTCCCGTCCGTTGTTTTGTCACGCGATCCTATCACCCCGCGCGCGCATCACAACCTTCAACTTTGGACTAATCTTGGGGCAGCAACTTATCTGCAACATCCGCCGCTTAAGCCGCTCTTTACATCTTTGACTGTAAACCCTGCCCATGGCTGCCCATCCTGGGCGGCGCCACGGGTTGCACGCAAGCATGTCTGAGACCGAACCCCGCCTGTTGATGCTGATCGACGATGAGCCGGCACAAAGCCGCCTGATCACCGCTCTGGCCGCGCGTGAGGGATGGCGAACCGTGGTGGTAAACGACGCCGAAACCGCCATCGCCATGCTCGGCACCCGCCAAGGCATGCAGCTGGGCGCCATCATCCTCGACCAATGGGTGCCCGGCGACGAAGCCTGCGGGTTGATCGCCGAATTGCGCAACCGCCGCCCCGCCTTGCCGATCCTGATGCTGACCACCAGCGCCTCGCCCCTGCTCGCCGTTGAAGCCATGCGCGCCGGGGCCACCGACTATCTGATCAAGCCCGTCGCGCCCGACCGCATGATGCAGGCTCTGCGCACCGCCACCACGCGTGAGGCCCCGCGTGACGAGCTTCAGCCGCTCACCGAAAAGATGCATGGCCCCGCCACCTTCGATGCAATGATCGGCGCCGCCCCCGCCTTTCGCACCGCTCTGGCGATTGCCGCGAAAGCCGCCCGCAACCACGGCCCTGTGCTGATCGAGGGCGAAAGCGGCACCGGCAAGGAAATGCTGGTGCGCGCGATCCACGCCGCCTCCATGCGCTCCAAGCTGCCGGTGCGGATCGTCAACGCCGGGACCACGGCGGGCAATGCCATCGAATCGATCCTCTTCGGCCATGAGAAAGGCGCCTTCCCCGGCGCCTTCGACCGGCAGGTCGGCGCCCTGCAGCAATGCGACGGCGCCACGCTGGTCATCGACGAGATCGACCGCCTGCCCCTAGGCGTGCAAGAGCGCCTCGCCGAAGCCCTCACCCGCAGCGACTGCCGCCCCATCGGCGCGCGCCACTCCTTCCGTGTCGACGTGCGCCTGATCGCCGCCAGCAACTTCCCGCTGAAGGAACTGGTGGCGCAAGGCGACTTCCTGCCCGACCTGCAGGCCCTGATCGGCGGCACCACGCTCTATCTGCCCTCTCTGCGTGAGCGCACCGGCGATATCCCCGCTCTTGCCCGCCATTTCCTCGCCCGCATCGGTGAGCAGCCCGGCCTGCGCAGCCTGGGCATCACGGAAGGCGCATTGTCGCTGCTTTCGGCCTATGACTGGCCGGGCAATGTGCGCCAGCTGCAGGCCGTCCTCTTCCGCGCCGCCGTCTTCTGCGACGGCGATGCCCTGACCGCCGACGATTTCCCCCAGCTTTCCAGCATGATCACCGCCGAGCCGGTTCACGCGAGCGGCATGGCCCACGAGAGCGCGGGCGTGATGCTGTTCACGGCAGACGGCAATCTGCGCCCGCTGGAAGATATCGAGGCGGACGTGATCCGTCTGGCCATCGGGCATTACCGTGGGCGGATGACGGAAGTTGCCCGTCGTCTGGGGATCGGGCGTTCGACGCTTTATCGCAAGCTGAGCGATCTGGGGATCGATAACGTCGCCTGATTCAAGGGGATTGAAGGGGATGAATGCGAGGGGGTTACCCCCTCGCGCTCCCATGAATGTCTACGTCGCGCCACGGGTTCAACCAAAGAGCAACGTCGCTGCGCCGCAGGCTTTCAAGTCGCGACGCAGATTGAAACGCGAGATTGCCTGCCTGCGGCGCCGAATTGTGCAGTTGGAGAGGCCGGACACACCGATCGGGAGCCACTGGGTTCTCGTCGGAAGACGATCCGGGGGTGCAGGGGGCGTAACGCCCCCTGCTTCTAAACCTTCTTCACTCCACGATCTGCGAAAAATCCGTCAGAGCCGCATCCCGCATCCCGCGCCACACATGCATCGCCTGCACAGTTTCTGGCACATCATGGACGCGGATGATCTGCACCCCTGCTTCCATCATCTTCAGAGCCAAAGCCACGCTGCCGCCCAGGCGCTTATGCGCCGGAGCCTCCGCAGACAGCGCCCCGATCATCCGCTTGCGGCTGGCGCCCACCAACAGCGGGCAGCCCAGCGCGTGATACAGCGGCAGAGCGTTCATCAGCGCGAGGTTTTCCGCCAGCGTCTTGCCGAAACCGATACCCGGATCGAGCAGGATCTTCTCCGCCGGGATGCCCGCCGCCATGGCCCTGTCGCGATGCTCGCGCAGCCAGTCAAAGACGTCCAGAACCACATCGGCATAGGCACCATTGCTGTGCAGATCGGCATCATCGCCGGGGGCGTGCATCAGGCAGACGGGCGCGCCGCTGCGGGCCACGAAAGGCAAAGCGCGCGGATCATGACGCAGGGCGGAAACGTCGTTCACGATCTGCGCACCGGCCTTCAGCCCGGCCTCCATCACCACCAGACGGCGCGTGTCGAGGCTGATCGCCGCGCCCATCGCCGCCAGATGCTCGACAGCGGGGACGATGCGCTTCAGTTCATCGCCCTCCCACACGGCGGGGGCGTTGGGGCGCGTGCTTTCGCCGCCCACGTCGATGATCGCGGCGCCCGCTTCCAGCATGGCGGCGGCATGGGCCTGCGCTACTTCCGGCTTGTCGAGGAACTGGCCCGCATCGGAAAAGCTGTCGGGCGTCATGTTGAGGATGCCCATGATCTGCGGGCTGTCCATGCGGATCACGCGCTGGCCGCCGTCTTTCAGGGGCAGCGTCAGCGGCTGGCGCGGGCTGCACAGGGCATCCCATTGCGCCGCGCCATCCGCGCGCACTTCGGCAGGCAGACCTGCCAGCGCGCCGGCCACATCGCTGACCACATCGCGCGCGATCACCCGTGCGCCATCTCTCACGATCACAGCAAAGCGGCTGGCCCAGGCCATACCGCCCGCCAGCCGCACCGCTCCGCCTTCCGCCTGCGGGCTTTCAGCCAGCGCGGCGGGGCGGATATAGACCTGCAAGCTCACGGCTCGGTGGAGAGCAGGTAAAGCTGGCGGATGGCGTCGAGGGGCTTGCTCTGCCCTTCATGTTCGATGTTCCAGAAGGTCCAGCCGTTGCAGCTGGGCGCACCCTGCAGCTTGGCGCCAACGCCGTGGATCGAGCCCGTCACATCGCCCGAGGCCAGCGAGCCATCGGCGCGCACCGTGGCGACCATCGCGCCCTTCTTGGCCGAAAGCTGAGTGCCCGGCTTGATCCAACCGGTTTCGATCAGCGTGCCGAAGGCGACCTTGGGCGCGGCCTTGGGGCTCTGCATGGTGGTCAGCGCGGCTTCATCGAGCGGCAGCGCCATCTCGATACGCTCCAGCGCGGCCTCGCGGTAATCGCCCTCGCGCTCGCAGCCGATCCATTCACGGCCAAGGCGCTTGGCCACCGCTCCGGTGGTGCCGGTGCCGAAGAAGGGATCGAGCACCACATCACCCTTGTTGGTGGTGGCCAGCATCACGCGATAGAGCAGGCTTTCCGGCTTCTGCGTCGGGTGGACTTTCGATCCGCCCTTCTTCAACCGCTCGCCGCCCGAGCAGATCGGCAGCACCCAGTCGCTGCGCATCTGAAGCTCGTCGTTCAGTGTCTTCATGGTGCGGTAGTTGAAGGTGTAGCGGCTCTTTTCGCCCATGCTCGCCCAGATCAGCGTCTCATGCGCGTTGGTGAAGCGCGTGCCCTTGAAGTTGGGCATGGGGTTGGCCTTGCGCCACACGATGTCGTTCAAGATCCAGAAGCCCAGATCCTGCAAAATCGCGCCGACGCGGAAGATGTTGTGATAGCTGCCGATCACCCACAGCGAGCCGGTGGGCTTCAGAACGCGACGCGCCTCGGTCAGCCAGTCGCGGGTGAATTTGTCATAGGTCGCAAAGCTGTCGAACTTGTCCCACTCGTCGGTCACGGCATCGACATGGCTGCCATCCGGGCGCGAGAGATCGCCGCCCAGCTGCAGATTGTACGGCGGATCGGCGAAGACCATATCGACGCTGGCGGTGGGCAGGCTGCGCATCGCCTCGATGCAGTCGCCCGGGATGATCGTGGAGAGCGGCAGCGCCTCACGCGGCACCTGAGGCACAGGCAGCTTGCGGGCACGGGTCGAGACCTTGCGGGCGGGACGGGTGCGAACGAGCGGAGCTTCCGCGACGCGCTCTTTCACCAGAAGCTGAACCATGTGTGTTTTTGCCTGAAATCCGTGGAAAAGATGTCCCTAACTGAGTCATCCAGAGTCCCACGTCAAGCACGACTCGCGGGAATCCGACGAGTCGCAGAGTCGAGTCAGGCGGAACGGAAAGAGTCCGAATCAACAAGTTGAGTCCGCGATTCCGACGAGACTCAACATCTTGTGGTCACCCACAGCCGCCCGACACTAAAATTTTTCTGAAAACTTGCGCCTAGATCAGGCAAAGTTGCGCCACCGGAGCAAAACTGCGCCGATGATGCGCCGTCACGCCATGCTCGCGCATGCCCGCCAGATGCTCCGCCGTGCCGTAGCCCGCATTGCGCGCCCAGCCGTAATGCGGATGCGCCTCATGCAGGGCGCGCATCACACGGTCG
Organism: Novosphingobium terrae; assembly: GCF_017163935.1. Classification (NCBI taxonomy): domain Bacteria; kingdom Pseudomonadati; phylum Pseudomonadota; class Alphaproteobacteria; order Sphingomonadales; family Sphingomonadaceae; genus Novosphingobium; species Novosphingobium terrae. The sequence continues at coordinate 1,173,002 of NZ_JABVZR010000001.1, read as the reverse complement.
CGATGCTCCTTGGCGATGATGCTGGCCGCACTGATGCAGGGCTCGATGGCATCACCGCCGACGATGGCGCGGGCCGGCCAGCACCACTGCGCCACGCGGCCCTCGGGCGTCTTGTTGCCATCGATCAGCACGATCGAGATCGGGCCATCCAGACGCGACACCAGATTGGCCACGGCCTTGGTCATCGCCAGCATGGTGGCGCCGAAGATGTTCAGGCGGTCGATCTCCTCCACATCGCACACGCCGGTGGCCCAATGGGACTGCTCGATGATCTGCGCCTCCAGCAGAGCCCGTCGCTTGGCGCTGAGCTTCTTGGAATCCGCCAGCCCCTCGATGGGCATGGGCAGCGCCACTGCGCCTGCAACCACGGGGCCTGCCAAGGGGCCGCGCCCCGCTTCGTCTACGCCGATGATCCACATAGGCGGGGGATGTGGAGGGGTTTGCAGAAGAAGGAAAGAGACAATGCGAGGGGGTTACCCCCTCGCGCTCCCATAAATGTCTACGTCGCGCCATGGGTTCGGCCACAGAGCAACGTCGCCGCGCCGCAGGCAGGAAACAGCTGCCTGCGGCGCCTTAGGCTGCGCAGGTGGAGAGTTGGGGCGCAACATTTCGGCACCCCTGCCCTATCGCCGGAAGATGTCATGGGAGCGCGAGGGTGTAACACCCTCGCTTTTCCCTTCCTTCCTCACCTTTCCAAAAATCAATTGCACGCACCCCACCCCTGCCCTATCCGCGCGCGGCCATGGCATCGAACTCCACCCTAATCCCGCTTGATGCGGTTGACCCCGCGCTGGTTGAAACCCTTCTGGACTCCGCTTTCGAGCCGGGCCGACACAAGCGCACGGCCTATAAGGTGCGAGAGGGCATGGACTGGCTTCCCGCCCTGTCTTTCGCCGCGATGGATGAGGATGAGCATCTGGTCGGCACGATCCAGTGCTGGCCGGTGGCCCTGACCGACCCCGAGGGTCGCCGCCATCCGCTGGTGATGGTCGGCCCGGTGGCGGTGCTGCCCGCGCATCAGGGCGAGGGTTACGGCAAGGCGCTGATGACAGCGGCCTTGGGCGCGCTGTCTCCCGAGGCGCCGCTGCCTCAGGTGATGATCGGTGACCCGGATTATTACGGGCGTTTCTGGGGCTTTACCAATGCCCAGACCGGCGGCTGGGATCTGCCCGGGCCTTTTGAGCGCCATCGCCTGCTGGCGCGCGCCAACAATCCGGCAGTGCTGCCGGTGGTGGGCATGCTGGGGCCTTGGCTCTAAGGCAACAGGCCTCTGGTCAAGCCGTCATGACATGGCCATATGGGCCACGCATGACCGAGACTGCTTCCCTTCACGAGAGACTGTCGGCGCTTTACCGCGCCGGCATGGCCCGCGCCGTTTCCGGCCTGTGGAGCGATCCGCGCATCGAGGATGATGTGCCGCTCAAGCCTGCCGCCGTGCTGATCGCTGTGAGCGAGGCCGGTGAGCCCGAAATCCTGCTCACCCATCGCCCCACCACCATGCGCGCGCATCCCGGGCAGATCGCCCTGCCCGGTGGCCGCTGCGAGGAGGGCGAGGATGCCATCGCCGCCGCGCTACGCGAGGCGGAGGAAGAGGTTGGGCTGTTACCTGAGGATGTGCGGGTGATCGGGGAACTCGATGTGATCCGCACGGCCTCTGGCTATGAGATCACGCCGGTGCTGGCCACGATCCCGACCGGCCTGACCTTCACCCCCAACCCCGCCGAGGTGGCCGACTGGTTCGCCGCGCCTGCTGCCTATGTGCTTGATCCGGCGCGGCATGGCTCGCGTGAGGTCGAGTGGAAGGGCCGCAAGCATCGCGTGATCGAGATCGACTGGCAGGGCCGCCGCATCTGGGGCGTGACCGGCGCGATCCTCGCCAATCTGACGCTGCGCATCGACTGGGCCCAGCTGTGAGCGCTCTGCTGCCCAAGGCGCCATGGACAGCGCGCGAGGATCTGGCCGCGCTGGTGCGCGCGCTCGGGGCTGACAACATCCGCTGGGTGGGCGGCGCGGTGCGCGACACGCTGCTGGGCGCGGATGTGAAAGACATCGACGCCGCCACCCCGCTGCCCCCCGAGGATGTGGTCGAAGCCTGCAAGCAGGCTGGCCTGAAAACCGTACCCACCGGCATCGAGCATGGCACGGTAACGGTGGTTCTGGCTGGCGGCCCGGTGGAGGTCACCACTTTGCGCCATGACGTTTCCACCGACGGGCGCCGGGCGACAGTGGCTTTCGCGCAGGACTGGCGCGAGGATGCGGCGCGGCGCGATTTCACCATCAACGCGCTCTATGCCGATCCCGAAACGCTGGAAATCTTCGACTATTTCGGCGGTCTGGCCGATCTGGAAGCGCGCAAGGTCCGCTTTATCGGCGAGGCGCATCAGCGCATCCGCGAGGACCATCTGCGCATCCTGCGCTACTTCCGCTTCCGCGCCCGCTTCGGTGCCGGGGAACCCGATGCCGAGGCCGAACAGGCCTGCGCCGATCTGGCCGCGACGCTCAAAGGCCTTTCGCGCGAACGCATCGGCATGGAGACGATGAACCTCCTCGCCCTGCCCGATCCCGCGCCGACCATGGCACGGATGCAGGCGCTGGGCGTGCTGGCCGAAATCCTGCCCGAGGCCGATGTGCAGGCGCTGGCCGCTCTGGTGGCGCAGGAGCAGGCGCAAGGCATCGCCCCCGTCGCCATCCGCCATCTGGCCGCGCTGATCCCCGCTGATCCAACGTTGGCCGGGCAGATCGCCGGTCGCTTCCGCCTGTCCGGCGTGCAGAAAAAGCGCCTGATGAGCGCCGCAAGCCGCCCCGGTGATACCGCCCCGCCGCAAGCTCTGGCCTACCGCCTTGGCGTGCCCGAAGCCATCGACGCCCTGTTACTGGCCGGTCGCGATGCCAAAAGCATTGAGAACTTCACGCCCCCCATCTTCCCGCTGAAAGGCGGCCAGATCGTGGCGCGCGGCGTGGCTGCCGGCCCGCAAGTCGCCCGCGTGCTGCATAACGTCCAGACCGCATGGGTCGATGAAGGCTTCCCCGACGCCACCCGCATCGAGGCCCTGCTGGAGGCCGAACTGGCCAGCCTGAAATGAAGTCCCTGCCCGATGACAGCCTTGCCGGAGACGCCAGCGCCACGCTGAAAGAGGCGCTGATCGACCTCTGGCACCAGATCGTCAGCGCCGTCATGGCCGAGCCACTTGCACAGCTCGCGCTGATCGGCATCGTGCTGGTGGTGCTGGGCGGCTGGGTCCGCCGAGGCCTGCCCATGGCGGGCGGCCTCCTTCGCCTGCTCGGCAACCTCGCCGTTATGGCCACCATCGCCATGGCCGTGCTGCGCTTCGCCCATATCAGCACCGGCATGGAAGGCCCCGGCCTGACGGAACAGCCCAAACAGACTGTCTCCGGCGGCGAAACCCGCGTGCCGTTAGCACCAGACGGCCACTTCTGGCTCTCCGCCCGCGTCAACGGCGTGCCCATGCGCTTCCTCATCGACACCGGCGCCACCATCACCACCCTCTCCCCCGACAGCGCCGAAAAAGCCCAGATCACCCCCAGCCCCTTCGGCCAAAAAGTGATGATGCAAACCGCCAATGGCTCCACACAGGCCGATGTCGCCTCGGTGGAGGAACTGCGCGTGGGCAGCGTCATCGCCCGCAATCTGGACGTGGTGGTGGCCCCCGGCATGGGCGGCACGAATGTTTTGGGGATGAACTTTATGTCGCGGCTGGCGCGGTGGCAGGTGAAGGACAATGTGATGGTGCTGGTGCCGCATCATCCTGTCGGGGGTAAGGACGAAGAAAAGTAAGATGCGAGGGTGTTACACCCTCGCGCTCCCTTTAATGTCTAAGTCGCGCCACGGTTTCAGCCAAAGAGCTAAGGTCGCTGCGCCGCAGGCTTGAAAACGCCCCCACCGCCTATCGATCAAAAGATGCCTGCCTGCGGCGCTTTGCCCAGCGCAGGTGGAGAGCCGGGGCGCACTGCTTTGGCGCCACTCCCATTTCGTCGGAAGACGTCATGGGAGCGCGAGGGGGTAACCCCCTCGCATTTATCCTTCTAAACCTTCTTAAAAACCCAACCTTAAAACTTGTTATCCCGAGGAAATCCCTGAGGCGGCATCCGTCCCCCGGCCCCGCGGGCAACCTTCCACAGGCGCATATCCTTCTCGGTCCGCATGCGCCCGCTATCGCCGCCCATGCGCCAGGTCAGGCCGTCTTCCAGCTTCAGGGTCGTGATGTCTGACAGACCGCCGTCGCGGTAACGCTGGAGGGTCACACCCTGCCCCTTGGCCATCAGCGGCATTTCGGTGAGGCTGAAGAGCACCAGCTTGCGATTGTCGCCGATCACCGCAACATGGTCGTGGTCTTCGGGGATTTCGCGCACGACCGCCAGCTTCACATCGGCCTTGGTGGTCATCACGGCGCGGCCCTTGCGGGTTTCGGCCAGCAATTCCTCGGCCTCGGCGGCGAAGCCTCTGCCGCTGGTGCCCGCCAGCAGGATCTGCGATTTCGGGCGGAAGGGGAAGATGGCGATGATATGCGTGTCGCCGTCGATATCCAGCATCGAACGCAACGGCTCGCCGAAGCCGCGCGCGCCGGGCAGCTTGTCGGCGCCCAGCGTGTAGAAGCGGCCGTTGTCGCAGGCGATCAGCAACTTGTCGGTGGTCTGGGCGTGGAAGGCGAAGGCCGGGCCGTCGCCTTCCTTGAACTTGAACTCGCGGTCGAGCGGCTCGTGGCCCTTGGCGCCGCGGATCCAGCCGCGGGCCGAGAGGATCACCGTAACCGGCTCCTTCTCGATCATGGCGTCCATGCTGAATTCGCGGGTGGGCGCTGCCTCGGCGATGGTGGTGCGGCGGCGGCCGAGCAGCGTGGTTTCCGCGTAATCCTTGCGCAGCGTGGTGAGATCGCGCTTGAGGCGCGTGCGCTGGCGGGCCGGGCTTTCCAGCAGCTTTTGCAGCTCGTCCTGCTCTTTGAGCAGATCGTCACGCTCGCCGCGCAGCTCCATTTCCTCAAGCTTGCGCAAGCTGCGCAGGCGCATGTTGAGGATGGCTTCCACCTGCCGGTCGGTGAGGTTGAACTCGGCCATCATCAGCGGCTTGGGCTCATCCTCGGTGCGGATGATCTCGATCACGCGGTCGAGGTTCAGATAGGCAACGATATAGCCTTCGACCAGCTCCAGCCGGGCCGCGATCTTGTCGAGGCGGTGCTGGCTCCGGCGCTGCAGGATGTCGATCTGGGCGACGATCCATTGCAGCAGCAGCGGGCGCAGGCCGAGCACGCCGGGCGTGCGCTGGGCGTCCAGCACGTTGAGGTTCAGGCTGAAACGGCTCTCCAGCTCGGTCAGCTTGTAGACGCTTTCCTTGAGCAGATCGGGCTCGATGTTGCGGGTCTTGGGGACCAGCACGATGCGGATCTGGGTGTCGCTTTCGTCGCGCACATCTTCGAGGATGGGCAGCTTCTTGTCGGCGATCAGCGCGGCGAGCTGCTCGATCAGCTTGCCCTTCTGCACCATGTAGGGGATTTCGGAGATGACCAGCTGCCACTGGCCGCTGCCCAGCTTCTCAATGCCGGTCTCTTCCCAATTGCCCTCTTCATCGCGCCCGGTGGAGAAACGGGCGCGCACGCGGATCGCGCCTTTGCCCGTCTCATAGGCGTGGGAAATCGCCGCCGGGCTGTCCACCACGATGCCGCCGGTGGGGAAATCCGGGCCGTGGAACACCTCCATCAGCGCGGCGTGTTCGGTGTGCGGGTCCTCGATCAGCAGCATGGTGGCGTCGATGATCTCGGCCACATTATGGCTGGGGATGCTGGTCGCCATGCCCACCGCGATGCCGGTGGCGCCATTGGCCAGCAGATTGGGGAAGAGGCCGGGGAAGATTTCCGGCTCCTCATCCTCGCCATTGTAAGTGGGGTGGTAGTTGACCGTGCCCTCTTCAAGGCCTGCCATCAGCTGGATCGCGGTCTTGGTCAGGCGGGCTTCGGTGTAGCGGTAGGCGGCGGCGTTATCGCCGTCGATGTTGCCGAAATTGCCCTGCCCCTCGACCAGCGGATAGCGCAGCGCGAAATCCTGAGCGAGACGGACCATCGCGTCATACACGCTGGCGTCGCCATGCGGGTGATACTTGCCGATCACGTCACCCACCACGCGGGCGGATTTCTTGAAGGCCTGCGACGGGTCCAGCTTCAACTGACGCATCGCCCAAAGCAGGCGGCGGTGGACCGGCTTCAGCCCGTCACGCAGATCGGGCAGCGAGCGCGCCGTGATCGTGGAGAGCGCATAGACCAGATAGCGCTCCGACAGGGCGCTGTCGAAAGGCGCATCCACGATGGCGTCGAAAGGATCGGGCTCGTTCAGGTCAATGTCGCTCATCGCCTGTGGCTGTAGCAGGCCGGGGCCTGCCCCGCCAAGTGTTTAGCGGCGCTGCATATCCCGGCTTTCCCCCGGAATTCGCACCAGCAGGCCATCGAGGTCCTCGGTCAGGCGGATCTGGCAGGAAAGGCGGCTGGTGGCGGTGACGGCAGCGGCCAGATCGAGCATATCTTCCTCGTCGGCGCTGGCGGGCGGCAATTTGGCGAACCAATCCGGTGCCACCACCACATGGCAGGTGGAGCAGGCCATCTGCCCCTCGCAGGTGCCTTCCAGCGGCATACCCGCGCCCTGAGCCACTTCGAGCAGGCTGATGCCCGCCGAGCCCTGCGCCTTGATGCGACCGCCATCGGTGGTCAGAAATTCAACCTGTACAAACTTGTCAGCCACGCCGCGAAAGCTCCCCGATTCACGCGCCCTGCGCTTGGGCAGCAGCGTCGATTCGTTGCAAGGCCTCGGCAAACTCTCCGGGGTCCGTATAGCGCCCGAAACCAATGCGGATAGAATTTTTTGCTTGGGGCGCCGTTAGACCTATGGCCGCCAGCACATGGCTGGGCCGCCCCGAGCCGCTGGCGCAGGCCGATCCGGCGGAAAAGGCGATATCGCGCAGATCGCTCATCAGCCGGGCCACATCGAGGCCATCAAGCCGCAGATTGAGGTTGCCATGCCAGCGGCTGTGTTCATCGCCGTTGAGCGTCCAGCGGTGGAGGATGGCGCGCGCAGTTTTCCACAGGCTGTCCACATGTTGTCCATCGCTTTCCCACGAGGTTTGGCACAGCGCCGCCGCAGCCCCGAACCCTGCGCAAAGCGCCGGGCTGAGCGTGCCGGAGCGCAAGCCGCCCTCCTGTCCGCCACCGTGAAGCAGCGGGGTGAGATCCAGCCCATCGCGGACCCACAATGCGCCGATCCCTTTGGGGCCATAGATCTTATGCGCCGAAACCGCGATCATATCGGCCTGGAGCGGTGGCGGCATTTTCCCCGCACCCTGCACGCCATCGACCAGCATCAGCGCGCCCATGGCATGCGCCCTTGCGGCAAGAGCATCGACGGGCTGCACCGTGCCGATCTCATTGTTGACCTGCATCACCGCGAGCAGGCCGAGGGTCTCGGGCAGAGCCACATCTTGCGCCACCAGCCCATTCGCGCCGACGGGCAGCACATGGCCTCCGCCCAGCGCGGCGACTGTGTCCAGCACGGCGCTGTGTTCGATGGCGGAATGGGCGATGCTACGCCCGTTCAGCGCCACGCCCTTGATGGCCAGATTGATCGCCTCGGTCGCGCCGCTGGTGAAGATCACCTTGCCGCCCGGCGGGAACAGACCCGCCACCTGATCGCGCGCCACTGCCACCGCAGCAGCAGCACCTCGACCGGGGCGATGGGGGCTATGCGGATTGGCGAAACCAGTCGTTTCCGGGCCGCCCAGCCAGTGGAGCATGACCTCTCGCGCCTGCGGGGCCAGCGGCGTGGTGGCCTGATAGTCGAGGTAGATCATCCCGCCACCTGCGCCCAGGCTTGCGCGAACTGGTCGATCTCCGCCTCGGTGGTTTCGCGGCCGATGCTGACGCGGATCACCTCGCTGGTGTGAGGGTACTGCATGGCCGTCAGCACATGGCTGGCCCGCAGCGAGCCCGAGGAACAGGCCGAGCCCGCCGAAATCGCCATGCCAAGCCCGTCAAAACGGATCAGCTGCGCGGCGGCGGCTTTGCCCTTCATGCGATAGGCGCCGATGGTGGCGATGCGCGGGGCGTCCTGCGCCACCACTTCACCGCCCGCAGCGATGATGGCGGCTTCCAGACGGGTGCGCAGGCGGGCAGCTTCCTCCATCCAATCCGCCCCGGCCTCCAAGGCCGCAGCCATGGCCAGAGCGCCGGGCAGATTTTCCGTGCCGGGGCGATAGCCGCGCTCCTGCCCGCCGCTCGGCTGGATCTGCCCCCAGTCGCGCAGCAGCAGCGCGCCGATCCCCACAGGGCCGCCGAATTTATGCGCGCTCAACACAGCCAGATCGGCAGCGGGCAGAGCGATCTTCCCCGCCCCCTGAGCGCAATCGGCCAACAGCAAACCGCCTACGCCATGCACGGTTTGGGCAATCTCATCCAACGGCTGGATCACCCCTGTTTCATTGTTCACCTGCTGCACGCAGACCAGCCCCGGCAGCGCGCAATCCCCCGGCGCCACAAGGCCAAAAGCATCCACCGCCAGCTTCGTCGCATCGCCCGCATGGCGCAGCGCCGCCTCATGCTCCACCGGAGAGATCGCCACCAAAGGCTGTACACAGCGCTGCATCGCAATCGCCAGAGCCTCGCTCGCACCGCTGGTGAAGATCACCTCGCCCTGCCAGCCCAGCGCCGCCCTCACCCGCTCGCGCGCATCCTCCAGCGCCGCCCTTGCCGCGCGCCCGGCCCGATGCGGGCTCGACGGATTGGCCCAATGCGCAAACCCCTCATCCATGGCCGCGCGCGCCACCGGCAACAAAGGCGTCGTGGCCGCATGATCGAGATAAAGATGTGTAGCCATGAACCTGCTTTACGAGAAAGGCGCGAAAAGATTGCTTTTGGAACCTTGCTTCCTATATAGCCCATCGCTTCCATTCACAGTCCCCCTTGGCCCGCGCGCCGCATTTTTCGCAGCGCCGACAAGAGAGGACTGCCCCTTCGCAGGATGAACCGATGCCCGCAGTGATCTTTCCCGGCCCCGAAGGCCGCCTCGAAGGCCGTTTCCAGCCCGGCACCCGCCCGCGCGCGCCCGTCGCCATGATCCTCCACCCGCACCCGCAGGCCGGGGGCACCATGAACGACCGCGTGACGCAGGCCCTCTACAAGACCTTCGTGGCCCGCGGCTTTGCCACCCTGCGCTTCAACTTCCGCGGCGTCGGCCGCTCGCAGGGCAGCTTCGACAATGGCATCGGCGAGCTTTCGGATGCCGCAGCGGCGCTCGACTGGGTGCAGTCGATCCATCCCGAGGCTTCGACCACCTGGATCGCGGGCTATTCCTTCGGTGCGCTGATCGGCATGCAGCTGCTGATGCGCCGCCCGGAAATCCGTGGGTTCATCAGCGTAGCCCCGCCCGCCAACATGTATGACTTCAGCTTCCTGGCGCCTTGCCCGGCCAGCGGCATCATCGTGCAGGGCACCGCCGATACGGTGGTGACCCCCGGCGCCGTGCAGAAGCTGGTCGACAAGCTGCGCACCCAGAAGCACATCACCATCCATCACGATGAAGTGCCCCGCGCCAACCACTTCTTCGAGAACGAACTCGACGATATGATGCGGGCGGTGGACAATTATCTCGACATGCGTCTGTCGCCGGATTGTCCGATCCGGTAAGGGTTAAAAGGGAAGATGCGAGGGTGTTACACCCTCGCGCTCCCATTTTTTGTCAGCGTTGCACATCGGGTTCAGCCTTAGAGCAACGCCGCCGCGCCGCAGGCTTTAAACGATAGAAAGGCGCCGAGGCATAACTGCCTGCGGCGCCTTTCTGTTGCGCAGGTGGAGAGGTTGGGCACGAAGGTAGGCCTCCCCTGCCCCATCGTCGGAAGACGTCATGGGAGCGCGAGGGGGTAACCCCCTCGCATTTTCTCCCTTAAAACCTTACTCTTTAGCGGCCCCGCCACCAAAGAACCCCGAAGCCGCGCCCAGCAGGCCACCAAGCCCGCCCTGACCGCCCTCGCCCTGCTGACCGCCGAAAGCGCCCAGCACGCTCTGCAGCATCTGCGGATTGTCCGAGAGGTGCTGAGCAATCTGCCCCAGCGCGCCTTCGCCGCCGAGGTGATCCGCAATGCCGCTCAGCACTTCGGGATCGATCCCGGTGTTGGCGGCGGCGGTGTCCACGGTATCGCCGGGCTCCTGATGGGCCTGGCCCAGTGCGGCGATGGCGGTCTGCGCGGTGGCGGGGTCGATGCCGAATTTCTGGGCGATGCTGCCCACATCCACATTCGAACCCAACTGGCCCAGCAGCGAATCAAACAGGCTCATGGCAAGCTCCTAGAGACGCGCCTTGTGGCGCTTCAACAGCAGCGTCTCAAAGCCCGGTTGCAGAAGCAAGGCACTTAACAAAAGAAAACACCGGCCCTCCATGCGCGGCGGAAGACCGGTGTTTCCGTGGGGAGCGCTTGATCCGCTCCCTCTCTCCCAAGGCTGGGATCAGGCGGGCACGGCGCCGACTGCCGGGGCGGCGGCACGCACGTTCTCGTCCACATGCTCCTCGAACTGGGCGAAGTTGTCGACAAAGAGCTGCACCAGCGCGTGGGCGGTCTTGTCATACTCGCCCGCGTCGGCCCAGGCGCCGCGCGGATCGAGCAGCTTGCTGTCCACGCCGGGCACGGCCAGCGGCAATTCGAAGCCGAAGTTGGGGTCCTTCACGAAGGTGGCATCGTTCAGGCTGCCGTCCAGCGCGGCGTTCAGCAGCGCGCGGGTGGCCTTGATCGGCATGCGCTTGATGCCTTCCTGCGTGGCCTTGCCGCCCGACCAGCCAGTGTTGACCAGCCAGCATTTCACCCCGCCCTTGGCGATGCGCTCTTTCAGCAGATTGCCATAGACCGAGGGGTGGCGCGGCATGAAGGGCGCACCAAAGCAGGTGGAGAAGGTCGCCTCGGGCTCGGTCACGCCGATTTCGGTGCCGGCCACACGGGCGGTGTAGCCTGAGAGGAAGTGATACATGGCCTGTTCGGGCGTCAGCCGCGCGATGGGCGGCATCACGCCAAAGGCATCGGCGGTGAGGAAAATGACGTTCTGCGGCACGGGGCCGAGGTTCTTTTCCGAGGTGTTCGGGATGAAATCGATCGGATAGGAACCGCGGCTGTTCTCGGCCAGACTGTTGTCGTCGAAATCCAGCTCGCGGGTTTCGGGATCGATCACCACATTTTCCAGCACCGTGCCGAAGCGCTTGGTGGTGGCGTAGATTTCCGGCTCAGCCTCGGGCGAGATGCGGATCATCTTGGCGTAGCAGCCGCCCTCGAAGTTGAAGACCGCCTCGTCCGACCAGCCATGCTCATCGTCGCCGATCAGCGTGCGGCTGGCGTCGGCCGAGAGCGTGGTCTTGCCGGTGCCGGACAGGCCGAAGAACACCGCCGTATCGCCATCGGGCCCGATGTTGGCCGAGCAATGCATCGGCATGATGCCATCGGCGGGCAGCAGATAGTTGAGCAGGCCGAAGACCGACTTCTTCATCTCGCCGGCATAGGCCGTACCGCCGATCAGGATCAGCTTCTCAGTGAAGTTGACCGCGATGATGGTTTCGCTGTTGCTGCCGTGGCGGGCCGGGTCGGCCTTGAAGCTGGGCAGGTCGATGATGGTGTATTCGGGCACGAAACTGGTCAGTTCCTGCTCTGTGGGGCGAACCAGAAGGGTGCGGATGAAGAGGTTGTGCCACGCGAACTCATTGATCACGCGCACATTGATGCGGTGCTCCTGCTGGCTGCCGCCGAACAGGTCCGCCACATAGAGCGTTTCCTTGTCCCCGACGGCCTTGAGGAAATCCTCCTTCAGCGCCGCGAAATGCTCGGGCGTCATGCCCCGGTTCACGCTGCCCCACCACACGGTGCTTTCCGTCGTCGCGTCGCGAACGATAAACTTGTCCTTCGGGCTGCGGCCGGTGTGCTTGCCGGTGGCGACCACAAAGGGGCCGTCCTTGGCCAGCAGGCCCTCACCGTTGCGCACGGCATGTTCGACCAGCGGGGCGGTGCCCAGATTGGCGAAGATCTGCCCCTTGGCGGCGATGCCCTGTTGGTCAAGCGAATAGGAAAGCGGTGCGGTGGTGGCTGCGGTGGTCAAGTGCTTCTCCATCAAAAAGCGCTGCTTCCCCGGGGGCAGGACAAGCGAGTCGCCAAGTCTCCACATACGAATGCGTAACCGGATCGGCGAAGAATTCAACCGGAATGGCAGGCCTGTCCGACTCTGAAACATCCATTTCGCACGGCAGTCGCCCAAGCGCCCGATTTCTGCGACGCAAGCCCCTGATCGACAGGCGTGATGGACAGCGCCCCCCCCTCTGGCTAGATTGCCGCGGATGACCGCCACCCCGATCGATCCCCCGGAGGATACTGCTGCCAACTCCGCAGCCGCAGGCCAGACCCCAAGCGCCGCAGGCCAGACAATCGCGCTGGTCGATGATGACCGCAACATTCTGGCCAGCGTTTCGATCGGGCTACAGGCCGAGGGTTTCGCCACCCGCGTCTATGCCGACGGCACCAGCGCCTTGAAGGCTCTGCTGGATAATCCACCCGATCTGGCGGTGGTGGATATCAAGATGCCGCGCATGGACGGGCTGGAGCTGCTGCAGCGCCTGCGCGAAACCAGCGCCCTGCCTGTCATCTTCCTTACCAGCAAGGATGAGGAGCCCGATGAGGCGCTGGGCCTCGCCATGGGCGCCGACGATTACATCACCAAGCCCTTCAGCCAGCGCCTGCTGGTGGCGCGCATCCGCGCCATCCTGCGCCGTCTGGATGCGCGCCGCGCCGCCCCCGCCCCCAGCGGAGAGCCCGCGCCCGACATCATCCATCGCGGTCGCCTCGCCATGGACCCGGCGCGCCATGAGGTGACATGGAACGAGGTCCCCGTCTCGCTGACCGTCACCGAATTCCTGATTTTGGAAGCACTTGCGAGCCGCCCCGGCGTGATCCGCAGCCGCAACCAGCTGATGGACGCGGCCTACAGCGACGACATCTATGTCGACGATCGCACCATCGATTCGCACATCAAGCGCCTGCGCCGTAAATTCCGTCAGGCCGACCCGACCTTCAGCGCGATCGAGACGCTGTATGGCGCGGGTTATTCCTTTGCCGAAAGCTGATCGGCATCATGGTCAGTAGGACCGCTCAGGAGCGCAAGCGCTGGGCCAGCGTGATCGCGCCACTGTCCTCGCGGATGAAGATTCGCGGCGTTTCGCTGACGGCGCGCATTCTGGCGGTCAATGTGATCGTGCTGGCACTGATGGCCTTCAGCCTGCTGTTCCTCGATACCTACCGCAACCAGATGCTGGGAGATCGTTTCAAACGCGCCCGGGTCGAGGCCGAGATCGCCGCCTCTGTGTTGGCCGAAACCCCGGCAGCCTCGCGCGCGAAACTGCTGGCCACCATCGGCACGCGCCAGCAGATGCGCCTGCGCCTCTATGCGCCCGACGGCCATCTGGCGCAGGACAGTTTCGCGCTCGCGCCGCCCTCCTTCACCGTGGCCGACCCGCAGACCCAGCCCTGGACGATGAAGGCCGCCCGCACGCTGGACCGCATGATGGATGCGGCGCTGTTTGCCCCGCCCGTGCCGCGCTATGCCGAGCCCCCCCCGCCCGCGCATCCGCGCGACGCCGCCAGCCTCTGGCCCGAGGTGATCGAGGCACGCACCCATACTGTCTCGACCGTGCGCGAACGCTATGCGCCGGACCGCACGCCGATCATCAATGCCGCCACGCCAGTGGGCATCCGCGGCTCGGTGCTGCTGACGACGCGCCCGGCGCCCGATGTGACGCAAGCCGTGCGCGATGCCCGCCAGACTTTGGCCATCGTGGTGCTGGCCGCGCTGCTGACCACCGTGTTCCTTTCGCTGTTTCTGGCGCGAACCATCGTTCAGCCGCTTCGCGTGCTGATGCGCGCGGCGGTGCGCGTGCGGTTGGGCCGCGACCGCACGGTGATCGTCCCCCGCCTGCCCGAGCGTGGCGACGAGATCGGCCTGCTGGCCCGCGCCATCGCCGATATGACAGAGGCCCTGCGCCAGCGCATCGACGGCGTGGAGGCCTTCGCCGCCGATGTCGCCCATGAAATCAAGAACCCGCTGGCCAGTCTGCGCAGCGCTCTGGATACGCTGGACAAGGTGGGCGATGGCGATCTGCGACGCCAGCTTCACGCCATCGCCGCGCACGATGTGCAGCGCATCGACCGGCTGGTGACCGAAATCGCCTATGCCAGCCGGATCGACGCCGAACTGTCGCGCACCACCTTCGAGCTGGTCGATCTGCTGGCGCTGGCCGTGGCACTGGTCGGCGCGCGCGAGCGGCGCGGGGTCAACCGCGATTGCCGCGTGCAGGTGCTTCACGAAGGCAGCGCCCCGCCGGTGGTGGAGGGCGATGCCGCGCGGCTGGAGCGTGTGTTCGAAAATCTGATCGACAATGCGGTGTCTTTCTCGCCCCCCGGCGGCATGATCACCATCACTTTGGCCAATCACGGGCTGTATGTCTCCTGCGAGGTGACGGACGAAGGCCCGGGCATCCCGCCCTCGGCGCGCGAACGCGTGTTCGAACGGTTCCACTCGCTGCGCCCGGCAGGCGAGGATTTCGGCAGCCATTCCGGGCTGGGTCTGGCCATCGCGCGCACCATCATCGTGGCGCATGACGGGCAATTGCATGCCCGCGATCCGCTGGAGGGGCCTCCATCAAACGGGCGCGGCGCCCGTCTGGTGTTCGAGCTGCCCTCCTGGCATCCGGCGCAGGCCGCTTCATGAGTTTACTCCGACAATTGACCTGCGTAGCCATCAAGGGCCGCGCCGTGCTGATCGACGGCGCCAGCGGCAGCGGCAAATCCAGCCTGGCGCTCGCCCTGATCGACCGGGGCGCTGACCTTGTGGGCGATGATGGCGTTTCGTTGCGGGTGGAAGGCGGCGCGCTGTTGGCCTCCCCCGCCCCGGCCACGCGCGGCCTGATCGAGGTGCGCAACCTCGGGCTGCTCCCCATGGCGGCGGTGCAGGATGTGCCCGTGGCGCTGCTGATCCGCCTGACGCGCAATGCCCCGCGCTATATCGAACAGGCCCCGCGCGAGGCGATTCTGGGCGTCGATCTGCCGCTGGTGGAGCTTTATCCCGACACACCAGGTTTAGCGCTAAGAGCCTCGATGGCGCTTGGTGTTTATGGCTTGCCTGCCCCTCCCCTGTCCTAAGGGTCAAATCAAGCGCTTACCCCTTTCCTTTTGCCCTTTTTGAGCGCAAAAAGCACTTATATGTCCGAGGAATCCACCGCCACTCAAGCCCCGGCCCCTGCCGAGTCCATCGCAGAGGGAGACAAACGCCAGCGCATCCTGCTGGTGACCGGCGTGCTGGGCGCGGGCAAGACCACCGCCCTGCGCGTGCTTGAGGATCTGGGCTGGGAAACCATCGACAATTTCCCCATCCGCCTGCTGGAACGCCTGATCGACAGCCCCGAACATGGCTCCGATCTGGGTGAGCATCACGGGCCGCTGGCCATAGGCTTCGATTCGCGCACGCGCGGTTTCAACCCTCATGCCGTGACCGAACTGGTCAAGCGCCTGACCATGCGCGGCGATCTGGAGCTGACCACGCTCTATCTCGACTGCGGCGGCGCCGAGCTGGAACGCCGCTACAACGAAACCCGCCGCCGCCATCCGCTGGCCAATGACATGCCCGCCGCCTCCGGCATCGCCGCCGAGCGCGAGCTGATGGAGCCGCTGCGCCGCTGGGCCGATCTGGTGATCAACACCACGCAATTTGCCGCGAATCAGTTGCAGCAGGCCATGCGTGAGCAATTTGCCCCGGCTTCGGGCCCTGAACTGACGATTTCCGTCAGCAGTTTCGGCTTCTCGCGCGGGATGCCGCCGGTCGCCGATTTCGTCTTCGACATGCGTTTTCTCAACAACCCGCATTGGGACAAGGATCTGCGCCCGATGACCGGAAAAGACGCCTCGATTGCGGCGTTTATCCGCCAGGACCCGGCCTTTGAGGACGCCTTTGCGCGGATTCGCGACCTGCTGCTTTCGGTTCTCCCCCGTTTTCAGGCGCAGGGAAAAGCCTATGTTCACATCGCTTTCGGCTGCACCGGCGGGCGCCATCGCAGCGTCTTCATGGCAGAACAGATCGGCGCGGCCTTGCGCAACTCCGGATTTTCTCCCACAATGCTGCACCGCAACCTGCAATCGCGCGCGGCCGACCTCGTAGAAGGGGCCGCCAGCCGATGACAGTTTGCATGTTCACCGGACCACGGGGGGTCAACGCGATGGTCGGGAACCAATTTCGGAGCGCAATTCCCGCATGATCGGCATGATCCTCGTCACTCACGGCAAACTGGCCGAAGAATTCGTGCATGCGATGGAGCATGTCGTCGGTCGCCAGGAGGCTATCGCCACGGTCTGCATCGGGCCCAACGATGACGTCGAAAAGCGTCGCCGCGAAATCGCCGAGGCGATTCAGACGGTTGATGCGGGCGACGGCGCCATCATCCTGACCGATCTGTTCGGCGGCACGCCCAGCAATCTGGCGATCTCGCTGATGCAGGCGGGCCGGGTCGAGGTGATCGCGGGCATCAACCTGCCCATGCTGATCCGCCTGGCCGGTGCGCGCAAATCCGCCGATGTGCTGGGGGCTGTGGCCGCGGCGCGCGATGCGGGTCGCAATTATATCACGATCGCGTCGGAATTTCTGGGGCAGGACGCGTAAAAGGCAATGCGTGATTGAAGAATCACGCATTCTGAGCCAGATTTTCGTTGTTGCGTCGTTTTTGCGGAAAATCGGTCCCCATTTTCTCGCGCGATGCTCTGGAATATAACCGCTCTCAAAATATAACGGCAGGGTAGAACGCATGGGAGAAGCACGGGAAACCGTCGAAATTGTCAACGCCAAGGGCCTGCATGCACGGGCCAGCGCGAAATTCGTGAACATGGTCGCCATGCTGCCCGAGGGGCACGACGTGAAGGTGCTGAAAGAAGGCGCCGAAGCCGGTGGCGGCTCGATCCTGGGCCTGATGATGCTGGGCGCCGCGCGCGGTGACAGCGTGGACATCGTCGTAAAAGGCGAAGAGGCCGATGTGGCGCTTTCCCGCCTCGCCGGTCTGGTGAAGGACGGCTTCGGGGAAGACTGAAGCTCTTCAATCGACAGAAGATCAATCGGCAGGTATGGGCGGGGTTTCCCGTTCCTTTCAGGCTGACACTCGCCCATGCGCCGCACGATCACCGGCTTTTCCAACCCCACGGTCAAGTTCCTCAAGAGCCTGCGCGACAAGAAGCATCGCCGCCGCGAGGGCAAATTCCTGACCGAGGGCCTGCGCCTGCTGACCGACGCCCGCGAGATGGGCCGCCTGCCCGAAATGCTGATCATGGCCGAGGGCCGCGACCCGCACCCCCTGCTTGAGCAGCTTGAAAGCGATGTTCTGGCCGCCGGCGGCGATGTGGTGGAAACCAGCGAGGACATCCTCAGCAAGATCACCGGCAAGGACAATCCGCAGGCTGTCTGCGGCGTGTTTGAGGAATTCGACACAAGCCTCGCCGGACTGGATCGCAACGCCGCCCCGCTCTGGCTGGTGGCGCATGCGATGCGTGACCCCGGCAATCTGGGCACCATGCTGCGCACCGGCGATGCCGTGGGAGCAGGCGGGTTGATCCTGATCGACGACTGCGTGGACCCGTTCAGCGTGGAGGCCGTGCGCGCCAGCATGGGTGCTGTTTTCACGCAGCGCGTGGTGCAGGCCCGTTGGGAGGAATTCCTGCCCTGGCTGCGCAGCGGCGAAGGCCAGTTGGTGGCAGCATCCCTGCGCGAAGCCGTGCCCTATCGCGGGGCGCCTTATGCCGGGCCGTGCTTCATTATGGTCGGCAATGAGTCGCGCGGCCTGCCCGAGGATTACGAAATGGCCTGCGATCTGCGCGTGACCATGCCGATGAAGGGCCGCGCGGACAGTCTGAACGCTGCGGTGGCCGGGGCTGTGTTGGCTTATGAAGTTTTGGCAGGGTTGGAAGGGAAGTAAGAAGAATAAAGCGAGGGGGTTACCCCCTCGCGCTCCCATAACGTCTTCCGACGATGGGGCAGTGGAACTGAAGCCTAACGCCCCAACTCTCCACCTGCGCAACATAAAGGCGCCGCAGGCAGCAAGCCCCGGCGCCTTTTACGATAGGCCGCAATTTTAAAGCCTGCGGCGCAGCGCGCTTAACTCATCGCCGAACCCGTAGCGCTGAGGCTGACAACACCCGGGAGCGCGAGGGTGTAACACCCTCGCATTTCTCTTTTCTTCTTAAACCCCAGCCTCTTCTTCCGGCAAAGGCAACGCGGCCACATCCCCGTAACGCGGCGCGGCTTCGACCAGAGGCACATCCTCCACCTCACGCTTGCCGATTTCGATATGCTTGTCACGCAAGCGGCGCCCGGCAGAGAGCACGTTCCGCTCAAAGCTGCCGACGAATTTGTTGTAGTTTTCCACCGCGCTGGTCAGACCGCCGCCCATGCGTTTCAGATGCTCTGCCGCAACGGCGAGGCGATCATACAACTCCCCGCCCATGCGGCCGATTTCCTTGGCCTCACGCGCAAGGCCGTCCTGGCGCCAGACCTGTGCCACGGTGCGGCAGATCGCCACCAGATTGGTCGGGCTGGCCAGCAGTACGCGGCGGTCGAAAGCGAAGTTCCAGATGTCGGGGTCATATTCCAGCGCGGCGGCGATAAAATGCTCGCCGGGGACGAACATGAGGACGTAATCGGGCGCGTCCTCGAACTGGCTCTGGTAGCTTTTGCTGGCCAGAGTCTGGATATGGTTGCGCATCGAGGCAGCGTGGCCCTTCAGCGCCAGTTCCCGCAGCGCATCATCGCTGGCCTCGAAGGCCTCCTGATAGGCGTTCAGGGAAACCTTGGCGTCGATCACCAGCTTCTTCTGGCCGGGGATGGTGACGATGGCGTCGGGGCGCAGGCGCCCCTCTTCCGTGTTCACCGAATGCTCGGTGACGAAATCGGTGTGTTCGGAGAGGCCGCATTGCTCAAGCACATTGCGGAGCTGCTGCTCGCCCCAGCGGCCACGGGCCTTGGGGGCGTTGCGCAGCGAGTTGCCGAGGCGGGCGGCTTCCTCGCGCACCTTTTCCTGTCCGGCGCGCAGCAGGTCGATCTGGCCCAGCAACTGGCCGAAGGCATCGACGCGGCGGGTTTCCAGCGCCTGCACCTGCTCCTCATAAGCCTTCAGGCGCGCGCCGACGGGGGCCAGCACGGCATTGATCCGCTCGGCGCTGGTCTTTTCGCTTTCGGTGAAGCGGGCCTCGGCGCGGTTCAGGAAGGCTTCCTGCGCCTGAGCCAGCACGCGGGCGCCAGAGGCCTCGAACTGCTGGCGCAGCGTGTCCTGCGCTTCCAGCAGCAGGCGCTTCTGTTCTTCGAAATGGGTAGCGTTGGCGCGCAATGTCGCCACTTCGCCCTGCGCGTCCAGCAGCAGGGCGCGGGCCTGCTCCATCTGCCCCGCAAGCGCATCGGCGCGCGAAGCCCGCTCACTGGCGGCGGCAAGATCAGTGATGGCGCGGCGAAAGTTGGCGTCCAGCGTAGACAAGGCCTGCTCACGCTCGGCCAGAACCTTGTCCCGCTCGGCAAGGCGCGCTTTCCAGTCGGCAATGGGGCGCTGGCCGAAAAACCAGCCCAGCCCCAGCCCGATGACCAGAGCAACAATCACAAAAAGGGCCGAGTCCACGCTTCACTCCATCAGAACGAAGCGTGAACCTAAGCCCCTATCGCGAAAGGATCAAGCCGCCTTGCGCGCCTTTTCCAGCTTCTTGAGCGCCATCTGGCGCTTCAGGCGCGAGAGGTGATCGATGAAGAGGATGCCCTCAAGGTGATCAATCTCATGCTGGATGCAGGTGGCCATCAGGCCTTCCAGATCCTGCTCATGCACGGTGCCGTCCAGATCCTGCCAGCGCAGGCGGCAGGTGGCGGGGCGCTCCACATCGGCGAAGATGTCGGGCACCGAGAGGCAGCCTTCCTGATAGACCGACAGCTCGTCCGAAGGGTTGAGAATCTCCGGATTGATGAAGATGTGCGGCTCTTTTTTGAGCGGGCGATGGGTATGCTCATGGCCGCCATGCGCGGTGCACACCTCGGGCTCGGCATCTTCATCTTCGGGCTGCAGATCGACCACCACCACGCGCAGCGGCACGCCCACCTGAATGGCGGCAAGGCCGATGCCCGGCGCGTCATACATCGTCTCGAACATGTCATCGACGAGCGTTTTAAGCTCGGCGTCGAACACGGTGACGGGGGCGGAAATCTGCTTCAGCTGCGCATCGGGCGCTTCAAGGATCGGTCGGATAGCCATAATGCGCCAGATAATCCCGCCCGCCCCCGCGCGCAAGGCCGTCAGCCGCCCAATTTAGCGATTTTGATAAATGCCCAAAACGATCAGGCAACAGGCCTGCGCGCCCGCAAGGCCTGAGCCAAGGTGCCCTCATCCAGATAGTCCAGCTCTCCGCCCACCGGCAGGCCATGGGCCAGCTGGGTGACGCGCACCGGCATGCTTTCCAATCTTTCAGCGATGTAGTGGGCGGTGGTCTGGCCCTCCAGCGTGGCGTTCATGGCCAGCACCACCTCATCCACGCCGCCGCCTTCCACGCGCGAGAGCAAAGGCGCAATCGCCAGATCCTCCGGCGCGACGCCGTCCAGCGCCGACAAACGTCCGCCCAGCACATGATAGCGCCCGGTGAAGAGCCGCGCCCGGTCCAGCGCCCAGAGGTCGGCCACCTCCTCCACCACACAGATCTGGCGCGCGTCGCGGCGTGGATCGGCGCAGATCGCGCAGGGGCTGGCCGTATCGACATTGCCGCAGATCTCGCATTCGGTCAGCCGCTGGCTCAAGGCGTCCAGAGCATCGATCAAGGCTGGCAAAGCCGTTTCCCGCCGCTTGATCAGCCACAGCACGGCCCGCCGCGCACTGCGTGGGCCCAGTCCGGGCAGGCGGGAAAGCGCGCCGGCCAATGTCTCGATCTCTTGCGATGCCATGCCGCCCCAGATAGGGCAGCCGCACCAAAACCGAAAGACGCCCGAGACCACCTATGCGCATCATCTTTATGGGGACACCCGATTTCGCCGTTCCCGCCCTTCAGGCGCTGGTCAATGCCGGTCATGAGGTGGTCGCCGCCTATTCGCAGCCCCCGCGCCCGGGTGGACGGCGTGGGCGGGAACTGACCCCCGGCCCGGTACACAAGCGCGCCGAGGAATTGGGTATCGAGGTGCGCCATCCTTTGTCGCTGAAGGGCGAAGAGGAGAAGGCCGCCTTTGCCGCCTTGAACGCCGATGTCGCAGTGGTGGCCGCCTATGGTTTGCTGCTGCCCCGCGCCGTATTAGAGGCTCCGACGCATGGATGCCTCAACCTGCATGGCTCGATCCTGCCACGCTGGCGGGGGGCCGCGCCGATCCAGCGCGCCATTCTGGCCGGAGACGAGCAGACCGGCGTGGATATCATGCAGATGGAAACCGGCCTCGACACCGGGCCTGTGCGCGCCAGCGTGCGCGCGCGCGTTGCTAGCAAAACGGCAGGAGAGCTGACTGTCGAACTGGCAGGTCTGGGCGCGGAGCTGATCGTGCGCGTGCTGGCCGATCTGCCCGCCTTCCCGCCCGTCACGCAGAGCGAGGAAGGCCTCACCTACGCCCGCAAGATCGAAAAGGCCGAAGCCAAGCTGGACTTCACCGCCCCCGCCGATCAGGTGCTGCGCCAGATTCTGGCCTTCAACCCTGCCCCCGGCGCCTTCTTCGAGGCCGAGGGGGAGCGCTACAAGGTGCTGGCCGCCGAAGTCACCGAAGGCAGCGCCCTGCCCGGCACCACGCTGGACGACACCCTCACCATCGCCTGCGGCCAGAACGCCATCCGCCCCACGCTGATCCAGCGCGCCGGCAAACCCGCCATGCCCACCGCCGACCTGCTGCGCGGGCGCCCCTTCCCCGCAGGCTCCCAGCTTTCATGACCCGCTTCGCCTTCACACTGGAGTTCGACGGCACCCCCTTCATGGGCCTGCAACGGCAAGCCCACGGCCCCTCTGTGCAACAGGCCGTGGAAGAAGCCATCGAGCGTGTCACTGGCGAACCCGCGATCCTCTTCGCCGCTGGGCGCACCGATGCAGGCGTCCACGCCCTCCAGATGCGCGCCCACGCCGATATCGCGAAAGACATCGCTCCCTTCCGCCTGATGGAGGCCCTCAACTTCCACCTGCGCCCCGATCCCATCGCGGTCCTCGATTGCCGCATCGTCCCCGACGACTGGCACGCCCGCTTCTCCTGCATCGGCCGCAGCTACATCTACCGCATCGCCAACCGCCGCGCGCCGCTCACGCTCGACGCCAACCGGGCATGGCAGGTGCAAAAGCCTCTGGATGCGCAGGCTATGCACGAGGCCGCGCAAGCACTGGTCGGCAGGCATGATTTCACCACCTTCCGCTCGGTGCATTGCCAAGCGCAGAGCCCGCTGAAAACGCTGGATAGCCTGAATGTCCGCCGCGAAGGAGACTGGGTGATCATCGACACCGCCGCCCGGTCATACCTGCACCATCAGGTGCGCTCGATGGTGGGCTGTCTGTCGCTGGTCGGGCTCGGGCGCTGGAAGGTCTCGCAGATGGCCGAGGCTTTAGAGGCGCGCGATCGCAAGGCTCTGGGGCTGAATGCGCCTTCGGACGGGTTGTATTTCGATCGGGCGTTTTATCCGGAAGAAGAAGGATAAAAGCGAGGGGGTTACCCCCTCGCGCTCCCAGAACGTCTCCCGACGATACGGCAGTGGCTCCGAAACCTCGCGCCCAGTCTCTCCACCTGCGCAACAGAAAGGCGCCGCAGGCAGAAAGCCCCGGCGCCTATCACTGATCTGGGAATTTAAAGCCTGCGGCGCTGCAAACTAAGCTCAAGGCCGAACCCGAAGCGCAACGTAGACATTAACGGGAGCGCGAGGGTGTAACACCCTCGCACCTTCCCTTAATCCCTTAAGCCTTACCCACCACGCTCTCAGGCAGATCCTTGCCGAACACGCGCTGGTAGTACTCGGCCACCAGCACCCGCTCGGTCTCGTCACACTTGTTCAGGAACGAGAGACGGAACGCGAAACCGATATCCTTGAAGATCGCGGTGTTCTGCGCCCACGTGATCACAGTACGTGGGCTCATCACGGTGGAAATGTCACCATTGATGAAACCACGGCGGGTCAACTCGGCCACCTTGACCATATCGGCCACGGTCTTGTCGGCCACGCCATCGACCTTTTTGAGGACGATCTCGCTCTCGATCTGCGCGGGCAGATAGTTCAGGCCGACGACGATGTTCCAGCGGTCCATCTGGCCCTGATTGATCGCCTGCGTGCCGTGATAGAGCCCGCTCGTGTCGCCCAGACCCACGGTGTTGGCCGTGGCGAACAGGCGGAACCACTTGGAGGGGCGGATAACGCGGTTCTGATCCAGAAGCGTCAGCTTGCCCTCGGTCTCCAGCACGCGCTGGATCACGAACATCACGTCCGGGCGGCCAGCGTCATATTCGTCGAACACCAGAGCCGTCGGCGTCTGCAGCGCCCAGGGCAGCAGGCCTTCGCGGAATTCGGTGACCTGCTTGCCATCCTTCAGCACGATGGCGTCGCGGCCGATCAGATCGATACGGCTGATGTGAGCATCCAGATTGATACGGATGCACGGCCAGTTCAAACGCGCGGCCACCTGCTCGACATGGCTCGACTTGCCGGTGCCGTGGTAGCCCTGCACCATCACGCGGCGGTTGAAGGCAAAGCCTGCAAGGATCGCCAGCGTGGTGTCGGGATCGAAGACATAGCTGTCGTCGCGGTCCGGCACGCGCTCGTCCGCCACCGAGAAGGCGGGCACCTGCATGTCGATATCGATGCCAAAGGTCTCGCGCACATCGACGGTTTTGTCGGGGGCGGCCATGACCGTAGAGGAGGCACTGTCGGGCTGAAGGTTCAGAATCTGCGTCATCGTGTTTTCGGGTTAACCGCCGATCCTCGCGGCTGCAACATCTTTGAAGCGTGTTTCGGGCAACTTTGGTCCAAGCCGGTGGTTGTGATGATGGTTGCCATTGGCCGCCAGACTGTCACCATCGGCGTTATTACGACTCATCATAAGGCCTGCACTCGGGGGAGACATATCATGAGCGATCTGCACAGCGATCTTCAGGGCAACTGGATCTGGTACGAACTGCTGGCCGATGATCCCCATGCGGCCAAGGCGTTCTACGAAGCGGTGGTCGGCTGGTCGATCACGCTCGACGCCATGCCGATGAGCGAGCCCGACACCGCCTATGCCATGATCACCGCGCAGGATGGCCCGATGGTGGGCGGCATGCTGACCATCACCGCCGAGATGAAGGCGCAGGGCGCGCGCTCGATGTGGCTGGGTTATGTCAGCGTCGAGGATTGCGCCGCCACGCTGGAGGCGATCGAGAAGCGCGGCGGGCGCGTGCTGATGCCCGCCACCACGCTGGATGTGGGCACCATGGCGATGGTCATGGACCCGTGGGGCGCGCCCTTCTACATCATGACCCCGGTGCCGCAGCCCGGCAACGGGCCCAGCACGGCTTTCTCGCCCACGCAGGTCGGGCGCTGCGGCTGGAATGAGCTGCATACCTCCGATCAGGCGAGCGCCGTGGGTTTCTACACCGGGCTGTTCGGCTGGTCGCTGCCCGGCTCGATGGATATGGGCGGTTTTGGCACCTATCAGTTTATCGGCAAGGGCGAGGTGACGCTGGGCGCGATCATGACCAGCCCGCCGCAATCGCCCCCGCCGCACTGGAATCACTATTTCCGCGTGGTGAGCATTCCCGCCGCCAAGGCCGCTGTTGAAGAGCATGGCGGTCAGGTGGTGCATGGGCCGATGGAGGTGCCGGGCGGTGACTGGATCCTGATGGGCATCGATCCGCAGGGCGCTCCTTTCGCTTTGGTCGGCGGTGCCGATCCGGTGGAGGCTTGAGGCGTGGAGGATTGAGAAATGGCCGATTACACTTTCTTCACCAACCCGATGTCGCGCGGCCAGATCGCGCGCTGGGCGCTGCATGAGGCTGGCGCGACCTATGATCAGGTGATCGTCGGCTATGGCGAGCCCAAGCCAGAGGCCTTTCTGGCCGCCAATCCCATGGGCAAGCTGCCCACGCTGATCCATCACGGCGCTGGCGATGCGGTGATCACCGAATGCGCCGCGATCTGCGCCTATCTGGCCGAGGCTCATCCCGAAGCCGGACTGGCCCCCACGGCGCAGGAGCGCGCCGATTACTACCGCTGGCTGTTCTTCGCCGCCGGCCCGGTGGAGCAGGCGATCACCGCCCGCGCCTTCGGTTTCGAGCCCAATGAGAAGCAGGTCCGCTCCTGCGGTTTCGGCAATTTCGATCTGATGGTCGAGACGCTGGCGGGCCATTTCGACACGCATGATTTCGTCTGCGGGCCGCGCTTTACCATGGCGGATGTCTATGTCGGCAGTCAGGTGTTGTGGGGGTTGGGCTTCAAGACCCTGCCCCGGCATGACAGCTTTGTCGCCTATGCCGCCCGGCTGATGGAGCGCCCCGCCTACAAGGACGCCAAGGCCATCGACAATGATCTGATGCCAAAGGATATGGCATGAGCAAGATCACCGCCTGCCTGTGGTTCGACGCGGCCCGGAAGGGCGGCGCCGAGACCGCAGCCCGCTTCTACGCCGATCTGTTTCCGGACAGCAGCGTGAAGGCCGTGCATCGCTCGCCCGCCGACTATCCGGGCGGCAAGAAAGGCGATGTGCTGATGGTGGAATTCACGCTGATGGGCGTGAGCTGCACCGGCCTCAACGGCGGCGGACAGACCCAGCACAGCGAGGCTTTCTCCTTCCAGATTTCCACCGAAACGCAGGAAGAAACAGACCGCTACTGGGACGCGCTGATTGCCGAGGGCGGCGAAGGCATCGCCTGCTCATGGTGCAAGGACCGTTGGGGCCTGCGCTGGCAGGTGATCCCCCGGGCTCTTAGCGAAGGCATGTCCGATCCCGATCCTGATGTGCGGGCTCGCGTTTTTGCGGCCATGCAGACTATGGTGAAAATCGATATTGCCGCCATCGAAGCCGCGCGGCGTGGAGACTCCTGAATGAACGAACTGTCGATCAACCGCCTGATCGCCGCGCCGCCCGAAACGGTGTGGGATGTGATGGTCAACCGGCAGGAGGAATGGTGGTGCCCCAAGCCATGGCGCGCCATCATCACCGCTCAGGACCGGCGCCCGGGCGGCGTCTGCGACATGGTGATGCATGGCCCCGACGGCGAGGTGATGCAGCATCGCGGCATTTATCTCGCCTATGAAGAGGGCAAGCGCTTTGCCGTCACCGATGCCGTCACCGGCGATCTGGAGCCCACCGGCCCCTTCATGATCGGCATCTGGTCCATCGCGCCCGAGGGCAGCGGCACCCGCTACACCGCCAGCGCCCGCCACTGGACCGAGGAGGCCATGCGCCAGCATCAGGACATGGGCTTCGTCCAGGGCTGGACCGCCTGCGCCGAGCAACTGGCGGCCCTGTGCGAGGCTTCCAGCTGAAGGCCGCCGACGTCGTTAGCTGAAAGCCGCCGCCTTGCGCAGCAGTTGGTAGGCCTCCACCACCTGCTGCAGCTTGGCTTCGTGGCTGCGGTCGCCACCGTTGCGATCCGGGTGATAGCGGTGGACCAGATCGGAATAGCGAGAGCGCAACTGCCGCCGGTCGGCATCGATGCCCAGTTCCAGCAGCTCCAGCGCGCGGCGTTCCTCGGGCGTGACCGGGCGGCCATCGGCCCGCTGCGCCGGATTGGCCTGAGCATGGCGCGCCTTGGAAAAGCCCCGAGCACGGGCCGCGATGGCCTCCAGCGGATCGGCGTAATCGGCCCAGCGGGGGGCGTCGTCCACCCCGGCGGTGGGGCGGAAGGCGCGCTGCTCGCTGGCCCAGCCATGGATCGGGGATTGCGCCTGCCAGATTTCCTCGGCGCTCATGCCCTCGAAATAGTCGTAGCCCGCGTTGAAGGCGCGGATATGGTCCAGACAGAACCAGCGGTAGTCGCCCGGACCGTCAAAGCCCGAGGGGCGCAGGCCGGGCGCGCGGAATTCGCCCTCATTGGGGCAGTCAGGCCAGTCGCAGGGGCGAGCATTGCCCTTCACCCGGCCATGGAAGCGGTCATGTTTCATCAAGCTCCCCATAGATGCAGGACGAACGGGATGAAAAGGGTGTAAGGAGCATAACATGACCCAGACCCCATCCATCGCCCCCACCGGCCCCCTCGCCGCAGAAATCCACCAGTTGCTGACCGCCGCCTTCGCCCCGACCCGGCTGGAGGTGGTCAATGATTCGGCCTCTCACGCCGGCCATATGGGTGACGACGGCACGGGCGAATCGCATTTCACCGTCGAGATCGAGAGCGCATCCTTCACCGGTGTGAACCGCGTGATGCGCCAGCGCATGGTCAACCGCGCGCTGGGCGACATCCCCGGCCAGCGCGTGCATGCCTTGGCGATCCGCGCCACCGCTCCGGACGAATAAGCTCATGCCGCGCCGCATTCGCCGCGCCGCGCGCATCCTGCTGGTGGATGGCGCGGGCCGCGTGCTGCTGTTCCGCTTCACACCCTCGGATCGGCCTCCCCTGTGGGCGACGCCCGGCGGCGAATGCGATGAGGGCGAAAGCTTCGACGCCGCCGCCCGCCGCGAATTGCTGGAGGAAACCGGCATCGACACCGATCCCGGCCCGGAGGTTGCACGCGGCGGCTGCGATTTCGTCACCTTCGATGGCGAAGAGGTCACCGGCGAGGAGCGCTATTACATCGTGCGCGTTTCCGATCCCGCGATCAGCCCCCACGCCCTGACCGCCAGCGAACAGGCGCTGATGCTGGAACACCGCTGGTTCACGCCCGATGAAATCCCCGGCTGGCCCGAGGTCATCTATCCCGAAGAGCTGTCCGACCTTTTGGTCGAAGTCGGGCTGGCCCCGGCATGATCGCCCTGCCCGATCCGAAGCCAATCAAGCTGCGCACGGGCGTCACGCTGGATGTCTGCGAGGCGGGGCTGCAGGATGCGCCCGCGCTGATCTTCCTCCACGGCTTTCCCGAAAGCTGGCGGACATGGCGGCACCAGATCGCGCATTTCGCGACCCATTATCGCTGCATCGCCCCGGATCAGCGCGGCTATGGCGCCTCCTCCAAACCCGCCAGCGTGGAGGATTACGCCCCGGAAAAGCTGGCCGGAGATGTGCTGGCGCTGGCCGATGCCCTTGGTATCGAGCGTTTCACTCTGATCGGCCACGACTGGGGCGGTATGGTCGCATGGCTGGTCGCCCACATCGCGCCTGACCGGGTCAGCAGGCTGGCCATCGCCAATGCGCCGCATCCCAGCCTGTTCCAGCAGCTGCTTTGCACCGATGCGGCCCAGCGCGAGGCCTCCGCCTATATCACCGCCCTGCGCGATCCCGCCATCGACGAGGATCTGGCCGCCCGAGGTCTAGCCCCCACCCTGCTGCGCCTGTTCGGCAAGGGTGCTCTGGCCGCCATGGAGCCGGAGGAACGCGCCCACCTGCTCACCCGCTGGCAGGATGGCGAAGCGGCACGGGCCATGGTCAACTGGTATCGCGCCAGCCCGATCGTGGTGCCGCCCGGGGATGCGCCTTCGCTCACGCCCCTGCCTGCCGCTCTGCCGATGCCGGTTCAGGTGATCTGGGGCATGGAGGATCGCGATCTGCTGCCCGCCTGTCTGGACGGGCTGGAAGAGGTTTGCCCCGATCTAAGGATCGCTCGCCTGCCGGGCGTGGGGCATTTTTCGCCATGGGCCGCGGCAGAAAAGGTGAATGAAGTTCTGGAAGGGTTTTTGAAGGAAGAATAAATGCGAGGGCCATCGCCCTCGCGCTCCCTTTACTGTCTACCTTGCGCTTCGGGTTCGGCCTTGCGCCCAGTTTGCAGCGCCGCAGGCAGGAAATTCATGCCTGCGGCGCCATAGGTGGCGCAGGTGGAGAGATCCGGCACCACGATGCGGCACCACTGCCGCTTCGTCGGAAGACGTCATGGGAGCGCGAGGGTGTAACACCCTCGCATTTTCCCTTCTTCAAACCCCCTGCCCCAAACCCGATCACCATCATCGCATCGCGGGCAGTTGCCCTTTTCCCGGTCTCAGCTTAAGGCGCGGCCTATGTCCACATCCGCCAAACCGCTCACCTTCGCCATTCCCAAGGGCCGCATTCTGGAGGAGGCCCTGCCTCTGATGGCACGCGCCGGTGTCGTGCCCGAGGCAGAGTTCCATAATCCCAAGTGCCGCGCGCTGTCGTTTGCGTGCGAAGACAGCGACATGCGCCTGATCCGCGTGCGCGCCTTCGACGTGGCGACCTTCGTGGCCCATGGCGCTGCGCAGGCCGGGATCGTGGGCAGCGATGTGGTGGATGAGTTCGCCTATGCCGACCTTTACGCGCCCGTCGATCTGGACATCGGGCACTGCCGTTTGTCCGTGGCCGAGCCGGTGGAGCGCAATGCGGCGGACGCCACCGCCAGCCATCTGCGCGTCGCCAGCAAGTACCCCAACCTGACCCGTCAGCACTTTGAGCGCCTCGGCATTCAGGCCGAGGTGGTCAAGCTCAACGGCGCGATGGAGCTGGCCCCCGGTCTGGGTCTGGCGAGCCGGATCGTCGATCTGGTCTCGACGGGCAAGACGCTGAAGGACAATGGGCTGGTGGAAACCAGCCAGATCATGCAGATTTCGGCGCGGCTGATCGTCAACCGCGCGGCGCTGAAGACCGATCCGCGCGTGGGCGCGCTGGTGGACCGTTTCCGCGCTCTGGCGGCGAAGGCGGCGGCATGATCCGGCTCGACACAGGCGACGCGGATTTCGCGCAGGTCTTTGCGGCGCAGGTCGCCAACCGACGTGAGAGCGATGGCGATGTCAGCGCGCTGGTCACGCAGATTCTGGCCGATGTGCGCGCGCGTGGCGATGAAGTGCTGGCCGAACTCACCGGCAAGTTCGACCGCCACCCGCTGGTGACCGAAGCCGACTGGCGCATCGATGCTCAGGCTTGCCAAGCCGCTTACGAAGCGCTGGCCCCGGAGCTGCGCGAAGCTCTGGACACCGCCGCCGAACGTATCCGCGCCTATCACGCCGCCCAGCTGCCCGAAAACCGCGATTACACCGATGCGCAGGGCGTTCGCCTTGGCGCTGTCTGGCGCGCGGTGGATGCGGCGGGGCTCTATGTACCGGGTGGCCGCGCGGCCTATCCGTCCTCGCTGCTGATGAACGCCATTCCGGCCAAGGTGGCGGGGGTCGAGCGCCTTGTCGTCACCACGCCGACGCCGGGCGGGGAGATCAACCCGCTGGTGATGGCCGCCGCGCATATCGCGGGCGTCGATGAGATCTGGCGCGTGGGCGGGGCTCAGGCGATTGCCGCGCTGGCCTACGGCACCGATCGCATCAAGCCGGTCGATGTCATCACCGGCCCCGGCAACGCCTGGGTGGCCGAGGCCAAGCGCCAGCTTTATGGCGTGGTGGGCATCGATATGGTCGCCGGGCCTTCGGAAATCCTTGTGATCGCCGATGCCAAGAACGATCCGCACTGGATCGCCGTCGATTTGCTCAGCCAGGCCGAGCATGATCCCGCCGCCCAGTCGATCCTCATCACCGACGATGCGGATTTCGCCGAAGCCGTGGCGCTGGCCGTGGAAGCGGAGCTGAAGCTGTTGGCTACCGAACAGGCTGCCCGTGAAAGCTGGGAAACCCACGGCCTGATCATCACCGTGCGCGACCTTATCGCCGAAGCCCCCGCTCTGGCCAACGCTCTGGCCGCCGAGCATGTGGAAATCGCCACCGACGATCCGCAGGCCCTGTTCGCGCAGATCCGCCATGCCGGTTCGGTCTTCCTGGGCCGCCATACGCCGGAGGCCGTGGGCGATTATGTCGCCGGCCCCAACCATGTGCTGCCCACCGGGCGGCGCGCCCGTTTCGCCTCGGGCCTCTCGGTGCTGGATTTCATGAAGCGCACCAGCTTTATCCAGCTCAATGAGGCGGCCCTGCACCAGATTGGCCCCGCCGCCGTGGCTCTGGCCGACGCCGAGGGGCTGCCCGCCCATGGCCGTTCGGTCTCCATCCGGCTGGGGAAATGAGGACATTATGAGCAGAGAACACCAAACGCCCCGCAATCGCGCCCGCGCCGCCGCCCGTCTGGCGGCCGTTCAGGCGCTGTACCAGCATGAGATGGAGGCCACGCCGATGGCCACGCTGCTGGATGAATTCCACCGCCATCGCCTGGGTGCCGAGATTGAGGACGTGCAGTTCCTCGACGCCGACCGCATCCATTTCGACGATGTGGTCAAGGGCACCGTGGCGCGCATCGGCGAGATCGACGCGGCGCTGTCGGCCAAGCTGGCCGAGGGCTGGAAGCTGGAACGCCTCGACAAGACCATGCTTCAGCTGCTGCGCGCGGGCGTCTATGAGCTGATCGCGCGCGATGACATCGCCATCGGCACGGTCATCAACGAATATGTCGATGTCGCCCATGCCTTCTTCGAAGAGCGCGACGCCAAATTCGTGAACGGCGTGCTGGACGCAGTGGGCAAGTCGGTCCGCTGACACCCTTTATGGCGGGCGAGTTAGCCTTCATCGCCCGCCTGCGGGATCTGGCCAGTCACCCTGCCGCGCGCGGGCTCAATGACGATTGCGCGGTGCTGGAGGTGGGCAGCGAGACGCTGATCCTCACCCATGATTCGCTGGCGCAGGGCGTGCATTACCTCGCCAGCCAGGACATGGCCGATGTGGCCTGGCGTCTGGTGGCCACGAACCTCTCCGATCTGGCCGCCAAGGGCGCCGAGCCGCTGGGCGTGCTGATCGGCTACACGCTGGGCCGCGATGACGAGCGCTTCCTCGATGGGCTTGGTGAAGCCCTTCGGCATTACAACGTGCCCCTGCTGGGCGGCGACACGATCACGGCGGAAGGCCCTCGCACGCTGGGGCTGACGGCGATCGGCCGCGCCACGTATCGCCCGGTGCCCTCGCGCGCCGGGGCGCAGGTGGGCGATGGCGTGTGGATCACCGGAGCCGTCGGTGCGGCGATGATCGGGCTTGAAGCGCTGCAGAGCGGCGATCACGATCCCGCCCTCAGCCTGCCCTACCGCCGCCCGGATGCGCTTTTGGCACAAGGTCAAGCGCTGGCGCCGCTGGTGACCGCAATGATGGATCTGTCCGATGGGCTGCTGCTCGACGCGCATCGCATGGGCACCGCCAGCGGCGTGACGCTGGCCATCGACAGCGCTGCCGTTCCGCTGGCGGCCCCCGAGCATCGCCGCAATGAAGCGCTGCGCTGGGGCGATGATTATCAATTGCTTTTTACCCTGCCCCCATCGGCTGTGCCGCCGGTTGCCGCGTATCATATCGGGACGGTCGAGGCATGGCAGGATGCCCCGCTGATCCTCGATGGACAGCCTCTGGTCGATGCCAACCATCTGGGATGGCAGCACGAAGCTTAGGCGCACCCCGCTCAAGTTGCGATGCCGCAAAACCAAGAGACTGATCGCAAAGACAAGTCGAACCGATCAGGATTTTATTTCCGCATCGCAACAAAAGCACCGCCTCCCGTTACTCCGGAATTCTCCATATTGGTCAAAGTTTTCTTGCCCAAATGCCCCTCTCCATTATGATCGCACTGCACCGTCTTCGCCCCACAGGATAGAAAGAGGGCACAAACCGGGCGGGCAGGCGCAATTTTGCGCCATGGAAGAGAGGGGAGCGGCTTGATGAGTCCGATCGCCACCGCCATCGCCTTTGGGGCCCTGGCTATTTTATATGGCATTGTCACCGCGCGACAGGTCCTGTCAGCGCCCACCGGCAGCGAGAAAATGCGCGACATCGCCGCCGCCATTCAGGAGGGCGCGCAGGCCTATCTCAAGCGGCAATATTCCACCATCGCCGTGGTCGGCGTGATTGTGGCGATCATCGTCACCGTGGCGCTGGGGCCGATTTCCGGCGCGGGCTTCGTGCTGGGCGCGGTATTGTCTGGCGCGGCGGGCTTTATCGGCATGCATGTGTCGGTGCGCTCCAACCTGCGCACGGCTGCGGCGGCCCAGCATGGCTTGCAAAGCGGGCTGACGCTGGCCTTCCGCGCGGGTGCCATCACCGGCATGCTGGTGGCGGGGCTGGCCTTGCTCGCGATTGCGATTTTCTTCTGGTATCTCACCGGGCCTGCCGGGCACGCGCCGGGCGACCGCACGGTGGTCACCGCTTTAACGGCCTTGGCTTTGGGCGCTTCTTTGGTGTCCATCTTCGCGCGCCTCGGCGGCGGCATCTTCACCAAGGCCGCTGACGTTGGCGCCGATCTGGTCGGCAAGGTCGAGGCGGGCATCCCCGAGGACGACCCGCGCAACCCCGCCGTCATCGCCGACAATGTGGGCGACAATGTGGGCGACTGCGCAGGCATGGCCGCCGACCTGTTCGAGACCTATGTCGTCACCGTGGGCGCGACCATGGTGCTGACGGCGCTGCATTTCCAGAACCAGCCTGCCTTGCTGCTGCCGCTGATGAGCTTGCCGCTGCTGATCGGCGGCGTGTGCATTCTCACCTCGATCATCGGCACCTATTTTGTGCGGCTGGGATCATCGCGCAACATCATGGGGGCGATGTACAAGGGCTTTGGCGTCACCGCCGTGCTCTCCATCCCCGCGATCTGGCTGGCGATTGCCTCGGTGATCGGCGATGTCGCGGGCGAGATGAGCACGCCGCTGGGCACCGGCATGCTGACCGGGCAGGCGCTGTTCCATTGCGCCCTGCTGGGTCTGGCGATCACCGGCCTCATCATCTGGATCACCGAATATTACACCGGCACAGGCTATCGCCCGGTGCGCTCCATCGCCAAGGCTTCGGAGACGGGCCATGGCACCAATGTCATTCAGGGTCTGGCGATCAGCCTTGAGGCGACCGCCCTGCCCACGCTGGTCATCGTGGCCGGGATCATCTTTGCCTATCAGCTCGCCGGGCTGATCGGCATTGCCTATGCCGCCACATCGATGCTGGCGCTGGCGGGCATGGTGGTGGCGCTCGACGCCTACGGCCCCGTCACCGACAACGCCGGTGGTATCGCCGAAATGGCCGGTCTGGACGACAGCGTGCGCGAAAAGACCGATGCTCTGGACGCGGTGGGCAACACCACCAAGGCCGTGACCAAGGGCTATGCCATCGGCTCGGCAGGGCTGGCGGCGCTGGTGCTGTTCGCCGCCTACACCACCGATCTGCGCGAGTTCTTCCCCGGGCTGCATGTCGATTTCAGTCTGGAGAACCCCTACGTCATCGTCGGGCTGCTTTTGGGCGGCCTCCTGCCCTATCTCTTCGGCGCCATGGGCATGACGGCGGTGGGTCGCGCGGCAGGCGATGTGGTGATGGATGTACGCAACCAGTTCGCCAGCGATCCGGGCATCATGGCGGGCACGTCGCGGCCCAATTACGCCCGCACCGTCGATCTGGTGACGCGCGCCGCGATCAAGGAAATGGTGCTGCCATCCCTGCTGCCGGTGCTGGCGCCGGTGGTGGTCTATGCCGTGATCAGCGCGGTGGCCGGGCGGCAGAACGGCTTTGCCGCTCTGGGCGCGCTGCTGCTGGGCGTGATCGTGGGCGGGCTCTTCGTGGCGCTCTCCATGACCAGCGGCGGCGGCGCCTGGGACAATGCCAAGAAATACATCGAGGACGGCCATCACGGCGGCAAGGGCTCCGAAGCCCACAAGGCCGCAGTGACCGGCGACACGGTCGGCGATCCCTATAAGGACACCGCCGGGCCCGCCGTGAACCCCATGATCAAGATCACCAACATCGTCGCCCTGCTGCTGCTGGCCGCATTGGCCGGGCAGGCCGCCGCAGGATGAAAAACACCCTGTCCGCGTTAGTTATTCTTTCGCGGATCACCTGCTAGAGCTTCTCCATCGGCAAAGGTCGCGCCGATGGAGAAGTGTCTTTCGTGCTTGCCCCGCCCCACCTCATATCGGACCACGCGCAAGATGGCGCGATCCGTGCCGTGGACTGGCGGGAGATGGACCAGCCCGAGGCCATCACCCGCTGGGATGCTCTGGCCCGGCAGGCCAGCGAGCCCAACCCCTTCCTCGCAAGCTGGTATCTGTTGCCCTCGCTGCGTGCCTTGCAGCCGCCGCGCGTGGACCTGTGGTGCCTTGAACGCGGCGCCGCTCTGATCGGCCTGCTGCCGGTGGCCGCAACACGATCCTATTATGGCCGCCCGATTCCTCATCTGGCGGGCTGGACTCACCCTAACAGCTTCCTTGGCGCCCCCCTGGTGGCCCGTGGCGCGGAAGAGGCCTTCTGGCACGCCCTGCTGGATCATGCCGATCGCCATGCCGGGCTGGGCCTGTTCCTCCATCTGAGCGACCTGCCGCTGACCGGCGCTTTGGCCGATGCGCTGCGTCGCGTGCTGGCGAGCCGCCCTCATGGGCTGGTCTGGCGCGAGGAGCGCGCGATGCTGGCCTCCCCCCTCTCGCCCGAGGCCTATCTGGAGGCCTCCATGTCAGGCAAGAAGCGCAAGGAGTTGCGCCGCCAGCATGCGCGCCTTTCCGAAACCGGCGTTTTGGCGGTGGAGCGCCAGCGCGACGCCAACGATCTGCCCGCATGGATCGAACAATTCCTGACGCTGGAAGCCGCGGGCTGGAAGGGCAAGGCCGGTTCGGCGCTGGCCTGCCGCCCTGACACCGCCACCCTCTTCCGTGAGGCCATGTCCGGCGCGGCGCAGGCGGGATGCCTCGAAAGGCTGGCGCTGACGCTGGATGGCCAGCCCATCGCCATGCTCGCCAATCTGCTGACGCCGCCGATGGGCTTCAGCTACAAGACCGCCTTTGATGAGGGGCTTTCGCGGTTTTCGCCGGGGGTTTTGTTGCAGCGGGAAAACCTGGCGCTGCTGGAGGATAGCTCGCTTGAGGCCTGCGACAGTTGCGCCGCCGCCGACCACCCGATGATCGACCATATCTGGCGGGAGCGCCGTGCCGTGGGACGGGTGTCGATCGGGATCGGTGGAGGGTTGCGCCGGGCTCTTTTCAAAGAAATTGTGAAAAGAGAGCGGCAGGAAGAATGGAAGTAAGGAAATGCGAGGGGGTTACCCCCTCGCGCTCCCATAACGTCTTCCGGCGATAGGGTGGTGGCGCCCGATTGTTGCGTCCAACCTCTCCACCTGCGCCACCCAAGGCGCCGCAGGCAGTTAAGACGTCATACTGCGGCGGCTGCGCAGGCCTTCCGATACACCGTAGATGATCCCTCCGACCGAAATCGTCGCCAACACACCAAGCCCAAAAAAGGTCTGCGGATTAGGGCCGATAACATTTGCCTCACCCAGGACAACGCCGAGTACCGGTGGCAAAACAGCGCTCAATACAGACCAATAACGAACGGCGCGCATATCCATACTCCTCTGGCGAGGCTGCAAAGGCGAACAGAAGCCCACCCCCAGTATCTTCCCGAATTCTCGACTTCACAAGCCTGCCTGCGGCGCGGCGACCTTGCTCAAGGCCGAACCCGTAGCGCCCAGGCTGACAACACCCGGGAGCGCGAGGGCGATGGCCCTCGCATTTCCTCTTTTAATCCCCTTCGTCACCCCCCCGGATGGTAAAAATCATACACCGTCCGCGCCACCGCTTCGGACACGCCCGGCGCCCGCATCAGATCGTCCAGCGCCGCCGCCCGCACCCGGCTCGCCGTGCCGAAATGCAGCAGCAGTGCGCGCTTGCGGGCAGGACCGATGCCGGGGATCTCGTCCAGCGGAGACGCTGTGATCGCGCGGGAACGCTTATCGCGGTGAGCGCCGATCACGAAGCGGTGAACCTCGTCGCGCAGGCGCTGCAGGTGGAACAGCACGGGCGAGTTGACCGGCAGCATCTTCTCACGCCCGTCGGGGAAGTGGAAGACTTCGCGCCCGTCGCGGCCGTGGTGGGGGCCCTTGGCGATACCGATCACCGCGACATCCTCGATGCCGAGTTCGTTCACCACCTCCATCACGGCGCTGAGCTGGCCCTTGCCACCGTCGATCAGGATCAGGTCGGGCCAGAGGCCTTTGTCGCGCTCGGGGTCTTCCTCCATCACGCGGCCGAAGCGGCGGGCGAGAACCTCGCGCATCATGCCGAAGTCGTCGTTGGTTTCCGCCTGCTTGATGTTCCACTTGCGGTACTGGCCCTTGATGAAGCCTTCCGGCCCCGCGACGATCATCGCGCCAAGGGCATGAGCGCCCTGAATATGGCTGTTGTCATAGACTTCGACGCGCTGGGGGATTTCCGGCAAATCGAGGAATTCTGTCATCTCGCGCCAGATTTTCGCCTTGGTGCCGGTTTCGGCGGCGCGGCGGTCGAGCGCTTCCACGGCATTGCGGGTGGCCTGCTCCACCAGACGCTTGCGGTCGCCGCGCTGGGGCATGGCGATCTCCACCTTGCCGCCGGCGGCCTCTTTCAGCGCTTCGGCCAACAGGTCGGCTTCGGGCAGTTCGCGGTCCATCAGGATGACACGCGGGGGCGGCACCTCCTCATAGAATTGCGCGAGGAAGCTTTGCATCACCTCGGCCTCTTCCAGCCCCTCGGTGTGGGTGGGGAAGAAGGCGCGGTGGCCCCAGTTCTGGCCGCCGCGGATAAAGAAGGCCTGAATGGCGATCTGACCATTCTTCACCGCCATGGCGAAGATGTCGGCGTTGGGCAGGCCCTCGGCATGGATTGCCTGAGAGCCCTGAATGAAGGTCGCGGCGCGCAGGCGGTCACGCAGCATGGCGGCGCGCTCGAAATCCAGATCTTCGGCGGCCTGCGCCATCTGGGCCTCGATCTCGCGCTGCACCGCATTGGATTTGCCGCCGAGGAAATCGCGCGCCTGCCTCACCAGATCGGCATAGCCTTCCTTGTCGATGCGATCCACGCAAGGCGCGCTGCAACGTTTGATCTGGTAGAGCAGGCAGGGCCGGTCGCGGCGGCTCATAAAACTGTCGGTGCAGCTGCGCAGCAGGAACAGCTTTTGCAGCGCGTTGATCGTGGTGTTCACCGATCCGGCGCTGGCGAAGGGGCCGTAGTAATTGCCCACCGCCTTGCGCGCGCCGCGATGCTTGGAGATGCGCGGAAAATCGTGATCCGTGCGCAAAAGAATGAAAGGAAACGACTTATCGTCGCGCAGCAGCACATTGTAGGGCGGCCGGAAGCGCTTGATCAGCTGCGCTTCAAGCAGCAGCGCCTCGGCCTCCGAATTGGTGGTGACGATGGTCATGCCCCGGCACTGCGAGACCATGCGCTGCAGCCGCAAGGGCAGGCGGTCGACCTGCGTGTAGTTCGCCACGCGGTTGCGCAGCGCCCGCGCCTTGCCGACATACAGCACATCGCCGCGCACATCGGTCATGCGATAGACGCCCGGGCGCGCGGGCAAGGTGGCCAGCACCTCGCGGATCGCGGCAACGCCCATGTCGAGATCGGGTCGCTCGCTGCCGCCCCGGATCAGGCGCGTGGCGGCATCCTCGTTGAAGCGGTTGGGGCTGGCTGGAATGTCGGAACCGGATGAGTCGGAAGGCATCGGCCCCAGATAGGGTATCGCACGCCATATGGGGAGAGGCACCAAGCCCCTCCCCACAGATCAAAATCAGAACAACTTGCGCAGCTCCAGCGAGACCGTACGCCGGTTGGCCGAGATATAAGGCCACTGATAAGCCGTGGGCGTCACCCCATTGCTGTTGGTGACCTTGCTGTAATTGTCGAGCAGATCGTTGACCCCCAAGGACACGCGGGCGTTCTTGAAGAAGTTAGACTTCTTCACAAGGCTGGCCTGCTGGCCCAGATCCACGAAGACGCGGGCATTGAGCGTCAGCACCGATCCGAAGCGCAGATCCGTCGCACCCGGCGCGCCGCTGCCCTTCACATGGGTGGTGGAGGACCAGCTGCCGCTCAACCGCACACCCATGCCCTTGTAGGAACCACCCGCATCCATCGCGAGCGAATGCACCGCCACGCCGCCGCCTGAGCTGATCGTGTCGCCCCCCAGCAGATCGAGCGCCTGAGCCCCCGGCACCAGTTGCACCCGGTCGAGGAAATTGACCGTGTGATAGATCGAGATGTTCCAGCGCCCGGGGTAACGCACCCGGTCGCGGCCACCGCCGCCACCCGGAGGCGGACCGCCAAAGCCGCCGCCCGGCCCGCCGGGGCCACCACCACCGGGGCCGCCACCAAAACCGCCGCCGCCTGAACGGCCACCGCCACCACCGCCGCCGGAGCTCAGCGCAGCGCCCGAACCGCCACCCGCAGTGGCACCCGATGCGCCCGTGCCGCCACCGGAACCACCGGAGCCACCGCCCGAACCGCCACCTTCGCCGCCACCGCGACCACTTCCGCCGCCTTCACCCGGCGGCGGACCACCCTCGCCCGGGGGCGGACCGCCCTCACCCGGGCCACCCGGGCCGCCGGGACCGCCCATACCGAAGCGGCGACGCACGGGAGGCAGCGGCTTGCCGATGTTGCCGAACAGGTTGAAGCCCCAGCGCAGGCGCTTTTCATGCTGGCTGGCG
Organism: Novosphingobium terrae; assembly: GCF_017163935.1. Classification (NCBI taxonomy): domain Bacteria; kingdom Pseudomonadati; phylum Pseudomonadota; class Alphaproteobacteria; order Sphingomonadales; family Sphingomonadaceae; genus Novosphingobium; species Novosphingobium terrae. The sequence goes on along the minus strand of NZ_JABVZR010000001.1, from coordinate 1,133,514 downwards.
ATGGTCACCGGGGTTTCGTCGATCTGGGTGATGTCGCCCGTGGTCGGGTCACGCGTGACGCGGCCCGGATAGGCGTTCAGCACCGCCGCCGTCAGCGCCGGGAAGCTGGAGGAGACATTCTTCGAGCGATTGTCGAAATATTCCACGATCAGGTTCGAGTTCTTGACCACCGGCAAGGACCAGTTGATCCCCAGCTTGATGTCATTGCGGCTTTCGCGCACCAGACTGCGGTTGCCGCCGGTGATCACCGTGGCCAGCACGGATTCACCCTTCACGAAGTCATAGATCGTCTGATTGTAGCTGATGGTCTGGGCGCCGCCCAGATTGGCCAGGCTCGGCGCTTCCTGATTGAAAATATAGCTGGCCTGCAGGCTCAGCTTGGGGGTGATGCCCCAGGTGACGCCGCCGGTCCAGTTGGTGATGATCCCGAAGTCCGACAGATTGTCGAGCCCGCCCGAGACGTTCAGCGTGATATCGCCCACCGCCGCACCGAAATTCTCACGGCGGCTGGTGATGGGAATGGCAAGGTTGAAGCCCGCCGAAAGATCGCCGCGCTTCAGATTGTTGCCCGTGCCCAGCGTGCTGTGGCTGTCGAGCGCGGTATAGGCGAAGCCCGCCTTGGTGGTCAGCGCCATATGCCCGCCCGGCAGGCGGATCACCCGCCCGCCAAAAGTCACAAGGCTGGTGAAGGAATTGGTGATGCTCTTGGAGACATTCTGCCCCGCATCGGGCAGCGAGGGCAGCGCGCCCGTCAGCGAGAGCGTGCCCGCCGCCGCCTGCGCCAGCATATCGGTGTAGGCCGTGCTGGTGGTGGAATAGCGGTTGTCATTGCGGGTGGTGGCATCGGCATGGCTGCCGTCGAAGGTGGCCGAGAGGTTCCACAGGCCCACCGGCTTGTTCAGCGTCAGGCCAAGGCTGAAGGTGTCGGTGCGGCTGAACTGCTGGAGCGCGCCGGGATAGGTCCGCACCGCCGTGCTGCCGTCCGGACCGGTCAGGGTCACCGTGTTCAGGCCCGAAAGCGCGGTGGTGTCGGTGCGGGCCGCCGTGCCGTTGATCGCCAGCGTGCCCGACATCACCTTCTTGGACAGCGGCATCGTATAGGTGGCGTTGAGCGTGTAATCCTTGGTCGAATCCACCAGCGAGCGATAGTTGCCCGGCTGCGGATCGGTGGAGACCGTGGGCGTGGTGCCTGCCGTCTGGGTGACGCCGCGCTCGGCTTCGGTCAGCGGGCTGGTGTAATCCGCCTTGGCCGAGATGTTGAAGCGCTTGCCGTGATCGATGTTGAGCGCATTGGCCTGCCCGGCGATGGTGGAGGTGCCGCCGCGCGTGGGCGAGGTGAACGTGCCATCCAGCACCTTGCTCTTGAACAGGTCCTTCAGAATGAAATTGACCACGCGCTGGTCAGGCGAATAGCCGAAGCGCAGTGCCACTTCCTCGGGCAGGATCTCGATGCGGCGGATCGCCTCGGGCGGATAGTCGCGGATCTCGCGGAAGGAGGAGATGCGCTGTCCATTGACCAGAATGACCGGCCCGGTCGAGCCGCGCCCGCGCCCCGTGCCGGTTTCCGGCGCAAGGGCATCGAGCAGATCGCTGATCGAATTGACGCCGTAAGCGGCAATATCTTCCTCATCCATCACCGCCAGCGGGGGCTGCGCAGCCTCCACCTGACCCGGGATCTTCTCGCCGACGACGACGATTTCCTTGCCCTTGGTGTCCTTGGCATGGACCACACCGGTGGGCACCGGATCATTGGTGGCATCGTCGGTCAGCCCGCCCGATTTGGTCACGGGGGTGGTGTCAGTGGTCTGCGCCTGAGCAGGGGCCGCCATCAGAACAGGGAGGAGAGCGCAAAGCGCCACCATCGATGAAGAAGACAGCCTCGACAAGGTCTTGAAACTCCGCAGGCCAGACACAATATATCCGGCAAGGTCAGGGAAAAGCGATGATCAGCGGATGCCTGTGACCTGTGCATGACGCAAGCGGATGCGGGTATTAATTTGTCGCCCCCCGGATACAGTTGCGACCAATTCGCAACAGTTTTTGATCCGGTTTGCGATGTTTCAGGTGTTTTTAGAGCAGCACCGGCCTCGCCGAATGTTCAGGCAAACGCCAAGGCTTCCCTTTTGGCACATCTGCCGCTATGTGCGCGCCCAAACAGGCGTTGAAGCGGCGTCTGACTTTCCCGGCCCGCCTTTTGGGCCCTCGTCTTTGGAAACCGAAAAACCGGATGGCAAAAGAAGAACTCCTCGAAATGCGCGGCCAGGTGGTCGAGCTTCTCCCCAACGCGATGTTCCGCGTGCGTCTGGAGAACGATCACGAAATCCTCGGCCACACCGCCGGCAAGATGCGCAAGAACCGCATCCGCGTGCTGGTGGGCGATGAGGTGCTGGTCGAACTGACGCCCTATGACCTCACCAAGGGTCGCATCACCTACCGCTTCATGCCTGGCCGCGGCGGCCCCGGCGGCTATTGAGCATCGCCGTTTCCGCGCTGATGGAGGCTGACGGGTCGGAAACGACCCGGCCGCTGCTGGTTCTGGCCTCCTCTTCGCCCCGGCGGCGGGAATTGCTGGCGCGGCTGAATGTCGCGCCCACCCGCATCGCCAGCCCCGATATCGATGAAAATCCGCGCAAGGGTGAAGTGCCCCGCGCCTATGCCTTGCGCATGGCGCAGGAAAAGGCGCGCGCGGTGAAAGCCGAAACCGGCGAGATCGTGATCGCGGGCGATACGACGGTGGCCCTTGGCCGCCGCATCCTCGACAAGGCCGAGACCGACGAGGACGTGCGCGCCATGCTGGGCAAGCTGGCCGGGCGGCGGCATCGCGTGTTTGCCTCGGTGGCCGTGGTGGATGCGGAAGGACGTGAAAAGTCACGCCTGTCCGAAACCATCGTCACCTTCAAGAATCTGAGCGAGGCCGAGATCGAGGCCTATGTCGCCAGCGGCGAAGGTCTGGGCAAGGCTGGTGGCTATGCCATTCAGGGGCTGGCCGAGGCGCTGATCCGCGCGCTGTCCGGCAGCCATTCGGGCGTGATCGGCCTGCCACTGTATGAAACCCGCGCGCTGCTGCGCTGGGCCGGCTATCCGCTGGGCTGATTTTCCATGGAATGGCTGGTCGAGCAGGGCATCGGCGAGGATCGCGCCCTCGGTTACCGGGATGGTCAGGTGGTGGCCGCAAGGCTGGACTGGCCGGGCATGCTGGCCGCCGGGCAGATCGAGGAGGCGCGCCTGACCACCCGCCTTGCCGGAACGCGGCGCGGCATCGCCCGCTTTGCCAGCGGCGAGGAAGCGCTGGTCGATTCCCTGCCGCGTGACGCCAGCGAGGGCGCGAATATCCGCCTGATCGTCACCCGTGCCGCTCTGGCCGAGAAGGGGCGCTTCAAACAGGCCAAGGCCAAGCCCACCAGCGGCGAGTCCCGCCCCGCCCCCAGCCTTGCCGAAAGCCTGCGTGCGGAAGGTTATACGCCACGCATCACCCGCCACCTGCCTTCTGGCGATTGGGACGAGGTGTGGGAGGCCGCATGGTCGGGCGAGGTACAATTTTCCGGAGGCGCGCTGATCGTCTCTCCCACGCCCGCCATGACGCTGATCGACATCGACGGGCCTCTCTCTCCGCGCGATCTGGCACTGGCCGCTGTGGAGCCCGTAGCGCAAGCCATCGGCTGGCTGGATCTGGCCGGGTCAATCGGCGTGGATTTCCCCACGCTGTCTGCCAAGGCGGACCGGCAGGCGGTGGATACCGCTCTGGAAAGCGCGCTGGATCGTTACAACCATGAGCGCACCGCGATGAACGGCTTCGGCTTTGTGCAGATCGTGGCGCGGATGGAGCGCCCCTCCCTGCTGGCGAGGCTGGCCCACCATCGCGTCGAGGCTGCCGCACGCCTGCTGCTGCGCCGCGCTGAAAGGGTGGAAGAGCCCGGCGCCCTGCTGCTGACCTGCGCTCCAGCCGTGCGCAATGCGATTCTCCCCGCATGGGAGGCCGAATTGGCAAAGCGCAGCGGGCGCGTGATCCGCTGGGCCGAAACGCCCGGCCCTGGAAACACCATAGTGGCGCTGGAAGGCGGCTTCGCTCAGGCCATCCCTCTTTAGGACCCACCTTATGACCCTCAATCGCAAATGCCCCATCTGCGGCAAGCCCCGCAGTGCCGACCACACACCCTTCTGTTCGGCGCGCTGCCGCGACCGCGATCTCATGCAATGGCTGGAGGAAGGCTATGCCCTGCCCGGCCCCGTGATCGACGAAGAATCGGACGGACTTTCGTCCAGCCGCCCCAACGATTTTTCCACAGAGTGATTTTCCTGCTTGCCAAGGCAAGAGTCCTTGGCCATAGGCGCCTCCACCAGACGCTGAACGGTAACAAATCGGACAGCATCAAGGCGATGCCTGGGTAGCTCAGTTGGTAGAGCACGTGACTGAAAATCACGGTGTCGGCGGTTCGATTCCGTCCCCAGGCACCATCGCCGCTTCCCCAAAGACCTTCAAGAAGGTCCGGGGACATTCAAAAATATCCTGAAATTGAAAACGCTCCGAAGGCAATTTCGGCCCGGGTGGGTCGGGTTGTATCACCCCTCGCGCGGGTATCTTTGTTGGTATGCGAAATCATACCAGCAGGACGGTGCCCAGCATGGTGCTTTCGGCCTTGGCAATGGGCCAAACACCAAAAGATAAGCCGCACACACTGAGCGACGAGCAAAAGCTCTGTCTGCTCACTATGGCGACAGGCGAACGCCTCTGGCGCTTCGAATCGGTTTGATGGAAAACAGAAAAACTCTCGCTTTGAAAAATACCCCGATCTTTCGCCATCAGGACGGGGGCATGAGGCCCACAGCTCGGGATGCATAGGCTGCCAGATAGGATCTGGATAAGCTCCACAAGGGAAAAGAGCGCCCCCCCCCCTACTCGATGCCAAAATGAAGCTGGAGCGCGCGAAACCCCAAACGGCTGATCGTGAGCGCCCTGGAACCATCAGTCGGTCGCATCCACCCTTGCTCCACAAAGGCCGTCAGCAGAGCGGCGCCGGTGGTTCCAGCAAGGTGCGGGCGTCGTTCGCTCCAATCGAGGCACAGACGGCATAAAGGTCGCCGTCGATGAACCCGCGCTCGCGCCTGTTCAACATCGACTCCCAGCGACCTCAGAAAGGCGCCCCCTTCCTCCGTCAGATGGGTGCCTTGGTCAACATGCTGGATATAGCCGAGCTCGCCCATCCGGTCGGCAATGGCGACAGCAACCTCACCGGCAAGATGATCATAGCAACTGCGAGCCCGCCGCAACGCCGCATCGCGTGGCCCTGTTCGCACTTTAGGACTTGTGTGCCGGCGCGGTTCTGCTGCGACAGCCATGATCCCTTCGAGCATGGCCCCCACCGTGGAGGATGCCAGACGGTAGTATCGATGACGCCCCTGCTGCGCGACCGTCAACAGCTGTGCCTCTGCCAGGCGGCCAAGGTGGCTGCTCGCTGTCTGAGGCGTCACCCCTGCGACATGGGCCAGTTCGGTCGCCGTCAGCGCGCGGCCGTCCATAAGGGCGACCAGCATGGCGGTGCGGGAAGGGTCACCGACAAGCGCTGCGATTTCGGCGATCCCGGTGGTGGTCAGCATCGATTGTCCAGAAAAGAGGGGCGAGGTCACGCAAGATCTTCTCACAGCAACGGCACCTGATGCTTCGAGCAGGATCGAAGCATCATCCTGCGTGTGCGCCCTAGAAAAAGCAGGCCGACAATCGGCACATGAGTGAGGATTACATGCATCATCCATCGCAAGATAGGCCCCTTCTGCCGGGGCAAGGTTTCGAAGAACATCCTTCCGCTAAGGAGGCGGCCTTGTGATCGCGGTGATATTTGAAGTCGAATTGGCTGACGGCAAAAGCGACCAATATCTGGCGCTGGCCGCTGATTTGCGTTCGGAGCTTGAGAGGGTTGAGGGATTTCTCTCAATCGAGAGATTCCAGAGCCTTACCCAGCCAGGCAAGATGCTGTCCCTCTCCTTTTTCCGTGATGAGGCAGCGGTGATGCGATGGCGCAACACGCAGATGCACCGCATGGCCCAACGCCTCGGCCGAACGACGCTTTTCAGCCATTACAGGTTACGCGTTGCCGAGGTGGCGCGGGATTACGGCATGATTGAACGCGATCAGGCGCCATCCGATACGCTTTTCCCGGCGGATGGCGGGGCACTTGAACGAAAAGCGCGGCCATCCTGAGGCATCGCGACCCTGGCCATAGTTCGCCAAGGATCGAAACATCGGAGCATGTCAGCAGCTATTTCGATGCCCACGCCATCACGGAGTCCCCATGCCCGAGCATCTCACCATCAACCCTTCGACACTCTATTTCGGAACACCCGTCGTTCTCATTGTCACCAACAATCCGGACGGCACGCCCAACATCACCCCCATGTCCTCGGCCTGGGCTTTGGGACGCTCGGTGGTGCTGGGCCTGGGCGCGACCGGCCAGGGCACGGCCAATCTTCAGCAAAGTGGCGAATGCACGCTGAATTTTCCTTCCGCACGGCTCTGGCAGAACGTGGAAGCCATCGCCCCCACAACGGGCAGCATCCCTGTTCCCCACGAAAAAGCCAACATGGGATATCGATACGAAGCTGACAAATTTGCCCTTGGCGGCTTCACGCAGCGGCAAAGTGCCATGGTGTCCCCGCCATGCATTCAGGAATGCCCGTTGCAATTCGAAGCCCGCTTGTTGGCCCGCCATGAAAGCGCATCAAAGTCGAACGATCGCGCTTCCTCGCATCTGCTCTTCGAAGTCGAAATCATCCGCGTTCATGCGCATCGTGACATCCTCATCCCAGAGACGAGTCACATCAATACAGAACTCTGGAATCCCCTCCATTATGTATTTCGGCATTATTTTGGCAATGCTCAGGATCTTGGGAAGAATTTTCGAGCCCGGTAACAGCATTGATCGGCCTTGAAAGCGGCCTTACATTCAAAGACATTCAAACCTTGCCTATCGCAGACCAGTCGCCCTGCCCGATCGCAGTGCGGGTAGCGTCACATTCGCCAGGCTGGTCTTGGCATCAGCGGCACTCCTGATCGGAGGAGCCGCTGTTCACTCTCACCACGATACGCAGCACCGCAAAGCCGAACAAGACATGCCGATAGCGGGCCCATCCTTCTGGCCAGCGAGATCACGAGCGGGCCCGCAGAGGAGCAAACGCCAAAACGATCTTTTCCCTTGCACATCGGCTATCCCTCAGCTTGTCTGCAGTACGCATTTTCGATGAGGCTGGTGCAGGCTATGATCGATCATGAAAAACCTCCCATCCTTGTCGTCGGGGGCGGTCCCGCCGGAATGATGATGGGCCTGCTGCTGGCACGCGCCGGTGTGCGAACCGTCGTTCTGGAAAAGCACGCGGATTTCCTGCGCGACTTTCGCGGAGACACGGTTCATCCCTCCACACTCGACCTCTTCGACGAACTCGGCCTGCTGGACGCGCTGCTGATGCGCGATCATGACAAGGTGACGAGTGTTGGCGCGGTGATCGGCGGCACAACCTATCGGATCGCGGATTTCAGCCGCCTGCCGGGGCCGGCGCGCTTCATTGCCATGATGCCGCAATGGCATTTTCTGGACTTCGTTGCCGAACAGGCCCGCCGACTGCCCTGTTTCACCCTGCGAATGAACAGCGAGGCCGTCGCCCTGATCGAGGAGGACGGGCGCATCGAAGGGGTTCGCCTCGCCCATGGCGAGACCTTGCGGGCGGCGCTTGTCATCGCTGCGGACGGGCGCGGATCGCTGATGCGTGACAGTGCCGGACTGCCGCGCAAGGATCTGGGGGCGCCGATCGATGTCCTGTGGTTCCGCATTCCCAAGCAGCGCACGCCGGACAATCGCACACAAGGCTATATCGATCGGGGCGAGATGATCGTCACCATCGACCGCGGCGATTATTTCCAATGCGCCCGCGTCATCGAAAAGGGGGGAGCCGAACGGGTGCGCGCGGCGGGGCTTGAGCGCTTTCGGATGGATGTGGCGGCAACGGTCCCCGCGCTGGCGCCGCATATGGGAGCCATCACCAACTGGGACGATGTCAAATTGCTGACCGTCTCGCTCGATCATCTGACCTGCTGGCACCGCCCTGGTCTGCTTGCCATCGGGGATGCCGCGCATGCCATGTCTCCGGTGGGTGGCGTCGGCATCAATCTGGCCATTCAGGACGCGGTTGCCGCCGCGAACATTCTGGCGGCATGCCTCGCAGAGGGCGGCAATCCCGATCCCTTGCTGCACAAGGTTCGCGATCGGCGCAAACTGGCGGTCGGCCTCATTCAGACCTTGCAGCGGCTCATCCATCGCCGGGTCATCGGCCCGGCCATGCGCGGCACCACGCCTCGCGCGCCCATGATCCTGCGCCTGTTGCAAAGCGTACCGGCCTTGCAAGCGCTGCCCGCAAGGTTGCTAGGCCTGGGCATTCAGCGCGAGCATATTCGCTCGCCTGATCAACACTTTCGTTAAGCGCTGGCAGAGCTGGCATGTCCTTTTCGGATCTGCAGGCTCTGGAAGCCGCCATCCGCTCGCACAGGGCGAAAGGATATCTTGTCGCCGATATCGCAGAAATATACCGATCGGTCTAAAATTAACATTGTGTACCGACAGGTATGATAATATAGGAGCGTTCGGTTCAACAACGCACCGGTAGAGTCCCCATGACAAGCCAGCACCGCTCTCTTGGCTTCCCCCGTCACACTGTGACCACCTCTCATCGTGCCGGGCAGGTGCTCGCCGGGCTGATCGTCGTGGCGATGGGCTTCATGATCTTCCGCGCGATCCTTGCCGCTGCCGATGACACGATGCTGGCGATGCTGGGCCTCGTGTTGTTGTTCCTGATGGTGGCTTCCCTGCTTGCCGGCGATCGCCGGCGGAGACTGTGACATGACGACTTACACCAACAGCGCCGCATTTCAGGTCGATCACGCCGAAACGCTCGACCCCCTCTCCTACCGCGTGGTCCAGCTTGCCCGAGAGGAAGCCCTGCGCATGGGGCCGCCGCGCGGCGTGCTGGGGCGGGCGTGGCAATGGTTTGTCGGCAATGTCGATGTCGCCCGGCCGCTGGCCAATCCACGGCTCGAGATGTTGCGCCAGTTCTCCACCCTCGTAAGGCTGGGCAACAGGCAGGCCGAGGATTTGGCGCAGACCATGCTCAACAAGGGCCACTATAGCGCGGGCCAACTGGGTATCGCGCGGGTGCTGAGCCAAGCGTGATAAGGCGTAAGTTGGCGGGATACCTCAAGGGCTTGAGAAGGCTTTATTATCAGCCTCCAACCCATCGGATATATCCTCCGGAATGCTATCGCGCCTCTCGCCGCGAGGTTGTGCCGGAAGCATATTTGTCCATATAGTTCCCCATTGACTCCAAATCAGGTAATATTTTAGACATGGCATCCTCATCAGGAAGCACCATGTCGCAGACCTTTTTCACCGTCGATCAGGTGGCCGACCGCCTCGGGCTGCATCCCAAAACCGTTCTGCGGCTGATCGCGGCGGAACGGTTGCGCGCCACAAAAATCGGCAAATCCTACCGCATCTTGCGCGGCGATCTCGATGCCTTTGCCGGTGTTCCGCCCGAACAGAGCGTCAGGCCGGTGCGCGTCACCTCGATCGTCGATATGCCCGACGCCTCGCGGGATCAGGCCACCCGGGTGACCGCTGCCCTGCAGGCCATGCTGATCGCGCGCGACGCATCTTCCACGCCCGTGCATCTGGAAACCGCATTCGATCCTGCGGCAAGCCATCTCAAGATCGTGATCATTGCCGAGCCCGCCGATACAGCAGCGCTGCTACAGGCTTTCGACATCTTTCGTGGCGCCCCGGCATGAGCGCCGTCTTCAAGAGCGAAGGCGCGCGGCGGCAGGTGTTGGAGCGCTATCGCGCCCTGCTCGCATCCTGGCCGATCGACCATGCGCAGCATCTGCTGCCCACGCGCCAGGGCGAGACCTTTGTTCTTGCCTGCGGGCCGGAGCAAGCGCCCCCGTTAATCCTGCTGCATGGCATGCAAGCCAATGCAGCCTCATGGCTGCCGGATGCGGCATTGTGGTCGCAAAAGTTTCGGGTCTACGCACTCGATCTGATCGGCCAACCGGGGCTGAGCGCGCCTTCTCAGCCTCCTTTCACGGGCGACGCCTATACACTCTGGCTCGACGATGTGCTGAATGGGCTTGGGCTGAAGCAGGCCGCTGTTGTCGGCGTGTCGCTGGGCGGGTGGATCGCGCTTGATTACGCGATCCGGCGCCCGGATCGGGTGACCAGCCTGGCGCTCCTCTGCCCCACGGGCATCGGACGCCAGAGGAAATTCCTGCTCAAAGCCTTGCCGCTGATGTTGCTCGGACCATGGGGCATGCGCCGGATCAGGGCGATGGTGATCGGGCCGGAACGAGCAGGACTGGAACCGCTCGCGCAAGCGATTGTCGATCTGATGCGGCTGATCGGCCAAAGCGCCCGGCTGCAGGCGCTGCACCCACCCGTGTTTCAGGATGATGCGCTGGCCGGTTTGCGCATGCCGCTGCTGGCGATTCTGGGTGGACGCGATGTGCTGCTCGATTCCCGGGAAAGTCGCGAGCGGCTGGAACGCCTCCTCCCCGAGGCGCAAATCCGCTTCCTGCCCGAAGCCCGCCATTTCATCCCCGGTCAGGCCGAGACGATCCTGCAATTCCTCTTGGCCTGAGCATATGCGCGCGGGGCCAGCCCCACCACCGACAACGCTCTTTCAGACTTAAAGGACCGCCGCAGCCATGTCCGCCAGCTTGGCGACGGTGTTCATATTTCGCGCCGTACCACGCTTATCGCAGGGTATGCGTAGCCGAGTGTCCGCCATCCCGTCCGGATAGAAGATGAACACCTCACGCTTTCCCAAGCGAAGCTGCTCATTCTTAAGCCCGGTCACGCCATCGAGTGGATCGGCGGGAAGCGTTTCGTCAGAGAACAGTGCCATGACGCGGTTGCCGGGCGAGTCCGGGAAGGGATTACGGCCAAGCGTGTCGGCAATCTCTGCCGCAGTTCGGACGATCACACCCACGCTTTTGCCGGCATAAGCGTGTAGCTTTTCTTCAAGGGCAGACCGCACCTGATCCTCCGAGCCATCGCTTCGAAAGACGACATTACCGCTGGCGATATAGGTTTTCACCGCCTCAAACCCAGCCGCCGAACACATATGAGCCAGAGTTGCCATCGGCAGTTTGCCGGTGCCGCCAACATTCACGGCGCGTAGCAAGGCAACATATGCGTTCAATGTCCAGCTCCGCTCATCGCCAAGACCCAACATCATGGGGCGGGACCGCATTATCAGCTTCAACCCTTCGCGTCACCACGTCCGAGCGCTGCGATCTGGTCGAGGGCAGCCAGTTCTCGCCTGAAACCGGATATTCCCGATGCCATGACTTTTGCGTCATTCCAGAACACCCAGCCTGCCCCCAAGAGCAATCGCATTTCCAGCGCCAGACACGGATTGCATCGTTCCGTCATAATAACATTGCGCTGGATTTCGACGCATGCCGCAAGAGGCACTCCATCAAAGATCGCCCTCCTGCGCCAGCAGCGCCGCCGGAACGGGATAAGCCCAGCGCTCATACTGGCGCGCGATCACCGTCGCCATCAGCGTCAGTTCGGGCGAGTGATCGCCTTTACGGTGGCTCATGATGATCGGCGATGTGGCGGCCTCCTGCAGATCGCGGAAGGCCACGTCATGGCTGCGCGCACGCCGCACCGATTCGGGCACGATGGCGATCCCCTCCTCCGCCGCGACAAGACCGATCGCGATCTGCAATTCGCGCACCTCATGCACGATGCGCGGCTCAATCGCGTGGTCGCGAAACAGCGAGATCACCTGATCGGCATAGCTTGGCCTGGGCGCGCGCGGATAGACGATCTGCGGCTGATCGGCCAGATCGCGCAGCGAGATCGGCCCCTCCCCTTGCGCCAGCGGGTGATCCACCGGAAAGGCAGCGATCAGCTTCTCATCGCGCAGGATGATGCGGCTGACCGCCGGGTCCTCAAAGCGGATGCGGCCAAACCCCACATCGATCCGCCCATCCTTCAGCGCCGCAATCTGCTCCAGCGACGAGCTTTCGACCAGCACCAGCTCAACATTCTCGGCCGCCTTGCGGAATTCGCGGATCAGCTCGGGCAAGCGGGCATAGATCGTCGAGGCAACAAAGCCGATCACCAGATGGCGCCGCTCGCTCAGCGCAGCGGCTTTCACCATGGCCTCCACATCATCCATGCGGGTCAGCATTTGCTGCGCCTGCGCATAGAGCAGCCTGCCGACCGCCGTCAGCCGGGGCGGCCTGATCGCACGGTCGATCAGTTGCGCGCCAACATGCGCCTCAAGCTGCTGGATCGCGCGTGACAGCGGCGGCTGGGCGATATGCAGCCTTTCGGCCGCACGGTTGAAATTGCCCTCGTCAGCCACGGCCACAAAATAGCGCAACAGGCGCAGATCGATCACAAAATACCTCCAAGGTATCTGCCTGAAACCTTATTGATCTTTGAACAAGCCTCGGCAGCGGCATATCTCAAGCGCAGACCTTAAGCATTCTGGAGAGTCGCCGCAATGGCCGCGTTGGATCGAGCCGATACCTTCATTGTCGATGTCCCGACAATCCGGCCCCATGTTCTGGCCATGGCCACCATGCATGTCCAGTCGATGGTGATCGTCCGGCTGGCCGACAACGACGGCGTGGAAGGCCTTGGCGAAGGCACCACCATCGGCGGGCTGAGCTATGGCGAGGAAAGCCCCGAAAGCATCAAATCGGCGATCGACACCTACATCCTCCCCATCCTGCAAGGCTGCGACATCGCGCAGGTCGGCGCGACGATGGCGAAGGTCGCCACAGGCGTGCGCGGCAATCACTTCGCCAAATGCGCGGTGGAAACCGCCTTGCTGGATATGGCGGGCAAGCGCCTTGGCGTGCCGGTCTCCGAACTGATCGGCGGTGGCCGCCGACGCAGCAGCCTGCCCGTCGCCTGGACGCTGGCCAGCGGCGACACATTGCGTGACATCGCCGAGGGCGAGGAGATGCTGGCCCAGCGCCGCCACCGCATCTTCAAGCTGAAGATCGGCAAGCGCAGCGTGCGCGAGGATGTCGCCCATGTTGGCGCCATCTGCAAGGCGCTGGGCGACCGCGCCAGCGTGCGCGTCGATGTGAACCAGAACTGGTCCGAAGCGCAGGCCAGGCTGGGTATGGCCATGCTGCATGATGTGGGCTGCAATCTGGTCGAGCAGCCCATCGCCGGGGACGACATCGCCGCCATGGCCCGCCTCTCCGCCGCCCAGCCGGTGCCGCTTATGGCCGATGAGGCGCTGCAAGGCCCCCGCAGCGCGCTGCGCATCGCCTCGGCCCATGCCGCCGGGGTCTTTGCGCTGAAAATCGCGCAATCGGGCGGACTTTTCGCCACGGCAGAGGTCGCCGCCATCGCCGCGGCAGCCGGGATCGGCCTTTATGGCGGCACGATGCTGGAAGGCAGCGTGGGCACCATCGCCTCGGCCCATCTCTTCGCCACCCTGCCCGAACTGGCCTGGGGCACCGAACTCTTCGGCCCCCTGCTCCAGACGGCGGAGATCCTCACCCAAGCACCGGTCTACCGCGATTTCTCGCTGGAGGTGCCGACCGCCCCGGGCCTCGGCATCGCGCTGGACGAGGACAAGCTGGCCCATTTCCGCCGCGACCGCACCGCCCCCACCCTTCACGCGCTGAGCACAGGAGCCTGACCACCATGCTGTTCATGGTCGAAATGGACGTCAACATTCCGAATGACTTCGACCCCGCCGAAGCCGCGCGGATCAAGGCCGAAGAAAAGGCTTTTTTCCAGAAGCTTCAGGCGTCCGGCGTCTGGCGGCATATCTGGCGCAAGGTCGGGCTCTATTCGAATGTCTCGATCTTCGATGTCGAGAGCAATGCCGCGCTTCACGACACGCTGATGGCGCTGCCGCTGTTCCCCTTCATGACCCTGAGCGTGACACCGCTCTGCCGCCACCCCTCGTCGATCCATGAGGATGATCGCTGAACACTGGCATCAACTGACATTGGGAGAGAATAAAATGGACGTCAGCTTCGTAAAGACCCCCGAAATCCAGCAGCTGCTCGACCGCGCCTCGGGCGTGAACGAAAGCGGCGGCAATCCACGCCTCAAGGCGATCATGCGCGACTTCACGCAAAGCATGATGGAACTGATCGTGCGCCATGACATCTCGGAAAGCGAGTTCTGGCTGGCCGTCAAATTCCTGGCCGATGGCGCGGGCGAATTCGGCCTGATCATGCCCGGCACCGGGCTTGAGCACTTCCTCGACCTCTATATGGACGCCAAGGATGCCGAGGCGGGCCTGTCGGGCGGCACGCCGCGCACCATCGAGGGGCCGCTCTATGTGGCGGGCGCCCCGCTGGTCGAGGGCAATGTCAACCTCAGCACCGATCCCGATGAGGGCACGCAGGTGCTGCATATGACGGGTTCCGTCACCGGCCCCGATGGCGAGGCGGTCAAGGATGCCATCGTCCATGTCTGGCATGCCAATTCCAAGGGCTGGTACTCGCATTTCGACCCCACTAGCGAGCAGACGCCCTTCAACAACCGCCGCCGCATCAAGCTGGGTGACGATGGCCGCTATGCCTTCCATTCCAAGCAGCCCAGCGGCTATTCGGTGCCCCCCGGCGGCGCGACCGATCAGCTGATGCAGGCGCTGGGCCGCCATGGCAATCGCCCGGCCCATGTCCATTTCTTCATCGAGGCGCCCGGCTATCGCACGCTGACCACGCAGATCAATTTCGGCGACGATCCCTTTGCTGCCGACGATTTCGCTTTCGGCACCCGCGAGGGCCTGCTGCCCGTGCCCAGCCGTCAGGGTGACAGCGCCTATATCGCCTTCAATTTCCAGCTGCAGCGCGCCCATGATGAAGGCGACGAAGGCTTCTCGGCTCGCACCCGCGCCGAAGTCAAAGCTGCAGAAAACGCCTGACGGCGCCATCGGGAGAGAGCACCATGCATGACCATCTGATGCAGCGCATTTCAAGCGCCGTGGTCGACGATCCGAAGACCGGCATCTTCCGCTGCCGCCGCGATGTCTTCACCGATCCCGAATTGTTCGAGCTGGAGATGAAATACATCTTCGAGAGCAACTGGGTCTATCTGGCCCATGAAAGCCAGATCGAGAAGAAGAATGATTACCTCACCGCCTGGATCGGCCGCACCCCCATCATCCTGACGCGCGGCAAGGATGGCGGCCTGAACGGCATGGTCAATGCCTGCGCCCATCGCGGCGCCAAGCTGTGTCGCCGCAAGCGGGGCAACCAGCCGCTCTTCGTCTGCCCCTTCCACGGCTGGAGCTTCAAGACCGACGGCAAATTGCTGCGCGCCAAGGATGCCAGCAGCGGGGCCTATCCGGAAAGCTTCAACCATGAAGGATCGCATGATCTGACGATGGTACGCGTGGAAAGTTATCGCGGCTTTATCTTCGGCTCTCTCAACCATGATGTGGTTTCTCTGGAAGATCATCTGGGTGAAACCAAAGTCATCATCGACCAGATGGTCGATCAGGCGCCCGAAGGTCTGGAGGTGCTGACCGGCAACTCCACCTACACCTTCGACGGCAACTGGAAGATGCAGATGGAAAACGGCTGCGACGGCTATCACGTCAGCTCCGTCCATGAGAATTACCAGTCCACCATGGGTCGCCGCGCCGAGGGGGGCACCAAAGCCGTCGATGCCAATGGCTGGTCGAAGGCGCCCGCCAGCGGCGTCTATGGCTTCGAGCATGGTCATATCCTGCTCTGGACCCAGGTGCTCAATCCCGAGGTGCGCCCGGTCTGGCATCTGAAGGGCCAGCTGGAGGAGCGTCTGGGCGCAGACAAGGCGCGTTTCATTCTGGAGCAGACGCGCAATCTGGCGCTTTACCCCAACGTCTTCCTGATGGATCAGTTCTCCACCCAGATCCGGGTGGTGCGCCCCATCGATGTCCACACCACCGAGGTGACGATCTATTGCTACGCCCCCAAGGGCGAAAGCGCGGAGGATCGCGCCCATCGCATCCGGCAATATGAGGACTTCTTCAATGTCACCGGCATGGGCACGCCCGACGATCTGGAGGAATTCCGCAGCTGCCAGTCGGCCTATGAAGGCGCGGGCGCCTTGTGGAATGACCTGAGCCGTGGCGCCCTGCGCTGGATCGACGGGCCCGATGCCAATGCGGCGGCCATGGGCATGAACCCGCTGCTGTCGAGCGAGCGCAGCGAGGATGAAGGCCTCTTCGTGCGCCAGCATGAGTTCTGGGCCCGGATCATGCTGGATGGCCTTGCCCGGGATGCCCGGCCCATGATGGAGGCGGCAGAATGACACTTCTGGCTGAACAAGCGTTGGCCTATGCCGACATCTGCGCCTTCCTCTATCGCGAGGCCCGCCTGCTCGATGATCGCGCGTTTGACGCATGGCTGGACTGCTATGCCGAAGGCGTCGAATACTGGATGCCCTCCTGGACCGATGACGATGCGCTCACCACCGATCCGCAGAGCCAGATCTCGCTGATCTATTACGGCAACCGCAAGGGGCTGGAAGACCGCGTCTATCGCCTGAAGACCGAGCGCTCCTCGGCCAGCACGCCCGAGGCGCGGACATCCCATTTCATCGCCAACATCGAAGTCCTCGATCACCGCGATGGCGCAATCGACCTGCGCTACAACTGGCATACGCTGAGCCATCGCTACCAGCATACGGATCAATTCTTCGGAACCACCTTCCTGACGCTGGATACGGCAGATGAAGCGCTCAAAATCCTGAAGAAGACCATCGTCCTGAAGGATGATTACATCCATCAGGTCATCGACATCTACCATATCTGAGGAGCCGGAGCGGTGATCTTTCAACAACGCTTTGCCGGCAAGGTCATGGTGGTGACCGGCGCGGCACAGGGCATCGGCGCGGGTGTGGCCACGCGCGCGGCGGCGGAAGGGGCGAAGCTCGTCCTTGTGGACCGCGCCGACTTCGTCACCGAGGTCGAACAGGCAATCACCAGCGCTGGTGGGCAGGCCATCTCTGTGCGCTGCGATCTTGAAACCCATGAAGGCGCGGCGCAGGCCATGGCGGCGACCATCGCAGCTTTCGGGCGCATCGATGTGCTGGTCAACAATGTCGGCGGCGCGATCCGCATGCGACCCTATGCCGATTTCGAACCCGCGCAGATCGATGCTGAAATCCGCCGCTCGCTGATGCCCACGCTTTACTGCTGCCATGCGGCGCTGCCCGCCATGCTGGCTCAGGGCAGTGGCACCATCGTCAATGTTTCCTCCAATGCCACGCGCGGCATTCGCCGTGTGCCCTATTCGGCAGCCAAGGGCGGCATCAACGGGCTGACGCAGGCGCTGGCCATGGAATATGCCGAGGCGGGCATCCGCGTGGTGGCCACCGCGCCGGGCGGCACAAGCGCCCCGCCGCGCCGCGTGCCCCGCAACGCCGAGGGCGACAATGCCCGGGAACAGGCATGGATGGCCGAGGCGGTGGCTCAGGTGACTTCATCGGCCTTTATGAAACGCTATGGCACGCTGGACGAGCAGATCGCGCCGATCCTGTTCCTCGCCTCTGACGAGGCCAGCTACATCACCGGCTCGATCCTGATGGTGGCCGGTGGCGATCTGGGCTGAAGCGCCTTCGCCCTTTTGAAAACCCGCGTTGAACAACAGGAACCCGCAACGTGCCCACACTGATTATCGTCAACCGCTCGGGCGACAAAACCGCTGTCGAGGTCTCGGAAGGGATGTCCGTGATGGAAGCCATCCGCGACAATGGCTTTGACGAATTGCTGGCCATGTGCGGCGGCAATTGCTCTTGCGCCACCTGTCATGTCTTCGTCGATGCCCCATGGCTCGCGGCGACCGGCCAACCCGGCGAGGATGAGGACGATCTGCTCGATTCCAGCGATCATCGCTCGGCAGGATCGCGCCTGTCGTGCCAGATCGCCATGACCGCCGGGCTTGACGGCCTGCGCGTCACCATCGCCCCGGAGGATTGACCCATGGCTTTTACCGATGTGCCCGGCGGGCGCCTGTATTGGAAGCGTGACGGCAGGGACGATGCTCCGGCGCTGGTGCTGCTCAATTCGATCGGCACGGATATGGATCTGTGGGATGAGGTTCTGCCTCATCTGCGCGATAACTTCGCCCTGCTGCGGATCGACACGCGCGGTCATGGCGCCTCCCCCGCCGCGCCGGGGGATTGGTCCCTGCCGCTTCTGGCGCAGGATGTGCTGACGGTGGCCGATGCTGCCGGGCTGCATCGCTTTTCGCTCGCAGGTGTGTCGCTGGGCGGCATGATCGGGATGGAACTGGCTTTGCTGGCCCCTGAAAGGCTGGAAAAGCTGGCGCTGATCTGCACCTCCGCCACCATGGACAGCCAATCGTGGGATGACCGCATCACCAAGGTGCGCGCGCAGGGCATGGCCGCCATCGCCGATCTGGCGATGGGGCGCTTCCTGTCCGATGCGGCCCGGCCTGCGGTGTTCGAAAGCGTGCGGCGCCAGTTGATCGCGATGGATGCGCAGGGCTATGCCGGATGCGGCGCGGCGATCCGCGATATGGATCTGGCTGGCCGCATCTCCGCCATTGCCAGCCCGACGCTGGTCATCACCGGCACCCGCGACACATCGACGCCCTTCGCTGGCCATGGCGAGCATCTCCTCGCCCTGATCCCCGGCGCGGCGCATGTGTCGCTGGAGGCCGCACATCTGGCGCCGCTCGAAGCGCCCGAAGCGCTGGCCGCAACCCTCACCGCCTTTCTGGAGGCGCAGAGCCATGGATAAATCGGAGGTTGTCATCGTGGGGGCCGGGCATGGCGGGGCGCAATGCGCCATCGCTTTGCGCCAGAACGGCTTTGCGGGAACGATCACCGTGATCGGGCGCGAACCGGAGTACCCCTATGAGCGCCCGCCCCTCTCCAAGGAGTATTTCGCCCGCGAGAAAAGCTTCGAGCGCATCCTGATCCGCCCGCCCGCCTTCTGGGCGGAGAAGGCCATCGCCTTCCGTCTGGGCACCGAGGTCACAGCGGTCGATCCGCAGACCAAGGTTTTGACGCTGTCCGATGGGCAGAGCCATGGCTATGGCCAGCTGGTCTGGGCCACCGGTGGCGATCCGCGTCGCCTGTCCTGTGCGGGGTCAGATCTTGCCGGCGTCCACAGCGTGCGCACCCGCGAGGATTGCGACCGGCTGATGGCCGAGGTTGACGGCGGGATCAAAACCGTCGTGGTGATCGGCGGCGGCTATATCGGGCTGGAAGCAGCCGCCGTGCTCACCAAGGCAGGCCTGAGCGTGAGTTTGCTCGAAGCCTTGCCGCGCGTGCTGGCGCGCGTCGCGGGCGAGGATCTCTCCGCCTTCTATCAGGCCGAGCATCGGGCGCATGGTGTGGATCTGCGCATGGGTGCGGCCGTCGATGGGCTTGAGGGCAAGGATGGACATGTCACCGGCGTGAGGCTCGGCGATGGCGTGGTCGTTCCTGCCGAGGCGGTGATTGTCGGCATCGGCATCGTGCCTGCGGTCGCCCCACTGATCGCAGCCGGAGCCAAGGGCGCGAATGGCGTGGAGGTCGATGATCTGTGCCGCACCTCCCTGCCCGATGTCTTCGCGATCGGCGACTGCGCGGCTTTCGCCTGCGGCTTTGCCGGGGGTGCGGTGATGCGGGTGGAATCGGTGCAGAACGCCAATGATATGGCCACATGCGTCGCCAAGGCGATCTGCGGCGATCCGCAGCCCTATCGCGCTTTTCCGTGGTTCTGGTCCAACCAGTATGACCTCAAGCTGCAGACCGCCGGGATCAATCGCGGCTATGATCAGGCGATTATCCGCGGCGATCCGGCCAGCCGTTCCTTCTCGGTGGCCTATCTGCAGGAGGGGGTGCTGCTGGCGCTCGACTGCGTCAATCGGGTCAAGGACTATGTGCAGGGCCGCAAGCTGATCGAAGCCGGCGCCAGGCCGGACCTCGACCGGCTGGCCGATGCGGAACAGGCGCTGAAAGAGCTGATCTAGCCCTCCAGCGCGCGATCGACGACGCGGCTCGGGCGTGCCGTGCATTCCTATCGATACAATGAGGATTCGATATCTTGCGCTCCTTCGGCGTTTCCAGCACCATCAGGCTGAAAAACAGAAGGGGTGACGGTCATGGCAGATATCAGTTTCAGCATACCCGCAACATTGCTGGCCTTTGATGACCAGAACGGTGCCGAAACCGGCTTTCGCGGCGATTCCGTCGATGCGGGCTCGCTTGGGCGGCTCGTCGGCATCGTGATGGCGGCGGAACCGGCGGAGCGCTGGCGCTATGCCATTCGCACCGATGACACCTCGCCCCTGAGGGCCGATCAGATCGCCACGCTGGCCAGTTCGCGAAGCTATGCGGATTGGCACGCCGGCCAGATCTGACACGCCATATCTGACATAAGGCGGGAGGCCGGTGGCAGCATCGGCCATCCCGCCGGATCATCACCAAAGCGGATGCCCGTTGGTGGTTTGATGATCGGCGGCTATAGGCGGCAGCGATGGAAACAGACCTGTCCCTCCCTTTGCCGGGCCATGGCGGCGTGCGATATGGAACGCTGCGATGAAGGACATCAGCCTTCTGCCTGATTGCACGCATTGCGCGGCGCTGTGCTGCATGGCGCTGGCCTTTGACCGCTCAAGCCAGTTCGCGATCGACAAGGAGGCCGGTCAGGCTTGCCCGAACCTCCATGCGGATGGCGGCTGCACGATCCACGCCCGGCGCGCCGATCTTGGTTTTCACGGCTGCATCAGCTTCGATTGTCTGGGCGCCGGGCAGCGGGCGACCGCGCTCTTCGCAGGGCGCGACTGGCGCAGCGATCCCTCGCTGATCGAGCCCATATCCGGGGCCTTCAGCGCGCTGTTGCGCGTCCACAAATATCTGTCGATGCTGGATCTGGTGGCGACGCTCGATATGTTTGGGGCCGAGCGCGAGAACGCCGCAGCCTTACGCAGAAGGCTGGAAGAGATCGACCTCCAGAGTGACGATATGGCTGCGCTCCAGACGCGGATCGACGGCTTTCTGCAAAGCCTGAAAGGGTATGTGCAAGAGGCGCGGTGATTTCGAGCGGCCCCTGCTAGTGCCTATGCCTCACCGCCAAGCTTGCGCGAAAGCGCAGCGATCAAGGCGGGCGGATCGGCAAAGAGATGCTCGCTGTCATGCCCCGCCATCAGGCCGATCCTGCGCTGGGCCTTGAAGCCTTTCAGCCCGGGCCGCGCCACGCCTTCATGGCGATGGCTGCGCGGCATCACCGTGATGCCCAGCCCCGCTGCAACCATTTGCAGCACCCGGTCATCATTGGTCGAGCGCAGCGCGAAATGCGGGCGCACGCCGCGCTCGGTAAAAAAGCGGCTGGTTTCGGAGAGCGCCTCGCAATGGCGGCGCACGATCATCACCTCATGGGCCAGTTGTTCGGCGGTGATCTCGGCCTCGCCTGCCAGAGGATGCGTGGCGGGGATGGCCAGCGCATAACCCTCTGTCAGGATCACCCGTTCCAGAAAGCGCTTTGAGCCGCGATCCACCAAAGTCAGCGCCAGATCGATCCGCCCCTTGGCCAGATGGCTGAGCAATTCCCGCTCATCGCCAAACAGCAGTTCGAAGCGGTGGCTTTCGGTAGGGCGCGTTTCCGCCACGGCATCGGCCACCACGACATCGGGAATGCTGCTCAGCACGCCGAGGCGCAGCACGGGCAGATCGGCAGCCCCGATCATATCCTGCGTCGCCACGTTGAAGGCCCGCTCGATCCGCCGCGCATGGGGCAGGAAGCGCGCGCCTGCCTCGGTCAGTTCCACCCGCTGGTTGGAACGGATCAGCAGCACATTCTCCAGCGCGCGCTCCAGCTTGCCGATGCCCACCGAGAGCGTCGGCTGCGTGACATGGCAGGCCGCCGCCGCGCGGGAAAAGCTGCCGTGATCCACCACGGCGAGGAAATAGCGGATCAGATAACGGTCGAACATGCTGCGGACTTCTGCTGGGCGGATATTGACTTCATAGATACGATCAATGCAGTACCGGCACAAACTTCAATTTCCCTCGATGCGCCCGGCACGTTAACCTGCTGCAAAAGAGGAGAGATGCCGTGAGTGATTTCGATTTCGGGCTCGGTGAAAATGCCGATATGATCCGCGAAAGCACCACCCGCTTCGCCGCCGAGCGCATCGCTCCGCTGGCGGCGAAGATCGATGCGGAGGACTGGTTCCCGCGTGACCTGTGGCCCGAAATGGGCGCACTGGGCCTGCATGGCATCACCGTGGAGGAAGTGTTCGGCGGGCTCGGTCTGGGCTATCTGGAGCATGTGGTGGCGCAGGAGGAAGTGGCCCGCGCCTCGGCCTCCATCGGCCTGAGCTATGGCGCGCATTCCAACCTCTGCGTCAATCAGATCCGCCGCTGGGGCAATGAGGCGCAGAAGGCCAAATATCTGCCCAAGCTGATTTCGGGTGAGCACGTCGGCTCTCTGGCCATGTCCGAAGCTGGCGCGGGCTCCGATGTGGTCTCGATGAAGCTGAAGGCCGAGAAAAAGGGTGACCGCTACATCCTCAACGGCACCAAATTCTGGATCACCAATGCCGCCTATGCCGATACGCTGGTGGTTTACGCCAAGACTGGTGAGGGTTCCAAAGGCATCACCACCTTCCTGATCGAGAAGGATTTTCAGGGCTTCTCCATCGGCCAGAAGATCGACAAGATGGGCATGCGCGGCTCGCCCACGGCGGAACTGGTGTTCGAGGATTGCGAGGTCCCCGAAGAGAACATCATGGGGCCGCTGAACGGTGGCGCGGGTGTTCTGATGTCGGGCCTCGATTATGAGCGCACCGTGCTGGCGGGCATCCAGCTGGGCATCATGCAGGCCTGCCTCGATGTGGTGCTGCCCTATGTGCGGGAGCGCAAGCAGTTCGGCAAGGCCATCGGCACGTTCCAGCTGATGCAGGCCAAGGTGGCCGATATGTATGTGGCGCTCAATTCCGCGCGGGCCTATGTCTATGCCGTGGCCAAAGCTTGCGACGCGGGGCGCACCACCCGCTTCGATGCGGCGGGCGCGATCCTGCTGGCCAGCGAGAATGCCGTGAAGACCGCGCTGGAAGCGGTGCAGGCGCTGGGCGGCGCGGGCTATACGAAGGACTGGCCGGTGGAGCGTTTTCTGCGCGATGCCAAATTGCTCGACATCGGCGCCGGGACCAATGAGATCCGGCGCATGCTGATCGGGCGGGAGTTGATCGGCTGATGAGCGCGCCTGTTATCGACAGCAAGCTGTCAGCCGCCACCCACGCCGATCACAACCGCGCTTTGGCGCAAGAGCTGCGCGAGAAGGTGGCAGCAGCCGCAGCGGGCGGTTCAGACTCCGCCCGCGCCAAGCATGTCGCGCGCGGCAAGCTGCTGCCCCGTGAGCGGGTGGAACGCCTGCTCGATCCGGGCAGCCCTTTTCTGGAGATCGGGCAGCTGGCCGCCAATGGCCTTTACAACGATGAGGTGCCCGGCGCCGGGATCATCGCCGGGATTGGATACGTCTCCGGGCGTCAGGTGATGATCGCCTGCAACGATGCCACCGTGAAGGGCGGCACCTATTTCCCGCTCTCGGTGAAGAAGCATCTGCGCGCTCAGGAGATCGCGCTGGAGAACCGCCTGCCCTGCCTCTATCTGGTGGACTCGGGCGGCGCCAACCTGCCCAACCAGGCCGAGGTCTTCCCCGACCGCGATCATTTCGGGCGCATCTTCTTCAATCAGGCGCAAATGTCGGCGCAGGGCATTCCGCAGATCGCCTGCGTGATGGGCAGCTGCACGGCGGGCGGCGCCTATGTGCCCGCCATGTGCGACGAAAGCGTGATCGTGCGCCATCAGGGCACGATCTTCCTCGCCGGCCCCCCGCTGGTGCAGGCCGCGACGGGCGAAGTGATCTCCGCCGAGGATCTGGGCGGCGGCGATCTGCATGGCCGCAAGTCCGGCGTGGTCGATCATGTCGCGGAGAATGATGAGCATGCGCTCTCGATCCTGCGCGACATTGTTTCCACCTTCCCGCCCGCCCCGCCGATCACCCTCAATCTGCGCGCGCCCAAGCCGCCGAAGTACGATCCGCAAGAGCTTTACGGCATCATCCCGCAGGATGTGCGCGCGCCCTATGATGTGCGCGAGGTGATCGCCCGCATCGTGGATGGCAGCGAATTCCATGAGTTCAAGCCGCTCTATGGCACCACGCTGGTCTGCGGCTTTGCGCATATCCACGGGCTTCCGGTGGCAGTGCTGGCCAACAATGGCGTGCTGTTCAGCGAAAGCGCCTTGAAAGGCGCGCATTTTATCGAACTGGCCTGCCAGCGCCGGATTCCGCTGCTGTTTTTGCAAAACATTTCCGGCTTTATGGTCGGCGGCAAATATGAGGCCGAGGGCATCGCCAAGCATGGCGCCAAGCTGGTAACCGCCGTTGCCACGGCCTCTGTGCCCAAGATCACCGTGCTGATCGGCGGCAGCTTCGGCGCTGGCAATTACGGCATGTGCGGGCGGGCCTATCAGCCGCGCTTCCTCTTCACCTGGCCCAACGCGCGCATCAGCGTGATGGGCGGCGAGCAGGCCGCCAGCGTGCTGGCCACCGTCCACCGCGACGCCGCGAGCTGGACTCCAGAACAGGCCGAGGCCTTCAAGGCCCCGATCCGCGACCGGTTCGAGCAGGAAGGCAACCCCTATTACGCCACCGCGCGCCTGTGGGACGATGGCATCATCGACCCGGCCCAGACGCGTGACGTGCTGGGTCTGGCCTTTGCCGCCACGCTGAACGCGCCCGTGCCCGAAGCCGCGAAATTCGGCGTGTTCCGGATGTGATGGAAGGATAAACCCAATGCTCACCTCCATCCTGATCGCCAATCGCGGCGAAATCGCCTGCCGCATCATCCGCACCGCGCGTCGACTGGGGCTGCGCACCGTGGCCGTCTATTCCGATGCCGATGCGCAGGCCCTGCATGTCCGCCTTGCCGATGAGGCGGTGCATATCGGGCCTTCGCCGGCGCGTGAAAGCTATCTGGACGGCGCGCGCATCATCGCCGCTGCCCGGCAGACGGGGGCGCAGGCCATCCATCCCGGCTATGGCTTCCTCAGCGAGAACGCGGACTTCGCACAGGCCGTGATCGATGCCGGGCTGGTGTGGGTTGGCCCGCCGCCCGCCGCCATCACCGCCATGGGGCTGAAGGATGCCGCCAAGAAGCTGATGCAGGAAGCGGGCGTGCCCACCACCCCCGGCTATCTGGGCGAGGACCAGAGCGAGGACCGCCTGAAACGCGAGGCCGATGCCATCGGCTATCCCGTGCTGATCAAGGCTGTGGCGGGCGGCGGCGGCAAGGGCATGCGCAAGGTGGATGCGGCGGAGGATTTCGCCGACGCCTTGCTCTCCTGCCGCCGCGAGGCTGCCGCCAGCTTCGGCAACGATCATGTGCTGCTGGAAAAATGGGTCAGCAACCCGCGCCATATCGAGGTGCAGATCTTCGGCGACAGCCATGGCAACGTCGTCCATCTTTTTGAACGCGACTGCTCGCTGCAACGCCGCCACCAGAAGGTGATCGAGGAAGCCCCGGCGCCGGGCATGGATGCTGAAACGCGCGCCGCGATTTGCGCAGCGGCAGTGCGCGCGGGGCAGGCGGTGGACTATGTCGGCGCGGGCACCATCGAGTTTATCGCCGATGGCTCGGAGGGTCTGCGCGCCGACCGCATCTGGTTTATGGAGATGAACACCCGCCTGCAGGTGGAGCATCCCGTCACCGAGGCGATCACCGGGCAGGATCTGGTCGAATGGCAATTGCGCGTGGCCAGCGGCGAGCCCCTGCCCCGCACGCAGGATCAGCTTTCCATCAACGGCTGGGCGATGGAAGCGCGCCTCTATGCCGAAGACCCGGCCAAGGGCTTTCTGCCCTGCATCGGCACGCTGGATCGCTTCGAGATCGGCACGAATATCGAAAGCGCTTGCCGCATCGACACCGGCGTGGAGCAAGGCGCGGAGATTTCCCCCTTCTACGACCCGATGATCGCCAAGGTGATCGCCCATGGGCCGGATCGCGATGCCGCGCGCAGACAGTTGGCCGGGGCGCTGGGCAACACGGTGATCCATCCGCTGAAAACCAACGCCGCCTTTCTGGTCAAGGCGCTGGAGCATCCAGACTTTGCCGCGGCAAGGCTCGACACCGGGCTGATCGCGCGGGCGGGCGATGCGCTGCTACCCTCGCCTCAACCCTCGGCGCAGGCGCTGTCCCGCGCCGCCGCGCGTTTGGTGGCGCCCGGCCTGCTTTCCGGCTTTCGCCTGAATGCACCGCCGCATCGGGAAGCCCGCTTTCTGCTCGACGGCCATGAGGTCACCGTCACCCTGCCGCCTTCCGGCGCAGCAGAGCATGCGGAAGACGTGCTGGTGGCCGAGGGCGGGCAGGTCTGGCATCTCACCCCATGGCGCGCTGCCGCCACGGGCGGCCCGGATCTGGCCGATGGCGCGATCCTTTCGCCCATGCCGGGGCGGATCATCGCGGTGGCGGTCACGCAGGGGCAGCACGTCACCAAAGGCCAGAAGGTGCTCACCGTGGAGGCCATGAAGATGGAACACAGCCTGCTCGCCCCCTTCGACGGCACGGTGGCGCAACTCGATGCCGAAGAAGGCGCTCAGGTCAGCGAAGGCGCGCTGCTGGCGCAGATCGACAAGGCGGAGGACAAGTAATGGCAGGCCGTTTCTTCGATCAATGGTCCATCGGCGACCAGATCGCCCATGAAATCCGCCGCACCGTCACCGAGACCGACAATCTGCTGTTCTCGACCATGACTCACAACCCCCAGCCGCTGCACCTCGATGCCGAGGCGGCCAAGGCCAGCGAGTTCGGCCAGATCATCGTCAACGGCACCTTCACCTTCGCGCTGATGGTGGGGCTTTCAGTGGGCGAGACCACGCTGGGCACGCTGATCGCCAATCTGGGCTATGACAAATTGGTCATGCCCAAACCGGTGTTTATCGGCGACACCCTGCGCGCCGAGACCGAAATAGCCGATCTGAAACCCAGCAAATCCCGCCCCGGCGCAGGGATCGTCACCTTCCGGCACCGCATGCTCAACCAACGCGACGAGGTGGTCTGCGAATGCCTGCGCATGGCGCTGATCAAGGGTCAGGACGCGCAAGGATGAAACTCCGCTCGCTGCTCTTCGTCCCCGCCGACCGGCCCGAACGTTTCGCCAAGGCGGCGGCCAGCGGCGCCGATGCGCTGATCCTCGACCTTGAGGATTCCGTCGCGCCGGAGAAGAAGGCGGAAGGGCGCGAGCATATCGCCCAATGGCTGGCCGGGCCCCGCATCTGCCCCAGCTTCGTGCGGATCAACCCGCTCGACAGCGGTCTGGCAGCCGAGGATCTGGCCGCGATCCTGCCCTTCCATCCGGACGGTCTGGTGCTGCCCAAGGCCGAGGGCGCAGTCAGCGTCGAAGCGCTGGTTACCATGCTGGGCGCAGCAAAACTTCCCATCCTGCCCATCGCCACCGAAACCCCCGCTGCCATCTTCCAACTGGGCAGTTATCAGAAGGTCAGCCAGCATCTGGCCGGCCTGACATGGGGCGCCGAGGATCTGCCCGCCGCCATCGGCGCCGCCACCTCACGCGAAACCGACGGCCGCTACACCGCGCCTTACGAAATGGTGCGCGGCCTCACCCTGTTCGGCGCTCATGCCGCCAACACAGCCCCCATCGAAACGGTCTTCCCGAGCATCAGCGATCCCGAAGGCCTCACCGCCTATGTGGCCCGGGCGCGCCGCGACGGCTTCACCGGCATGATGGCCATTCACCCCGCCCAGATCGAGACCATCAACCAGGGCTTCACCCCCAGCGCGGCAGAGATCCGCCATGCTCAAGCCGTGGTCGACGCCTTTGCGGCCAACCCCGGCGCGGGCGCCCTGAAACTGGAGGGCAAGATGATCGACCGCCCTCACCTGATCCAGGCCCGGCGCATTCTGGCGATGGCTGGCTAAAGGTTCGGGCGGCCTTAGCGGCCGCATCTCACAGCATCATCGGAGACGATCGGATCCTCACCATCGCCGAATGTGGTGACCGAAAGCACGGCAGCCCCCCGCTTGTAGCCATAGCTGCAAAAGCCGAACCCCGTGCCCGAGCAGCTTTCCACCTCGATCACGCCCTTGCGCGCCAGATCGGCCTCGCGGCTGTCGCTGCGGTGACCGGGGCCGCCGTGGTTAATCGGGCTCCAGCCCGCAGCGATCAGGCGCGCGCGGGCCCTTGTGACAGGCAGATGATCAATCCGGGGCACCGCGCCGCCGCAGGTCTGTTCCTCCGCAGCCAGAGTGCCGATGACCAAGCCTTGGTCCGTGAGGCGCAGATCGGCCAGCGGCATGGGGACGACATCGCCATCCCAGATCCGCAGCCCGACTTTGCCGAAACCCGCGATATGACCGATGTCCGCCTTAGCGCCGGCACGCATAGCGGCGAGCGCCACTAGCCTGCCGCCCTGATAGACGGCCAGATGCCCCTTGCTCACTTCGCATGTGCCGCTGGTGGCAGGCTCGAAACCGCCTGCGAAGCTGACGATCTGATAGGCGCCGATGCGCCCCTCACCCGTCACGCCCCAGCCCGCCGCCGCCAAGGCTCGCGCTGCGGAGGATTGGGGTGACAGCGCAAAACCGCCGCAATCCGCCTGACTCGCCGCGCTGGCGGGTGCCTTGGGCAGCGCTGTGGCCGCGCTGAAAGACATGTCCTTGATCTGCGAAACAAAGCCCGATGCTTCAGCCGCCGCAGCCTTTTCCGGAACCGCCGATGAGACCGATTGCGAAGCCGTTGTGGCCGCCTCATGATCGCCATGCCCCGCAGAGCAGGCACTGATCAGCCCCATGACGGCGATGGGCAAAAGACGCTTTATCGCGATCAAAGCCTCACCCTTCCGCCCGTATCACCGCCAGACTTTCGCGCACGCGGGCCAAGGCCAGCGCCTCCGGCTCCTTCTCGCCCATCAGGGCGAAGGAGCCGTTGATGTCGAACATGCAATGCCCATGCACCGTCGCCACCAGAGAGCGCGCCAGACGCATCGCCTGTTCCTGCTCGGCAGAGGGCAACACGGCGCGAATTTCCTGCACCACGATCTCGGTCAACTGGCCGCGCTGGAGATGCTGCTCCTCGGGAATGGTGACATCGGGCGGCAGGTGGTGATCATAGATCGCCATCCAGATGTTGCGATTGGCCCGGGCAAAGCTGAAATAGCCCTCGACCAGCGCGCGGATACGGTCATCCCCGCCCTGCTCCAGCGCATCGCGCAGATGGTCGGTCCAGAGCGCGAAGGTGCGCGTGTTGATGGCGATGATCAGCTGATCATAGGTGCCGAACACATTGTAGAGCGTGCCGATCGAATAGCCGATCCGCTTGGCCACTTCCCGCGCCGAAAATCGGGCAAAGCCGACATCGGCCATATGCTTGTGGCCCTCAACAATGAGCATCTGTTCCAGCTCTTTGCGGCTGTGGTCTGATCGTCTGCCCATGGCCACAGGCATAGTGGTTTCCGCAAAAAATGTACAGCGTGGAATTTTTAATTGATCGCCGATCAATTGCCCGATACGCTGGCATGGCAACAACAGACATGGGCCTGCCCATGCGACCCCGACAGGCAGGCCTCCCCCCGATTGCCACCTGTCACCAGAAGGAGAATGGCATGAACCCCGCCATGCGTTTCGCCACGCTGCTTGCGCTCGCTGCGCCCCTGTCGCTCACCCTGCCCGCGCAGCAGGCTGCCGCCGCGCCCGTTGCCTCGCAGCAGAACTTCAAAGCGTTCTTCAGTGATTTCCGTTCTGCCGTGCTGGCCCATGACCGCGCCAGGGTGGCCGGTATGGTCAAATTGCCCTTCAAGGATTTCTCGGAAGGGCCAGTCAACCGCAGCGCCGCCACCCGCGCGCAGTTCATCGCCAATTTCGACAAGCTTTTCACCCCCGGCGTGGTCGCCGCGATCCGCACTGGCAAGATCCGCGCCTTCCGCCCCGGCAGCGATGACGGCGAGGCCCCCGGCCCGCTGATGAAAGGCGAATATCTGCTGAACGCGACAGACATCAAGGAACAGCTGGTCTTCTCTCCCAAAGGTGGCGGCTATGTGCTCAGCCGGATTCCCTTCTACTCCTGAGCAGACGGCGCCGGAAAGGAAGCCATAATGACCAGCAGCCCCTCCCCCATGGCTGGCCCGCAGCCTGAAAACGATCCGCAAGGCTGGCCATTGCGCGCCTGGGGCCTGACACTGCTTGGCGCCATCGCGGGCCTCTCGATCTACTGGATCGCCCGGCCTGATCGCTATTTTCCCGAGCTTGATCACCGCGATCTGCGCATGGCATCGGCAACCTTCATGGCCACCGCCGCCGCGCTGCTGGGGCTGCTGATCGAACGCACGCGCCTGCGCTGGAGCCTGTCTTTCGCCCTGATCGGCGCCGCGCTGGTCGGGCTGACGGTCTATTGGAATGTGCCCTCTCAGGCCTCCGACCAGCCATGGCGGATCGGCTGCGCGGCGCTGGCCGTAGCCATGGCCACGCCGCTGTTTCAGGCCTGGCGCGGGGCGCAGCCAGAGCAAGGCCCGCTGGCCTGGCACCTCTCCTATCGCGAGGTGCACCCCCATGCCTGGACCGATGCTGTGCTGGGCGTGGCGGCCTGGGCCTTTGTCGGCGTGGTCTGGGCGATGGCACTGCTGCTGGGGCAGCTCTTCAAGCTGATCGGCATCGATGGGCTGGAGAAGCTGCTCGACAAGGAATGGATGGCCTTCACCCTGACCGGCGCCGCGCTGGGCGCCGGCATCGCCCTGCTGCGCGACCGCTCCGCCATGCTCACCCTGCTGCAACGCGTGGTGACCACGGTGCTGTCCGTACTGGCCCCGGTGCTGGCTTTGGGCCTGCTGATCTTCCTGCTGGCGATCCCTTTCACCGGCCTTGCCCCGCTGTGGAACGCCACCCGCTCGACCAGCCCGATCCTGCTGGGCTGCATCATCGGCGCGCTTTGCCTCACCAATGCGGTGATCGGCGAGGAAGAGGCCGGGGAAGCCCGCAGCCCCCTGCTGCGCGCCGCCGCCGGGGTGCTGAGCCTTGCCATGCTGCCGCTGGCGCTGATCGCAGCTTTCTCGACCGGCCTGCGCATCCAGCAACATGGCATCACGCCGGACCGGCTCTGGGCGGTGATCTTCACCGGCATGGCCTGCGCCTATGGGCTGGCCTATCTGGTCTCCATCGCGCGCTATCGGCGCGAGGCGGCCCCGCATCTGCGACAGGCCAATCTGCGGCTGGCTTTTGCGCTGACGGCGGCCTCGCTGCTGCTGGCCACACCGCTGCTGAACTTCGCCGCCATCTCCACACGCGATCAGGTCGCACGGCTGGAGGATGGCCGCCTCAAGCCTGACGACTTCGACTGGGGCGCCCTGCGCTTCGATTTCGGCCAGAGCGGCATGGAGGCGATCCGGCGCCTCGCCAGCCAGGGCGCAACGCCCGCCATCCGCGCCGCCGCCGCCCATGCTCTGAGCCCGATGAGCCGCTATGAGCTGACGCCTCACAAGGAACCGCCCCGCCCCCGGATGAACCCGGCGCGTCTTGTCGTGCTGCCACGCGGCACACAGCTGCCACCCGCCCTCTTCGACCAGCTGGCCGATTACAGCGCCTGCGGTCCCGATGCCCACTGTGTGGTCATGCACAAGCCGGACAGCGATGACGCCGTGATCGTCACCGCTCTGGGCTCGACCCTCTATCACTTCGATGGCAAGATATGGGCCGTGGACCGCCATGCCCTGTCCCATGACAAGGCCGAGGACGAACGCATCGCGCGCGGGATTAAAACGGGCAAGGTGGAGGTGCGCAACGTCAAGCGCCGTCAGGTCTATGTCGATGATGTTCCGCTGGGCGATGTCTTTTGAAGAGGCCGTGTCGGGAGAGGTAGGATGAGTTTTCTGCTGGCCCTTGCCGCTCTGGCCGCCCTGCCGTCCGGTTTCGAGACTCTGGTGCAGGCGGGCAAGGATGCGCCCTTCTGCACGGCGGATGGCGAGATCTGCGTCTCGGCCACGGATGAGGGCGCCTTTGCCGTCACCAGCAAGGGCCAGCCGCTCGGCACATGGAGCGAGGATCAGGACGACGACAGCTTCGAGCCGTTGCCCATGCTGCTGCGGCTGAAGGGCGGCGCTCTGCTGGTCAGCATCGGCGTGCAGCAGCATCAGATGTATTCGGGCGGCAATGCCGATGTGGAGGCGCAGCGCCTGATGCTGCTGCGCCCCGGCGCCGATCCTCGGGCCGTGCTGGAGGTGCCCTATCGCAGCGATATCTCGATCCGCGCCTGCTTCAGCGAGAAGGATATGAAACAGCGCGCCGGCGCCTGCCACGATGATTATGCGCTGACGGGCGATCTTTCCGTCGGGCCCCGTGCCGGTGATCTGCCCGATCTGCTGCTGAACGTCAGATCCACAAGCTTTCCGCGGGGTGTCAGCCGGGATGCGGATTCCCTTGCCCTGCCCCCGCTGACCAAACGCGATCTGGTGACGAGCGAGGACAAGGCCTGCACCTATCGCCGCGCCTTCCATTTCGATGCCGCCGCGGGCGAATACCGCCCCGATGCCCCGCTGCCCGACTGCGGACAGTATACGACGCCGTAAGCCTTACCGGCTCTGCGCCCGGCCTGACGCCGCCCATTGCAGGATCGCGGCCGTCAGCGCATCAGCCAGTTCATGGCGCCCGCCCGGGCCGATCACCACGAAATCCACCATGGGCAGCGCGGGCAGCCCCGCCTGCACCACAGCCAGCCCCGGCGGCATCAGCCGCGCCGAATGCGGCAACACGCCGATGCCTGCGCGCGCCGCCGCCGTCAGCCCGGTCAGGCTGGCGCTGGTGAGCGCAATCCGCCACGGCTGGCCGAGGCGTTCCAGCACCTCCAGCGCGCGGGCGCGGGTGACGCTGGGCGCGGGATAGAGCAGCAGCGGCAAAGGCTCGCCCGCAGAGGGGCGGTAATCGGGGCGGCCCAGCCAGACGATGGGCTCGCTCCAGGCCAGCGTGCCGCGCTGATCGCCCCGGCAGCGCTTGACCACCAGCACATCGAGCAGCCCGGCCTCGAACTGGTCATAGAGCGTTTCGCTCAAACCTGCGGTGAGTTCCAGCGTCACCTCCGGCGAGCGGCGCACGAAATCGGCCAGCACATCGGGCAGCGCGGAGAGCACGAAATCCTCCGAAGCGCCGATCCTCAACCGCCCGCGCAGCCGCGTGCCAGAGAGGTAACGCCCCATCCGCTCATGCGCATCCAGCACGCGACGGGCGTGATCGAGCATCGCTTCGCCCTCGGCAGTGATCGCCACGCGGTGCGTATCGCGATCGAGCAGGCGGCGGCCTGTCGCTTCCTCCAGCCGCTTGATCTGCTGGCTGATGGTGGACTGGCGCAAGCCCAGCGCCCGCGCCGCGCCGGAAAAGCTGCCAGCCTGAGCGACAGCAACCAGAGCGCGCAGCAGATCGGGGGCGATCAGCCCGGCGTTGTTATCATGAACCATGATGACTGTTACCACGGTCACCTGAATTGTGCATCACCAATCTCGGGCGTAACCCCAACCGCAGACAACAGGGAGTTTACGCCATGTCCACCCTCCGCACGCTGATCGACCGCTCCCCCATCGATCCCTATCTGC
This sequence comes from Novosphingobium terrae, assembly GCF_017163935.1. Taxonomy (NCBI): domain Bacteria; kingdom Pseudomonadati; phylum Pseudomonadota; class Alphaproteobacteria; order Sphingomonadales; family Sphingomonadaceae; genus Novosphingobium; species Novosphingobium terrae. Next base: position 1,099,890 of record NZ_JABVZR010000001.1, on the reverse strand, counting down.
TGATGCTGATCGGCACGGTGGGGCTGGCCGCGCTGTGTCCGGCGCAGGGCGCGGGCAAACCCATCGCCGATGCGGCGGTGGCTCTGGCGGTGGCGCTGCTCTTCTTCCTCTATGGCGCGCGGCTTTCACCTCAGGCGGTATGGAGCGGCCTTGCCCATTGGCGGCTGCAGGGGCTGACCTTTGCCAGCACCTTCATCCTCTTTCCGGTGATCGGGCTGGGCTTGCAGGCCTTGCTCAAGCCCTTCCTGCCGCATGATATTCTGGTCGGCATTGTCTATCTCTGCCTGCTGCCCTCCACGGTGCAAAGCTCCATCGCCTTTACCTCCATCGCGCGGGGCAATGTGCCCGCCGCCCTGTGCAGCGCTTCGGTCTCCAACCTGCTGGGGGTGGTGATCACGCCCGTGCTGGTCTCGCTGCTGCTGCCCGGCTCCAGCGTCGGCTTTTCGGCCCATGCGCTGGAGGATATCGGCGTGCAGATCCTGCTGCCCTTCGTGGTCGGGCAGGCCGCCCGCCCGCTGATCGGCGACTGGCTGCTGCGCCACCGCACGCTGACCTCGGTGGTCGATCGCGGATCGGTGCTGCTGGTGGTCTATGCCGCTTTCAGTGCGGGCATGGTGGCGGGCGTGTGGTCGCGCCTCTCGGTGGCGGATCTGGCGGTGGTGCTGGTGCTCTCCTTGCTGGTGCTGGCGCTGGTGATCGCCGCCACGACGTTTGCCAGCCGCCGTCTGGGCTTCTCCGTGGCCGATGAGATCGCCATTGTCTTCTGCGGATCGAAGAAGAGCATGGCGGGCGGCATCCCCATGGCCACCATCCTCTTCCCCGGCCATGCGGTGGGCATGATCGTGCTGCCGCTGATGCTGTTCCATCAGGCCCAGCTGTTCGTCTGCGCCACGCTGGCCCGCCGCTATGCCGCGCGCGATGAGCAGACCATCGATGCCGTGGCGGTGGCCGCCTGAAGACTCAGGGTTTGGCGGAGGTTTCGGAGGAGGCCGGGCAGGCCTCCTTCATCAGCGTCTCCGGGTCATCATCCCCCATCCCGCGATAATAGAGGGTGAGATGTTCAGGCTCCTCGCTGGCAATATAGGCGGTGAAGCCCTGAGCGTTGGAGGTGCCCTCATAATGACGGGGCACCTTCCCGCAGGCGACCAGCGTATAATCGAGACCCGGCAAAGGGTGCTTGCCCGAAGGGCCGGTCAGCCGGAAATCCTCGCCATAAGGGCCCGAGCCGAATCTTTCGCGCAGGCGCCAGTCGCCCGGCTTGATGCGGAAGGGCAGAGCGATCACCGGCGTGCGACCCTGAGCATCGGTGACGCCCTGATAGACCTTCTTGCGGTCCGCCACGAAAGGCAGATTGCGCCCCTTCACATTCTGGATGCTGAGCGCAAAGGGCTGGTCGGGCTGAGGCTTGCCATGCCAGTCGCGCAGTTCGAACTGATAGAGATGGCGCCCTTGCCCCAGTTGCGGCGGGCCCAGCGGTTTGATCTGGGCCGGCCCTGAAAAGGCCGGGGAAGCGCCCTGATCGCCGGCGCAGCCCGTCAGCACGGCCAGAGCCAGCAGGCTCAGCATCCTTCCCTTCAAACCGGCTTCCCTTCCCTCTGCCTCCACGCGAGGCATGGCTGATAAAGCATGGGAGGCCGCTGATTAAGCGAAAAGAAACAGGCCCTTCAAGCCGGGACCCTATGGCGCACCATGTCCGGCCCGGGGGTTGGGCAGGATCGGCGCAGCTCAGCGCCGGGCGTGACCGCCATCGGAAAAGAACGAGGCCACGACGAGGAACACCACCAGCGGCGCCAGCAGAGCCAGCACGCCATCCCCGGCGGCTTGCCAGACCGCGCGATAGATATAGCCGCCCCCCAGCGCAGCCAGCAGCGCCACCAGAGCATAATCGACCCGGAGCTGGTGCTGGCGCGCGGCAGCCTTCACCGCTGGGCCCTGTCGATGATGGTTTCTGGAATGCTGCTTGCTGTGCATGGGGGCTCTCCGGTCCTCGATTGAACCGGAGCCTTATGTGACCCTGCAAAGCCGCAAGCGCCAACACCGTTTGGAACGCGCTACCATATCCTGATGATATGGGTCCGCATTGTCTGACCGAAACATGCCTAAAGGCTAGGTAATCGTGTCTAAGGCGGCCACAGCCTTTCTTGATCGGACTGGCTTATCAGTCTGCCGCATTATCCTTTGGGAGGATTCGGCATGTTCTGGAGACGGCGGCGGGAGGAACTGTGGCACGAGGATGTGCCCGAGCCTGCCATGCCCGAGGACGGCACGCACAACGCCCCCCAGACCGAAGCCACCATGCGCGTGATCCGCAGCGATGCCGCGCTGGGCAATCTCTCGCCCGAGAGTTTCCGCTTTGCCGGGGCGCCGGCCATACTGGTGATCGCCTATATCTCGCCCCATGTCGATTTCCGTCAGGTGGTGGCACGCCTGCGCCTGCTGAGCGCGCCTGCCCGCCTGATCGCCGTGACCACAGCGGGCGAACTCTGTGATCCGGGCGGTGCGCAGGCCAGACCCGCCCAGCTCTACTGCCCCGCCGAGGGCGCCTGGAACAATCTGGTGGTGCAGATTTTCGGCGCCGATCTGCTGCGCGATGTCAGCGTCCACTCCATTCCGCTGGCCAATGAGGACATCCGCGCCGGCCATCCCGAAAAGCCCGTGGCCCAGCGGCTGGAGGAGATCGGCGCTCATCTGGACCGCGTCCAGCCGCCCTTCCCCATCCGCCATGACGACACGCTGGCCCTGACCCTGATCGACGGCCTCTCGGCCTCGGAAAACTTCTTTATGGAGGCCGTCTACAAGAGCGGGCGCTTCCCCTGCATCTTTATCGGCGGCTCCTCGGCCACGCAGAAGAACCCGCAGGGTACATGGCTATTCGACGGGCGGGATTTCGTGCAGCATTGCGCGCTGGTGGCCTTTGTGAAGATGCAGGAGCATGCCCGCTTCGGCATCTTCAAGACCCAGAATGTCGTGCCCGTGGGCAAGAGTCTGGTGGTGATGGAAGGCACGGTGGAAACCCGCCAGATCACCACCGTGGCGCAGCAGGGCACGGTGGACATCGTGCCGGTGATCGACGCCATGTGCGCGATGATGCGCTGCCAGCCCCGTGAGCTGAAGGAGCGCATGCGCCACCATGACTTCGCCATCGTGATGAATGGCGAGCTGTTCGTGCGCTCTGCCTCGGACATCGATATCGAGAATGGCGTGGTGACCTTCTATTGCGAGGTCAATGCCGGCGACGAACTCCATCTGGTGCGCACCACCGATTTCGCCGAGCAGACCCGCCGCGATCTGGCCAGTTTCCTGCAAGGCAAGCCGGAACCCGCGGGCGTCGTGCTGAACGACTGCATCCAGCGCCGTACCAAGAACCCCGGCCAGTTGCACAAGCTGGACGGCCTGTGGGGTTCAGCGCCCGTGGCGGGCTTTTCCACCTTTGGCGAATTGCTGGGCATCAACCTCAATCTGACGCTGACGGCGGCGGTCTTCTTCCGCGTGGCACCGGGCGAGGCCTTCCACGATCCCTATATCGATCGCTTCCCGATCTATTACGCCGGTTTCGCGCATTATTTCGTGGAAACGCGGCTCAACCAGCAGCGGCTGATGAATGAATTGCGCCAGAAGCTGATCGGCGGGCTGGTGGATTTCGTGACCCGCGCCAGCCGCCTGACGCTCGAACTCGATCAGGCGGTGAGCGGCACGGAAGAGGCACGCCGCCATGTGGAGAGCATGCGCATCCAGGCGCAGGAGCAGATCCATAAAATGGCGGGCAATGACCGCACCGGGCTGCTCGATGCCGAATTCCGCCGCGTTTCCGCCACCACGCAGCGGCTGCGTGAAATCGTCGCGGTGATCGACAACATCAACATGCAGACCAACCTGCTCTCGCTCAATGCGGGGATCGAGGCGGCACGAGCCGGGGAAGCAGGCCGCGCCTTCGCGGTGGTGGCCAATGAGGTGCGCAGCCTGGCCAATGTCACCCGTGACACGCTGGACCAGAGCAAGGGCTCCTTCGAGGAGGTCGAGGAATCGATGGGGCTGCTGGGCAGCCATGTCGCGGCCTCGGAAGCCAAGCTGCTGGGCGCCCGTGAAGGGCTGGGCGTGATCGCCAGCTCGCTCGATCAGATGTTCGGCTCCTTCCAGAGCATCACCGCGCTGCTGGGCATGGTCGAGCAGATGGCGCAGCAGCAGCGCGCGATGATGAGCCGCATCGAGCAGGACACCGAAAGGCTGAGGCATATCGAGCGCTGAAACCTGCCAAAGCCATGGCGTGGCTAAAATGGCTCGCGCATAATCTCCGTTTTTGCCCTTAACTATGCGAATTTGATACCGTTCTTGGCGCAAACGGTAAAAAGGAATCCGCTATGGCCATCAGCAGCTTGAGTGCGATCTCAGCCGACACGACCAATCCCCTGCTCTCCAAGCTGGAAGCCAACGGCCTTTCCGCCGACAAGGCCCAGCTGGTTGAGAATGATCTCGCCAATGCCTTCGCCGACACCGCCAGCGGATCGACGTCGGGCACGGTCGATGTGAAATCGGTGCGTGCCGCGCTGGATCAGAAGATCGATGAAGATGTCGCTTCGGGCAAGCTGTCGGCCAGCGATGCCACGGCGGTGAAGAAGACGCTGGACGATCTGGATGCCCAGTCGTCAGGCACCAGCACCCAGAGCAGCACGGCGGCCACCACCACCGCAACGGCATCTGACAGTTCCGCCAGCACCAGCAGCGCTCAGAGCAGCGGCAGCGGCAGCGGCAGCGGCGGAGCGGGTGGAGCTGGCGGTGGCGGATCGTCCACCAAGACCGAGCTTTCCGAAACCGTCACCGTCAGCGGCGGGATCAAGACCACGGTGATCACCTACACCGATGGCACCACCTCGACCACCACGACGGCGGCCACCGATCAGGATCAGCAGAAATATGGCAGCAAGCAGGCGGAGCAGGCCGCTGCCAGCACCGCCTCCAAATATCTCTCGACGATCCAGCCCGGCTCGCTGTTTCAGGTGATGGCCTGATCGCCTGAAGGCCGCCCCTTCAAAAGGGGCGGCCTTCGCCTGTTTCAGGCGATGTGCAGGGCGTGGATAAAGCCAAGGCTGATCCCGCCCAGCACCAGCAGCGAGAGTACCACGGCGCCTGTGACGCGCCCACCGGCCTGCGCCACGCTGCGCACATCCACCCCCAGCCCCAGCGCCGCCATCGAGACCACGGTGAGGAAGCTCGCCAGCCCGCTGGCCGGGGCCACCAGCCCATCGGGCACCAGAGCGAAAGAGCGCGCCGCCAGCAGGCCCAGAAAGCCGATGATGAACCACGGCACCAGATGATGCAGCGCCGGGCGCTTCGCCGCCACGTCGCCCGCCCCATCCCGCAGACGCGGCGCCACCAGCGAGAGCAGCAGGCAGACCGGCCCCAGCATCAGCACGCGCACCAGCTTGACCAGCGTGCCCATCTGCACCGCACTCGCGCCCAGCGGCGCCGCCGCCGCCAGCACCTGAGGCACGGCATAGACCGTCAACCCTGCCAGAGCGCCATATTGCAGCCCGTCGAGATGCAGTGCGATGCCCAGCAGCGGCAGGCCCAGCACCACCGCCACGCCCAGCACAGCGGTAAAGCCGATCGAGGTGGCAACATCATCGCCATCCGCGCCGATCACCGGTGCCACCGCCGCAATCGCCGAATTGCCGCAGATCGAATTGCCGCAAGCCACCAGCAGCGCCATGCGCGGGGGCAGTTTGAGCAGTCGCCCGATCACGAAGCTGGCCCCGATGGCACAGGCCACCACACCGGCAATCCCCAGCAGCATCAACGGCCCAGCGGCCAGAATGGTGCGGGCGCTGATCGTCACGCCCAGCAGGACCACGGCGGCTTCCAGCAGAAACTTGCCGCTGAAGGTGATGCCCGGAGCCCAGCGACTATGCGGCGTCCAGAGCGAGCGCAGCATGGTGCCCAGCAGGATCGCCAGCACCAGAGCCTCCAGCCAGCTGCGGCCCAGCAGGCGCTCTTCCACGCCTTGCAGGGCGTAAGCCGCGCCAGACACTGCAAGACACAGCCCCAGACCGGGGAGCAGCCGGGTCAGATGAAGCCGGAAAGATGTGCCGTGAACCATGATCGCCTCCTTGGGACAAGAGGGAGATGGACCCGGCAGACCAATCATTCCAACGATGGATTTATATCATTCCAATCTCACAGAAAGATTGATTGAGCCCCATTTTCCGAGGTTTCAGTCAGCCTTGCCCGGATGATGATGTATCAGACGGCTTTGCCCCCGATCATACCGATCGCGCCAACCGATCAGATCACCCATTCGGGCTGCGCATCATGGGTGGCGATCACCTCCAGCAGGGCATCGGCGGCCTTGCTGCGATAGCGCTCCTTCTGGCGGATGCCGAAGAAGGGGCGCTCGGGCAGATGGAAGGGCAGCACCTGCAAGGCGTGAGTCTCGACCGCAGGCCCCACCACCAGCGCGGAGAGCACGCCATAGCCAGCCCCGGCGCGCACCGCCGCCAGCACCGCCTCATTGGAGGGCAAGGTCAGCACGATGTTCAGGCTTGCGGGATCGATCCCGCGATCGCGGATCGCCGCCTCGAAGGTGGAGCGCGTGCCCGATCCTTCCTCGCGCATGATCCATGGCGCGCCCGCCAGCCATGCGTTGGTCACAGCCTCCACAGGCGCCTGCCCCACCATCACCATGCGGTCCTTGCCCACGGGCCAATGGGCCAGAGCAGGATCGTCGATGCTCCCTTCCACAAAGCCCAGTTCGGCCTCGCCCGCCTGCACGGCGCGGGCCGCGCCCTCGGTGTTGGCGATGGCGACGGAGAGTTCGATGTCAGGATAGCGGCGATGAAAAGCGGCCAATCGTTCCGGCAGCCAGTAGCCCGAGATGGTCTGGCTGGCCACCAGCCTGAGCCTGCCACGCTTCAACCCGCCATATTCGGAAAGCGCCAGCTCCGCCCCCGCCGCCCGCGCCAGCACGGCGCGCGCCTCTTCAAGGAACATGCGCCCGGCATCGGTCAGCTCGATGCCGCGCCCCACACGGTTGAACAGCTTGACGTCGTGTCGGGCCTCCAGCGCGGCAATCGCCCCGCTGGCCGCCGATTGCGTGACGTTGAGGATCTGAGCCGCGCGGGTGACATGCTCCCGCTCGGCCACTTCGACGAAAATGCGCAATTGTTCGAGCGTCATGGCGCGCGACCATGCGTCAGGATCGAAGGCAAGGCCAGCCCTATACTGGCCCTGCCCTCAAAGGCTTACTTGCCCGGCGCCAGACGGATCGCCGCACCGCCACCCGGGGCCAGCCAGAGCGGGAGCTTGTCGCCCTTCTTCACCACGCGGGTTTCATAGGCGATCTTGTGACGCGCATCCGTGAGGTAAGTCGCACCCTCGCCATCCTTATAGATGGTGGCGGTGTAGCTCTTGCCCGCATCGAGGAAATCGAACGACAGATCCAGCGTGCGCGCCGTGGCATCATTGACGCCGCCGACATACCAGTCCGCCGAATTGCGATCCTTGCGCGCGAAGATGGCGTATTCGCCCACCTCGCCTGCGATCAGATGGCTTTCCGACCAATCGGCGGGCACCTGGCGGATGAAGGCCAGCTCCTTGGGATGGGCTTCGAGGTTCTCGATAAAGTCCGCCGCCATCTGGATCGGCGAATAGATCGCCAGATAGAGCCCCAGCTGCTTGGCCAAAGTGGAGGCCAGCGGCGCATGATCGTGGCCCTCAAGGCTCAGGATGCCCGGCGTGAAATCCATCGGGCCCGAAAGCATACGGGTGTAGACCAAAGTGGGCTCATGGCTGGGCCCGTTGGCGAAGGCGCCCCAAGCGTTGTACTCCATGCCGCGCGCGCCCTCACGCGCCACCCAGTTTGGATAAGTACGGCGCAGGCCGGTGTCCTTCACCGGCTCATGGGCATCGATGGCGATGTGGTACTTGGCCGCCGTCTCCACGACCTTAAGGTGATGCTCCACCTGACGCTGGCCGTCATGATACTCCATGCGCACGTTGTCAGGGCCGAGGTTCGGGCCATCGCCGGGGGCCTGCACGCCGCCCGCATCGGCGACATAGCCGGTCTTGACCATATGCACGCCCAGCCCGCTGTAGAGCTTCATTGCATCATCCAGCTGAGCCTCATAATTGGCGATGTTGCCGCCGGTCTCATGATGGCCGATCAGCTGCACATGCTTCTGCGCGGCATAGCTGGTGATCGCCTTCAGATCGAAATCCGGCGTGGGCTGGGTGTAGCTGAAGCCCCAGCCATCGCCGAACCACGTGCCGTCCCAGCCCTTGTCCCAGCCTTCCACCAGCACGCCCGAAAAGCCGTTCTTCGCGGCGAAATCGATATACTGCTTGGTGCGCGCGGTGGTGGCGCCATGGCGGGGGCCGGTCGCCCAGGTCCAGTCGCCCCGGATCATGCCCCACCAGATGCCGATGTACTTCTGCGGCTTGAACCAGGTCTTGATGTCAGGAACCTTGCTGGGCTCATTGAGGTTCAGCTCCAGATCGTTCTCGACCAGACCCGCCGCATCCGGCGCGATCCGCATCGTGCGCCAGGGCGTGGCGAAGGGCAGATCGCGCGTCACCCGCGCCTCATGGCTGGAGGGCGAAAGCGTGGAGCGAAACGTCTGCCCATCCTCGCGCTTCAACCACATGGCCGAGTAATCGACCAGCGCCGCCTCATGGATCGCCAGATGGGTGCCATCGTCCAGACGCATGGTGATGGGCGTATGTGCGGTGGCCACGCCATCGATGGGGGTCTTCTGATAGACCTGCTCATAACGGTTCCATTCGCCACCCGTGATCCACCAGGCCGTGCCCTTGGGGGCGATGGAGAATTCGGTCAGCTCATCGGCGATATGCATCGTCTTGAAGGCCGCCTGCTCGGGGATTTCATAGCGCAGGCCGATGCCATTATCGAAGAGCCGGAAGCGGACATTCATCAGGCGCTCGTGATGGTCCTTGTCCTGCTTGAAGTGGACGATCAGCTCTCGGTAATGATCGCGCACGAAGCGCCGCTCGCCCCAGGGCTGTTCCCATGTATCGTCCTGATCGCGGGTCTCGCTGCCGGTGATGGTCCAGCCGCGCGTCATGTTGACGCCATCGGTGAGGATAAAGCCCAGACCCGAAGGCGCCACCAGCAGCTTGCCCTTGTTGGTGAGCGACCATTTGGCGCGCTGGTCATTGTCGGTCGAGACCGTCAGGGCGATCTGGCCATCGGGAGATGTCGCGCTGGCGGTAGCAGGCACAGGCTGGGCATGGGCCGTGGCAGCCAATGTGAGCGCGGCGGCGAAGGCTGGGATCAGGCGAGGCATTGGGGGCTCTCCGATTGGGTTTTTATGAAGGGATTAAAGGGAAGAAGCGAGGGGGTTACCCCCTCGCGCTCCCATGACGTCTTCCGGCGATGAGTTGGTGGCGCCGCATCGTGGTGCGGGAACTCTCCACCTGCGCGAGGCAAAGCGCCGCAGGCAGGTAATGTTGGAACGATGAGTCGTGCTGGCGATATGAAAGCCTGCGGCGCGGCGTCGTTGCTCCAAGGCCGAACCCGAAGCCCAACGCAGACAGTAAAGGGAGCGCGAGGGCGATGGCCCTCGCATTCTCTTTTCTCCTCATTGCTTTTCTGTCTCAACAAACAGCGCAGCGTAAGGCGGCAGGCTGGTGCTGGTCGCGCCGTTCACGGCCAGCACGGTGCTGCCTTCCAGCGCCTTGTGCTTGATCGCCTCGCCCGAGAGGTTGAAAGCGCAAGCGATGCTCTGGCCCTCATGGCTACGGGTGAAGGTGAGCAAACCGCCATCGGCCTTGGCCTCAGTCAGCGCGCCCAGCTTCAGCGCCGGATATTGCTCGCGCAGGGCCAGCATCGCGCGGGTCCAGTGCAGCTGGCTCTCGGGATCTGCTTCCTGCCCGGCCACGGCCTTGGCGATGTTTGCGGGCGAGAGGGGCAGCCAAGGTTCACCTTCAGTGAAACCGGCGTGGAAGTGCTCGCCATCCCAGGGCATGGGAGTGCGCACGCCGTCGCGGCTCAGGGTCAGGGGCCAGTTGGCGATGGCCTCGGGGTCCTTGAGGAGGTGGAAGGGGATTTCGTCCTGTTCGAGGCCCAGTTCCTGACCTTGATAGAGGAAGATGTTGCCGCGCAGGCTGGCCAGCAAAGCGGCGGTCAGGCGGGCGAAGGCGGGGCGATGCTCATCGCTCACCCAGCGGGAGATATGGCGGGGGGCGTCGTGGTTCTCGAAGGCCCAGCTGGGCCAGCCTTCGGGGAGGGTTTCTTCCGAGGGCTCCTCGCCCCATTGCGACAGAGCTTTCACCACCAGATCGGCGGTGAGGTATGGAGCATAGAGGAAATCGAAGCTGTAGGCTGAGGACAGGCGCTGCTCGCCTGCGGTGTAGGCTTTCATCAGCGGGACGGCCTCGTCTCCGCCCACTTCGGCGACGGTAAAGGTGGCGCCATACTCGGCACAGAGCTTGGCGATCTTCTCGACGAAGCCCACCACATCGGGGTGGTTCTGGCTGTTGACCTTCTGCTGGAAGTCGAACGGTCGCGTGCGGGGGCGGCCATCCTCGGGCGCGGCGGGATTGTCGGTGAAGGCGGGATCGAACATCGAGTGGTTGAGCGCATCGAGCCGGAAGCCATCCACCCCGCGATCCAGCCAGAAGCGCAGCGCATCGAGGGCCGCCTGCTGCACCGCCGGGTTATGGGCGTTCAGCTGCGGCTGCTCCTTGAGGAACTGATGCATGTAGTACTGCTGGCGACGGGCATCCCACGTCCATGCCGGGCCGCCAAAGACGGACTGCCAGTTGTTGGGCGGCGTGCCATCTTCATTAGCGTCTTTCCAGACGTACCAGTCGGCTTTGTCATTGGCCTTGTCGGCGCGGCTCTGGGCGAACCAAGGATGCTTGTCGCTGGTGTGGGCGAAGACCATGTCGATGGTGACCTTCAGGCCCAGTCCATGGGCCTTCGCCACCAGAGCATCGAAATCCGTCAGCGTGCCGAAGATGGGATCGACATCGCAGTAATCGGCCACGTCATAGCCGAAGTCCGCCATCGGGCTGGTGTAGAACGGGCTGATCCAGATCGCCTCCACGCCCAGACTGGCCACATAGTCCAGACGCGCGGTGATCCCGGCCAGATCGCCGATCCCGTCGCCATTGCTGTCCGCAAAGCTGCGGGGATAGATCTGGTAGAAGGAAGCGCCCTGCCACCAGGGTGAGACCGTATCGGAAAGCGTCATGGGTGCAGGTCCTTGGAGGCAGAAGCAGAAGAAGAGGCCGCGCAGACGGCATAGCCAAAGGCAGGCAGGCTGATGCTGGCGCTGCCCGGCGCGGTGACCGTCGCCGGGCAGGCGCCCGCCAGTGTGGTGAAGCTCGTCGCATTCGGCTCGACAGAAACGGCGGCGGTCAGCGGCTGGTCGGAGGTGTTGAAGGCCAGCAGCACCTCGGCGCCGGTCTGCGGATCGAAGCGCGAGACGGCAAAGAGGCCCGGCTTCTCGCCAGAGGCGCGCAGGCGGGTGCTGCCGCCCCACAGTGCGGGTGTCGCGCGGCGCAGGCGGGCCAGCGTGGCGATCTCTTGATACAGCGGATGGGCGGTGGTGAAGCGGTTCTTCGCGCCCCCGGCACTGCCGACCAGCGGCTGCTGGTTGTATTCCGCCACCTGACTGACGAACATATCCTGCCGCGCGGACTGGTCCCCGCCCTGCCCGGCAAAGCCCTGTTCGTCGCCGTAATAGATGGTGGGCACGCCGCGCAGGGTGAGCAGCAGGGCGTGGCCCAGCAGGTCGCGCTTCAGCCATTCCTCCGGGCTGATGTCCGGCTTGGTGTTGTGCAGGAAATAGGCGAAGCGCCCGAAATCGTGATTGCCCAGAAAGGTCGGCAAGCGCAGCGCGGCGGCTTCTCCGCCCTGATAAAGCGCGTCGTCCGTGACCATGCGGGCCAGTTCGCCGGTGCCAAGCTTGCCGCCACTCGCATCATTGACGGCGCGCGCGAAGGCAAAGTCCAGCACGGCGGGCAGGCCCGAGCGGCGGGTCCAGTTGGCCAGCAGGGCGGGATCATAGTCAAAGGTCGCCACCTCGCCGAAGATGTGGAAGTTGGGGATGCCGCGCGCTTTCGCCCGCGCCAGCATGGCGGGCACGAAGCCCTGCCAGAACTCAGGGTTCACATGCTTGGCGGTGTCGATGCGGTAGCCGTCGATGCCGAAGCGGTCGATCCAGCTGCCGTAGATGTCGATAAAGCCGGAGAGGACGCGCGGATTTTCCGTGGCCAGATCGTCGAGCCCCGAGAAATCGCCGTAATTGGCGCTTTCGCCCTCAAAGCTGCTGTCGCCCCGGTTGTGATACCAGATGGGATCGTTGAGCCAGGCGGGGTTTTTTACGGCCTGCTCACCCGCCGGGACATAAGGCGTGTAGGCGAAGGATGGATCGGTCAGCTTGGCCCAATTGGCGGGGCTGGCATCGTGATCCCCGGCGAAGCCCGCGTTGATCGGCGCGCCTTTTGCGCCGCCCTTGCGGGAGAAAGGATAGTCGGCCAGCGAGCGGTAAGGCACGGGGCCATCCCCTGCCTCGCGGTAATGGATCACATCGGCGGTGTGGTTGACGATGATGTCCATATAGACCTTCATCCCGCGCGCATGGGCCGCATCGACCAGCTTGCGGAAATCCTCATCGCTGCCGAAATGCGGGTCGACATGCAGGAAATCGGTGATCCAGTAGCCGTGGTAGCCAGCGCTTTCCTGCCCCTTGGGGCCCTGCACCGGCTTGTTCTTCATGATCGGCCCGACCCACAGCGCGCTGGCCCCGAGCGATTGGATGTAGTCGAGATGCGCGATCAGCCCCTTCAGGTCGCCGCCATGATAGAAAGCCTTGGATGAAGGGTCGAAGCCGGTGACCAGACGGTCTCCTGTCAGCCCGCCCTTATCATTGGCGGTGTCGCCATTGGCGAAACGGTCGGGCAGGACGAAATAGATCACCTCCTGCTGAGGCAGACGCGCCCGCATCTGCGCCACCGTATCGGCCTGAGCGCTGCCCATTGAGCCAGTCAGCGCGCAAAGCGCCCCCACTCCACTCAAGACTGTTTGAGCGATCCTTCTCACCGAATCGCGCCCGGCCAGCACGTTGCCATTGGTGACATGGTCAGAAGATCCCCCCAAGAATTGGCCTGCCCGTTTGGCTTGGCGCTGTTGTCTGATCGGGGCGGTTTCGCCCTGTTGATCACCTTGATACAGCGCGCTTTAGTCGGCTTTGAAGATGGTATACGTATACGCATGGCAGAGCGGGCATCGGCGTGTGGCGCCAGAGGCTCCTTTCCCTCAGGGAACCGGCCAGAGGAACAACGGGGAAGACGGCGATGAGCCAGCGGGGATCAGGCAAGCCCACCAGTTTCGACATTGCCTATCTGGCGGGGGTGTCCCAGCCCACGGTCAGCCGTGCCCTGCGGGGCAGCCGCGCGATCAGCGCCGAAACCCGCGCCCGCATCGAGGCCATTGCGCGTGAGCTGAACTATACGGTCGACAAGAACGCTTCCTCGCTGCGGTCCCAGCGGGCCAACACCATCGCCCTGCTGTTCTTTGAAGACCCCACGCCCGATGAATCGAAGATCAACCCCTTCTTCCTCGCCATGCTGGGGGCGATCACCCGACAATGCACCAAACGCGGGCTGGACCTGCTGATTTCCTTCCAGAAAATGGAGGATGACTGGCACACACGCTATCAGGACAGCCACCGGGCGGATGGCATGATCCTGCTCGGCTACGGCGATTATGCACTCTATGAGCAGCGGCTGACCGGGTTGGTGGCGCAGGGCACGCGCTTTGTGCGCTGGGGCTCGGTAGGGTCGGATAACATCGGCGCCACGGTGGGCAGCGACAATTTCGGCGCTGGCCGCATGGCGGGCGAGCATCTGATCGCCAAAGGCCGCCGCCGCATCGCCTTTCTGGGCCAGGCCGACGAGCATTACCCCGAATTCGCCGAGCGTTACCGGGGCCTGCTTGCCGCGCAGCATGCTGCGGGCCTGAAGCATGATCCGGCGCTGCAAGCCGATGCCTACACCACCGAGGATGATGGCTATTCCGCCGCCATGGCACTGATCGAGCGGGGCACGGGCTTCGACGCGATCTTCGCAGGCTCGGACCTGATCGCCATCGGCGCGCTGCGGGCGCTGGCCGCCAAGGGGCTGCGCGTGCCCGAGGATGTCGCCATTGTGGGTTTCGACGACATTCCCGCCGCCGCCATGACCAGCCCGCCGCTCACCACGCTGGTGCAGGATCTGCGCGGCGCGGGGGAACTGCTGATCGACACGCTGCTGGCCCAGATCGAGGATCGCCCCCTGCCCTCGCCGATGCTGCCCGCCCGGCTGACGGTCCGGCGCAGCAGCGGAGCGTGAATTCACCGCCCGATTTCACTGCATGGTATTCGTATACGTGATTGCTCAAATCACGTCCCCATGCGACCGCAGGGCCATAAACCGATCAAGGCATAAGCCTATAAAGGGAGACGGGGGTTGAAGGATCATATCGCGCAGCATGGCGCAGCAAAGCCCCGATTGGGCTGGCGTGATCTGGGAAACATCAGCTTCGGCTTCTTCGGCATCCAGATCGGCTTTGCGCTGCAAAACGCCAATATGAGCCGGGTCTTCCAGTCGCTGGGCTCCAATGTCGATGATCTGGCCGCGCTGTGGGTGGCAGCTCCCCTGACCGGCCTGCTGGTGCAGCCGGTGATCGGCCATCTGTCAGACCGGACATGGCTAGGCCGCTTCGGGCGCCGCCGTCCCTATTTTCTGGCCGGGGCCATTCTGGCCGCGCTGGCGCTGGCGGCCATGCCGCTCAGCCATGTGCTGATCGGGGCTGCGCTGTTGCTGTGGTTGCTCGATGCCAGCCTCAACATCTCGATGGAGCCGTTTCGTGCCTTTGTCGGCGATATGTTGGGGCGCGATCAGCACACGGCAGGTTATGCGGTGCAGACGGCCTTTATCGGCGTAGGCGCGGTGATCGGCTCGCTGTTTCCCAGCATGCTGGACTGGGCGGGCGTTTCCAATGTGGCGCCTGCCGGGGAAATTCCCGCCACGGTGCGCTACAGCTTCTGGGCGGGCGGCGCGGCGCTGCTGGCCTCCGTGCTGTGGACGGTGCTGAGCACGCAGGAATATTCCCCCGCCCAGATGGCCGCTTTCGGCGAGGCGCATGACACGCCCGCCCCCGATGCGGCGCTGGCTCGCAACAATCCTGCTGTCGCGCTGATCTGGCTTGCTGCCGGAGGCCTGCTGGCGCTGCTGGTGGCGCATTGGTCACTGGCCAAGGAGCTTTATCTGCTGGCCGCGCTGCTGGCGGCTTATGGGCTGGCCTATGCCGCCGCAATCTTCATGGCGCGCGCCGGGCGGCCGAATATGCTCTCCAGCGTGGTGGGCGATTTTTCGGGCATGCCGCCGCTGATGAAGCGGCTGGCGCTGGTGCAGTTCTTCAGCTGGTCGGCGCTGTTTGTGATGTGGATCTATTCCACGCCGATCGTGGCGCAATATGCCTTTGGCGCCAGTGATCCAGCCAGTCCCGCCTATCAGCAGGCCGCCAATTGGGTGGGGCGACTGTTCTCGATCTACAATGGCGTGGCCGCTGTAGCGGCGCTGGCGCTGCTGCCGTGGCTGTCGGCGCGGATCGGCAAGGCGCGCACGCATGCGCTCAGCCTGTGCTGCGGGGCTGCGGGCTTTGCCTCCTATCTGGTGATCCGCTCACCAGAGGCTTTGCAACTGGCCGAGGTGGGGATCGGCATCTGCTGGGCCTCCATTCTGGCGATGCCCTATGCGATCCTGGCCTCCAGCCTGCCGCAGAGCAAGCTGGGTGTTTCGATGGGCCTGTTCAACGTCTTTGTGGTGGTGCCGCAATTGCTGGTGGCCACGGTGATGCGCAGCGTGATGGAGGCCTTCTTCCCCGGCCAGCCCGTCTACACCATGGGCTTTGCCGCCGCCACGCTGCTGATCGCCGCCGGGGCCATGCTGACGGTGCGCACGGAAGAGTAAGGCTGACTAGACGGCATGAGTAAATTCAAACATAGAACTTTGCGAATGCCACATAGATATTTCAGCACAAAGCGAACATTCCGAACACGAAAAACTTGCGGACATTCGCTTTTTGCGCAAATAATCCGTCCATGATTTGTCCTCCCCTTCCCATCACAGGTTTCATATCAGGTCGATCCGCAACGGTGGAAGACATTGGTCAAGGAAATGCTGTCTTTTGCCTGCAGTCGAATGACGGCTCCCAAAGCAGAGCGCTAGATATTTTGATACCGCAATATGCTTTGTGCAAGAAGGATGGCGAAGAGTTTCTGACCATACTCGTTCAAGCCGAGGCACATATTCATAATCCGGAAGGCGATCCATTTTTTGGCCTGAGAACCTTTGACGGCGGTGATATGGTTGCCCTTGGCAGAGAGGTTGTTTTGTTAGGTCGAGACGCACCAAATCGCTGATCCGATGCCTGCTTCCCCCAACTTTACGGGAATTCCCATTCCGCGAAGCGGCTTACAATAGCTGCCACATCGCGCCCGATATCTGACGCCGAACCCGCAACGCAAGGCAGACAATAAAGGGATTGCAAAGGGCGATGGCCCTTTGCCCGCCGGAGGCTTGCTTCCCTGAATTTCCTACCTTTTAACGCTCCCCGACCTAAGCGGCAGTACGCGCGGGGATAACCCCCTTGCTGTCCGGGAAGCGCGCCAGCGCCTTGGCCGAAATCGGATGGCTGAAGAGATAGCCCTGCAAATGGGTGCAGCCCAGCCCCACCAGCAGGCCCATCTGCTCCTCATTCTCCACGCCCTCGGCCACCACGGCCATGCCCAGCTCCTGCCCCAGCCCGACAACCGCCTGAACGATGGCCCGCGCCGCGCTGGAGGTGGCGATGTCGTTGATGAAGCTCTTGTCGATCTTCACCTTGTCGAAGATGAAGCGCTGGAAATAGCTGAGCGAGGAATAGCCCACCCCGAAATCGTCGATCAGGATCTGGATGCCCAGCTCGCGCAATTGCTCCAGCTGGGCGAAGGTGCGCTCCACATCGCGGATCAGCAGCCCCTCGGTCACCTCCAACTGCAGACGCTGAGGCGCCAGACCCGAGACCTTCAGCGCCTCGCGCACCGTGGCGATCAGCTGGTTCGACAGGAACTGCAAGGGCGAGAGATTGACCGCCACGCAGAGCGGCTCGGGCCATGTCTGGGCATCCACGCAAGCCTTGCGCAGCAATTGCTCGCCCAGCACATCGATCAGGCCATATTCCTCGGCCATGGGGATGAAGATGTCGGGCCGGATCGGACCGCGATCAGGATGGGTCCAGCGCGCCAGAGCCTCGGCGCTGGCGACCTGCCCGGTCCTGGTGCAGATCAGCGGCTGATAGGCCAAAGTGATCTCGCCATTGGCCACCGCCTGACGCAGATCGCGCGCCACGCTGCGCCGATCCTGAGCCGCGGCATCCATGGCGCTGTTGAAGAAGCAGACGCCCGAACGCCCGTTCATCTTGGCGCGATAGAGCGCCAGATCGACATTCTCGCGCAATTGCTCGGTGGTGGTGCCGTCCTCGGGCATCAGCACCACGCCGATCGAGGCCCCCAGATGGGCCACGCCGCGCTCGGTGGAGAAAGGCGCGCTCAAGCGGCGCACGATGGCCTCGGCAACCTGCTCCGCGCGGTGGCGCAGATTCTCACCCGGCAGGATGGCGAAGAATTCATCGCCGCCGATGCGCGCCACCCAATCGCCGCCGCCAATGACCGAATTCAACCGCTCGCCCACCTGCACCAGCACGGCATCGCCCACCGGATGGCCGAACATGTCATTCACCGCCTTGAAGCGGTCGAGATCGATGCTGAGCATGGCGAAAGGCGCGCGCTCCTGCACCATGCGGTGGATGCGGTCGGTGAAGCTGGCGCGGTTGAGCAGCCCGGTCAACGTATCGTAATGGGCGAGGCGCAGCACCTCGGCCTCCTGCTGGCGGATCTGGGTGACATCCTCGGAAATGCCAAGGATGTACTGGCCGGGCCGGTCGGGCCCGTCGATCAGCTTGCGGATGGTGCGCAGATGGACGGTTTCGCCATCATCGCGGGTGAAGGTGCTTTCGAAGACATGCGGTTCGCAAGATGCGGCGGCTTCGGTGTCGCGCTCTTCGTAACCGGCACCATATTCGGGAAAGAGGTCGAGATCGGTTTGGCCGATCATCTCGGCGGCCTCGCGCCCGATCACCTTTTCGCCCGCCTGATTGACGACCAGATATTGCCGGCTCTGCACATCCTTGACGAAGAGCATCGCAGGCAGATTGCTCACCACATTGTCGAGGAAGGCCTTGGCATGCTCATGGTCACGCTGAAGCGCCTTGCGATGGCCGATGTCGCGCAGGATCGCGGCGACACCGCGCGTGGTGGTCCCCTGCGCCCAGGGCGCCACGGACAGCTCGACCGGAAAGCTGCTGCCATCCGCGCGACAGGCCAGCGCCTCGCCCCGTGACGCGGCGGCGCTGCCCGGCTCGGGCAGGCCATCGGGCAGCATCAGTTCGATGCCATGGCCCAGCACATCGCGGGCAGCATGGCCGAACATCGCCTCGGCTGCCGGATTCCAGTAGACGATGGCTCCATCCGGATCGACCGCCAGCACCGCATCGGAGGTGGCATCGACCACCTTGCTGGCGATCTCGCCCATGCGGTTGAAGCGCCGCGCCTCGATCAGATCGCTGGCCAGCCGGGCCAGATCGGCCAGCAATCGCAACTGGATGTCATCGAGGCCAGCCCGCGCCTTCGTGTCGAAGACGCACAGCGTGCCCAGGCAATGGCCCGAATTCACGATCAGCGGCACGCCCGCATAGAAGCGGATGCCATCCTCTGGCGTGACGAAAGGATTGTCGCGAAAGCGCGGATCGAGCGTGGCATCGGGCACCACCAGAATCTCGCGCGAGGCCACCGTATAGATGCAAAAGGCCACATCGAGCGGCGTTTCCTCGAAGGGAATGTTGTGGCGCGCCTTGTACCACTGGCGCTTGTCATCCAGCAGGCTGATCGCGGCGCACTCAACGCCCAGAGCGACAGCGGCCAGCCGCGTCAACTCATCGAAATCCTGCTCTGGCGCGGAATCGAGAATGCCCAGCCCGGCAAGCACATCGAGTCTTGCCCGGTCGAGACAGGCGGCCTTTGGCGCGTTAGAGAGATCCATCCTCTGAGGCTAACAGGAGGCCGCTTACGCTTGAGTCAAAACCCCATGCGTTCAGAATAAGCGCAAACCCCTAGGGATTGGTAGGGAAGTCTCCTTAATTGCGGAACGAGAACCCTTGGTGGCGCTTTCTCCTGAACACAGTCGGCGCCGGGAGGATTCATGGCTTTGACAGCATCGTCATGGATCAGCCCCACACCGCAGGGCCTCTATCTGCCCGGAGCGGATATCTGGGTCGACCCCTCCATACCGGTGGGCCGGGCGCTGGTTACCCATGGCCATGCCGATCACGCGCGCGGCGGCCATGGCCAGACCATCGCCACACCCGAAACGCTGGCGATCATGGCCTTGCGCTATGGCTTGGCGGAGGGCGCGCATCCCCTCGCCCTGCATGAACGGATCGCGCTGGGCGATGGCATCACCGCATGGCTGGCCCCGGCGGGGCATGTGCTGGGCTCGGCGCAGGTGGTGCTGGAGCGGCAGGGCGAAACCGTGGTCGTGACCGGCGATTACAAACGCCGCCCCGATCCCACCTGCCTGCCCTTTGAGCCGGTGCCCTGCGACATTCTGGTGACCGAGGCGACCTTTGCCCTGCCGGTCTTCGTCCATCCGCCGATTGCCGGGGAAATCGCCCGCCTGCTGGAAGCGCGCAACGCGCATCCCCAGCGCTGCGTGCTGGTGGGCGCCTATGCCTTGGGCAAGGCGCAGCGGGTGATCGCCGAGTTGCGACTGGCCGGTTACACCACCCCCATCTGGCTGCATGGCGCGATGGAGGCCATGTGCCGCCTCTATGCCGAATGGGGCGTCGATCTGGGCGATCTGCGGCTGGTGAGCGAGGCCGAAAAGGGCGAGCTTGAAGGCCAGATCATCCTTTCCCCACCCTCCGCGCTCAACGACCGCTGGAGCCGCCGCCTGCCAGAGCCCATCACCGCCATGGCCTCGGGCTGGATGCGGGTGCGCCAGCGCGCGGTGCAGCGCAATGTCGAGCTGCCGCTGGTGATCTCCGACCATGCCGACTGGAACGAACTGACCGCCACCATCCGCGAACTTGCGCCTGCCGAGACATGGATCACCCATGGGCGCGACGATGCGCTGGTCCATTGGTGCCAGACGCATCAGTTGAAGGCGCGCCCGCTCGATCTGGTCGGCTATGAAGATGAGGACGATTGAGCGTGGAGGATTTCGCCAACCTCATCGACCGGCTGATCTACACACGCTCGCGCAACGGCAAGCTGGATCTGATTGCGGACTATCTGCGCCATGCCACCGATGCCGATGGCGGCTGGGCCTTGGCCGGGCTGACCGGTGGACTGGATTTTCCCGCGGTGAAGCCTGCCGCGATCCGGGCGCTGATCGGGCAGAGGGTCGATCCGGTGCTGTTTGCCCTCTCGCGCGATTATGTCGGCGATACGGCGGAAACGGTCAGTCTGCTGTGGCCCGCGCCCGATGCGCCCGCCGCGCCGCCGGGGCTCAGCGAGACGGTCGCAGCGTTGCAGGCGATGACACGCAGCAGCGTCCATGCCGATCTGGCCGCGCTGCTGGACAGGCTGGATGCTAAGGGACGCTTCGCTCTGCTCAAGCTGGCGACCGGCGCCTTGCGCATCGGCGTGTCGGCAAGGCTGGCCAAGACGGCCTTTGCCCAAGCCTTCACGCTGCCTCTGGATGAGGTGGAGGAGGCATGGCATGCGCTGGAGCCGCCCTATACCGAACTCTTCGCTTGGGCGCGCGGGCAAGGCCCCAAACCCGATGCCGCGCATCGCCCGGTGTTCCGCCCCTTTATGCTCGCCCATCCACTCGGCGAGGAGCAAGTCGATCTGGCCGACTTCGCCGCCGAATGGAAATGGGACGGCATCCGCGTGCAACTCGTCCGCATGGGCGGCGAGACAAGGCTCTACAGTCGGGGCGGCGACGATATCACCGCCTCCTTCCCCGAGGTGGCGGCGGACGTCACCCGCGATGGCGTGCTGGACGGCGAATTGCTGGTGCGCGGCAGCCATCAGGGCGGCGAGGAAGGCGGCGCGGCCAGCTTCAACGCCCTGCAGCAGCGGCTGGGCCGCAAGCAGGTCAGCGCACGCATGCTGGAGGACTACCCGGCCTTCGTGCGCCTCTACGATGTGCTGCTGGATGGCAGCGAAGACCTGCGCCCCCTCCCGTGGCACCAGCGCCGCAAAAGGCTGGAAGCGATCATGCCCAGCCTGCCCGCCACCCGCTTCGACCTCTCGCTGCTGATCGAGGCGGCGGATTTCAACGCCCTCTCCGTGCTGCGCGACGGCGCCCGCGATGCCGCCATTGAGGGCGTGATGCTCAAACGCCGCGACAGCCCCTATGTGGGCGGGCGTCGCGTGGGGCTCTGGTACAAATGGAAGCGCGACGCGCTCACCGCCGATTGCGTGCTGATGTATGCCCAGCGCGGCTCGGGCAAGCGCTCCAGCTTCTATTCGGACTACACCTTCGGTTGCTGGACCGCCCCGCCGGAAGAAGGCGGCGAACTGGTGCCGGTGGGCAAGGCCTATTCCGGCTTCACCGACGAAGACCTCAAATGGCTCGACAGCTTTGTGCGCCAGCACACCACCAACCGCTTCGGCCCGGTGCGCGAGGTGGAGAAATCGCTTGTCTTCGAAGTCGCCTTCGATTCCATCCACGAAAGCAACCGCCACAAGTCAAAGCTGGCGATGCGCTTTCCCCGCATCGCCCGCATCCGCCGCGACAAGCCCGCCGCCGAGGCCGATCTGGTCGCCACCCTGCAAGCCATGATCCCGCATTGAGCGACAGAGCGCCACAGGCACGCGCCATCCACCGCGCAAGCCCCTTGCCCAAGCCGCCGCAACCGGCAATCCTTTCTCTCCTCCTCCAACCGAAGGGCCACCCTCATGAAAATTCGCCTCAAGGATTACCGCATTGCCCCGGGTGAGGAGGTCGATCTCAAGAAGCGCAAGACGCTGGTGACGCCCGTCTACCACTCCAAGGACAACTATCACGAGATGCTGGCCGACCACGTCGCCAAGCTCAGCGAGTTGCAGCAGCGCCACTATGCCGACAACAGCCACGCCGTCCTCGTCATCTTTCAGGCGATGGATGCGGCGGGCAAGGATGGCGCGATCCGCCACGTGATGTCCGGCATCAACCCGCAGGGCTGTCAGGTCTCCAGCTTCAAGCACCCCAGCGCCACCGAGGTGCAGCATGATTTCCTCTGGCGCGCCGCGATCAAACTGCCCGAGCGCGGCCAGATCGGCATCTTCAACCGATCCTATTACGAGGATGTGCTGGTGGTGCGCGTCCATCCCGAGATTCTCGAAGGCCAGGGTTTTCCCGCCAAGCGCCTGAAGGGAGACGACCTCTGGGAGGACCGCTATCGCTCGATCCGCGATTTCGAGCGGCACCTCCACGCCAATGGCACGCGCATCGTGAAAATCTTCCTGCACCTCTCCAAGGAGGAGCAGCGCAAGCGCTTCCTCGCCCGCATCGATGAGCCCGACAAGAACTGGAAGCTCAGCCCCTCCGACGTGGAGGAGCGCAAGTTCTGGAAGGATTACCGCAAGGCCTATGAGGCCGCCATCAGCGCCACCAGCAGCGCCGATGCGCCATGGTATGTCGTGCCCGCCGACGACAAGGAGAACGCCCGGCTGATCGTCTCTCAGATCGTGCTGGATCTGCTCGACGGGTTGAAGCCCCACTTCCCCAAGGTCACCGCCGCGCATGAGGCCGAGTTGCAGGCCATTCGGGCAGATTTGATTGGGCAGAGGGAGTGAAAAGGAAATGCGAGGGGGTTACCCCCTCGCGCTCCCATTAAGTGTCTACGTTGCGCCCAACCTATCGGGCAGGCACCTATTCCACGGTTTTAGAGGTCCAGCTTCGCCAGAAGGTCCGGGGTCAGTTCCAACTCAGCCGCCGCCAGATTTTCCGACAGATGGTTCAGGCTGGACGTCCCCGGGATCAGCAGCAGATTGGGCGAACGCGCCAGCAGCCATGCCAGCGCCACCTGCATCGATGTCGCCCCGATACCGGCAGCCAGCTGCGCCAACTGATCCGACTGGATCGGCGTAAAACCGCCCAGCGGGAAGAAGGGCACATAGGCAATGCCCTGAGCCGCCAGGTCTTCCACCAGCGCCTCATCCTCGCGATGCACCAGATTGTACAGGTTCTGCACACAGACCACCGGCGCGATGGCCTGCGCCTGTTTGACCTGCTTGGCGGTCGCATTGCTGAGCCCCAAATGACGGATCAGCCCCTGCTGCTGCAGTTCCGCCAGCGCCGTGAATTGCTCCTCCAGCGGACCTTCGCTGGGCGCATGCACATCGCCCATCAGCCGCAGATTGACCACATCGATCACATCCAGCTTCAGATTGCGCAGATTGTCATGCACGGCCTGCGTCAGCTGCTCCGGGCTTTGCGCCGGGTTCCACGAGGCATCCTCGCCCCGCAGCGCGCCCACCTTGGTCACGATCACCAGATCCTCGGTGTAGGGATGCAGCGCCTCGGCGATGATTGTGTTGGTCACATGCGGGCCATAGAAATCGCTGGTGTCGATATGGTTGACCCCGGCCTCGATGGCCGCGCGCAGCACCGCCACAGCCTGAGCATGATCGCGCGGCGGACCAAACACGCCCGGCCCGGCCAGCTGCATCGCGCCATAGCCCATGCGGTTCACGGTAAGGTCGCCGAGCTTGAAGGTGCCGGCTTTTGCAAGATTGCTCATCAGATGCCTCCTGTGATGTTGGATCTGTTATGGACTTGCGCGCGGCGATCGATAAGCCGGGTCATTCGCAACAGCTTGTTCGGAATTTCGTACAATGGCGATGGAACTGGATGACCTCTCCGCCTTTATGGCCGTGGCCCGCGCCGGAGGCTTTCGCGAGGCCGCCCGCACCAGCGGCCTCTCCGCCTCGGGGCTGAGCGAGGCGCTCAAACGGCTGGAAACACGGCTGGCGGTGCGGCTGCTCCATCGCAGCACGCGCAGCATTTCCCTCACCGAAGCGGGGGAACGGCTCTACGCCCGCCTCACCCCCGCGCTGGCCGAGGTCAGCGCCGCGCTGGAAGCGGTGCAGGCCCGCAGTGACCAGCCTGCGGGCACCTTGCGCATCAATGTGCCCGCCAATGTCGCCAAGACCGTGCTGCCCGGCATCCTGCCTCCTTTTCTCCGCGCCCATCCCCAGATCCGCGTGGAAGTGACGGTGGAGGACAGCTTCGTCGACATCCTCGCCTCGGGCGCGGACGCGGGCATCCGCTATGAGGAACGGCTGGAGCAGGACATGATCGCCGTGCCCATCGGCCCGCGCCAGCAGACGATCATCACCGCCGCCGCCCCTGCCTATCTGGCCGAGCATGGCACCCCCACCCATCCGCGCGACTTGCTGCAACACGCCTGCATGCGCGGCCGCTTTTCCAGTGGCGCGCTGGCCATCTGGGAGTTCGAAAAGGGCGAGGAGGTGCTGCGCCTCGATCCCACCGGCCCTCTAGTGATCCAGCCGGGTCTGGCCTGCGATCTGTTGGTCGATGCCGCCGTCGCCGGTCTCGGCGTGATCCATCTCTTCGAGGACTGGCTGGCTCCCCATCTGCACAGCGGCGCGCTGGTGCGCTTTCTGGAAGACTGGGATCAGCCCTTTTCCGGCCCGATGCTTTACTATTCGGGGCGGCGTCATCTGCCGCCGCCCTTGCGCGCCTTTATCGATTTTATCCGCGCCCGCCCTGACTTTGCAACCGGTCAGCGATGAGCCATGGCGGTCTCGGCGCGATCCCTGTAGCATCCCGGGCATCAACGGGGCTGGAGCGCGATGACCGCACTGATCTTCGATTTCGACGGCGTGATCGCCGACAGCGAGGCTCTGGCCAACATCGTGCTGGCCGAGGAAATCTCGGCGCTGGGCCGCCCCACAAGTTATGACGACGCGCTGGACCGCTATATGGGCCAGCGCTGGCACGATCTGGCGGCGCTGATCGCGGCGGACATCGGTGCCTGCCTGCCCAAGGGCTTCGCCAAAAAGCTGATGGTCAACACACTGACCCGCTTCCGCTCGGACTTGACCGAGGTGACCGGGGCCACCGCCTTCATCCGGCGTTTCGCGACATTGCCGCGCTGCATCGCCTCATCCAGTTCCATGGAACGCCTTGAGGTCTGCCTTGAGGTGCTGAACCTCTCCGACCTTTTCACGGATCGCGTCTTCAGCGCCGATCTTGTCGAAAGAGGCAAACCTTATCCCGATATCTTCCTGCATGCGGCGCAGCAGCTGAACGCCCGGCCCGAAGACTGCATCGTGATCGAGGACAGCCCCTCGGGCGTGAAAGCAGGCATCGCAGCCGGCATGAGGGTGATCGGCCTCTGCGCCGGATCGCATATCCGCACAGGCCACGGCGAACGCCTGCGCGCCGCCGGAGCCACCCATATCGCCCACAACTGGGACGAGGTGGCCGCCATCGTGGAGCAAGCCTGAAGCTTCACCCCACGATGGCCGCGCCCATCTTTACGGCGTCGCCACTTCCAGCGTGACGGCGCTCATCATGCGGCGGCTTTCCGCGCGCTTTTCATCGGGCTTCTTGTCCTCGGCCTCTGCGCCGATCCAGTAGAGCCCGGCACTCGGCCACTTGATGGTGACGAGACCCTGCTTGTCGGTGGTCAGGGTCTGGGCGTCAGTCTGCTCGCGATAGCGGTCGCCATCGGCGATGACGGTCACCTTCACGCCAGCGGCAGGCTGGCCGTCGATCAGATAGCGGAACTGCGCGGGCTCACCCATGGCCACCGCATTGGGATGGGTGACGGGATCGAACTCCAGCCCCTTGCCCTTGGGCTTGAGCGGAGTGGGCGCGCCCTGAGTCACGAAGGTTTCCGTGGTGCTGACGGTTTCGGTCAAATGCACATCGGTGGCGTTCTCGGGGATGTCCGCAAGGGCCAGCGGCGGCACGCGACCGGGGCCACCCGGGCCTCCGGGTCCGCCCGGACCGCCCGGCCCGGGACCGCCTTCAGGACCACGCCCTTCGCCACCCGGACGACCCTCGCCCGGGCCATTAGGCCCAGCCGGACGCTGTCCATTCGGCCCATTGCCGCCCTGCCCCGGAGGCGGACCGCCACGGCCACCCACGCGGCGCTCCTGCCCGTCGATCTTGACGGTGCCCATCACCATGGTCTGCTGCGAAACGATGCGCCATGTGCCGTCCTGATCCAGCTTCAGGTCGAAGACCGAGCGGAAGCGCTGCTGCAACGCATTGGCCAGCGTGGCGGGGGTGCCATCGGGCTTCTCCGCCTTGATCGTGGCCAGCACCACGGGCCGGTGATCCAGCTGGAACAGATGATCCGCCCCCGCCGCATCGAAGGTCACGGTGTTGTTGTTGCCCGCCAGACTGGTGGCGGAGGGCTTGATGTAGGTGCTGTCGGCCAGAGCGGGCATCGCCGTGCCCGCCAGTAGCATCGGGACCAGAGCGAAAGCGAGTCTGCGCATCATGATCCCGCCCCTCACTTGGCCGCCACCACGACAGCGCCGATCTCGGACTTGCCCGAGGCCTTGCCCGCAGGGTTGGGGATCGAGACCGGCACGCTGACCAGCTCGCGCCCGCCATGCTCGCGCGCCACCTCGACGTTGAAGACATAATGCCCCGGCGCCAGATCACCCGGCAGAGCGATGGTGTAGGTGCCCGGGGCGCGGGTGGCCCCGCTCACGCCATCGGCGGGCAGCTTCATCAGGCGCCCGGCCTTACGCCACCACGAACGCAGATCGCCCAGCCACTTCGTGCCCGGCTCATTGCCGCCCTTCTTCAGATCATACCATACGAAGAGGCTGCGCGGCGCGCCGCCATTGGCAGGCTCGATCCAGCCCGCCACGTAAGGGCGCTTATACTCGGCCAGCGACATGCGCGGCAGCGTGACCGACACCGTGCTGGCCGCAGCCGAAGAGGCAAAAGGCGCCGAGAGCGCGCCCGCAATCAGGACAAAGGAAGCAGAACGCACTGGGGTCTATCCTTTCGGGAACAAAGAGAAAAACGAGCGCCCTTTCCCGGCTCCGCCCACGCCGCATCCCTGCCGCCCATCAGGCAGCAGCATGCAGGCGCAAGGGTTCGGATCGGAAAGAATGATGCCCACAAGCGTGGATTAACGCGAATGATTAGCAATTACAACTTTATCTCTTGTAATCTTCTCGCGCGAAAGGTGTCGCGGCTGATACAAGTGATGCCTTGAACGCAAGACTTATGGCTTGCCGATGATCATTTGAGAGGCGCCCGGCGGATCGCGGTGGCGATGAACACCACCGGCTCCTTGCCCAGATTGGCCCATTCATGGCTGACCCCGCCCGAGGTCACGATGGTCGAACCGGGGCCATAGGCTCTGGGCGGCTCGCCCGCGCGGTTCTGGGTCAGCGTGCCCGCGAGGATACGCACGATCTCCGGGAAATCCTTATGCGAATGCAGCGCCCTGCCCGTGCCCGGCGCGATGGTGTAGAGCGTCTGGGTGAAGACATAGCCCTGCATCGCGGAAAACTCGGCCCCCAGATCGATGCTGGCGGTGAGATCACCCTTCGACGCATCGGGCAAAGCCGCGGCAGGCGCTGCGCTCTGCGCGGAAAGTGGCGCGGCAATCAGGGTGACAGGCAGCAGACAGGCCGAAAGGATCGCACGCATCACCAACTCCCCCGTAACAGGCAGGATCTCCGCCCGGCACAGGAACACCATAGCCCCCTTTGGCGATTGTGCGAGCGCAATTGCGCAACGCCGCGTTTACTTTCACAAGGTTAGGGTCGGTCGATACGCTTCAAAGGGAATTGTCGTGCCCGCTTTCACCGCCCTCAAGCCCCTGCTGCGGATCTGCGCCTTGCTGCTGGGGGCGTCAGCCTCCCTCGCCCAGGCCGCCCCGGCGCCCCAGCCGCTGTCCCCGGCGCAGCATGCCGACCGGCTCTACCCCTTCTATATGCCGATGGCGGGGCTCAAGCGCCCGGCGGTGGTGCTTCAGGTGAAATGCGAAGCCTCACGCGCGGCGCGCAAGGAGGTCTATGCCGGGCGCGATGCGGCCTCACTCTATGGCCGTGTCGAGGGCGGCTTCGAGTTTGTCTATGAGGCGCTGGACCATGAAGGGAAGCCCTGCGTCTATCCTTTCGTGCCATGGATGCCGCAGATCATCGGCAACCTTCAGGGCACGCAATATATCATCCGCTCCTCGATCCCCGGGCGGCAGGTGACCTTCCGCGATTCCGGAGAATGGGCGGGCATCGACCTGCGCCTCTTCGAGATCGGCAAGCAGCGCATCCATTTCGAGATGCGCGACATTGCCCTCGATTTTCCCGGCTCGATCCAGCCGCAGGGCGCGCTGCATCTGGAGGTGGCCGGGGGCACGGCGCCGGGGCTGTTCACCGCCGTGGTGCGCCGCTCGCGCCTCTATGGCGGCAAGAACGCGCTTTTCGTGCCGAGCGGCCAGACCATGCTCTATGTCGAGGACAGCGACATCGCGGGCAATGTCGGCACCAATGTCGATCAGGAGCACTCCACCTACATCAACGGCATTCTGGTCTCTCACCTGCGCAATTCCTACTGGCATGGCGACCGGGCATGGAAGGATGTGGCCAGCGGCCATCAGCTGAAGGACAAGGCCTATCTGCGCATCTATGAGAACGTAACGGTCTCCAACCAGCCGAAGGACACGCCGCCCTCGGCGATGCCGCTGGTGGATGCCTCGGCCTTCGGATTTACATGGGCGGAAAACCTGCATCTCAAACGCATCGCCCCGCTGCAGAGCCCGCGCGATGCGCTGGTCGATCTGCGCAGCGAGATCATCTATGGCCAGCCCGGCAACTATCCCTGGCCGCTGCTGGCCACGCCCGGCTGGCGCATGCCTGCCAATCCGCTGTCCGCGCTGGACAAGGTCTATCTCTCGGTCTTCCTCAACACCACGGTGGAGAGCTTCCGCAACGAGCCCTATGTCTTCGCGCTGCGACCCACCGGCAACCGCATGGCGCCGGGCGGCACGGGCGTATGGGGCAATGAGGACACCACGCCTGCCCAGCAGCGCGCGGTCTCGCTGGCCTTCAACACCAAGGGCAATTTCCAACGCGTCTATGGCAAGGAGGGCTGGACCTTCACCAACCCCAACCTGCCCCCTGCCGACCGCTGGGTGCTGGATCATGACGCCTTTATCCGCCACGCGCTGGGGCTGATCGGTCGCTGAAAGACCGGGCGGCAGGATCACCCACCGCCCGGCTTGGGACTATCCGGCGAAAGCAGCCTGATAGTCCATGGCCTTCAGATCCTCGATGAGGCCGGGCCCCTTGGGATTCCAGCCCAGCGTGGCGCGGGTGATCGCGCTGGAGGCGGGCATATCGAGCGCGGCGAACATCGCCATCCAGCCGAAATGCTCGGGCGCTTCTTCAGGCGTGAGCGACACCACCGGCAGGCCCAGCCCCTCGCCCAGCACCTGCGCGATGGCGCGGGCGGAAATGCCTTCCTCGCCCACGGCGTTCCAGCGCGAGCCCGGCGCGCCGCCATTCAGAGCATGGTCGATGGCCAGACGATAGAGCAGCGCCACATCGCCGACATGGCCCGCAGGCCAGCGGTTGGCCCCCTCGCCCACATAGGCCACGCGGCCCTTCTCCTTCGAAATCGCCACCAGCGGCGAGATCAGCCCCTGCCTTTCGGGATTATGCACCTGAGGCAGACGCATCACATCGACATGCACCCCGGCCTGAAGCAGCGCCTGCCCGGCCTGCTCCGAAGCGGCGCGCGGGTTGGGATGGGTGTTGTCATAGACATCCTCGGTGGCAGGCGAGCCATCGGCATGGCTGCCCAGCCCGGTGCCCGAGGTGATCAGCAGCGGGCGGTTCGAGCCTTTCAGCACCTCGCCCATGGCGGTGATGGCCACGCGGTCCTTCTCGCAATTGGCGAGGAAGTTGGAGAAATCATGGTCGAAGGCGGTGTGGATCACGGCATCGGCCTGCTCGGCACCGCTGCGCAGAGTCGCGGGGTCTTCCAGCGTGCCGCGATGCACCTGCGCCCCGGCCTGTTCCAGCGCCTGCGCGCCGCTGTCGGAGCGGGTGAGGCCCAGCACCTGATGCCCGGCGGCGAGCAGTTCGGGGACGATCCGCGATCCGATAAAGCCGGTCGCTCCAGTCAGAAAGATACGCATGGGGGGCTCCTGTCTTGTCCGGAGGGCGGTTTCGGCCTAAATGGCTTCCTGTTAAAGTAGTGACTTTATCGTGGTATAATCCTCAACAGGATCGCGGCATGGCTTCCGATACAACAACGCCCGATGGCGAAACCGGCAATGCGCTGGGCGGGTTCCTGCGCGACCGGCGGGCGCGGCTCGATCCGGCCAGCTTCGGCTTTGCCACCGGTCGCCGCCGCACCCCCGGCCTGCGCCGCGAAGAGGTGGCGCAGCGCGCCAACATCAGCGCCACCTGGTACACCTGGCTGGAGCAGGGGCGCGGCGGAGCCCCTTCCGCCGATGTGCTCAACCGCATCGCCTCGGGCATGATGCTGACCGAGCCCGAGCGCGAGCATATGTTCATGCTGGCCCTCGGCCACCCGCCCGAGCCGCGCTATCGCGAGGTGGAGGGCATCACCCCGCGCCTGCAACGCGTGCTGGATGCCATGGCGCTCAGCCCGGCGATCATCCGCACCGCCACCTGGGATGTGATGGCGTGGAACGAGGCCGCCGCCTCGCTGCTCACCGATTACGCCACCTTGCCGCGCAAGCAGCGCAACATCCTGCGCCTGATGTTTTCCGACACGCGCATCCGCGACGCTCAGGAAGACTGGCTGAGCGTCGCGCGTTTCGTGGTCGCCGCCTTTCGCGCCGATGCCGCGCGGGCCGGGGCGGGCGAGGAAATCCGCCAGCTGGTGGAGGAATTGTCGCAAGGCAGCGCTCTTTTTGCCGACTTGTGGCGCGGCAATGATATCGTCGGCCATGGCGACGGCTTGAAGCGCATCCGCCATCCCGACGTGGGGCTGATCGAACTGGAGTTTTCCACCTTCGCCGTCGAGGGGCGATCGGACCTCAACATGATGGTCTACAACCCCGCCACCCCCGAAGGCGTGGAGCAGGTGCGCCAGCTGATCGAGGCGCGGCGGCAAAGCCGCGAGGTGGAAACCGCCTGATCCTCAGCGCAGGCCGCGATTGGCCGCCACGAAGAAATCGATAAAGGCGCGCACCGCCGGGCGCATGCCCCGGCGGCTGGAATGATAGAGGTAGAAGCCGGGGAAGGTCCCACAATTCTCCGGGAAGAGTTCGATCAGGCGGCCCTCGGCGATATGCTGGGCGATGCGGCGCTCATAATGGAAGGCGATGCCGCTGCCGTTGAGCGCAGCCTCCAGCATCAGATCGTCGTCATTGGTGGTGATGGTTTCGCTGGCATGCGGCAGGGTGATTTCGGTGCCGTCGCGCTCCACCTCCCAGACATAGAGCAAGCCGCTGCTGAAGCGGCGGCGAATGCAGCGGTGATGCGCAAGATCGTCCAGACTGGCCGGGCGGCCATGACGCTCCAGATAGGCTGGCGAGGCGACGATGGTGAAGCGCATCGGCGGGCTGATCATCACCGCGATCATATCGGGCCGCAGCGCCTCGCCCAGCCGCAGGCCGACATCGAAGCGGTCCGCCACGATGTCGACGAAGCGATCCTCGACCAGAATTTCCAGCGAGACGGCAGGAAAGGCGCGCGAAAAATCCCCCAGATGGGGTTTCAGCAGCATGGTGCAGGCCGATTGCGGCGTGGTGATCCGCACCCGTCCCGAAGGCTCATCGCTGGTTTCCAACGCGTCGCGCAGGCCTTGCGCAATGTCCTCCATCGCCGGATCGAGGCGGGCAAAGAGGCGCTCGCCCGCTTCGGTCAGCGCCAGACTGCGCTTGGTGCGGTTGAGCAGACGCACCCCCAGCCGCTCTTCCAGCAGCGCCACACTGTGGCTGACCGCCGAGGGCGACATGCCCAAGGCCCGTGCCGCGGCACGAAAGCCGCCCCGCCGCGCCACTTCGGCGAACAGGCTGAGATGGGGCAAATGTTCTCGAGTCATCGGGCGCTTTCCAGTGTGCAATCCAATCGAACAGCATGTGCTTGATAGTGCGGCTGGGCAGCGCAGGCCAGAGGGTTAGAACGCAAGCCAGTTCTTCAACTGGAGCAAGATTATGCAACAGCGCAAATTGGGTCAGCTTTCGGTCTCGGCAGTGGGCCTTGGCTGCATGGGGTTCACGGCGGTCTATGGCGGGCATGAGGAAAAGGCCTCCATCGCCACGCTTCACCGCGCGGTGGAACTGGGCGTCACCTTTTTCGACACTGCCGAAGTCTATGGCCCTTACGAGAATGAGGAAATCGTGGGCCGCGCCCTGCGCCCCTTCCGCGATAAACTCACCATCGCCACCAAATTCGGTTTTTCCATCGGCGATCAGGGTGTTGGCTTCCAGCGCGTCACCGGCGTGAACGGCAGCCCGGCTCAGGCCAAAAGCGTGGCCGAAGCCTCGCTCAAGCGGCTGGGCGTCGATGTGATCGACCTTTATTACCTGCACCGCCCCGATCCCGCCACGCCGATCGAGGAGACCGTCGCCGCGATGGCCGAGCTGGTGCGCGAGGGCAAGGTGCGCGAGATCGGCCTGTCGGAGGTTTCGGCGGGGCAGTTGCGCCGCGCCCATGCCGTCCACCCCATCGCCGCGCTGCAGAGCGAATATTCACTCTGGACCCGCGATGTGGAGCACGAGATCCTGCCGACCTGCCGCGACTTGGGCATCGGTTTTGTGCCGTACAGCCCGCTGGGGCGTGGTTTCCTTTCAGGCAAGATCCGGGGCGCTCAGGATTTTGGCGAGAATGATTTCCGCTCCAGCCAGCCGCGCTTCACCGGCGACAATCTGGAAGCCAATCTGGCGCTGGTCGACCGGCTGCAGGCCATGGGCGAAGAGCGCGGTGTGACAGCGGCCCAACTGGCGCTGGCCTGGGTGCTGGCACAGGGCGAGGATGTGATCCCCATCCCCGGCGCCCGCAAGATCGAGCATCTGGAAGCCAACATCGCCGCTGCCGATCTGACCCTCTCGGCAGAGGATCTGGCATCCATCGCCGCGGTGATGTCCGATGTTCAGGGCGCGCGCTATGGCGAGCGTGAAATGTCCATCGTCGGGCGGGACTGATCCTTAACGCCAAGCCGCAGGGGGAGTCGCGAGTCCATCGCGGCGCCCCCTTGCCCATCCGCGCTCACGCGATGCGCGCAAATGGCTGGGCATGCGCCGGATCGGCATTGGCAATCTTCCACAAGGCATCCACCGCCGCCGAGACGTGAATCGCGGGCATCCGCAAGCCTTCGGCATCCAGATCCGCCATCACGGCTTCGAGACGCTCGATATGCCGGGCCAAAGTTTGATCATCCATCCTGTTCTCCTTCACATAAGGCAGGACATAGTGATCACGACTTGAGCGCTTCTGAACAAAATGTCAGGATCGATCCGCTATCGAGGCAATCACGCATGAAAACATCCGCAATGGAGGCATTCTCCCTGTGCAAGTTGCGGAGCGCTTTACACAGTAACCGCTTGCACCAGATCTGAACCGGCAGTCTGCCGGCAAGCGATAAGTCCGTTCACCGCAACAAAAAGATGCTTGTGGGCAACACTGTGCCAAGAAATGGGCCTCCCCTGCCCCAATCTGTGTAAGCTTGTCCAAAAACTGTCATATATCCCCCGTAATCGCTGGCATCGAGTTTTGCGGCCGGGGGCTCCGGACAGCAACTGCCCGCGAAAGACAGATTTTTTACAGGGGACTACCACCGATGACCTTCACGCGCTCCGCAGCCCTCGCGGCTGCCAGCATGCTTGCGCTCGCCTGCGCGCCCACCGCTTTCGCCCAGAGCGCAGCCCCCGCTGCCGATGCTGGCGCAGACGCTCCGGGCGACATCGTGGTGACCGCGCAGCACCGCAAGGAAAGCAACCTGACAGTGCCCATCACCCTCTCGGTGGTGAACAATGAGCAGATGAGCGACTACGCCTCGGGCGGCGGTGACACGCTGATCAAGCTGTCGGGCCGCGTGCCCAGCCTCTATTCGGAATCGACCACGGGCCGCATCTTCCCGGTCTTCTTCATCCGTGGCCTCGGCAACATCGACTTCTACCTCGGCGCCTCGCAGCCCGTCTCGCTGATCCAGGACGATGTGGTGGAAGAGCATGTCGTGCTCAAGTCCAACCCGATCTATGACGTGGGCGACATCGAAGTTCTGAAGGGCCCGCAAGGTTCGCTCTTCGGCCGCAACACCACGGCGGGCATCATCAAGATCGCCAACGCCGCTCCCACCCCCGAGTGGAAGGCCCATGCCACCGCTTCGTGGGGCACCTACAACAGCGTCAACGTGGAAGCCGGCGTCGGCGGCCCGCTGAATGCTGACAAGACCCTGATGTTCCGCGTGTCGGGCCTGTACCAGCACCGCGACAACTGGATCAGCAACAACTATCAGGGCGCCAGCGACGATGGCACCGTGCCCGGCAAGAACGTGATGGGCGGCTTCAACGAGCGCGACGGTCGCCTCCAGCTGCTGTGGCAGCCCGATGCAGACACCAGCGTGAAGCTGGAAGGCCACTATCGCCACTATGACGGCAGCGCGACGGTGTTCTACCGCCAGTCGGTCACGCAGGGCAGCACCAACCCCACGCCGGGCCTGAACCTGCGCGCGGTCAACTATGCCGAGGGCAACAACAACCCGCAGGCCTATGACACGCATGGCGAACAGCTGAAGATCGACCACAAGTTCGGCGGCGTGACGCTGACCTCGATCTCCGCGCTGGAGCATGTGCAGGGCTACAGCCGTGGCGACACCGACGGCGGCGCGGCTGCGGCCTATGGCGCCACCACCCCGCTCTGCACGGCCTCTGCCGCCAACCCCTATGCCGGTTGCGGCGAATCGATGGGCCGCGTGGCCGGTCTGACCCAGCTGACTCAGGAAGTGCGTCTGGCCGGGCCCGACAATGGCAAGCTGAAGTGGCAGGTCGGCGGCATCTACTTCGACTCGCGTGACAACACGCAGTTCTATCAGCGTGCCTTCTTCCTGCAGAACAACGCGCTGGGCACCGCCCCCAACCCCAACAACTGGGTGCAGCTGCACAACATCAACACCAGCTGGGGCCTGTTCGGTCAGGCGACCTACAACCTCACCCCGGCCTGGAGCGTGACGGGCGGCGTGCGCGTCACCAACGACACCAAGAGCACCGCCCTGACCACCCCGCCGCGCACGGTGACGGGCGCCTCCACCTTCCCCACCACGGCGCCGACCTATGTCCGCATGTCGGACACGCAGCCCAGCTGGGACATCGCCACGCTCTATCGCCTGGACGATCACACCAGCTTCTACGCCCGCGTGGCGCGCGGTTTCCGTGGCCCCACCATTCAGGGCCGCTCGGCAGTGTTCAGCTCGGCCTTCACCACCGCCAAGTCGGAAACCAACACCTCGTATGAGGCCGGTCTGAAGAGCGTGCTGTTCAACAACCACGGCCACTTCAACCTCACCGGTTTCTACTACAAGGTGAAGAACATCCAGCTCAACGGGCAGGACAGCAACGGCAGCGGCGTGCTCTTCAACGCCAATCAGGCGCAGGGTTACGGCGCCGAAGCCGAGTTCGACGTGCGCGTGCAGAACCTGACCTTCAACGCCGGCCTCTCGCTGCTGCACACCGAAGTGAACGATCCCAACGTCTATGCGCAGGTCGGCGCGGTGGGCGGCGTTCCGGCCGTCACCCTGCTGAACCCCAAGGTGACCACGGCAGGCGGCGTCTTCGCGCAGATCAACGGCAACCCGCTGCCTGACGCGCCCAGCTACAACCTGAACCTTGGCCTGCGTTACGATCTGCCGATCGGCCCGGGCAAGGCCTTCGTCTCCACCGACTGGACGGTGCAGGGCAAGATCTCGCTCACGCCTTACACCACGGTGGAATACACCACGAACGGCACCTTCGAGGGCGGCCTGCGTGCCGGTTACGAGTGGAAGAACTACTCGGCCTCGGTCTTCGTGCGTAACCTGACCAATGAGCGCAACCTGATCGGCGTGCTGGACACCAACTGGTATCGCGCCGGCGCCTACAACGATCCGCGCATCATCGGCGTGACGCTGTCGGCCAAGATGTAAGCATCGGTCGGCTGTGATCCGGATCGAGGGGGCTTCCTTTGGGAGCCCCCTTTTTCTTTGGCCGCAGAGCTGACGCGCCCTGTCGCCCAAAGGCCTGACACGTCACAAAAGTTTCGCGGTGTTTTGATCGACTGCACCTCCCACGCTCCGCCGTCAGAGGTGCCCGATGACTGATTTCTTCCCCGCCAACCGCGCGACCGCCATTCTGCCCCATCACCGCTTCGCCCATTCGCAAGGCGCGCCCCATGTCCATATTCAGGGCACGGTGGAAACGGTCTTTGCCGGGCCGGGCAATCACCATGGCGCCAATCACCAGCATTTCACGGTGAAGGTCGAGGCCGTCCTCAAGCTGGAGGGCGCGCAGTTCGACGAACCCGCGATCACCGGCCAGACCCTCTTCGTGGCGGTGCGCTTCGGCGACAATGAAGGGCTCGACGCCGAAATCCCGGACCTGCGCGAACAGACCCCGATCGAGATTCAGGGCGAATATATCGCTCTGGCCGATGCCTATCCCACGCAGGACAATGAAGGCCCCGACAAGCTGCCGGTGCTGCATTTCACCCATCACCCGGTGGGCTTTATCCGCTACAACGGTGCCTATTACAGCTGAGATCGGCGGGGCGGGCGTTGCGGCGCCCGCCTCTCAGGATCAATCGTCCTCGCCGCCATGGTCAGGCCCGGCATAGCCCGGCAGATAGGAGGCTTCGGGAATGCGGGCCAGTTCGATGCCCTTGACCAGCGCCTTGTCGAACTTGTCCTCGATCTGGCCGCGCTTGATCCGGCTGCGGTAATAATCGGCCCAGAGGAATTCGGTGTAGGGCGTGGGGCTCTTGGCATAGCCGCCGCCGCGCCTCACCTCTCCGGCCAGCGAGCGATAGGGATCATCCACCAGCTTGCCGACATGGCGGGGCAGATCCTTCCAGTCGCGGCGCTCGCCTTCCTCATCATAGGGGTGGAGCCAGTTGTGGCTGTCCATAAAGGCGAAGAAGCGCTTCTTGGGCAGGTGCTGCAATTTGGCGATCACCGAGACCAGCACCTTCTCCTCCCCCGCCTCATGCAGGGCGAGGGCCAGATGATGGTGATCGACCAGCCAGTGCGCGCCATCGGGCCCCACCACCGTGGGGATCATATGCGTGCCGAGAAAAGCCCCGCCCTTGCTTTCGGCCTTGGCCTTCAGCTTTTCCCAGGCGTCACGCTTGCGCTTCACCTCATGCATGCCCACCGTCATCTGTGTGGGGCGCAGATCCTTGATCGGCACAGAGTGGAGAACAGGTTCGATCGGGTGAGACAGGGCCATGCGTTCACATCTCCATCAGGCTTGAGCTTGCTGCACAGCGTCTGCCACGCTGTAGGCGGAATGACTGGCCAGATCGCCAAGGCCGGCAGCGACCAGCACATCGCGCACCCGGTCATGCGCGCGGGCCAGCACCAGCCTTTTGCCGATGGCGCTTAGGCCCTGCGCGAATTCAGAGAGCGCATCGATGGCGGTGCTGTCGAGATCGTTGCTTTCCTCAAGGCTCAGCACCACCAGCGGGGCCTTGCTGGCGCGGGCCATGGTGTCGATGGCGCGCAAGGTGCCCTCGGCATTGGCGAAGATCAGCGGGGCATTGGGGCGGAAAATGGCAACATCGACAGGCACTTTGGCATCCTCATGCCGGGCGATATCGACAAAATCATGGCTCTGCCCCACCCGCCCCAGCGCGCTGATCGAGGGATGCGCCAGCGCATAGAGCAAGTGCCCCACCGAGAGCGCAATCGCCGCCAGCATACCGTTCAGCACGCCCAGCAGCAGCACCCCCAGCGCGGCAGCCAGCGCGATCCAGCCATCCCGCTTGATCTGAAACAGCCGCCGCAAGGGCGCCGGAGACAGCGCATGAGTCAGCGCCGCAATCACCACAGCGGCCAGCACCGCCTCGGGAATGCGCGCGATCCAGCCGGAGGCAAACAACGCCAGCAGCAGCACCGCCACCGACCCGGCCGCAGCGGCGATACGGCTGGTCGCCCCCGCCGCCTCATTGGCCGAGCCTGCGGAAAAACCCGCCCCCACCGGCATGCCCTGCGCCACGGCGGCGGCCAGATTGGCCACGCCCAGCGCGCCCAGTTCCCGGTCGGCATCCATCGGATCGCCATGCTTCAGGGCCAGCGAGCGCATCGTCCCCCAGCTCTCGGCAAAGAGGATCAGCGCAATCGGTGCGGCCAGCTGGAACAGGCGCGGCAGCAGGCTGAGCGGCGGAAGGGCGATGCTCGGCATGGTCAGCGTTACGGGGCCTGCCAGCGCGATATGCCATAACTCGGGCGCGGCGGTGGAGCCCAGCACGATGCCGCCAACAATCACCAGCAGCGCCCCGGGGATCTGCGGCAGGCGGCGCAACGCCAGAATGGCCCCCAAAGCCATCAGGCCGATGGCTGCGCTGGGCAGATTGGTGGAAGGCAAGGCCCGGATCAACCCTGGCACCATCGTCCAAATCGGGCCGCCCGGGCTGCTCACACCCAAAAGAGGCGGCAGCTGTTTGAGAATGATGGTGATCGCCAGCCCGAAGGCAAAGCCATGCAGCACGGGGCGCGAGATAAAGGCCGAAAGACTGCCCAGCCGGAACACCGACAGCCCCAGAAAGATCACCCCGACCAGCGCCACCAGCATGGTCGCCAAAGCGCCGCGATCGACGCCAGCGGCCAGCTCATTGGTGGCCAGCCCGCCGATGGCCGCCGCCAGAATGGCCGCGGACGATGATGTGGGCGAGACCACCGCAAAGCGGCTGCGACCGACCAGGGCGTAGGCCAGCCCTCCGGCAATGCCCGCGGCCAGCGCCCGGCCCGGCGGCAGGCCTGCAAGTCCAGCATAGGCCACGCCCTCGGGCAGCATCAGCCCGGCCACGGCAAGGCCTGTCAGCAGATCGCCCCATGAATGGCCTGCATTGAGACGGATAGGCCTCCCCCTCTTGTGTCGTGCTCAAGAGCGGGAGTGTGCCGCCGGAATGCGTTGAAGCCAAGCCCTGAATTCAGGCCT
Organism: Novosphingobium terrae; assembly: GCF_017163935.1. NCBI lineage: Bacteria > Pseudomonadati > Pseudomonadota > Alphaproteobacteria > Sphingomonadales > Sphingomonadaceae > Novosphingobium > Novosphingobium terrae. The sequence continues at coordinate 1,060,694 of NZ_JABVZR010000001.1, read as the reverse complement.
TCCTTTCAGACGGCAATCAGGCGGCGCCCCAGCAATGTGGTCAGGCCCACGATGGTCAGCCCCGCCGCCAGATGCATGGCGAAATCCACCGGATGCAGCCCTCCGGGATGGCAGAAGCCCAGCAGCCCGGCGACCATAAAGGCAATGCCCGTCCCCGCCAGCGCCAGCACGCGGCCGGGGCGCAAGGCCCGGGTGCGGCGCAGCGCCCAGATGACCATCGGCATGATCGGCGCGCTGGCCAGCATCATGAAGGTATAGCAATACATCCCCGCCCCGATCCGGACAGGGTGATAAGGCGACACCGCGATATTGGCGACACTGATCGCCAGCCACGCCAGCACCAGAGCCGTCAGCCAGCCACGCCCGCGTGTTCCACGCCCGGCAATGCTGGCCTGAAACGCCAGCATCAATGCCGTTACGCCGATGCCGAGCGCCAGCGGGATCTCGATCATCGCCCAGCCCATCTCCGGCGCATGCCAGTCGGGATGGTAATGCGGGATCAGCCGCGTTGTCAGAAAACCGCAAGGCAGCGCCAGCGCCGCCCAGCCCAGCGCCCGCGTCGCCGCTGGGCGAGGCCGCCGCACCGGCGTCAGCGAGGTGCTCAGCTGGTCGATCAGATCATGGTTGGCGGCGGAATCAGCCCCAAAGTCAGCCATTGTCGCCCACTCCATTCTGGCGCAATTTGGCGAAGGCACGATGCAACAAGGCTTTCAAGGCCGGCACCGACTGGCTGGTGGCCTGCGCGACATGATCCAGACTCATCTCCTGCAACTTCACCATCTCGACCGCCTGACGCTGCCGGGCGGGCAGACTTGAGAGCAAATGACTCACCTCACCCTGCACGGCGAAATCTTCCATGCGCGCGCTCGCATCGGGGTCCAGTTCCATCGCCAGCACGGTTTCATCCCAGATTTCCCGGCGCTGCACGCGGCCCTGACGGCGCAGCGCATCCACAGCGCGGGTGGCGGCAATCGCCGCGATCCACGGCATCATCGGCCGCGCCGGATCATAGGTGTGGCGCACGCGATGGAGCGTCATCATCGTATCCTGCACCACATCCTCGGCCAGCGCCTCATCGAACACACGGCGGCGCACCAGTGACTGGATCGCGGGCATCATGCTGCCCAGCAGCAGGCGATAGGCCTGCCCATCGCCGTCCTGCGCCTTGCGCATCAGCGCGGGCCACAGGACGGGCTCGGCCCGCCCCATCGCCCTGCCTTTACGGTCGCCGTTGTCACCTATGCCATCGCGTGCCGACACATTGCTCACCCTGACCCGTCGCCCGGCTCCACAGCCAATCCGGGCATCTGCGGCAAGAGGCAAGGCGGATGCAAGCGCCATTTCACGCTTTCCCGGAGGCCTTGTCCAAAGCATCCACCAGCAGGCTCTTGCTCAGCACCTGAGGCAGGATCACCGGCTCCTTGCCATCGGCGGGGTACAGCACGGTCAGCGGCAGGCTGTCACGGCCATAGGCGGCCATGGCGTCCTGAATCTTGGCGTCGAATTTGGTGGAATCGGCGACCATATAGGCCGTGCCGGTGCGGGCCAGCGCGGTCTTCACCTCCGCCGTGGACAGGGTGGTCTTCTCATTGACCTGACAGGTGATGCACCAGCTGGCGGAAAAATCGATCAGGATCGGCTTGCCCTGCTTGCGCAAGGCCGCAACCTTTTCCGGCGACCATGCCGTGGGCGCGGCATCGGCCAGCGTGGGGCTCGCCTCGGCATGGACGGGGATGCCGCCTGCGGGGCGCAGAATGGCCACGGCAATCAGCGCCGCCACCACGCCTGCCCCGCCGTAAAAGCCGCCAAAGCCCTGCCCCATCATGCGGCGCTTCTGCCCCATGCCATAGAGCCAGGCCGCAAAGCCCAGCGCCACAAAGCTGGAGAGCAGCACCAGCAAGCCGTCATTGCCTGCCTGCTGGGCCAGAACCCATGTCAGCCATGCCGCCGCGCCAAACATCGGGAAGGCCATCACCGCCTTGACCGTGCCCATCCATGCGCCGGGCCTGGGCAGGCGTTTGGCCAGCGCGGGAACGAAAGAAATCAGCGTGAAAGGCGCGGCAAAGCCCAGCCCCAGCGCGGCGAAAATCCCCAGAGCCACCAGCGGCGGCTGCACCAGAGCATAGCCCAGCGCCCCCGCCATAAACGGCCCGGAACAGGGCGTGGCGACCACAATCGCCAGCACGCCCGTCAGCGCGGCGCCCAGCGGACCGGAGCGCTTGCCACTCCCCTGCCCGATCTTCTGGATCGCCAGACCGAACTCGAACAGGCCCGCCAGATTGAGGCCCGCTCCCAGCATCACCAAAGCCAGCACGGCAATCACCAGCGGGGACTGGAGCTGAAAGCCCCAGCCCACCGCCGCGCCTCCGCTGCGCGCCGCGATCAGCGCGCCCGAGAGCGCCAGCATGGCGACCATCACGCCGGCGAAAAAGGCAAGCCCTTCGGCCTTCAATTGCCCCGGATTCTCGTCACCATGGCGCACCAGCCCCATGATCTTGAGCGAGATCACCGGAAACACGCAGGGCATCAGATTGAGGATCAATCCGCCCAGAAATGCGGACAACAGAGCTACGAGCATAAGGACCTGCCTTCTTCACCAACCGCGAGTCTTAGGAATGCCCAGCCGGCACAGCCGGCATTACGAGTGCTTCGCGCGCCAGGCCTTCACGGCCTCCAGCGACTTGGTGATATGCTCTTCCGGATTACGGTCAGTGTAGGCCAGCAGGATCTTGCCATCGGGCGCGATCACGTAAGAGGTGCGGTCAGACAGGGTCTTGTCGCCGAACTTGATCTGGTTCTTGTATTCCGCCGCGATCTTGGCGTCAGGGTCGGCGGCCACGGCGAACTTGTTGCGGCATTCCACCTTGGAGAATTCGGCGACGCGGTCGATGTTGCCCGACGTCACACCGATCACCGTGGCATGCAGCTTGGTGAAGCTGTCGGTCGCCTCGGCGAAGGAATGGGCCTCGATGGTGCAGCCCGGGGTGAAGGCGGCCGGGAAGAAATAGAGCACCACAGGGCCCTTCTTGAGCGCCTGCTTGAGCGAGAAGGGCATTTCCTTGCCGCCCAGCGCGGCCTTCAGCGTGAAATCGGGGGCCTTTTCGCCCACCTGCAGCGCGGCAGCGGCGGGCATGGCCGCCATCAGCGCCAGCGAACCACCCAGAGCCAGAGCGAAACCACGAGCGAAATTTTTCATCACGATGCTCCCATCAAGCGATGGGGCCGGCTGCGGTGTCGCGCCAGTCCCCATCCTGCTGTTCGACGGGCGTGGATGAAAAGTTGCGGTCCCGGTTCGAAATTTTTTCGCTGGAGTGCTTTTAGCCCTGAGCCGCCTTGATGGCATGGAAAGCGCCGCCCATCAGGCGGGTCACTTCATCGCTGCTCAGTACATAATGCGGCTCGTAATTCAGGCCCAGACGCGCGGCATGCTTCCAGCGGTCGACGAACAGCGCCTTGCCGGGGCCGAAGGCCAGATCCACATGGCGTGAGAGAGTAGCAGGCCCCTGCGCCGAATAGGCCAGACGAAACAGCGCGATATCGATGATGATATCGCCCACCATCAGCCAGACATGGCCGTTGAAAGCAGGCGTCTCGCCGGCGAAGGCCGCCGCCGGATCGAAGGCAAGGCGGTTCCCCAGCACGGGCACGCCCTCCACCGCCAGCGTTCCGGCCACCACATAAGCCGGTGCGGAAAGTGCATCTTCCAGCCGCACGGCCAGCGCCGCGCTGATCAGCGGCGCCTCATCGGGCGTGGCGGGAAAGATGCGCTGCAGATCGAAGCCTGCCTTGGCCACCGCTTCCCCATCGGCAGGACTGAGGGTGGAGGATTTGAAGGCTTTGGCGGCGGCCCAGCCGTGATGCAGGGCTACGAATTTGCCCAATTGGGCGAGGTCTCGGGCGATCGGCGCTTTGGTCATGGCGGGCGCCTCTAACGCCCCTGCCGCCACAACGCCAGAGGCTCTCAGCGCTGGCCCCGCCGATCCATCTTTCCAATTTGCGCATCGACTGTTTCACTTTTCGCACTTGCAACATTCGCGCTGCATCGCAATAAAGGACGTGCCTTTCAGGCATCCTCTCCCAAACTTTCCAAGGCCCGGCTTCTGCCGGGCTTTTTTTTCGCCATCGACACAGCGCATCATCGACACGGCGAAAACGCTCGGGCATGCGCCCCGGCAGGTTGAACGGGAAAGGCACGGCTGATGAGTTTCTGCGACACGATCTGGAACGAACTGGCCCCGCTGCGGCAGGCCATCCTCGCCCAGCCGTTCCTGAGCGAACTGGCCGATGGCACGCTCGATCCCGACAGCTTCCGCCACTATATCCTGCAGGACAGCCTCTATCTGGCCGAATATGCCCGCGTGCTGGCCATCGCCGCCGCCCGCGCGCCCTCCGCTGCCGGGCGCCTTGAATTCTCCGACGGTGCCAAGGTGGCCGTACAGGTGGAAGACATCCTGCATCAGGGCTTTTTCGCGCAATTCGGCGTCACCCCTGCCATGGTGCAGACGGCAGAACCCTCACCCGCCTGCCTTGGCTACACCGGCTATCTGGCAGGCCTCGCCGTCACGCGCAGCTATGAAGAGCTGATCGCGGGCATCCTGCCCTGCTTCTGGGTCTATTGGGAGGTGGGCTGCGCGATCAAGCCGCAGGCCGTCTCGCCCAATCCCTATGCCGCCTGGATCGACACCTATGCCGCCCCCTCCTTCGGCGAGGCGACGGATCGCGTGCGCGCCCTGGTGGATGAGGCCGCGGCGCAGGCCTCGCCCGCGATCCGCGAAGGCATGGCCACAGCCTTCCGCAATGCGACGCGCTTTGAATGGATGTTCTGGGATTCGGCCTATCGCCGCGCGGGCTGGCCGGTGGGGTTCGATTAAGCCTTAAAAGAGAAGGTGCGAGGGGGTTACCCCCTCGCGCTCCCATGACGTCTCCCGACGATCGGGCAGTGTTTCATCGATCGCCGTGTCCAAACGCGCCATCAGCTTCAGGCGACGCGCTTCACCTCGGCCTCATTCACCGCATAGAGGCGGAAGAACAGATCGGCGATCTTTTCAGGCGGCGGCGGCTGCGTGGCGCCCTGCGGGCAGGTCAGCCCCAGCAAGGCGCGCTGATGCGAGATGCCGGTGCAGAGCGAAATCAGCACCTGCGCCATTTCCAGCGGCGTGCCGCCGCTCAGCCGCCCGCCTGCCTCATGGCCGCTCAGAAAGGCCACCAGCAGCGCCTGCACCACGCCGGGGCCGCGCTCATAGAAAATGCGACTCGCCTCGCCCGCCCGCGTGCCTTCACCGCAGAGCAGCTGATAGAGGGCAACCGATTGCGGCTCGCGGATCTTGGCCATGAAACGGCGGCAGAAACCCTCGATCGCCGGGCGCAGCGGCGCACCGGGATTGAGCACTTGCACCAATTCGGCGCGGAAGATCTCGGTCTTTTCTTCGATACAGGCCGCAAACAGCTCTTCTTTCGAGGAAAAATAGCTCCACAGCGTGCCTTTGGAACCGCCCAGACGGGCCGCCACGGCTGACATGGTGGTGCCGGCATAGCCATGTTCCAGAAAGCACGCGCCGGCGGTTTCCAGAATGGTGGCGCGCCGCTCTCCCCGGCGCTCTTCTCTTTTGCTCATACTCGTATCCATACATTCGTTATGCCGTACTATATAGTATCATTATGGGTTGACAAGCCCATTCCTGAGGCAGATATGAGGCGTACCCCACAGTACGGTAAAACTTATGAAGCACCCCCCACTTCGCAGCACCACAATCCTCTCCGCCCTGCTGCCGGTCCTTTTGGCTGGCTGCGTGAGCGTGCCGCCGCTGCCTCCCAAGCCGGCGCCCGCCCCCATCTCCGATTTTGCAGCGCAGCAAACGCTGGGCGCTGCCGCAACGGCTGACGCGCAATGGCCCGCTCAGGACTGGTGGCACGCCTATGGCGATCCCCAGCTTGACGCGCTGATTGCCGAGGGCCTGCAAGGCGCCCCCGATGTCGCCACCGCCGTCGCCCGCCTGCATCAGGCACAGGGCACGGTGCAGCAGCAGGGCGCCGCTCTGTTGCCCAAGCTGGACGGCCATATCATCGGCCAGGAAACCTACGCCAAGGACTTCCCCGGCGGCTTGCTGGCCGATGGCTGGAGCGGCGTGGGCGCCGATGCGCTGCAGCTCAGCTTCGACCTTGATCTGTGGGGCAAGAACCGCGCCGCGCTGCGCGCCGCCAAGCTGAACGGCACCGCCGCCGAGCTGGATGTGGCCCAGGCACGCCTCACGCTCTCCACGGCGATCGCCAGCTCCTATGCCGATCTCGCCCGGCTCTATGCCGAGCGCGATGTGCAGGAAGCCTCGATCAAGCTGAAGGAAACGCAGGCGCAGCTGACGTCCGACCGCGTGACCAACGGGCTCGATACGCAGGCGGAACTGAAGCAGGCACAGGCCGCCGTGCCCGCCGCGCGCGAACAGCTGCTGCAGATCGACGAAAACATCACCCTCACCCGCAATGCGCTGGCCGCACTGCTGGGCAAGGGCCCCGATCGCGGCCTGGCCATCGCCCGCCCGACCGTGCAGATCACCGCGCGCGGCCTGCCTGCCGGGATCACCACCGATCTCATCGCCCATCGCCCCGATGTCGCGGCGGCTCTCGCTCGTGTGAAGGCCGATGACGAGCAGATCCGCGTGGCCCGCGCCGGTTTCTACCCCGCCGTCTCGATCACCGCGCTGGCGGCTCACCCCGCCATCGGGCTGGAAAACCTCGTGCAGGGCAGCACCCTGCTGGGCGGCATCGGCCCCTCGATCTCCCTGCCGATCTTCCATGGCGGCGAGATCAAGGGCAAGTATCGCTCGGCCCGCTCGACCTTCGACGAGGCGGTCGCCACCTATGACAAGACCGTCGCCACCGCCTTCCACGATGTGGCGGATGCGGCGGCCAGCCAGGCCATGCTGACGCAGCGGCTGGAGCAGAGCCAACAGGCCCTCACCCAGTCCGAGGCGGCCTATGAGGTGGCCCGCATGCGCTATGAAGGCGGTCTCTCCACCTATCTCAATGTGCTTTCGGCGCAGGAAGCCGTGCTGACCGCGCGGCGCACCCATGCCGACCTTCAGGCGCGTGCCTTCACACTGGATGTCGCGCTGGTGCGCGCTCTGGGCGGCGGGCTGAGTGCCTCCGTCGCCAACAACACCCCCCATTCAGCGGCTGCAGCCGCAAATGCCCCCAAGGATGCAACCCATGGCTGAAGCCGATCTCAACTCCGTTTCGCAGTCTCAGGACGATGCGGCCCGCACGCAAAAGCGCAAGAAGCTGCTCACCGGCATTGCCGCCGCTGTGGTGGTGGCCGGGCTGGTCGCGGGTGGCTGGTATGTGCTGATCGGCAGCCGCCATGTCACCACGGACAACGCCTATGTCGGCGCCGACACCGCCACCATCACCCCGATGGTGGCCGGGCAGGTCGCCGAGGTGAATGTGCAGGACACGCAGGTCGTCCATAAGGGCGATGTGCTGGTGCGCATCGACCCGCGTGACGCGCAGATCGCCCTGAATCAGGCTGAAGCAGATCTGGCCAAGGCCAAGCGCCAGTATGGGCAGACCACCTTTGCCGGACAGGCGCTGGCCACGCAGATCAAGGCCCGTCAGGCCATGATCGTCAGCGCTCAGGCCCAGCTGTCCTCGGCACAGGCCGCCTATGACAAGGCGAAGATCGATCTGGATCGCCGCCGCACACTGGCCCCCAAGGGTGCCGTTTCGGGCGACGAGCTGACCATCGCCACCAACGCCTTCGCCGCTGCCAGGGCCAGCCTTGAGCAGGCCCGCGCCTCCGTGGCGCAGGCCGGGTCGGACAAGGGCGTGGCACAGGGCAACTTCTCGGCCACCGATGCGCTGATCAGCGGCACCACGCTGACCAACAACCCCGATGTGCTGGCGGCGCAGGCCAAGGTCGATCAGGCCAAGCTGGATCTGGAGCGCACCGTGATCCGCGCGCCCATCGATGGCGTGGTCTCGGGCCGCGCGGTGCAGGTCGGCCAGCGCGTGGCCGCGGGCAACACGCTGATGCGTGTGGTGCCGGTGGGCGCGCTCTATGTCGATGCCAATTACAAGGAAAGCCAGCTGGAGAAGGTCAAGCCCGGCCAGGCGGTCGAGCTGACCTCCGACCTCTACGGCAGCGGCGTGGTGTTCCATGGCAAGGTCGCCGGTTTCTCGGGCGGCACCGGTTCGGCCTTCGCGCTGATCCCGGCGCAGAACGCCACCGGCAACTGGATCAAGATCGTGCAGCGCCTGCCCGTGCGCGTGATGCTCGATCCCAAGGAGCTGGCGGATCATCCCCTGCGCGTCGGCCTGTCGATGGACGCTGACATCAACATCGCAAGCGGGAACTGACCATGGCTGGACCGGCTTCGTCGAAGCCGGCGCTGCCGCCCGATCAGCTACTCCAGGGCTCATCCCTGCTGATCGCGGCCTTCGCGCTGGCGCTGAGCAACTTCATGGTGGTGCTCGACACCACCATCGCCAACGTCTCGGTGGAGCATATCGCGGGCGGTCTCGCGATTTCCTCCAGCCAGGGCACCTGGATCATCACCTCCTATTCGGTGGCCGAAGCGGTCTGCGTGCCGCTGACAGGCTTCCTCTCGCAGCGCTATGGCGCGGTGAAGACCTTCATCATGGGCATGGCCGGCTTTGCGGTGTTCTCCGCGCTGTGCGGCATGTCCACCACCCTGCCCATGCTGGTGATCTGCCGTCTGGGTCAGGGCTTCTGCGGCGGCCCGCTGATGCCGCTGACGCAGACCCTGCTGCTGCGCATCTTCCCCAAGGAGAAGCACGGCGCGGCGATGGGCATGTGGGCGATGACCACGGTGACGGCGCCGATTCTGGGCCCGATCCTTGGCGGCACCATTTCCGACAACTGGTCATGGCACTGGATCTTCTTCATCAACCTGCCGGTGGCGGCGGTCTGCCTGTTCATCTCCATGCGCTATCTGCGCGCGGCGGAAACGCCCACGGTTGCGGCCCGCATCGACAAGGTCGGTCTGGCGCTGCTGGTGGGCTGGGTCGCCTGCCTGCAGATCATGCTGGATCTTGGGCATGACCGTGACTGGTTCAACAACAACCTCATCCTGAGCCTGGGCATTCTGGCGGCGATCGGTTTTCTGGTCTTCTGTGCCTGGGAGTTTACCGAAAAGCATCCGGTGGTGGACCTCAAGGTGCTGCGCCATCGCGGTTTCACCGTGGCGACACTGGCCATGGCGGCCTGTTTCGGCACCTATTTCACCTCGGCGGTGATCATTCCGCAGTGGCTGCAGTCTTCGCAGGGCTATACCGCCACCTATGCCGGTTATGTCACGGCCTTCTCGGGCATGTCGGCAGTGGTGGTGTCTCCGCTGGTGGCGCGCTGGGTGACGCGGGTCGATCCGCGCCTGCTGGTGTTCCTGGGCATCACCTGGCTGGGCGTCACCACGCTGATGCGCGCCCATTGGAACAGCAGCGGCGATTTCTGGACCTTTGCCTTCCCGCAGCTGCTTCAGGGCATCGGCCTGCCGCTGTTCTTCGTGCCGGTGACCACCATTGCCCTTGGCGCGGTGAGCCCGGAGGAAACCGCCTCTGCCGCCGGTGTGATGAGCTTCTTGCGCACGCTTTCGGGCGCGGTGGCCACCTCCATCGTCACCACGGCATGGGACAGTGACTCGCGCATTTCGCGCAACGAGCTGGTCTCCCAGATGAACAGCGGGCCGACGCGTGACGCGCTGGATACGGCGGGCTTCTCGCTCGGCCAGATCCGGGGCATGATCGAGCAGCAGATCGCCACGCAAAGCACGGCTGTGGCCACGACGCATATCTTCCTGGCCTCGTCCTTCCTGTTCTTTGGCTCGGCGCTGATCATCTGGCTGGCACCGCGTCCGCGCGGCAAGGTGGACACCAGCGCCGCGCATTAACCGCATTAACCGCATTCACGAGCCCCCCGCGTCAGGCCCGGTTCCCCATTCGGTGGAGCCGGGCCTGATTGCGTCAGAGCCTTTTCAAGCCGGGCGTCCAGCCCGGCGGCTCGGAAAACGCGGTCAACATGTGAAAGCTGAACGGAACTTAATCGGCTCCCCGTTCGTAAAGCATTATGCAAGCGGTCCACCGCAGCCACCGGGATGCTTCGGCGCCCCAAGCAGAAGGCGCCAGGCATGCCCGATCTGATCGAAGCCCTTTCCCCCTTACCCGCTTTCCAGATCCAGCCCGACCCGCCATCGCCCTTTCTCGAAGCCCTGATCGAAGGGCTTTCCAAGCCAGACAAGGCGATCCCCTGCCGCTTCCTTTATGATGAGGCAGGATCGAAGCTGTTCGACGACATCTGCCTGTTGCCCGAATATTACCCCACCCGCACCGAAACGGCGCTGCTGCGCGCTCATGCCGCGCAGATGGCACGGCGCATCGGCGCGGGCGTGCGCTTTATCGAACTGGGCGCGGGATCGGGCGGCAAGGCGGAGTTTGTGCTTGATGCGCTGCATGCGCAGGGCCTGCCGCCTGCGGCCTATGTCTGCCTCGACATTTCGCCCGTGCCGCTGGCCGCCACGGCAGAGGCCATCGAGCAGCGCTATCCGGGCCTGCCCGTCACGGCGGTCTGCGGCAATTATCTGGGCGAACTGGACCTGCCGGCCTCGCAGGCGCGCGACCTCTGCTTCTTCCCCGGATCGACCATCGGCAATTTCGAGCGGCCCGAGGCGCGCGATTTCCTCGCTCATTGGCGGCAGAGATTGTCGCCTGATGCAATGATGCTGATCGGCGTGGACCTGAAAAAGGACATCCCCACGCTGGAACGCGCCTATGACGATGCGCAGGGCGTCACCGCGCAATTCAGCCTCAATGTGCTGGCGCGCGCCAACCGCGAGCTGGGCGCCGATTTCGACACCTCCCGCTTCCACCATCGCGCGCGTTACATGGAAGACCCCGGCCATATCGAAATCTCGCTGGTCAGCCAGGAAGCGCAGAGCGTGACGGTGGGGGACAACCTGTTCCATTTCGCAGCCGGTGAGGCGGTGCATATCGAAAATTCCCACAAATACAGTGTGAGCGAATTCGCCGCTTTGTCGGCCAGCGCGGGCTTCGATGTCGATACCGTCTGGACCGATCCACGGCGCTGGTTCAGCCTTCACCTCCTGCGCGCACGGGGCTGACCTCATGGCCACCACCTTGCCTCCGGGCCGCGCCACGCAGGATCACCCCGCGCTTTCGGAGCATTACACGCAGGTCCGCGCCCTGACCGAGGCGCTGGTTGCGCCTTTGTCGGATGCCGATGCCACGGTGCAGTCGATGGCGGATGCCTCGCCCGCAAAATGGCATCTGGCGCATACCACATGGTTCTTCGAGACCTTCGTGCTGCGCGACCATGTGCCTGCCTATCATCTGCACGATGCCGACTGGCCCTTCCTGTTCAACAGCTATTACGAGGCCGAGGGGCAACGCCTGCTCCGCTCGGCACGTGGCATGCTTTCGCGCCCTTCTCTGGCCGACATCCTGACCTATCGCGAGGCGGTGGATCACGCCCTGCTGCGCGCCTTGCCCCACCTCTCTCCCTCCGCGCTGGAGCTGGTGAGGCTGGGCTGCCAGCATGAGCAGCAGCATCAGGAACTGCTGCTGACCGATATCCTCCACGCCTTCTCGACCAACCCGCTCGAACCGGCGCTATGGCCAGAGCAGCCTCCCACTCCTGCCTCCACCACCCCGCCCCCGCATGGCTGGATCGCCGGGCGTACCGGTCTGGCCGAGATCGGCCATACGCCCCGCCAGGGCCTTTTCGCCTTCGACTGCGAGGAGCCCGGCCACACCACCTTCCTCGCCCCGCATGCTCTGGCCGACCGCACGGTGACCAATGGCGAGTGGATCAGCTTTATCGAAAGCGGCGGCTATGATGACGCGCGGCTCTGGCTCTCCGATGGCTGGGCATGGCGCAAAGCGGAAGGCATCACCGCCCCGCTTTATTGGCGGCAGGATGATGAGGGCTGGACCCAGTTCACCTTGGCGGGGCGAAAGGCGCTCGATCCGGCAGCGCCCGTCTGCCATATCAGCCTTTATGAAGCCGATGCCTTTGCCAGCTGGGCCGGAGCGCGCCTGCCCACCGAAATGGAATGGGAGGCCTCTGCCAGGGCCTATGATTCCATGAAGGGCCACCAGCTGGATGCCCCCGGCGCGCTGCGCCCCATCGCGGACAAAAGCCCGGCCTTCTTCGGCAATGTCTGGGAATGGACGGGCAGCGCCTATCGTCCCTATCCCGGCTTTCGCGCCGCACCCGGGGCTGTCGGCGAGTACAATGGCAAGTTCATGAGCGGGCAATTCGTGCTGCGCGGCGGCAGTTGTGCCACGCCGCGCGGCCATCTGCGCGCCTCCTACCGCAACTTCTTCTACCCCCATCAGCGCTGGCAATTCATGGGCCTGCGGCTGGCACGGGATCTGGCGTGAGCGCACAGCCGCAGGCCTTATCTCGGAAAGCTATGGCGGTGGCGGCGCTCTCCACCGTGGTGGAGTGGTATGATTTCACGCTCTATCTCTATTTCGCCACGATCCTCTCACGCAGCTTCTTCGGCCCCGGCGCTCAGGCTCTGGGCGAGACTCTGGCTGGTTTTGCCATCGCCTATCTGATGCGACCCTTGGGCGCGATGGTCTTCGGCCATTTCGGAGACCGGCACGGGCGGCGCCAAACCCTGCTGCTCTCCATGGCGCTGATGACTCTGGCCATGCTGCTGACCGCCTGCCTGCCCACGCGCGCTCAGGCCGGGCCCATCGCGGGCGGGCTGCTGCTGGGCCTGCGCTGCCTGATGGGCTTCAGCGTGGGCGGCGAATACACCGGCGTCGTCACCTATCTTCTGGAGGGCGCGCCCGAACATCGCCGAGGCCTGATCGGCTCGCTGGCGGCGGCGGCCAGCGAGGTGGGCGGATTGCTGGCCGTGGCGGTATGCGCCTTGACGGCAGGCGCGATGGATCAGGCCAGCCTCGACGCATGGGGCTGGCGCATTCCCTTTCTGATCGGCAGCGCTCTGGCGGGCACGGTCTGGCTGGCGCGATCTTCCCTGCCCGAACCGCCCCTGTTCGAGGCGCAGCGCCACAAGAGCGATGCCTCCCCCCTGCGCCACGCCCTGCGCCATGAGCGCTCCGGCATCGCGCGGGGCTTCGCCATTTCCGCCCTCGGCTCGATCACCTATTACGTGGGCATCACCTATGTCCCGGCCTATCTGCAGAGCGTGGGTTGGCGCGAGGAAAGCACCGCGCTGGGCCTCTCCACCCTCGCCGCCGTGGTGGTGATCGCGGTGACGCCGCTGGTCGGCGCCCTGTCGGACAGACTTGGCCGCAAGCCGGTGCTGCTGGCGCTCTGCGCGGGCAGCGTGGTGCTGCCGGCCGCCATGTTCGCGCTGATGGCGGGCGGCGATGCCGTCACCGCAGCGGCGGGCGCCTGCGTGCTGGCCGCTCTGGCGGGCGGGGTGAGCGCCGTGGGCGCCGTGGCCACCGCCGAGCAATTCTCCACCACCAGCAGGCTGAGCGGCCTTGCTCTGGGCGCCACCAGCGCCACCGCCCTGTTTGGCGGCGCGGCGCCCTATGCCGCCCATGCCCTGCTGGGCGCCACCCATTGGGCCGCCGCGCCCGGAGCCCTGATCGCCGTGGTGGCGCTGGGCGTCGCCCCGGTGCTGTTGCGCGCGCCGGAAACCGCCCCTGTGGAAACGCCGAGTCTGGCGCCAGCATCATGAGGGACATCCCATGGCTGACTATGATCTCTACTACTGGCCCGTGCCCTTTCGCGGGCAGTTTATCCGCGCAATCCTGACCTTCGCGGGCAAGACATGGCGCGAACAGGACGCCGACACCATCGGCCAACTGCTGGAAACCGCGCCAAAGGAGCAGCCGATCCCCTTTATGGGTCCGCCAGTGCTGATCGATCATGGGCATGACTTCGTTCTGGCGCAGATGCCCGCCATCGCGCTCTATCTGGGCGAGACGCTGGATCTGCTGCCCGCCACGCCTCAGGCCCGCGCGCTGACGGCCAAAGTCGTCAATGATGCCAATGATGTGCTGGACGAAATGACCCGCGATGGCGGCAGCCAGATGTGGGATGCGGCTTCATGGCAGGCCTTCCTCCCCCGCCTGCAACGCTGGATGACCATCTGGGACGCCACCGGCGCAAGCCATGGCCTCACCGCCACTGATGGCTTCCTGCTGGGCACGCATGAACCGGGCGTCGCCGATATCGTCACCGCCACGCTCTGGGCCACGATGGGCGATCGCTTCCCCGATCTGGCTGCTTTGCTGCGCCAGACCGCGCCCAGCATCGCCGCCCTGACCCGGCGGATGCAGGCCTATCCCACCCTTGCCCGGCTCAGCCGCGAGAGCCGCGAGACCTATGGCGACGCCTGGTGCGGCGGCCAGATCGAGGCCTCGCTGCGGCAGGTGCTGCAACAGGCGTGAGAAACCGCAGCGTGGAGGGAACAATCGCCCTGCCCCGGCGTCTTTTCCTTCGGATGCCAGGCATCCATGCGACCCCCGATCAAGCGAAAGCCTGCGTGTCCTGGCGTGTCCTCACGCCGGACACGCTTTTTCGTATGCGCTGGCCTCTCGCGAGTCCGCAGGAAGCCGCCACTCAGCCTGTCAAGCTCGGGTTTGGCTTGCAAAGGGCCACTTTACGCGCATATCCGCAGGTGACAGCGCCGCTCCGCACAGGAGCGAGGGCGGCGATGCGAAGGGACGAAGCATGTTTGGTTTTCTGAAGCGCCTGTTCTCGGGCTGGGGCAAAAGCGCCGAAACGCCGTACGTTTCCGCGCCGGAGCCGTTCACCCCCGCAACGGTTGCGCCGGAACCGATGGCCCCCGCAACTGTCGCGATCGAGCCGGTTGCCATTGAGCCTGTGGCCATTGAGCCCGTCATCGTCACGCCGGTTGAGGCCCAGCCGGTGATCCCGGCCCCGATGGCGCCCGAGCCGGTGGTGATGGCCCCGCCTGCCCCCGAACAGCCCGCCCCCGAGCCTGTCGCCGAGCCCGAACCCTATCTGCCCGAGCCGGTCGCGCCGCTGCACGCCGCTGAACCCACGATGCTGCTGGGGGACGAGCCTCTGCTGCCCGGCGATTCGGAAACCTTCGGCATGGTGCAGAGCGTGGGCAATCCCGACGCCTATATGATCGGCCTGATCGGCGAGCAGGACCATGCCTCGGCCGTTCAGGGCCTGCGCCCCGGCCTGCCCGTCTCGCTGGAGCTGGAGGCGGGCAATCCGCATGACAATGCCGCCATTGCCGCGGTCGATCTGCATGGCCGCGTGATCGGCTATATCGCCCATGACAGCTGGCTGCGCGAGGCGATCTATGGATCGGGCGTGGGCTTCAAGGCACGGGTGCTGGCGGTGGAAATGGGCTCGCGCGGCTTTCGCGAGGTGGTGCTGGAGGTCGAGCCCAGCGAGGAACCCCTGCGCGAAAGGCTTTACCAGCCGCCCCGGGTCTGATCACGGGTCTGATCCCGATCAGACCTTGCCATTCATCTCCAGCAGCCAGCTGCGCGCGGCATCTTCCTCCTCGATGGGGAAGTGCCGCAAATCCATGGTCAGCAACGGATCGGCCAGAGCGGCGATCCGCGCCATCCAGTCCGGCCCGCCCACCAGCGCATAACGCGCTACACGCCGCAGCAGCGACAACTTGAGTTCGACATATTTGGGATCGATCAGCAGGGCCGGATCGAACCCCTCATAGTGGCGGACCCTTGCCAGGAGGCGCAGCGAACGCCCCTCACCGCTGAAGCGCGCGATCTGCTCGGCCAGCGCATCCACCGTCTGCGGGGTGATCCGCCCGTTGATCTCGATGGTGATGATCCCCTGCCCATCCTCAACCACCTGCAAGGCGGGCGGCTGGGGATCGCTGACCTCACCGCGCGCCCAGGCCAGCGCATGGTCGCGCTGCTCGGGGCGGTAGACGTGATAAGTCACAAAGGGCAGCAGCGCGCTTTCGATGCGTGAGGCCGCACGCACCCAGCTCTGATCGCTGACAATCGCCACCCGCCCGAACTGATGCAATTTGGTGAGATAGCGCAGGCCATGGCGCAGATCGCTCAGCCATGCGTCCGCCGGCATGCCGGTGAAGTCACGCACCTCCACAAAGAGATGCACCTTGCCACCCCGCGCGAAAGCGGCATCGAGCAGGGCCATCGCCTTCTCGATATCCGCCTTCTCCAGCCGCCCCGTGATGGAGAGGGCAATCACATCCTGAGGCAGATCGCCGGTTCCGGGGGTTTCGCTCAGCATGGCCTCACCTTTTCGCAGCAGCTCCTCTTTCAGGAGGACATGCCGGGCCCGGAAGTTCCATCACCCCCGCATATCCCGGGCCAGCCCCCGCCTACCAGTGCAGGCCGAAGCTGGCGTACCATTGCTCAAGCGCGGGAAACAGCAGCCGGGCCGCCGCCAGATCGCGCTTTGCCGCATCGCCATCCCCGGCCTCGCGCTCAGCCAGCGCGCGCAGGAAATAGTCGACGGCATGACCCGGGCGCAGATCCAGCGCCTGATTGAAATCGGCAATCGCCTCCTTCGCATGATGCAGCCGCAGCTGCACCAGCCCCCGGCTGCCCAATGCGGGCGCCGTGCTGTTCCCGCCGATCTGGATCGACTTGCTGCAATCGCCCAGCGCATTGTCGAGATCGGTGTTCAGCAGCCCCTTCACCCAGCAGCGATCGTTGAGCAGCACGGCATTGCCCTCACGCTTGGCCAGCGCCGCATCCATCTGGGCCACCGCCCCTGCCACATCGCCGCGCCGGGCCAGCACCTCACCCTTGCGGGCCTGATAGAAAGGCTGTTTCTGGCCGCCATTGGCGATCAGCCCGTCGAGCCGCGTCAGCGCCTCATCCACGCCCCCGGCCCAGGCCTGAACATTGGACAGGCGGTTGAGCACAGCCGTATCGGCAGGGTCGAGATCATAGGCCGCCTTGAGATCGGCGGTGGCGCGGGTCTTGTCCCCCAGCGCCTCATAGAGCGAGGCGCGCTGGATATGGAGCTGCTTGTCACCCTTCAGCTCCAGCGCCTTGTCCAGATCGGCGATGGCCTTCTCGCGTTCGAAAATCTCGGCATAGAAGGCGGCGCGCAGGCGATAACGCTCGGCATCATCGGGCTTTTCGGCGATCCATTGCGCCAGATTGGCCAGGGTGGTGTCGACGAGATGGTCGCGTTTGGCGGCCTCGACATTCTGCCAGGGCGCGGGATAGCCCGCATCGGTGCGCAGATGCGGCATGCGCGCGATAAAATCGGCGTCGGCGCGGCGCATGGCGGGAATATCGGCGGCGGGCATCTCTCCCCCGCTGCGCAGATTTTCCAGCGTCAGGCGCCAGGTGCCATCCTTCAGCTCGGCATGGACATGGCTGCTGCCGCCCAGAGGAAGCGCGCGCTGCTGATCCCCCTCGCCCTGCATCGCGATGCCCTGCCCGCCGCGCGGCAGCTGGAAACTCTCCACCGTCACGCCATGCTGCGGCTGGCCCAGCGCGACGGGAATGCTCTGCCAGATGGCGCGGCTGCGGTCAGGATAGGCCGAGGCCTGCACCAGCTTGGGATCGAAGCTGTAGCGGCTGTCGGCCCGCGTCCAGTCGGAGAGCACCACGCCGCTGGCGGTGATCGTGCCCTCGCCGCTCTGCGGATCGTAGCTGAGTTGCGGTGCGACGAAAATGCGGCGCCCCCCGGCTGCGGCATTGCTCAGCAAGACGCGCAGCACATTGGCCTTGCCCTCGGCATCGAGATTGCCGAGCAGCGAGTTGACCTGCCCGATACCCCCGCCGCGCAGCGTCAAGGTGACACGGAAGGGCGCCATCAGCCCCACACCGGCGCGCAGATCGACATCGTAATGCACCTCGGCATTGGGCCGGGCGGGCGGATGCAGCGGCGCGGCCAGCAGTTCGGCCTTGCCATCGGCCCGCACCGGCAGCACCCAGCCATAGGCGGGCACATCGTCGAGATCGGCCTCACGCGTGCCCAGCCCGGTGCCATCCAGCCACAGCACCTTGCCGCCGACATGTGCCAGCACCATCACATGATCGAAGGCCGCCATGGAAGGCAGGCTGCCCTGCACGCGGTCGCCATTGCTCAGGCTGGCCATGGCGGGTTCGGCCTCGATGCCCAGCCGGTGAAGCACCGCCAGCAGCAGCAGCGTCTTGGCCTTGCAGTCGCCATAACGCAGGGTCCAGGTCTTCTCGGGCGGTTGAGGCACGAGATTGCCGCCACTCATCGAGACGGCGAAGTAGCGAATCTTGTCCTGCACCAGTTGCAGCGCCAGAGCGGTGCGGCGGCGCGGATCGGCACTGGCCGCCGCGATGCGGGCGATCTCCTGATCCAGATCGCCCCCCTTGGTGATCGCCGCCGAGGGCACATCCACCCGGTAAAGCGGCGCCATCACCTTGCTGACCTCGCCCCAATCGGCAAAATCGGAGAATTGTGCGACGGCCAGCCAGTTGAAGCGGCCCGGAGCCTGAGCCGCGGCATCGGGCTGCTTGGCCACGGGCAGGGTGACCAGCCACTCATGCCAGCCCGGGCGCGTGCTTTCGGCCGGGGTGACGCCGTCGAGATAGGTCTTCCAGCGGATTGTTTCGGCATCGCTCCACAGCACGCGCACCCGCCCGAAGCCAAGCTGCACCGGCTGCGCCAGCAATTGCGCCGAGGTGCTGATATGGCCCTGAAGCGCGGCATCCTTCGCGGTCACCGAAAAGCGGGTCTCGATGATATCGCCAACCTGAAGCCCCTCGATCGAGAGCGTTGCCGTCAGCGTGCCGTCAAGCTGGAGCGATTCCAGCTTTTCCTCGCGCCGCAGCACGGTGTAGCGCGCGCCCTTGGCCAGCACATCGATCCGCTGGCCGCCGCGCAGGATGGTCACCCCATGGATGATCAGATCGCCATGTTCGGGCGCCCATTTCAGCGTGGAGGTGCCCACGCGCTGCAAGCCCTCGGGCGTATCGATGCGCGTGGCGGTGACGGCATAGGTCCAGACCTCGCCATGGCTGATGCGCTTCTGTTCGTCAAAGGTGCGCAAGGTGGGCTGGCCTGCCCCGCTGCCCGCGCCATCGGCCTGAGGTGTGGCCACCACCCAATCCGGCGCCGGTTGATAGAGCGGCTGGTCTCCGGCCCGGGCGGGCGCGGCGGTGGAGGCCAACAGCGTGGAGGTCAACAGCATGGTCAGCAAGGCGGCAGGGATCGAGGGACGCGCAGGGGGGATTCGCATCAAGGACTCTCCAGGGCATGGAACGGCAAGGCCGCCCCGGCGACCGACCTATCCCGCCGCGCAGATCATCCTATTTCCGGATAAGTTTCAAGCTCTTTCACCCCTACGTATCCTTGCCTAGCAGGTCGCCGAAAGATGGGCGCTCGCGCCCCCTTGCAGGACGTGGCATGATGGCATGCGAAGAGGAAGGACAGGGCCATGATCCGCGAGATCCTGAAGATGGGCGATCCACGACTGCTGCGCGTCGCCAGGCCGGTGGAGGATCTGCATGACCCCCAGCTTCAGGCCATCATCGCGGATATGGTCGAGACGATGCATGCGGCCCATGGGGTGGGACTGGCCGCGCCGCAGATCGGGGTGGATCTGCGCCTGATGATCTTCGGCTTCGAAGCCAGCCCGCGCTATCCCGAGGCCGAGCCCGTGCCCGCCACCACGCTGATCAACCCCTGGCTGGAGATCCTGACCGAGGAAACCGAGGATGGCTGGGAGGGCTGCCTTTCGGTGCCGGGGATGCGCGGCACGGTGCCGCGTTTCACCCATATCCGTTACGGCGGCACGCTGGAGGATGGCACCACGCTGGAGCGCGAGGCGCATGGTTTCCATGCCCGCCTCTTCCAGCATGAATTCGACCATCTCGACGGCATTCTCTACCCGCAGCGGATCAGGGACATGACCCGCTTCGGCTTTATCGAGGCGCTGTTCCCCGACAGCCCGCTGGCCCATCTGGAAGCGGATTGACAAGGCGAAAGCCCCCCGCGCGTCAGCTGCGCGCGGGGGGCTTGCCGGTCAGGCTGACACGCTTTCTCGCGCCTCTTGCCGAACGCCGGGAATGCGGTCCTGCAGCGTGCCGCGATAGACCCGCGCATCCCAGCCGCGCTGCTTGAGCCAATAGGCGGCGGTGATCGCCCGCACATGGCCTTCGCTGTCGTCGATCAGCACGATACGCGCGCCGCGCACCGCCACCGTGCGATGCGACACCGCCAGCAATTGCCCGGCGGGGGAGGAGGTGGTGCCCTCCAGATGGGCCGCCTCATACTCCGGCAGCAAGCGCACATCGAAGAGATAGGTGGTGCGATTGGGCTCGGCCAGCCACGCGGCGGCGCCATCGCGGTCGATCCACTCCACCCCGGCCTGCAGCGCCAGATTGGCCGCATAATGCGCCCCGGCCTGAGCGGCGGCATCGCTGCAGGCGCCGAATTGCGGTTCCTCGCCGCTTTCCAGCGGCCAGCCTTCGCGAGCCCAGGCCTGCGTGCCCTCCACCAGATAGGCTACGCGGTTGGGCACTTTCGCGGCGATCAAAGTCTGCGCCCCGATGATGGCGCGGGCCAGCCACGCGCAGGTCACCACCACCAGCGTCTGAGCCGAGGGCACAAAATCGGCAAAGCGCAGCAGCAACTCGCCGGCAGGCAGGTTCTGGGAGCCCGGAATATGCGAGATGGCGAATTCCGGCGGTGTGCGGGTATCCAGCACGATCAGATCCTCGCCCTTGTCCTGCAGAGCCTTGAGGTCTTTCACCGAGAGCGACGGCGTGCCCTGCTGATCGGCCACCGAAACGGTGAAGATGTTGCCCGCGATGTCGAAGGTGGGCAGGCCGTTGGGGCTGTCCGCCAGCCAGCCGGGGATGCCGCCTGAAAGGATGGCGATATCGCTGTAGCCAAGGCCTTCAAGGATCGGCGCGGCTTTTTCGGCATCGCCATTGCCCTCATCCACCAGCACGGTGGTGACGGTCTTGCGCGGCACAAGGCGCTCCACCTCATCATGCAGGCGCGCGAAAGGCAGGTTGGTGGCGAAGAGCGGCTGGCCCTTGGCGAAGCTCTTTTCGTCACGCAGATCGAGCAGGGCGAATTCGCGGCTCTGCCCCGGCGTGCCGGTGCTGAGCCATGTCTGGAGCGTGGCGCGGTGAATATGGCGGATGGCCATCATCGGTCTCCCTGGGAAAATGGCCCTCAATAGGCCACGGTAAAACGGCGCTGGATGAAGGCATTGGCCTCCAGCTCATCGAGCAAAGCGATGGCGAAATCCGCGCGGGAAATGCGGCTGATCCCTTCGGCATCGCGCAGCAGATCGTCCTGCCCGAGCCGGAAGACGCCTGTGCGCTCTCCCGCCTCGATGCGGCGGGGCGGGGACACATAGGTCCAGTCCAGATCATGGCCATGCGTCTTCAGCCCATCGAGGATCGCGATGTTGGCCAGCGTCGGCCCGCGATTGGCGGTGCCATACTCCTCGCTCTCCACCACCAGCACGCCCGGTTCCGCCCAGAGGCTGCCGACGCCGCCGACAAGGATCAGACGCTTGACGCCTCCCTTGCGCACGCCGTCCAGAATGGCGGCATGGGCCTGACGCAGGCGTTCGGGCTTGCTTTCGAAGGGCTCGTTGGGATCGGGGCTGAAGGCGCTGATCACGGCATCATGCCCTGCCACACCCCGCGCCACAGACGCCGCATCATAGGCGTCCACCACCAGTTCGGTAAGGTCCGGCGCGGGGTCGACACGCCCCGCGCTGCGCACCAGAGCCGTCACCTGATGGCCGCGTGCCAGCGCTTCTTCGCGGATGGCCGAGCCGATGCGCCCGGCGGCGCCCAGCAATGCGATGCTTGCCATAGCTTTATCCTTTCCCGTCAGAAATCGATCGACACGCCGCCCTCGGCGCGGAAGGGCGCCTGAGCATTGCCGACGCGATAGGTCGCGCCTTTCAGCGTGTTGGCGGTGGTCCAGAAGCCGACAGAGGTGGTGGTCATCTCGGCGAAGCGGTCGCCGGTGTAGACCACGCCCGAAAAATACACGCGCAGGTTGCGCAGCCGGGGCCGCTCATACTGCAGCTTGAAGGAGAGGCGGTCGAGTTCGCCATTGCGCAGCACGCCGGTGCCATAGGTGTTGCCCGTCAGCGGCGAGCTGCTGGTGACGATGGTCGCCGGGCCATTGGTGAGATAGCTGCCCCCCACGAAACTGTGCTGGATGCTGAGGCGCACCTTCTGCCCCTCGGGCCCGACGGGCGTTGCCGCATCGAGGTTCCAGCCCGCCGTCCAGGGCGGCGTGCCAGCCACAAACCAGCCGCTGCCGCGCAATTTGGCGGAAACCTGATTGTAATTGCCGCCGATCTTCAGGCTGGTGCCGTTGCGGTCATAGAGCCGCAGGCGCGCATCGATGTCCCAGCCCTTGCGCACCGATTTGCCCAGATTGACCGGATTGCCGGTGGCCGGATCGCTGCCGATCTCACCCTGATTGAGCGTGCTGTAATAGCCGCCTTCAACATTCAGCCCCAGCCTGTCATTGTCATATTTGAGCACGACCTCCTTGGTGTTCAGCTTGGTCGGCGCCAGTGTGGGGTTGAGAGAGAGCGTGGGATAGTTGACGCCGCCCTTGGCCGTCACCTGATTGAGCCATTGCGAGGTGATCCCCTCACCGAAATTGCCCAGCAGGGTGAAGCCCGCGAAAGATCCGATGGCGATGCCGCCATGCAGCGTGGGCTGGTCGGACCAGCCGTTGAAGCGATAGGTCGCCAAAGAGGCGGGCGTGATCGTCGGCGGGCCGGGCACGGTGGTGGCAGTCACGCCTGTCGCGGTGCCGGAATAGACGGTGTCATTGGCGTTGTAGTTGAACCAGTCATCCCGCACGCCGCCGGTGATCTTGATCCATGAGGCCGGTTTCAGCGACAGTTCGCCATAGAGGTCCGGGTTCCAGATGTTGCCATTCGTGTAGTTGAAGAAGCTGGTCCAGGCGTCATAGGCGGTGGGCTGCGCCACGAACTGGTTGTTGAAGGCGGGCGCGCGCACCGTGTTGACGAAATCGCCGCGCAGATCGGCCCCGGCCCGGAAGATCGCATCGATCCCGGCGATCCTGAAATTGACCCAGGGGTTGAAGCCCAGCGCCGCTGTCCAGCGTTTGTCGTGGAAGGCGTTTTCGGGATAGGGATTGTTGTTGATGTCGGGGATCGAATAGCGCTCGATCGAGCGATACTGGTTGATGTGCTGAATGTTGGCGTTGAGATCCCAGTTGATCACGGCATCGCGGTGTTGCCATTCCAGCGTCGCGCCCTGCGAGTGGCGCCAGCCCTTGGTGTTGTTGTCAGTAGCGGATTTTTCGCTGATCAGCCCCTGTTGCACCAGATCCGTGCGGATATAGCCGGGCTGGCCGAAGACATCATTGTAGATCTGGCCCGTCAGCTTGAGCGTGTCTTTCGCGCTCAGATGAGTGGTCAGCTTGGTGAAGATGTTGACCTTGTCTTCCGAATTGTTCTGGCGATAGCCGCCATCGGAAGAGGCCTCGACGGCGATGTAATATTTGCTGCGTCCCGGCTCCTGACCATTGCCCAGAGTGGCGACGATCCGCTCCTTGCTGAAAGAAGCCGCCGAGAGCGCCACACGGTTGGGCGCGCTGTCTGCCGTGGAGAAGATCGCCGTGCCCGCATAGGCGTAATTGCCGGAATAGCGCGTGTCGAAAGGCCCCTTGATCACATTGATCGCGCCGATGATCTCCGGGATCAGGATGTTGAGATCGTCCGAGCCATTGGCATTGGGGCCCGAGGAGTTGAAATTGTTGGTCGCCCCGTCGATCACGCCGCGCACAGCGGTGCCATCGCTGACATAGCCCCAGCCACGGATCGTCACGCCATTGGGAATGCCGCCATTGCCCAGATTGGCGACCTCCACCCCCGGGATCGAACGCAGCAGATCATTGGCCGTGGTCACCACCAGCCCGGCGATGTCGTTCTGGTTGAGCGTATAGACCGCCGCGATCCCCGCACTGGGCGACACCGACAAAGCGGTGGGCGATGGCCGATCCTCCTTCTCGCGCTGGCCGTTGACGACGATGGCCTGGCCGCCCGGGGCTTCGTCATCCTCGGCAGCGGGTGTGGCTGCGGCCTTGGCCGGATTTTCTGTTGCGGCCAGAGCGATGGCCGGGAAACAGGCCCCCGCCAGCAGCAGGCCGATCTCCACCTTCCCGCGCAGGACGCGCTGTGCAAACCTCATGATCAAAGCCACCCCTTTCGCACTGTCCCGTGCATGGTTCAGAATGCTGATGGAGACGTGGCGGCCTGGCCCTGCGCTGCGCTGGCCAAAGGTCAGCCCGACGCCCCCTTGCGATGGACGCGGGCTTTAAATCCTATAATCTAGATAGGAATGTATATTTTCTATCGCCCGCTAAAGCAGCCTGCCGGCAAAGCGCGCAATTGCGCGACAATCACGCCCGGAGCGCAGCCGGCCACGCCGCTTATGAGAGTTTCTCAACCCTGCCCCCGCACCTCTGTCACGCCGTGCAGAGGCGCGCCGCTGGCCCCGACCTAGCCATGCTTGACACCCCACAACAAAAACTCTCGTGACAATTACCTATTATTCCCAGCAATGCGATAGGATATTTACAGCCTGGGGTATCGCATCATCATGTCGTCATCGTCTTTCACGGCCAGGCCTTTCGCGGGCGCATGGGCGGGCCGTCACATCTGGCTCAAATCCTCTTTCCTGATCGGTGCCGGGGTTTTCGCCCTTGCCGCGGGCGCGGCCCATGCCGAGGATGCCCCGGCGCCAACCCCTGCCACCAGCGATCCCGCCGCCGTTGAGGGCAATGGCGAAACCATCGTCGTCACCGGCAGCCATGGCGCGGCGCGGGCGGCGGAAAAGAGTCTGGTGCCCATTTCCGTGGCCAGCCTCGATGACCTCGCGCGTTCGGGCAAGCAGAACCTGCGCGATGCTCTGGCCGAGGTGCTGCCCTCCTATCAGGTGCAAGCGGGCGGCTATCAGGGCCAGCAGGGCGCGGGCGTGCGCGGGGCAAGGCTGCGCGGGCTCGATGCCAAGGACACGCTGATCCTCGTCAATGGCGTGCGGCGGCACACCTCCTCGCTGCTGGTGGGCGGGGCGTCCCCTACCGATCTCGATCTGATCCCGTCCAACGCCATCGAGCGGATCGAGGTGCTGGGCGATGGCGCGGCCTCGCTCTATGGCTCGGATGCGATTGCCGGGGTGATCAACATCATCCTGAAGAAGACCGCCCAGACCGGCGGCGGCTTCAGCGTCTATTACGGCAAATATGGCCAGAGCGTGGGCGACCAGTCGGACCTCTATGGCACCACCAAGAATGTGCAGTTCCATCAGGGCTTCAAGCTGGATGATGCGGGCAGCTTCATCAACTTTAGTGCCAACGCCCAGCTGCAGGATGGCACCAACATCTATCCCGGCTACAAAGCCGCCAACATCAATGACAAGACCACCCTGCTCTATCCCCTGCAGGCCGATGGCACGCTGGACCCGCGCGAAACCAGCCAGAGCCGCTATCGCCAATGGCTGGGCCTGCCCTCATCGAAGACCTATTCCTTCGCCTATAACACAGAGATCGCGCTCAATTCCGATCTCACCTTCTACAGCAACGCCACCTATGCCTGGCGCTATTCCTCGGGGCCCGGCTATTTCCGCACGGCGTCCAACCAGTCGGTGGCGGCCAGCACCACGCCCAGCCCTCAGGACCCTTTCGCCAATGCGCCCTACACCAGCGGCGCGCAGATCTTCCCCGATGGCTATCTGCCCACCTTCGACGATAAGGAAAACGACTTCCAGTTCGTGGCGGGCCTCAAGGGCACGGCTTCGGGCTGGGACTGGAACCTGAGCAGCGGCTATGGCAGCGACCACGCGCAGGTCTACACCAAGAACAGCATCAATGTCTCGGCGGGGCCTGCCTATTGGAGCCAGCGGGATTTCTATGATGGCGCGCAGACCGATGGCCAGTTGCTGACCACTCTCGCCGCATCGAAAAAGTTCGACCACGGCTTGTTCGGGCGCGCGCTGACGGTCTCGGCGGGGGTCGAGCATCGCTATGACCGCTTCACCAAGACGGCGGGCGAGTATCTCTCCTATTACGCAGGCCCATGGGTCTGGCCTTCGGGCACGGGCAATGCGGGGGTGCATCCCAATCTGGGTGCTCAGGGCATGTCGGGCAACACGCCGGATTCAGCGGGCGCATGGAGCCGGAACAACATCGCCGCCTATGTCGAACTCAACCAGCAGCTGACCGACGCATGGACCGTCGATCTGGCCGGGCGCTATGAATATTTCACCGATTTCGGCAGCGCGCCCTCGGGCCAGATTTCCACGCGTTACGAGTTCAGCCCGGCCTTCGCCATTCGCGGCAGCTTCGGCAATGGCTTCTCGGCGCCGACGCTGCTGCAGGAGCATAATGCGACGCAGGCAGGCTCCTATTCGGTGGACAGCAATCCGCAGAACGCCACCTATGGGCAGTATATCCAGCAATACACTGTCACCACCAACGCCTATCAGGCGACCGGCAAGGCAACCGGCATCCAGCAGCTGAAGCCCGAACACAGCATCAACGCCAGCGCGGGCCTTGTGATCAAGCCCTTCGCGCATACCACGCTGACGCTGGACGGCTATCTGATCGACATCCGCAACCGCATCGTCTCCGCCACGGCCAATGTGACGAATGGGTCAGCGCTCTACAATCTGCTGATCAATCAGGGCATCTACAATGTCACCAGCATCGCCTTCAATCTGAACGGCGCGCATACCTTCACCAAGGGCTTCGACCTGCGGCTGGAACACAGCGACGATCTGGGCAAGGCCGGCACGCTGCACTGGACGCTGGCCAGCAATGAGAATGTGACGACGGTGAAGAATTATTCGCCGCTGCCCGCCGTGCTGGGCACGGCCAGCGCGGGCACCTTGCGGGTGCTGCAGGGCCAGTTCACCAGCTATTACCCCAAGAACATCACATCGCTGGCGCTGCGCTGGGAGGTGGGCAAGCTGAACGCCTGGGTGAAGCAAACCCATTGGAGTTCCACCACCTATCTGGGCACCACGGCGGCGCTGGACCAGCACCAGTCGCCCGCCTTCACCACCGACGCCAGCCTGAGCTATGATCTGACGCCGCAGATCCGCTTCACCGTGGGCGGCAACAATGTGTTCAACAAGCGGCCAGACCGACTGTCTTCGGCGGCGCAGGCCTTGCAGTTCATCTCGGCGACGGCGGTGGCGCCGTACAATTCCTATGCCCCGTTCGGGCTGGATGGCGGCTATTACTATGGCCGCGCCGATTTCAAATGGTGATGATGGGGGGCCGCGTTTCAGCGCGGCCCCGTTTGACGATCAGACGGGCAGGCCGACGTAATTTTCCGCAATCGAGGTCTGCGCCGCCTTGCTGGTGGAGATGTAATCCAGCTCGGCCACCTGCATGGCGCGCTCAAAGGGGCCATCCTCGGGGAAGCGGTGCATCAGCTTGGTGAGCGACCAACTGAAACGCTCGGCGTTCCACACACGGGCCAGCGCCTTGGCGGAGTAATTGCCCACGCCCTCGCCATCCTGCTTGCGGAAGAAGGCGGTGAGCGCCTCGGCAGCGTAATGCACATCGCTGGCGGCCAGATTGAGACCCTTGGCCCCGGTCGGCGGCACAATATGCGCGGCGTCTCCGCAGAGCAGCAGGCTGCCATGGCGCATCAGTCCGAAGACATAGGAGCGCAGCGGCGCGATCGACTTCTCGATGCTCGGCCCACGCGTCATCCCCGCAGCGGCCTGAGGGCCGAGGCGGGTGGCCAGCTCATCCCAGATGCGTTCGTCCGACCAGTCCTCGACCTTTTCGGTCAACGGCACATCGACGTAATAGCGGCTGCGCGTCGGGCTGCGCATGCTGGCCAGAGCGAAACCGCGCTGGTGGTTGGCATAGATCAGCTCGTGATAGCAGGGCTTCACATCGGCCAGAATGCCCAGCCAGCCGAAGGGATAGACCCGCTCGAACTCCTGCGCCGCGCCTACCGGAATGGCCTTGCGGCTGGGGCCGTGATAGCCGTCGCAGCCAACGATAAAGCGCGCATCGAGGCGTTTTTCCACGCCGTCTGCCGTGAAGGTGACATAGGGCGCATCGCTGTCGATCTCATGCAGCGCCACATCGCCCGCCTGATAGATCACCTCCAGCCCGCGTGAGGGAGCGGCCTCCATCAGGTCGCGGGTGATCTCGGTCTGGCCATAGACGGTGACATGCTTGCCGGTCAGATTGGCGATATCGATGCGGATCAGCCGCTCGCCATCGGCAAGGTTGAAGCCGTCTTCCACCAGACCTTCAGCCTTCAGCCGCTGATCCAGCCCCAGCCGCTCCATCAGGCTGACGGTGATCTCTTCCAGCACGCCAGCACGGATGCGGCCCAGCACGTAATCGCCGCTCTGGCGTTCCAGCACGACGCAATCGACGCCCTCGGCCTTGAGCAAGTGTCCCAGCAGCAAACCTGCCGGCCCCGCGCCAATGATGGCGACCTGGGTCTTCATATCCTGTCTCCCGAAATGCCGCCCTGTCAGTTTCAACTTTCAGGCAGCGCTTGCCCAAAACTTGACACCGCAAGGCCGCAGGCAGAAGGGATGAGCTGGACAATGGTATGGTACTTTTGAGACATGCGACCAAAGCCCCTCCCCATCCCCACTTACGGCCTCTACAGCGATGGAGAAGCGCAGAGCAGCGCCGGTTTCGTGCATATCGAAACGATTGCGATCCGCTCCAGCCTGCATGACTGGGAGATCAAACCGCACCGGCATGATCACGGAATTCAGGTGCTTATCGTCAAGGAAGGCCATGCCGATGTGACGCTGGATGGCGAGCAATTCGCACTCTCGCCCCCCGGTTTCGTCACCGTGCCGGTGGGCAGCGTGCATGGCTTCCGCTTCCGCCCCGATACGGTGGGCCATATCATGACGCTCTCGCCCGATTTCCTCGCCCGCGCTCATGGCCCGGAGGACCCACTACGCCGCTGGCTGACCACCGGTGGCCATAGCACCCTGCCCGCGCCCGCCATGGCCCGCATCGCCATGCTGGCAGGTGAAATGCTGGTGCTGATGCAGGACTGGCAAACCCAGCCCGCGCTGATCCACGCTCTGGCCGAGGCGCTGGTGCGCAGCCTCCCCGCACCCGAACAGGCCGACCCGCATGGCCGCGACGACCGCCGCCTCACCCAATTCCGCCATCTGATCGAAACCCATCTGCGCGACCATCACCCGCTGGAGTTCTACACCGCCAGCATCGGTTGCACCCCGCGCACGCTCAGCCGCCTGTGCCGGGCGCGGCTGGATTGCAGCCCGCTCGATCTGATCAACCGCAGGCTGGCCTTGGAAGCCCAGCGCTTGCTGCGCTACACCAGCGCCAGCGTCGAGCAGGTGGCGCAGGAACTGGGCTTTGGCGACCCCTCCTATTTCTCGCGCTTCTACCTGCGCATGACCGGCCACCGCCCCCGCATGGAGCGCGACAGGCCCGCAGAAGCCAGCCCACCGCAAGGCTGAAACCTCTTCCACAAAAAGGGGCTAGGCGCGGCCTCAAATTACGCTATCAATCATAGCTAAATGAACTCTGGGAGAGTCGAGATGGAATTCACGCGCCTTGATCCGCTGACAGGGGCTGTCGCCTCCACCGCCACGGCGATGACCCCCGCTGATGCCGCCGCCATTGCCGCCAAGGCTGGCGCCGCACAGCCCGCATGGGGCCAGATGGGCCCTAACGCCCGCCGCGCCGTGCTGGCCAAGGCCGCCGACGCTCTGCTGGCCCGCAAGGATGCCTTTGTCGAGGCGATGATGGGCGAAATCGGCGCCACCGCAGGCTGGGCGATGTTCAACCTGACGCTGGCCGCCAGCATGGTGCGCGAGGCAGCGGCCCTCACCACCCAGATCCGCGGCGAGGTGATCCCCAGCGACAAGCCCGGCTGCCTCGCCATGGCGCTGAAGGAACCCGTGGGCACGATCCTCGGCATCGCGCCGTGGAATGCGCCGATCATTCTGGGCGTGCGCGCCATCGCCACGCCGCTGGCTTGTGGCAATGCGGTGATCCTGAAGGCCAGCGAGATCTGCCCGCGCACCCATGCACTGATCATCGAGGCCTTTGCCGAGGCCGGCTTCCCCGAGGGCGTGGTCAATGTCGTCACCAACGCGCCTGCCGACGCCGGAGAGATCGTCGGCGCGCTGATCGATGCGCCTGCGGTGAAGCGCATCAACTTCACCGGCAGCACCACCGTGGGCCGCATCATCGCCAAACGCGCCGCCGAGCAGTTGAAACCCTGCCTGCTCGAACTGGGCGGCAAGGCGCCGCTGTTGGTGCTGGATGACGCCGATCTGGACGAGGCCGTGAAGGCCGCCGCTTTCGGCGCATTCATGAACCAGGGCCAGATCTGCATGTCCACCGAGCGGATCATCGTCGTCGAGGCCATCGCCGATGCCTTTGCCGAGAAGTTCGCCGCGAAAGTCGCCTCCATGGCCACCGGCGACCCGCGTGAGGGCACCACGCCGCTCGGTGCTGTGGTGGACATCAAGACCGTCAACCACGTCAACGCGTTGATCGGCGATGCCACCGCCAAGGGCGCGACCCTGCTCACCGGAGGCCCCGCCGAGAGCGTGCTGATGCAAGCCACGGTGGTCGATGGCGTGACCGAGGCGATGAACCTCTATCGCGACGAAAGCTTCGGGCCTGTCGTGGCAATGATCCGAGCCAAGGACGAAGAGGATGCCATCCGCATCGCCAATGACAGCGCCTATGGCCTCTCCAGCGCGGTCTTCACTGGCGACGGCGCACGGGGCATCCGCGTGGCGCGCCAGATCAAGGCGGGCATCTGCCATATCAACGGCCCCACCGTGCATGACGAGGCGCAGATGCCCTTCGGCGGCGTGGGCGACAGCGGCTATGGCAAGTTCGGCGGCATGCAGGGCATCGACAGCTTCACCGAAACCCGCTGGATCACCATGGAAACCCAGCCCGGCCACGTCCCGATCTGAGCTAAAGGGTCAAGCGCATGAGCAACAGCCTTTCCATGGCCGCCGCCCTGCTGGCCTCCTCCGCTGCGGCGGGGGAGCCCGTGCCGCCTCCTGCCCCGCAGCTTGAGTATGCTTTCAGCGCGCAGATCACGCTTGATCCGCCGCTGGAGATGGGCTCGGTCGATGGCGCGCGGCGCCGCTATATCGGCATCACCGGCGGCACCATCACCGGGCCGATGCTGCAGGGCACCGTGCTGCCCGGCGGCGGCGACTGGCAGAGCATCGAACCCGATGGCCTCACCCATGTCGAGGCGCATTATGCTCTGAAAGCTGCGGACGGCACGGTGATCGAGATCAGCAATCCGGGGGTGCGCGTCGCCAGCCCGGAGGTCAGCGAGAGGCTGGCGCGGGGTGAAGAGGTCGATCCTTCCGCCTATTATTTCCGCACCACGCCGCGCTTTACCGTCAAGCCCGGCCCGCATGACTGGCTGACCCGCCACGCCTTTGTCGCGCGCGGCATCCGCCTGCCGCATGAGGTGCGGATCGATGTGTTCGTGGTGCGGTAAGCCGTCCAATATCGCTATTGACTATAGCATGATGATTGATATCAATCATAGCATTCATAAGCATCCCGGAGAGCATCCATGACTGAACGCACCGAAGAAGAGACCGTCTCGCTGGTGGTTGAAAACCGCATCGCCTGGGTCTCCTACAACCGCCCCGAAAAGCGCAACTGCATGAGCCCCAAGCTCAACCGCCAGATGCTGCGCGTGCTCGAAAGCGTTGAATTCCGCGACGACGTGGGCGTGGTGGTGCTGACGGGCGAAGGCTCGGCCTTCTCGGCAGGCATGGATCTGAAGGAATATTTCCGCGAAAACGAGGAAAAGGGCCTCGGCGCCACCCGCGCCGCCCAGCGCGAGGCCTATGGCTGGTGGGACCGCCTGCGCTGGCTGGAAAAGCCCACCATCGCCATGGTCAATGGCTGGTGCTTTGGCGGCGCCTATGGTCCGCTTTTCGCCTGCGATCTGGCCGTGGCTGCCGAGGACGCGCAGTTCGGCCTTTCGGAAATCAACTGGGGCATTCTGCCCGGCGGCGGCGCCAGCAAGGTGATCGTGGAGCTGACCGGTTTCCGCAACGCCATGTATCACGCCATGATGGGCGAGAATGTCGATGGCAAGAAGGCTGCCGAATGGGGTCTGGTCAATGAGGCCGTGCCTGCCGAGCAGCTCAAGGCCCGCGTCACCGAGATGGCCAATGTGCTGCTGGGCAAGAACCCGCATGCCCTGCGCGCCACCAAATGGGCCATCCGCCGCGTGCGCGAAATGACCTATGACAATGCCGAGGATTATCTGATCCGCGCTCAGGAAGCGGCCAATTACTTCGACAGCGAAGGCCGCAAGGAAGCCACCCGCCAGTTCATCGACGACAAGACCTTCAAGCCCGGTCTTGGCGCCTACGATCTGAACAAGACGCGCGGCGAATAAAGCCAGGACCCCGCGCGCATCGACCTTTGCGATGCGCGCGGGTTTTCATGATTTGCGCCGCCTCGCCGGAGCGACACGAGACTTCACCGTGCCATCAGAATGCTCGGGAAGGCGGCCATGGGAGAGCAGGAATGACCAACTATCCCGATCGGGAGCATATCGCCCGCCTTCTGCGCCCGGCCAGCGTGGCCGTAGTAGGCGCCAGCGACAAGCCGGGCGCGCTGGGCGCCAGTGTGCTGGGCAATCTGCTGCGCAATGGTTTTGCGGGCAAGATCTACCCGGTGAACCCCAATCGCGACAAGATCGGCGATCTGCCCTGCCTCCCCTCCGTCGATGCCCTGCCCGAGGGCGTGGATGTGGCCGTGCTGGCCATCCCTCAGGCCTTTGTGCTGGATACGGTGCGCGGGCTGGCAGCACGCAAGGTCGGCGCGGCGATCATCTTCTCGGCAGGCTTTGCCGAGGGCGGCGCTGAAGGCCTTGCCCAGCAGGCCGAGATCGCCCGCATCGGCCGCGAAAGCGGCATGGTGATCGAGGGGCCCAACTGCCTCGGCCTGGTCAACTATGTGGGCAATGCCGCGCTGACCTTCGTGGAAACCCATGTCACGCCGCCTGCGGGCAAGGCGCTGGCGGTGATCTCGCAATCGGGCGCGATGGCGGCGGTGCTGTGCACCACCATGCTGGCCCGCCAGGTGCCGGTGGCCTATTCGGTCTCCACCGGCAATGAGGCCGCCAGCGGGGTGGAACACTACATCGACTGGCTGGTGGAGGACCCGCACACGCAGGTCGTGGCGATGATCGTGGAACAGTTCCGCAATCCGCAGGCTTTCCTTGCCGCCGCCCGGGCGCTGCATGCCGCCGGCAAGCGCATCGTGCTGCTGCACCCCGGCAAGTCCAGCGCGGCGCGTGAATCCGCCGCCACCCACACCGGTGCCATGGCGGGCGATTACCAGCTGATGCGCGCCAAGGTGGAGCGCGCCGGTGTGATCTTCGCCGAAACGCTCGAAGAGCTGGGCGACATTGCCGAAGTGCTGCTGCGCAGCCCGGCGCTGGCCGCCCGCGAGGTCGCCGTGCTGGGCGAGAGCGGCGCCTTCAAGGCGCTGACCCTCGATCTGGCCGAGGAGCTGGGCCTGCCGCTCGCCCCGCTGCATGATGAGGACAGCCCGGCCCTGCGCGCCGCTTTGCCCGTCTTCGTGCCGGTGTCCAACCCGCTGGACATCACGGCGCAGGGCCTGTCGCAGCCTTCGATCTACACCGAGATTCTCAAGGCGCTGCTCAGCGATGACCGGATCGGCGCGGTGATCGCGGGAATCATTCAGGGCGATCCCGTCACCGCCCGGATCAAGGTGCCCGCCATCCTGCCCGCGCTGGAGGGCGCCACCAAGCCGGTGATCTTCGCTGGTCTGGATGAAGGCGCCGATATTCCCGCGCATTATATCGCCGATCTGCGCGCTGCCGGGGCCACCTATTTCCCCAGCACCGAGCGCGCTTTGCGTGCGCTCACGCGCATCGGTCTGGCCGCCACCCGCGATCTGACCGACCACACGCCCGCACCATTCGCGATTCCTTCGCTTGACGATGAAGCAGGGGTGATCCCTGAATACCGCTCCAAGGCGCTGCTGGCGCCTTTGGGTCTGGCCTTCCCGCGCGGCGGTTTTGCCGCCAGTGCCGATGAAGCTGTCACAGCGGCTCAGGCTGCCGGCTATCCGGTGGCGATGAAGGCGCAGGCCGCCGCGCTCAGCCACAAGAGCGATGCGGGCGGCGTGATCCTGAACCTGCCCGACGATGCCGCCGTGCGCGCCGCATGGGACCGCATTCACGCCAATGTCGCCGCCTATGATGCGGGCATCGCGCTGGACGGCGTGCTGATCGAAACCATGGGCGCACGCGGGCTGGAAATGATCGTCGGCGCCAGGAACGATCCCGATTGGGGCCCGGTGGTGCTGGCCGGTTTCGGCGGCGTGACGGCGGAAATCCTCAAGGATGTTGCCCTCATCACGCCAGACCTTGGCGAGGAGCAGATCATCGCCGCGCTGATGGGGCTGAAGAACGCGCCTCTGCTCGCCGGATGGCGCAGCGCTCCGGCGCTCGACGTTCAGGCGCTGGCCGGGTTGATCCGTCAGGTGGCCGCCGTGCTGGTCGCCAATCCGCGCCTGTTGGAGCTGGATCTCAACCCGGTTATCCTGCGACCCAAGGGCGAAGGCCTGTTGGCACTGGATGCGCTGATGCTGATCGGCTAGAGCGAACGTAACGGGTAGTCCATAAGACCGGAGAGAGCATGATGAATGAGCAGAATGGCGCCGATCCGCGCCAGATGATGGCCCGGCAGCCCATGCGCTGGCAGCAAATTCTGGCCATTGCGATCTGCGTCGCGCTCAATGCTCTCGACGGTTTCGATGTGCTTTCGATCAGCTTTGCCTCGCCGGGGATCGCCAAGGAATGGTCGGTCAACCGTGCCATGCTCGGCCCGGTGCTCTCTTTCGAGCTGGTCGGCATGGCGCTGGGCTCGATCCTGCTGGGCCAGGTGGCCGACAGGATCGGGCGCCGCACCACCGTGCTGGGCTGCCTGGTGACGATGGCGCTGGGCATGGGGGCCACCTCTTTCGTGACCTCGATCCCGGAGCTGGGGCTGACCCGCGTCGCCACCGGCCTTGGCATCGGCGGCATGCTGGCCGTGACCAACGCGCTGGTGGCCGAATATGCCAATGATCGCTGGCGCAGCGCCGCCGTCACCGTGATGGCAGCGGGCTATCCGATGGGCGCCATTGCGGGCGGCTCGATCGCCAGCGCGATGCTGGCCACGCATGGCTGGCGCGATGTCTTCCTGCTGGGCATGGGCATGACGGTGGTGCTGCTGCCCTTCGTGGCGATCTTCCTGCCCGAACCGGTCAGCGCCGTGCTGCTGCGCCGCGATGCGGGCACGCTGGGGCGCCTCAACCATTCGCTGCGCAAGCTGGGGCATGGCGCTGTTTCAGCCCTGCCGCCCCAGACCGAAGCCCCGCGCAAAACCACGCTGGCCGATCTCTTCGCGCCCGATCTGCGCCGCCTGACGGTGATGCTGACCATCGCCTATTTCATGCATATCCTCACCTTCTATTTCATCCTGAAATGGGTGCCCAAGGTGGTGGCGGATATGGGTTTCACCCCTTCGGCAGCGGGCGGCGTGCTGGTGTGGGCCAATGTCGGCGGGCTGGTCGGCGGGCTGGTCTTTGCCGCGCTCAGCAGCGCCCTGCCGCTGCGCAAGCTGATCGTGAGCGCCATGCTCGCCTCGGTCGTGACGGTGACATGGTTCGGCCAGCCGCATGACGGGCTGCACGCGCTGGCATGGGCAGCGGCCATCGGCGGCTTCTGCACCAATGCGGGCGTGGTGGGGCTTTACGCGCTGGTCGCCTCCTCCTTCCCCACGGCGACGCGCGCGGGCGGCACCGGCTTTGTGATCGGCGTGGGACGCGGCGGCGCGGCGCTGGGCCCGGTGATCGGCGGGCTGCTGTTTCAGGCGGGTTTCACCCTGCCGCTGGTGGCCGCAATCATGGCCTGCGGCGCGCTGGTCGCGGCCTTGTCGCTGACGGTCGGCCCGCGCGGGGCCGCCGATCCGCTGCCCGCCTAAATTTCCTCCAGCCGCCTTGCATCATAGCGCTGCTGATTGGCGCTGACGCTGCCCATACGCGTTTCGGCCCAATCGATCAGAAAGCCCAGCGCATCGAGCAATTCGCGCCCCAGCGGCGTCAGCGTATAGGTCACGCTGACAGGCACAGTGGGCTCGGCATGGCGGGTGACCAGACCATCCCTTTCCAGCGAGCGCAGGGTCTGGCTCAGCATCTTTTGCGAGATGCCGTCCACCGCGCGTTTCAACACGCTGAAACGCTGCGGGCCATCGCCCAGCAGACGCAGGATCAGCACGCTCCATGTGTCGCCGATACGGTCGAGCAATTTGCGCGTCGGGCAGTCACGCGCGAAAACATTGCCACGCCGGAGGGCATCCCCGGAAAGGCTGGCGGTTTCGTCCGGGTAACCAGGTGAGAAAAAAGTGCCGTCTTGCATGGATCGTTTCCATAGCACACCTGGTTACCAGAAGAAACCACAGGAGGTCTTTATGAAGGTAGCAGTTCTGGGCGCCAGCGGCCGCGCCGGTTCCGAAATCACCAAAGAGCTGGCCAGCCGCGGCCATCAGGTTACCGCCATCGCCCGCAAGCCCGAAGCGATTCCCGCAGCGGAAGGCGTGACGGCAAAGCAAGGCGACGCCAGCAATCCGGCCGCTCTGGCCGGGCTGATCGCGGGCAGTGACGCCGTGATCAGCGCGCTGCATTTCGATGTGTCAGCGGCAACCTTGCTGGGCGCTCTCAAGCAGGCGGGCGTGCCCCGGCTGCTGGTGACGGGCGGCGCGGCCAGCCTGCTCCTGCCCGATGGCAGCCGCGTGATCGACTCGCCCAGCTTTCCGGAAGAATGGAAAGTCCCCGCTCAAGGCGGCATCACCTTCCTTGAGACGCTGAAGGGCGAGAGCGAGATCGACTGGACCTTCTTCTCCCCCGCCGCGCTGATCTTCGAAGGCCCGCGCACCGGCGCCTATCGCCCCGGCAAGGATGAGCTGGTGGCCGATGCCCAAGGCGACAGCAAGATCAGCTTCGCCGATTACGCCATCGCCATGGTCGATGAGCTGGAGCAGCACAAGCACAGCCGCGCGCGCTTCACCGCCGCTTACTGAAGTCTGGCCTGCCGGGTGTGATCGCCACGCCCGGCAGCGCTGCATCAGGCGGTTGCGCGGGCCACCGCCGCCAAAGCCGCCCAGCGCTCCTGAGAGGCGACCTGGGCGTGCAGCGCAGGCAGCACGCCCGCCTTACGCAGCATCAGAAAGTCCGCATCGGGAAGCGCTTCGAGCCGCTCTGCGGAGATGGAGAAATACTCCAGTAGCAGTTGCGGCGCGCTGGCGCCCGGCGGAGTGCGCGCCGCTGTTTTGGGCTCCAGCAGATTGTAGGCCGCCAGCATCTCAAGCACCAGAATGCTGCGGTCCTGCCCCGCCTGATAGCTGTCGCAAAAGCCCAGCGCCTGTCGGGTCAGCTCGGTGGGTACACCCCCATGGAACAGCGGCACGGCGCCCGGAGTCCCCAGCGGCGCCACCCGGCGCGAGCTGTGATCAAGATAGAGCAACGGCCCCGCCATCCCCTGCGCCCGCACAAAGGCAAAGGGATAGCGGCGCAGATAGGCGGGAACATAGGCATCCGCGCGGTAGAACCCGTTGCGGATAAACAGATTGCGCTGCGGATCGAGCCCCGTGACAGCATAGGGCTGCCGCGCCGCGCCGATGAAGACGATGGGGTAATCCATCCCCGCCCGCTCGAACTCGT
The DNA here is from genome assembly GCF_017163935.1 of Novosphingobium terrae. NCBI lineage: Bacteria > Pseudomonadati > Pseudomonadota > Alphaproteobacteria > Sphingomonadales > Sphingomonadaceae > Novosphingobium > Novosphingobium terrae. The sequence continues at coordinate 1,022,986 of NZ_JABVZR010000001.1, read as the reverse complement.
CGGCGGCCAATGGGATCAGCGGGGCATGGGCGGCAAAGCTGTAATCCGCCGTATCGGCCAGCACGCCCACCCCGCCATGGGTGGCGCTGGTGACCGGATGCGGGTCCCCGTAAAGCGGGAGATTGACTCGGAAGGATGGTGCGGGCGGGGGCGCCGCTTGCGCTGCGACACCTTCCGCCTGCGTGAAGACGCTCTGGTTGATATACGCCATCTTGCCTCTGCCATCTGACATGGAAATCCGGCCATCATCGTCCATGAAAGCCGGATCAAAAAACCAAACGTCGGCAGGGATAACACAGGCAGATTGTACCGATGACGGTCAGTACCACTCCGCAAATAACCCTATAATCGGGGTGTGAGGCGCGATTTATTCGGCCTCGTTCTTCACCAGAGCATCGGCGATGATGGCTGCGAGGCTTTCTTCCGCGCGCAGGCGGGCATTGTCATCCTTGCCGGCCAGATCATGGCGAATCCACTGAGGCAGACGCTGCACGACCGAGAGAATGAGATGGCCTTGTTCACTGTTCATTCCCTCCCTATGCTCGATCCGTCGCGTCTGCACAACCGATCTGCGACGAATGGTGCGATGAGCTGTGGATGACCGCATGTCTCTCGCAAGCGCGACAAGGCCCTATGGCTGATCCATCAGAGACTTATCGCACAGAGCTACAGGCCTTTCTCAAACCGGCCACCGCCATGCTGCATTGCGATAAAATCAGGCCTTCTGCCGCCCGCGCAGCAGGTGAATCGCCCCGCCCAGCAGGTTCCAGCACAGGCAGGCAACCAGAGTCTTGGTCGGCAGACTGATGAAGAGATAGAGGCACCCGGCCACCGCCCCTGCCCCCACCACGATGCCTGCCGGAACGCGGAACGGGCGCGGCATATCGGGCGCGCGGCGCCTCAGCACGATCAGGCAGAGGCCCACGGCGGCAAAGGCGATCAGCGTCCCGGCATTGGCCAGCGCGGCGATCTCGGAAATCGGCAGGATGCCCGCCAGAATGGCGACGATCACGGCGGTCATCGTCGTCACCCGCACCGGCGTCCCGCGCGAGGAGAGCCTGGCCAGCGAGGTCGGCAGAAAGCCGTCGCGCGCCATGGCCAGGAAGATGCGGCTCTGGCCGTAGAGGAAGCCCAGCAGCACGGTGGGCAGCGCGATCACCGCCGCAATGGCCACGATCCGCGCGATGGAGGCCTGCCCCATCTGGCGCAGGATCAGCGCGAGAGGCTCGGGGCTTTCGGCAAAGCTGGTGAAGGGCATGGCGCCAATCGCGGCGGCGGCCACCAGCACATAGACCAGCGTGCAGATCACCAGCGAACCGACAATGCCGATCACCAGATCGCGGCCCGGATTGCGGGTTTCCTCAGCCGCGGTGGAGATGGCGTCAAAACCGTAGAAGGCGAAGAAGATGATGGCGGCGGCGGCCATCACCCCGCGCTCGATGCCATCGGGGCTCATATGCTTGCTGAAGCCATAGGGCATGAAGGGCGTGAGATGCGCCGCATCGAAGGCGGGCAGCGCCACGGCCACAAAGAGGCTGAGCGTCAGGATCTTGATCACCACCAGAATGGTGTTGATGCGCGCGCTTTCCTTCGTGCCGAAGGCCAGCAGACCGGCCACCACGGCGATGATGAAGATGGCGGGCAGATTGACGATGCCGCCCAGTTCCGGCCCGATCGTCAGCGCCTTGGGAAAGCCCACCGCCTGAAGCAGCGGCGCGGCATAGCCCGACCAGCCCACCGCCACGGTGGAGACCACCAGCGAATATTCCAGGATCAGGCTCCAGCCCACGATCCAGCCAACGGTCCGCCCCAGCACCTTGTGGCTGTAGCTGTAGGCGCTGCCCGCCATGGGCATCATCGCGGAGAGTTCGGCATAGGCCAGCGCCGCGCAGGCGCAGATCGCCCCGGCAATGGCAAAAGACAGCAGCACCGCCGGGCCCGCCCGGTCAGCGCCGACGCCGATCAGCGTGAGAATGCCGGTGCCCACGATCGAGCCGACCCCCAGCGCCAGCAGATGAGGCCAGGACAGGGTTCTGGGCAGGACGGCGGGTTCGGCAGAGGCCATAGCAGCTTTCTCTCACGGTGTGCGGCGCGAGGGTCCGAAGCCTGCGCTCATCATGATGGATCAGGCGGCATAGCGGCAAAGCAACGCGCCGAACAAGGCATGATGGCCCGCCATCCCCAGCCGGAAAGAGCGGCTTATCTGCCGCGGCAGGCACAGCCCGCCGCCCATACCGCACCGCACAACGACACGCTGCAGCGCAGAAATTCTTTGTTACGAAACCAGAATTCTGCGGAAACGTCTTACCTTCACATTGGGATCGAACGCGCAGCCCCCCGCGCAATCATCACAGGAGATTCGCCATGACCCGCCCTCGCACCTTTCAGGCCGCCCGCCCTGATCCGCGCCAACAGGCCTCGAACGAAGCCAGTCTCCGGCTGAAAGGCACGATGGCGCTGCTGGGCGTGGGCCTGGCCATTCTGGCCTTTCTCGTCGCCATCGACCGGCCCCAGTGGTTCCATATCCGCCCGGCCACCGGCACCTCGCTGGCGCTTTCGCATGCGATGGGCGGCAAGCCCGCAGACAGCAAAGGGCAGCAGGCGGTCAAACCGGCAAGCCATCCCTGATCCGCAACGCACCCTTGCTTTCCAGATCTTTGCAGGACAGTTTGCCGACCCATGATCGTGATTTCCAAATCGAGCTACCAGACCATCGTCGGCGGCATCAAAGGGCCTTTGCTGCTGCTGTTCGTGTGGGATGTGATCGTCACCGTCACCTATTACCACTTTCCCTTTCAGGCGCCGGGCCTGCCGCTGACCCTGTTCGGCAGCGTTCTGGCGCTGATTTTGGGGTTTCGCAGCACATCGGCCTATCAGCGCTGGTGGGAAGGGCGCGGACTGTGGGGGCTGATGATCAACGCCAACCGCAATCTGGCACGCGCCGCCGCCAATTTCCTGCCTGACAGCGGCGCGACCAGCCTGCGCCGCGCCATCGTGCTGCGCCAGATCGCCTATGTGAACGCCTTGCGCTGCCAGTTGCGCCGCCTGCCGCTGGAAAAGGCGCTGCTGCCCGATCTCTCCCCCGGCGAGGCCGAGACCGCGCTGACCCGCGCCAATGTCGCCAATGCCGTGCTGGATGGCACCGGTCGGCTGATCGCCGAGGCGAAGCAGCAGGGGCTGATCGACACCATTCAGCAGACCCATATGGAAGGCATTCTGGTCGATATGGCCAATGCGCAGGGCGGGATGGAACGGCTGAAGAACACCCCCCTGCCCGCGCAGTTCCGGGTGTTTCCCAAGCTGTTCACCCATCTGTTCTGCCTGCTGCTGCCCTTCGGTCTGGTCGAGGCGCTGGGCGTGGCGACGCCGCTGGGCTCGACCGTGGCGGGCACGATGTTTCTGGCCGTGCTGGCCATCGGCGACGATCTGGTCGACCCCTTCGCCAACACGATCCACGATCTGCCGCTGGAGGCCATGTGCCGCACCATCGAGATCGATCTGACGCAAGGTCTGGGCGATGCCGCGCCAGCGCCGGTCACGCCGGATGAGGCCGGAGTGCTGTGGTAAGATTCAGGGCCGCGCCGGCGCCTGCTCCAGCAGGGCCAGCGTGGCCAGATCTTCATGGCCGAACCAGTCGGCCAGCGCGGCGCTGATCCGGGGATCCCCCCCCGCCCTGGCAAACAGCGTCAGCGACGAGCGCAACTTGAGTGCATCCACATGGCCGAACACTGCTTCGGCATCCTTGTGGGCCAAGGCCTGAAGCGCCGCCACACACATGCGATAGCGCGCGCCCAGCACGGGATGCTCCAGATAGGCCCGTGCCTCCTGCAGCGAGGTGATGGCATAGCGCAGCGCCATGGCGCTATGCCCCAGACCGGCCAATTGCGGAAAGATAAACCACATCCAATGGCTGCGCTTGGCGCCCTGCCGGATCTCGGCAAGGGCCTGATCATAGGTCACCTCCTGCGCCTCGACGAAGCGATCCAGCGCGAAGGCGTCACCCATGATCCGGGCGCCTGCTCAATGCCGCCGGTTCACGCGGGGATGGCGGGGCATGCGCGCACGCGTGATCTCCGCCGTTTCCTGCTTCACCGAACGGTCCAGCACCACGAAAGACAGCAGCAGCGCCCCCACCACGGTAAAGACCGAGACCATCCGCACAAACAGGCTCTGCTCCAGCGGGCTGACCAGCAGGCCGCAGACCACAACCGCCAGCATCACCAGCGCCGCCCAGGGCCGGTGAAGCCGGTCAGCGGCCATCCAGGCCAGCGAGCACAGCAGCACCGAAACCAGCAGACTGCCGATCATCAGCGCCGCACCATCGGCAAAGATCGAGATCATACCCATAGCAACCTCTTTTCAAGCATCCTCTCCGGCGTGCCGATCTGTGGTGTCGGTTTTCGCCTGATGCTGATGAAATACATATCGCATTACGATGTTCCTTGCGAGTCCTTCCTTCCACCCCGCGCAGGACCCGCTTGATGGAAAAGACAAATTTTTCACGCGCGGATGGAACAAATTCCCAAGTCGTATTTTTTCGACAAAAATTTCGCAGTTGCGGGAACCACCTTCAAACAAGACCGTTGAGCAAATCAAGACGCTGCGGCTTGCCCGAAGACATCCCGACCCAAAAGGTTAAGATGTCCTTACGGGCCATGCCGAGCATCATTTTGAGCGCCTGAGCTTGGTAACGCGGCTCAGGCGCTCAATTTATATGTGGATTCCGTGGCTTGCCCCGTCCACACTTGATCCGTAGCCCGCTCGTCATACGCTGCACTGCGATATAAGATACGATTTTACACGTATACTTAAGGCAAAATAAACCATTTTGCTGGAAAAGTCCGTATCGGCGCTTCGGCTGTTCCGCATGGCCACCGCTTCCGGATTTGCCGAGCGCCACCCCTCTTCTGCCCCCGCCTTATGCTGCGCTGCAGCAGCCTTTTCCCTACAAGGGCGCATGATGCATCCCTCCGTTTCAGCCCTTTGGCAGCACTATCGGCAGTTGCATCCCGATGCCCCACCCGGCCTCCCACCTGTCGAACATTTCTGCGACAATCAGGCCGAGGCCGACCAATGCGCGCAGCTGGTGGTGCAAGGGATCAAGCAAGCAACATCCTCGGCTCTCGTCGCCTATCGCATCGCCCAAGAAGCGCTGCCACAAGCCGGTCATCTGGTGATCATCACCAGCTGGGCCGGTGAAGCCAAAGCCATCATCCGCACACACACCGTTACCCTCTGCCGCTTCGGGGATGTCTCGGCCCGTTTTGCCTGGCTGGAAGGCGAAGGCGACCGCTCGCTGGCCTCATGGCGCGCAGCACATCGGGCCTTCTGGACCCGCACGCTGGCAGGAACGGGCCAAGTCGTGGATGATGACCTTCAGGTGGTCTGCGAGATGTTCGACACCGTGCTGATCGCCCCGCCCGCCTGAAGCCGCGACGCTCCTCAGCCCTGCGGCAAAGCCGAAGGACCGGCCAGATCGGCCAGCGGCGTATCCACGCTGAAATGCAGCCCCTCGGGCGCATAATCCACATGCAGCCGCCCGGTCATATGCGCCAGCAGGACCCGCTCGATCATACGGCTGCCAAAGCCGCGATGCTGCGGAGGGTGGACCAGCGGCCCGCCATGCTCCTGCCAGTCCAGCAGAAAATGCTGCTGCACCCCACCATATGCCAAGGCCCGCTCTTCCACCGCCCAGCACAGGGTGATGCGGCCGCCCTCATGGCTCAGCGCACCATATTTGACGGCATTGGTCGCCAGCTCATGCACCGTCAGCGTCAGGGCCAAGGCCACCTGGGCACCGATGCGCAGATCCGGGCCGCTCAGCGCGATCCGCTCGCCATAGGCCGAAACGCAGCAGAGGCCCGCGCCGATGGTCTCGCTCAGGCTGCCCTCTTTCCAGGCGCTGCTGGTCAGGCCGTCGGTCGCCTGAGCCAGCGCCAGCATGCGCGAGGCGATCTTGGCCGAGGCATCCTCCAGCCCCGCGGCATGGCGCAAGGTCTGGCTGACGATCGACTGCACCAGCGAAAGCAAATTCTTCAGCCGATGGCTCAATTCGCCATTGAGCATGGCCTGATGCTCATGCGCATCGCGCATGGCGGTGTGATCGCGCGAGACCACCAGAATGCGGCCGACCGCGCCGCTCTCATCCATCAGCGGCGAGACGGTGACATGCCACCATCTGGGCCGCCCCAACAGCGTAAGCCCCGCGCCCTCGAATTGCGAGGTCTCCCCCGCCAGCGCCGCCAGCAGGGCGACACGGGCCAGATCGCGGCTTTCCGGCGTGGCCATGTAATCGGGCCAATAGGTGCCCTTCACCTGCGCCAGATCGGCGATCTCGGCGGTGCGCATGCCGCCTTCATTGATAAAGCCGAGCGTGCCGTCCAGCTCGATCAGCTTGATGCAATCGCTTGAAGCGTCGAGGATTTTCGAGAGCAGCGCCTCACTTTCGGCCAGTGTCGCGCGAGCCGCTTCGGCCTGCTGCTGAGCCTCGACCCGGGCGGTGATATCGCTGGCCATGCCGAACCATTCGACCAGCGCACCATCGGCATCGAACTGCGGAATGGCACGCGAAAACACCCAGCCCGCCGAGCCATCAGCCCGCTTCACCCGATGCTCCAGCTCAAAGGTGCCGCCCCGCCGCAAGGCCTCCTGCGTGGCGGCGCGGATCATGGGCTGATCCTCGGGGAAAATATAATCCTCCAGCCAGCGGACGCTGGAGCCCTGCGTATCGGCCAGCATCTCCCGGCCCTGCAACTCGCGCATTTCGCTCCAATCGGCGCTCATGCGGTAGATCATGTCAGAGCTGGCGCGCAGCAGGGCATGCATCCGCTGCTCACTGCGCGCCAGGGCCTCCTCCGCGCGGCGGCGCTGGGTGATATCCTGCATCACGATCAACAACTGCCCCGGCGCGCCCTTCAGCGGCGAAACCGACACCGCCAGCACCATGCCATGAGGGCCCCTCTCCCGCTCGAACCGCATCGGCTTGCCGCTGGCCAGCACGCGATCATAGGCATCGTAACAGGCCTCGGCTTCGCGGGGGAAGGTGTCGCGGATGGTCTGGCCGGTCAGATCGCCCATGCCGAACATGGCGCGCATCGCCGGGTTGATCGCCAGATAACGATAGTTGCGCGAAGCCTCAGGCCCGGCAGGCAGGCGCTCGACGAGGCAAGCACCTTCATCGATGGCGTCAAAAACGGCGCGCAGCCCCACGGCCGCATCAGCCTCACCCGTAAGCGGCTGTTGTCCCTCGATCATGCCCGCACCGTCCCGCCAGAACCCACGCAAGCCCTGCAGAGTCCATCCTCCCCGCGCCGGCCTTTTACCATTTCGGGGCGCAGGAAGGAAGGGTGCGGCAAGGCTTTCCCGGCGGCCTCCAAGCAGGAGACGACGCGCGAAACTTGCATCTTTCCGCCAGCCCCTCGGAAAAATGCGTGCAGGCAATGCCTTGGCCCCCGCCCCGCCCTCGCCTATAGGCACCCCATGAGGAGCGAGGAGCAACGCCGCCTGCTGGGCCAATTCATCCGCTCGCACCGCGAGGGGCTCACGCCCGACCTGCCCACCGCCCGCCGCCGCACCCCCGGCCTGCGCCGCGAGGAACTGGCCGCCCGCGCCGGGATCGGCGCCACCTGGTGCGCCTGGATCGAGCAGGGTCGCGACGTCAGCGTCTCGCCCGAGGCCCTGCGCCGCCTCGCCATGGCGCTGGCCCTGACCCCGGCAGAGCGCGCCTATCTCTTCGAACTGGCCGGCCGCCGCGATCCCGACGCCCCCGCACCCTCTGCCGCCGCCGATGCGCCCGAGGCTCTGCACGCCATGGTCGGGCTGATCGCTCACCCGGCCTATGGCCTCGACCGCCTGTGGAACGCCTGCTGCTGGAACGAGGCGGCGCGCCAGCTTTTCGCCCCATGGCTGGAGGGCGACGGGCCCCATAATCTGCTGCGCTACGTCTTCACCCAAGACGCCGCCCGCGCCCTGATCCCCGACTGGGAAAACCGCGCCACCCGTCTGCTGGCCGAGTTCCGCGCCGATTATGGCCGGGCGCTGGACGATCCGCGCGCTCTGGCGCTGGTGGAGGGTTTGAAAGCCGAGAGCCCGTTCTTCGCCGAAGTGTGGGACCGTCAGGCCGTGGTCGCGCGCGAGGGCGGGCTGCGGGGTTTTGTGCATCCCGCGCAGGGTCTGATCGCCTATCGGCAGCACACGCTGCACCCCACCGAGCGCAGCGATTACAAGCTGGTGGTGTTGGTGCCTTCTGAAGAATGAGAAGAAGGCTAAGCAGGGGGTGTTACACCCCCTGCACCCCCGGAACGTCTTCCGACGATAAGGCGGTGGCACCCAACCGGTGCGCGCAACCTCTCCACCTGCGTAACGTCAAGCGCCGCAGGCAGCGAGATCCTGATCAATAGAGGTGTTCACGTTTTTAAAGCCTGCGGCGCAGCGACATTAGCCCTATGGCCGAACCCGATGCGCAACGCAGACATTCATGGGAGCGCGAGGGTGTAACACCCTCGCATTTATCCCTTTCATCTACCCTTCAATCCTTCCAACGCGCAGCCTTCACCTTCACACTCACCACCGGCCCCAGCGTTTCGGCATTCTCACCCACGGCGAAACCGTAGTCACCCGCAGGCACCGACCAGCCGCCATCCTTCCAATCGGCCAGCAAACGCTGATCGATGTTGAACGCGACATTCTGCGAAGCGCCCGGCGCCAGCTCGACGCGCTGGAAGCCCACCAGACGGCGCAGCTTCTGCCCATTGCGGCTCACCAGATAGACCTGACCCACCGTGGCGCCCCCACGCTGGCCGGTGTTGGCCAGCGCGAAGCTGGCCTTGTGGCCGTCTGTCTTCAGGGCGCCGCTGGTGAAGCTGGTGTAGCTCAGGCCGAAGCCGAAGGGGAACAGCGGCTTGGCGTTCTGGCGGGCGAACCAGCGGTAACCCACGTCCGAACCCTCGATGTCGTAATCGACATGGAGCTGGGCGTCCTTGCTGGGGGCGTCGCCGGAGAAGTTGGGATCGTACTGATCGTAGCCGTCGATCTTCGCGCGGGGCAGCTGGCTCTCGCTGGCCGGGAAGGTGATCGGCAGGCGGCCCGAGGGGTTGGTGTCGCCGAAGAGCACGCTGGCGATGGCCTCGCCGCCGCGCGCGCCGGGGAACCATGCCTCGACCACGGCGGCGGTCTTGTCGAGCCAGGGCATCAGCACGGGGTTGCCGGTTTCCAGCACGACGATGGTGTGCGGGTTGGCGGCGGCGACGGCCTCGATCAAGGCGTCCTGCCCGCGTGGCAGTGTCAGATCGGCCTGATCGAGCCCTTCGGAGGCCCATTTGGTGGCGAAAACGATGGCCACGTCAGCCTTCTTGGCCGCCGCAACCGCGTCGGAGATGTAGGTGCCGGTGCGGAAGTTCACCTCAGCCTGAGGGGCCAGCGCCTTGATCGCATCGACCGGGGCCGAGCGGTGATACTGTTCGGCGATGAAGGAGGCCCAGGGGCCGGTGCCGCCCAGCGGGATCACGGCCGCAGGGCCATCCTTGCCCTGCACCTGGCTGGAGCCGGCGCCAGACAGCACGCCGGTATCGGCATAGCCGCCGATCACCGCGATATGCTTGGCCGTCTTGGCCAGCGGCAGGGCGTTGCCCGTGTTGCGCAGCAAAACGATGCCCTGCCTGGCGGTTTCCAGCGAGACGGCGCTGTCGGCCTTGAAGTCGATCTCGCCGCCGGGCTTGGCGGGATTCTTGTCGAGCCCGTTGTCGTAGATCGCCCAGAGGATGCGCTTGTTCATATCGTCGAGGCGGGCGGCATAGGCCGGATCGCTCTTGGCGGCGGCGGCCAGCTTGTCGGCGAAGAAGATGCCCGGATCGAGCTGCTCGCCAGACTGCTGGTCGAGGCCCTTGAGCGCCGCGTCCAGCCCCGGCACCGCGCCCCAGTCGGACATGACGAAGCCCTTGTAGCGCCAGTCCTTCTTCAGCACTGTGTTCAGCAGATAGTCGCTGGCGCAGGCCTGCTCGCCATGCACGCGGTTGTAGGAGCACATGACCGAGCCGGGGTTGCCGACCTCGATGCCGATCTTGAACGCCAGCAGATCGCTTTCACGCGCGGCGGCGTCGCTGATCTTCACATCGGCGAATTTGCGGCCCGTCTCCTGACCGTTCAGCGCGAAATGCTTGATGGTCGAGATGATATGGTTCGACTGGATGCCCGCAATGGCGTTGCCCACCAGCACGCCCGAGAGCAGCGGATCTTCCGAGAGATATTCGAAGGTGCGGCCATTGCGCGGATCGCGCGTCAGATTGGTGCCACCCGCCAGCAGGATGTTGAAGCCCTTGGCGCGCGCTTCGCTGCCGATCATCGCGCCGCCTTCGCGCAGGATCTGCGGGTTCCAACTGGCGGCCATGGCCACGCCGCTGGGCAGCGCGGTGGCGCCATCCTTGCGCAGGCCCATCACATAGGCCACGCCCAGCGAGGCGTCGGTTTCCTTGAGCGCCGGCACCGCAAGGCGGTCGATCCCGGGAATGAAGCCCGCGCCGATGATGGCGCCCGGCGGCGGCGGCGGCGCATTGGGCACGATGGGCAGCGGCATGATGCCATGGGTCAGCACGGTCTTTTCCTCGGGCGTCATCGCCTTGACCGTGGCTGCCGCGCGCTGCTCGGCATCGGTTGGCGCTGCTGCCGCCGCTCCGGCGGCTGCCAACGCCATCAGAGCCACGCCGATCCGTCCGGCCTGCACCATCCGCTTTGCTACCATGCGCTTGATATCCTTGTCTTTCAAGGCAGCCGGTCAGCACGCACAACAGGCGGCAGGCAGACCGGCGGGCCTCTCCCTTCGTTGATCCTGTCGCAGAAATCATCCAGCTGGATGGTTTTGTCAACCAGCCTTGCTCAGGCCTCGTTACGGCGCAGCAGAAGGGTCAGGATGGCATCGGCGTGGCGCTCGATCGCGGCCTCCTGCGTGAAGTCGTAATTCAGCGCGCCCTGCGCCTCGCGCGCCAGCACAAAGGGCAATTGCGCCATGCCCACGATGGCATAGAGCAGGGATTCCGGAGGCACCGCAGGCAAAATCCCCGCCTCCATCAACGTCTTCAACTGAGGCATGAACCCCGCGTGGTTGTGCTTCACAAATTCCTCGATCATCCATTCCAGACGCGGACCGCCACGGATGGCCTCGGCGATGGTGATGCGGGCATGCTCGGGATGCTGCGCACAATAGCGCGTGTAGCGGCGCATCTGCTGGCGGAAGCGCTCGACCGGATCGAGATCCTGCTCATAAATCTCCGGCGCATTCACCTGAGCATCGATCAGGGCGAACATGTCGCGCACGGCCTCGCGCCACAGGGCGTCCTTGGTGCCGAAATGATAGGTGATCATCGAATGGGTGACCCCCGCCTCACGCGCGATGTCGCGGCTGCTGGCGCCGTCGAAGCCCTGTTCGGCAAAGGCATCGCGTGCCTTTTGCAGGATGCGGGCACGGGTTTCCTCGGCCCGGGGCTGGATCGGTGGACGGCGGGGCGCGCGCGAAGAGGTCATGCCGGCAATCATCGCTGCAATCGCCGGGAGGAGCAAGGATCGCTTCGTATTCAGCACGGATTGCGGCTTGCGGGCAGCAAAGGCGGCCCTTATCGGCCAAGGTGTTGCCCTATGAAGGATGCCCCCGATGAGCCTGCTGCCCCCGCCTCCCGCCTCGCGCCTGCTGGGCGATACCGGCCTTGCCATCTCCCCCATCGCCTGGGGCATGTGGCGCCTGACCGAGGGCGCCGCCACGGTGGAGCAGGCCGCGCGCCGCGTGCATGCCGCGCTGGACGCCGGGATCACCCTGTTGGACACCGCCGATATCTATGGCTTTGGCGATGCGGGCTTTGGCGCCGCGGAAAGCCTGCTCGGCGAGGTGCTGCGCGCCGAACCCGCGCTGCGCCAGCGCATGGTGCTGGCCACCAAGGGCGGCATCCGCCCGCCCCTGCCCTATGACCAGAGCCCCGCCTATCTGGCCGAGGCGATCGATGCCTCGCTCAAGCGTCTGGGTGTGGAGACCGTGGATCTGTGGCAGGTCCATCGCCCCGATATCCTCGCCCATCCGCAAGAGGTGGCGCGCGCGCTGGACGATGCGGTGGCGGCAGGCAAGATCCGGGCGCTGGGCGTTTCGAACTTTACCGTGGCGCAGACGGCGGCGCTGAACCAGTTTCTGGGGCAGAAGCTGGTCGCCACCCAGCCCGAAATCAGCCCGCTGCGGCTCACCTGTTTCGAAAATGGCGAACTGGATCAGGCGATGATGCTGGGGCTGACCCCGCTGGCATGGTCACCGCTGGGCGGTGGCCGTCTGGCCGATCCGCAGAGCCCGCGTGAAAAGGCCGTGGCGGCGGCGCTGGACAAGGTGGCGCAGGAGCAGGGCGTGTCGCGCATGGCGGCTACCTATGGCTGGCTGATGGCGCATCCTTCGGGCATCGTGCCCATCGTCGGCTCGCAGAACCCCGCGCGCATTGCCGAGGGCATGGAAGCGCTCAAGATCCGCTGGACGCGTCAGGACTGGTACGCAGTGCTGGTGGCGGCGCGCGGCGAAGCCCTGCCCTGACGACTGTTTGCCCTGACGACCGGCTGCCCTGAACACCTTTCCCTCTGCCGGCTTCAATTTTACCGCAAGGAAACTCTGGGCCTCCTCAGGCGTAACCGACATGGAATGTCTGTCGGGAGGCACCTGAGGAGAGATCCCATGCAGGGCGACGACGAGGAAATCCATATCGAGACCGACAAGGCTCGCGGCGGCTCCACCCCCGGCGTGGTGCGCTGGATGCTGCTGATCGGGCTGAGCGTGACGATCCTTGGCATGATCGTGCTCTGGGCGCTGAACAGAGGCGCACCATAACCAACACAGCCTGGTTCAAAAACACCGGGACCATTTGGCCCTCACGCCCATTGCACCATCATGCCTCCGGGGACTGCATTGCCCCCATCACCCTGCAGCATGGCATGCAGCAAGGGTGCAGCATCGCGCCTTCCCGCGACGCCCGGAAGCCTGTCTGAAACCCAAGCATGTTTGAGGAGAGAGTGATGAACAAATCCCTGATCCGGCTCACCTTGCCCGCTCTGCTGCCCGCGCTGGCTCTGGCGGCCTGCCAGAAGGCGCCCTCCACCTCCGATGCCGTCAGCAGCAGTGCCGCGCTTGACGACCCCGCCGCCGTCTCCAGCAGCGACAGTGCCATCGACACCGCCCCGGTGACCGATGCCAGGAGCTATATCGAAAAGGCCGGCGCGGGCGACAAGTTCGAGATCGAATCCTCGCGCGCCATCCTCAAGACCACCAAGAATGCCGAGATCGAGAATTTCGCCAAGATGATGATCTCGGCCCATCAGGACTCCACCGAGAAGGTGAAGAAGGCGGCCATGGCGGCGGGCATCAAGGCGCCCGAACCTACGCTACCGCCCGAGCTTCAGCAGAAGCTGGATGCCATCAAGGCCGCCAAGGGCGAGGATGCCGACAAGCTCTACATCGAGGATCAGAAGGAAGGCCATCAGGCCGCTCTGGCCCTGCACAAGAGCTATGGCGCCGGTGGCGACACGCCTCAGCTCAAGGTGGTGGCCGACAACATCGTGCCCGTGGTGCGCGACCATATCACCATGCTGAACAAGATCAGCGGCTGAAACGAGAATGGCCGGGCATCACGCCCGGCCATCCCTTGATCAACGTGATGCCTCAAGCCACGCGGGGCGCCAGATGCCATTGCGGCGGCGCTTCCTCACCGATCAGCCGCTGCATTTCGGTGGTGATATAGTCGCGGGTCATGGGCAGCACATCCTGCCTCTTCACGCTCTGGAGATGGAAGTTGACCATCTCGTCATTGCGGAAGGCCTGCTCGGCCCCGGCGAGATAGAACTGCCACATGCGCAGCAATTGCTCATCGTAAAGCGCGATGATTTCCTTGGAATGCAGCGTGGTGCGGCGATACCATTCGGCCAGCGTGTGGCCGTAATGATAGCGCAGGATCTCCACATCGGCCAATTGCCAGCCGGTGCGCTCAATGGCTTTCACCAGCTCGCTCATTGCGGGAATGTAGCCGCCGGGGAAGATGTAATTGCGCGTCCAGGCATCGGTGAAACCCGGGCCACCGGTGCGACCGATGGTATGGGTCAGCATGATCCCATCATCCTTCAGCCGGTCGAACGTATGGCCGAAATATTCGCCGAAATGCCGCGCCCCCACATGCTCGATCATGCCCACGCTGGTGATGCGGTCGAACTGGTCTTTCAGATCGCGGTAATCCACCAGTTCGAAGCGCACCTTATCGGCAACGCCTGCCGCCTCGGCCCGCTCCTGCGCGAATTTCACCTGATCGGGCGCCAGCGAGATGCCCAGCACCTCGCAGCCGTAATGGCGGTTGAGATAGAGCGCCAACCCGCCCCAGCCGCAGCCGATATCCAGCACCCGCATGCCCCTGGCCGAACCATCGGTGGGCAGATGCAGCTTGGCGGCGATCAGCGCCTTCTTCTCCAGCTGCGCCCGCTCCAGCGTGGCCTTGTCATCGGCGAAATAGGCCATGGTGTATTGCCGGTCCTCATCGAGGAACAGCTCATAGAACTGGCGGTTGAGGTCGTAATGGTGGCGCACATTGCTGCTGGCGCGCTTGCGATAGTTGAACTGATCGGCCCACCAGCCGATCTTGTCGAACAGGTTCCGCAGCTTGCCCGGCGCCTGCATATGGGTCTTGGCGGCGCGGGCCTCGGCGCTGAACATCAGCACCAGATCGCGAATGTCATGCGGGCATTCGACGACCATCCAGCCGCGCATATAGGCTTCACCCGCGCCCAGAGCGGGATAGCGGGCGATGTGGTTGGCAGTGCGCTTGTCGGTAAAGGTCAGGCGGATCGGGTTTTCGCTGGGTTGCCCGTATGTGTAGACGCGAAGATCGGCATCGGTGATCTGCAAGGACCCATGACGGATCAGCCGGCGCAACAAACGGTCAAGCAACCACATGCCTGTTCTCTTCCTTTACACTACCCCCGTAACCCAACGTTCCAAAGATCACCCCGTTCCGCCCTATGGTCAAGAGCTACCTAGGTATTGGCCGAAGATTTTCGCGCGAAAAACAGCTGGATTGCTGCCGCCAACGCCGAGGCGCCCAGACCGATCAGCGCCACCAGCGGCCAGCCGCCATGCGCCCAGCCCCAGGCGGCGCCCGCCGAGCCCAGCGCGCCGCCCACGAACATCACCGCCATGAAGATGGTGTTGATCCGCGAGCGTGCCTCGGGCTTGAGGGCAAAAATGATATGCTGGTTGGAAATCAGCGCGATCTGCACCCCGAAATCCAGCGCAATCACCCCCAGCACCATGCCTGCCAGCGTATCCCACAGGCGGATCACCACCCAGCCGGCCACAACCACCAGAGCGCCGGCCACGATCATCGGACGCGGCCCATGCTTGTCGGCCACGCGCCCCGCCAAAGGCGCAGCCGCCACGCCGACAAGGCCGATCACGCCGAACAACCCGGCCGCTCCTGCGCCCAGCCCGAAACGCGGCTCCTGCAGGTGCAGCGCCAGGATCGACCAGAAGGCCGAAAAGGACCCGAAGACCAGCCCCTGGCTGATCGCCCCCAGCCGCAGCGCGGGAAAATCGAGCCACAGATGCTCCATCGAGGCGAGCAAGGCGCCATAGCCCAGCCCGGCATCAGGCTTGCTGTGCGGCAAGCGCCAGCGCATCAGCGCTCCGGCCAACAGCGAGAGCGGCACGGCCAGCGCGAACATCGCCCGCCACCCGGCATGGCCGCCCACAATGCCCGCCAGCGTGCGGCTCAGCAAAATGCCGCAAAGCAGGCCGGACATCACCGTGCCCACCACCGCGC
The DNA here is from genome assembly GCF_017163935.1 of Novosphingobium terrae. Lineage (NCBI taxonomy): Bacteria > Pseudomonadati > Pseudomonadota > Alphaproteobacteria > Sphingomonadales > Sphingomonadaceae > Novosphingobium > Novosphingobium terrae. The sequence continues at coordinate 1,007,171 of NZ_JABVZR010000001.1, read as the reverse complement.
CGCGCTTCTCCGGGCTGGCCAGATGGGCGGCAAAAGGCACGATCTGCTGCGCCACCGTCGACATCGCGCCCACCACCGCAGCCGCCAGCAGCAGCATCGCGGCATTGGGCGCCATGGCCAGCAGCGCCAGAGCCCCCGCCAGCAGCAGGAACTGCACCACGATCAACCGGCGCCGCTCCAGCAGATCGCCCAGCGGCACCAGCAGCACCAGCCCCGCCGCATAGCCCAGCTGTGTCACCATCGGCAGCATCGCAGAGAGCGTGCCGGGCATTTCGCGCTCGATCAGCCCCAGCATCGGCTGGTTGTAATAGATGTTGGCCACACCCATGCCCGTCGCCACCGCCATGGCCAGCGTGGGAAGCGCCGGAGTGACAGAGGGGCGAGCAGCGGCGGTGGCACCGGCCTGCGGATGGGGCATGGATTGTCCTTCGATGAAGCCGCTGAGGGGGGGATGTCAGCGCGAACTTCCCCATAGGCCTCCCCCACCCACACAGGCAATGCTTTTGGCGACATGGGCGCTTGCCGCTTTCGCAACACGCTCAGGCTCAAACAGGCGATCTCAAGCGGGGTGGAGTCCGGAACACCGCAGCGTTCCAGTCATTTTTCCGTCATGAACGAGCAATCCCCCCTGATCCCCACCCTGCCTCAGGGTACGCCGCCCGAGGATCTGGTCCCCATCGGCGCCCCGGGCGGGCTGGATGCGGCAATCAATCCGCTGGGCGCGGAACTCTGGTTCCTGCGTGACCGTGACGGCGGCCATCTGCTGTGGAACGGCAATCCCGACATCTGGTCGGGCCGTGCGCCGATCCTCTTTCCCATCGTCGGCCGCCTGCGCGATGACAGCTACCGCCACGATGGCCATGTCTACCGCCTCCCCCGCCACGGCTTTGCCCGCCACGCGCGCTTCACGCCCGGCGCCCATGACGACCATCACGCCCTCTTCCGGCTGGAGGACAATGCCGAAACCCGCGCCGCCTACCCCTTCGCCTTCGCCCTGACGATCAGCTACGCCATCACCGGCAACACGCTGACCATCGGCGCCGAAGTGGCCAACCGCGGCGACACCCCCATGCCCTTCAGCTTCGGCTTCCATCCCGCCCTGCGCTGGCCCTTGCCCCAGGGCGGCCTGCGCGCCGCGCATCACATCCTTTTCGACAGGCCCGAGGCGCCCGATATCGCCCGCCTCGACAGCAACGGCCTGCTGGCCCGCAGCGAACCCTCGCCACTGGAAGGTCAGGAACTGCGCCTGCGCGACGCCCTGTTCGAGCAGGACGCGCTGATCTTCCCCGAAGTGAACAGCCACGCCTTCACTTACACCTCTCCGGGCGGCCCGGCGATCCGCCTCCAGACCGAGAACCTGCCCGACCTTGGCATCTGGACCAAGCCCGACGCCGACTTCATCTGCATCGAGCCATGGCAAGGCCACGCCGATGCGGACGATTTCTCAGGCGATATCTTTCAGAAGCCGGGGGTGATTGTCTTGCCTCCGGGGGAGGTGTGGAAGGCAAGCATGAGCCTGACTCATGAACGCTCCGCGTAAGGAAGGGGAAAGTAGAAGATGCGAGGGGGTTACCCCCTCGCGCTCCCATGACGTCTTCCGACGAAAGCTCAGTGGCGCCGAAGCCAAGCGCCCAGCCTCTCCACCTGCGCAACATAAGGCGCCGCAGGCAATCAAATCGCGGAATGATAAGCTGCGCTGGCAATCCCTGCCTGCGGCGCGGCGACCTTAGCTCTAAGGCCGAACCCGATACGCCACGCAGACATTAAAGGGATTGCAAAGGGCGATGGCCCTTTGCCCGCCGGAGGCCTACTTCCCTCCCTTACCCCCCGGAACATAGGCAATACTCGCCTGCCCCCGCAACCACACCGGCATGTAGAGCCCGTTGGCATAAGGCACCATCCGCCCGTTCTTCGCCTCGGCCAGCTTGGCCTTGATCCGGAAATCGCCCTGCTGACGCTCATCGATAGCGCGCTGAATTTTACCGATCAGATTGTTGTAATCGCGAGCGAAGTTCTGCTGCAAAGCATCCGCCACCGCGCCGGAGAAGCCGGGCGAGTTGGCAATGGCCAGCAGCAGGTCGCCACCGGCGTTATCCGTGCCGCCGCTGACGGAAAGGTCGCTGAAATGGACAAGCTGGCTGCCATCGGCGTTGTCGGGCTTGGCGGCGAACCAGATGCGACCATGCGTGGCAGCCGAAGCGTTGGCCCCGGCGTAGGCCGTTACGTCGGCGCCCACGGCAATGCGGCCCTTGCTGGCGCCGAAGATCTCGATGTTGCTGAAGCTGGCCGTCACCGGGCCAATGCCGGGCAGCACGAAAGGCTTGGCCGAGCGCTTGGCCAGCGCCTTGTTCAGCACGGGCACAAGCTGGTCATAATCGGCGATGACGGGGGCGAAAATCTTCACCTGCTGATCCTGCGGCGAGGCCTTGCCCATATCCGGCAGCGGCGTGGGCGCGGGATCGGCGGGGCGCTGGCCCACCACGGCCTGTGTCAGCGCGACCATGCCGAGGTTGAGCGTCAGCCGGTTGCCGGCAATGGTGTAGCCGCCATAGTCGATGCGCTGGGGCACGATCCGCATCCAGACGGGCGGATTGTCCTGATTGAGGTTCAGCACCGTGAAGCCCTTGGCCCAGAGGCCCTGCACCTGCTGGCGCAGGTTGAGCTTGTCCAGCTGCTCGGGCAGCTTGGCCTGCAGTTTGGCGATCAGGGGTTTGAGCTTTTCATCGGCCTTGTCGGTGAAGGTCACGCGCTGGCCCAGCAGATCGATGCCGGGCGGGGTGGACCAGTCATAGGCCAGGGCAATCTTGCCATGGGCATGCCAGTCGGGGCTGAGCGACAGGGTGATGCGCGCATGGGCCATGGCGCTGCCGGTGGCATGGGCATTGACCAGCCCGCCGACATTTTCCGCCCGTACATCGGCATTGATCGGCAGATCGGCCACGATCACCTGCCCTTGCCCATGCAAAGTGATGGGCCCGCGATGCGCGACGCCCACGATATGGCATTTCAGCTTGGGGGTAACGCCGATGTCCGCGCCGAACAGTCTGACCTTTTGCGGCCCGGCGCAGGTGGCACCGGGCTGATCGATGGTCCAGAGATCCTTGGGGATTTCCTGTTCGAGAAGCTTTTGCAACGCCCCCAGTTCACTGGAGAGCGGCACGGCAATGGTCGAGCTGATCGCCGGAGGCACCGCCATCTCTGTGGCATGCGGCGGCGGGCCGGAGGGCGCGCGGTGATGCCACATGGCATACCACAGCCCGCCGCCGCCCGCGACCAGTGCCGCGCCAAACAGGAGCAGCACGCGCTTGCCGGTGATGATGCGTCGGGGCGGAGGCGCCCCGGCGTCAGCCGTCATCGCTTAATTCTCAAGCAGGTCACGCAGCTCGTCGGCGTGTTCCTCTTCCTGCGCCAGAATGCCTTCCAGCAGAACGCGGGTGGTGGGATCACGGTCACCGATAAAGCGGATCAGCTCGCGATAGGCCTCCACCGCGATGCGCTCGGCGATGAGGTTCTCGCGGATCATATCCTCGATGGACTCGCCGGTCTTGTATTCGGCATGCGAGCGCTTGGTCAGCGTGGCCGGGTTGAGATCGGGCTCACCGCCCAGCTGAACGATGCGTTCGGCCAGCTTTCCGGCATGGACCTGTTCCTCGCGGGCGTGTTCGAGGAAATGGGCCTTGATCGGCTCGGCGATCACGCCGCTGATGCAATAGGCATGGCGCAGATAGCGCAGCACGCAGACCCATTCGGTGGCCAGAGCGCGGTTGAGCTGCTCGACGATGACCGGGCGATCCTCGGGATAGCTTTCGGTGATCGGCCCCTGCTCGACATGCTTGCGGGCCTCGGCGCGCAGCTTTTCGGTGGGGGTGAATGTGTCCTTGAGAAGCGTTGCCATCACGGGCTCCTTTACGGTCTGCCCTGATGCAATGCGCTAGGCAGCGCTCTGTTCCACGGGCGTGAAAAGGGCGGACCGCCTTGGGATGCGGCCCGCCCGATCACTCCCTACAATGAGGGCGCGACGACCATATTGGCGGTGGCGTCGTCGATCAGCTCCTGTCGCGTGGGGCCTTCGTTGAGCACGATGCCGCTGCCCTCAAGAAAAGCGATCAGATCGTTGGACAGGCGGCGATGCTGCGTGGCAAAAACGCCATGGGGCTCACCATCATACTCCACCAGCACGGCGCGCGGCAGGCGGCGGGCCACCTCATGCGCGGTGGCGGCGATGGGCACCGTCTTGTCCGCCGTGCCATGGACAATCAGCGTGGGCACATGGATGCTGGGCAGATCGCCACGGAAGTCAGTGGTGGCAAAGGCGCGGGCGGCCTGAAGCGTGGGGCGCAGGCCCGCCCGCATCGCCACATGCACAGCGTTGTCCAGCACCTCCTGACTGACCGGCTTTTCCAGCAGGCCGACGCCGAAGAACTGCTTGAAGAAACCGGCGAGGAAATGCGCGCGGTCGCCCAGCAGGCCCTTTTCGATCTCATCGAAGACCTCCAGCGGAACGCCCTCGGGATTGTCGGAGGTTTTGGGCATATAGGGCACCACCGAGCTGATCAGCGCCACCTGGCTGACCCCCTTGCCCTGATGGCGCGACATATAGCGCGCCACCTCGCCACCACCCATCGAGAAGCCGACCAGCGCCACATCGCGGCTGGCGCCGAAATGGGCCATCACATCGGCCAGATCGTCAGCAAAGGTGTCGTAATGATAGCCGCCCGAGGGCTGGCTGGAACGGCCAAAGCCGCGCCGGTCATAGGAAATCGCCTGAAAACCGGCATCGGCAAGGCGATTGGCGACCGGGTCCCAGCTGTCAGAGGAGAGTGGCCAGCCGTGGATCAGCACCACCGGGCGGCCCTGCCCCCAGGCTTTGGCGAAAAGATGCGTGCCATCGCGGGTTTCGACCATCGTCATCGGCGTGTCTCCCATTGTCGCGCGCGGTCTGTCGCGCCGGTTGCAACCATGGTTTCCAACCACCGGCGTGGCGAATGGGTCCGTACTGGCGCGGTCCAAGCGGCAGGGCGTGGCCCTGCCTATGCCGGTCGAATGCCGATCGAAACGCGGGGGACGGATATGCCAATGCCGCCCTCCCGCTGGATGCGGAACGGCGGCATTGTCTGCGCAGTCGATGGCCTGAATCAGTTGCGCAGATCTTTGGAGGCCTTGGACGCAGCGGTGCTGGCATCGCTCGCCGCATCGGCGGCGGCGGCCTTGCCCTGCTTGGCCAGTTCCTTGCCCGAGGCTTCGATGCTGTCGGCGGTGTGGCTGGCCGCATCGCCGATCTTGCCGAGCCCGGCTTTCAGATCCTTGCCCGCGCTGCTCAGCGCGGCATCGGCCTGTGCGGAATCCGCGGCCTGCGATTGCGTGTCAGGCTTGGAACAGGCCGAAAGGCCCGCCACCAGACCCAGCGCCGCCACCGCCGTGAGAAGCTTCTTCATACAATCCTCCCCGTGATCAGGCCGCTCAGGTCAAAGACCCGCGACGCAGCAGATTGACGATGGCCAGCAGCACGATCGCACCCAGCAGCGAGACCGCAAAGGTGCCCACCGTCAGCGGACTGTTGTTGATGTCACCACGCGCGAAAATCGCGCCGCCGATGGCCGAACCCACGATGCCGACGACGATGTTGCCGATCAGGCCGAAGCTTTCGCGCATGATCATGCCTGCCAGAGAGCCGACCACGGCACCGATCAACAGCCAGATAAGGATACCCATTGTACCGTCTCCTCAAGTTGCGCCAAACCTTGCTATGGCGATGGAACAGGAGACCGCGAGCAATGTTCCATCGCCACGATAAGGGGATAGCGAGAATGATATCGTGACATTCAGTCCCGAACAGACGGCCCACAGGAGGCTCGGGCGGCGTTTCGCCCCTCGCCCGGGCCTGTTTGCCGCACTGTTCGGCGTGACGCTGCTGGCGGGTTGCGCTCCCTCCGACGGTCGGGACTGGCATGGCTACAGCTATGCCGATGTGATGGGCGATGCGCCCGCGCAGGTCAGCGGGCCTTACAGGGACGGCCCGCAATGCCTAGCCGCCCTGCGCGCCACCGCCATGCCTCGCCCCCGGACCGCCGGTTTCGTCTGCGCGCGCGGCTGCAGCCTGTCAGCGCGGGACAAGGCCTCGGGCGACCGGCTGGTGACGGATTGTGCCGAGGTGCTGCGCTGATGCCTCAGGGACAGGCCGCACAGCGCCGTTTCCGCCGCTCGCTGATGCGCTTTATGGGGCTGGGCTTTGCCGCGCTGCTGGGGGTGGTGATCTCGGCCGGCGTGCTGATGGCGATGAACCAGCGCCAGACCAGGCTGATCGCCCATACCTATCAGGTGCAGAGCCAGATCATCGCGCTGCGTCTGGCCTCCACAAGGCTGGTCGCCGCCAATCTGCGCCGCAATCAGGATCTGACCATCGAGAGCGAGGGGCCGCTGACCGCGGCCCGCACCCAGCTCGATCAGAGCATCGCCCGGCTGGCCACACTGACCGCTGACAATCCGCGCCAACAGGCCCGCATCCCGCTGCTCACCGCCATTGCCGCGCAGATCGAGGTGCAGGCGGGCCTGCCTGCTCCGGGCGCCATGGCCCCGGGCGGGCTGATCGACCGGCCCAACAATCTGATCTTCCGTATCACCCGCGCGATGCAGGCGCATGAGGAGCAGCTGCTGGCCTATCGCGACGCCAGCCAGCGCGGCATCGAGCGCGGCTTCTACGTCACGCTTGGCATCACTGGCCTGCTGCTGGTGGCGATGGGCACGCTGACCTTCACCACGATCCAGACCTACACGCGTGAGATCGATGCCCAGCGTCAGGCGCTGCGCATGGCCAACACCGGGCTGGAAGCCGCCGTGCAGGAGCGCACCGCCGAGCTGAAACGCGCCAACAGCGAGATCCAGCGCTTCGCCTATATCGTCAGCCATGATCTGCGCTCGCCGCTGGTGAATGTGATGGGCTTCACCGCCGAGATGGAGATCGCGACGCAAACGCTGACCGCTCTGCTGGATGAGGCACAGGCGCAGCGCCCCGACACCATCGCCCCCGCCACAGACAGCATCATCCGCGAGGATCTGCCTCAGGCGATCCGCTTTATCCGTTCCTCCACCGAGAAGATGGACCGGCTGATCAACGCCATTCTACGCCTGTCGCGCCTCGGGCGGCGGGAGATCGCGCCGGAATGGCTGGATATGAACGCGCTGGTGCAAGGCGTGGTGGATACGCTGCACATGCGGATCGAGGAAAGCGGCGCTCAGGTGGAGATCGCCTCGCCCCTGCCCCGCCTCTTCAGCGACCGTATGGGGCTGGAGCAGATGATCGCCAATCTGGTGGAGAATGCGCTGAAATATGGCGCGGGCGCGGCACCGCCGCAAATCCGTATCTCGGGCCGTGAGATCGGCGAGCGCATCGAGATCAGCGTGGCCGATCAGGGCCGGGGCATCGATCCGCGCGATCATGAGCGCGTCTTCGACCTGTTCCGCCGCTCCGGCCAGCAGGACCGGCCCGGCGAGGGCATCGGACTGGCCCATGTGCGCGCGCTGGCCTATCGGCTGGACGGCACGGTGATGGTCGATTCCACCCTTGGCAAGGGCGCCACATTCACCATAAACCTCCCCCGTCACCACTCCGGATCGCAGAGCCAATCATGACCCAGACCCATCACAGCGTCACCATCATCATGATCGAGGACGATGAGGGCCATGCTCTGCTGATCGAGAAGAACATCCGCCGTGCCGGGATTTCCAACGAGATCGTGCATCTCTCCAACGGCCATGATGCGCTGGAGTTCATCTTCAACGCCCCGCGCGGCCCGGTGCACAATGGCCCGGCGCTGATCCTGCTGGACCTCAACCTGCCGGACATGAGCGGGATCGACATCCTGACAAAGATCAAGTCCGAGGAGCATCTGCGCCGCACCCCCGTGGTGGTGCTGACCACCACCGACGACAAGCATGAGATCGAGCGCTGCTATGATCTGGGCTGCAATGTCTACATCACCAAGCCGGTGAATTACGAGAATTTCGCCGCTGCCATCCGCCAATTGGGCCTGTTCCTTTCGGTGATCCAGGTGCCGGACGCCGGGCTCTGATGTCAGCCAAGCCGCGCCTGCTCTATATCGACGATGACGAGGGCCTGTGCCTGCTCGCCAAGCGGCGGCTGGGGCGCGAGGGTTTCGACGTCACCACCTGCGACAGCGGCAGGCAGGGCGTGGAGCTGGCGCGCGATCAGAGTTTCGATGTCGTCGCGCTCGATCACTATATGCCGGGGCAGAACGGGCTGGAAACGCTGGACCAGCTGATGGGGCTGCCCAACCCGCCCGCCGTGATCTATGTGACCGGATCGGAAGAGACCAGCATCGCGGTGGCGGCGCTGAAGGCGGGCGCGGTCGATTACGTCATCAAGACCGTCAGCGAGGATTTCTTCGATCTGCTCACCCGCACCATCGGGCAGGCGCTGGCGGCGCGGCGCACGCTGATCGAGAAGGAACTGGCCGAACAACGCCTGCGCGAAACCAACACCAAGCTGGAAGCCATGCTGGGCGAGATGAACCATCGCGTGGCCAACAGTCTGCAGATGGTGTCTGCCGTGGTGACGCTGCAATCGCGCATCGCGCGCGGCGAGGAAGCGCAGGCCATGCTGCGCGATATTCGTCAGCGCATCCATGCCGTGGGGCGGGTGCATCGTCAGCTTTACGTGGGCGGCGCCTCCACCACCATCGCGATGGACAGCTATGTGCTGGGCCTGGCCGAGGATCTGGCGGGCAGCTTTTCCAGCGAGGCCTCACCGCGCGTGATGCGAGTCTTTGTCGATCCGCTGGTGCTGCCGGCCTCGGTGGCGGTGACACTGGGCATTCTGATCAACGAACTGGTCAGCAACGCCTGCAAATACGCCTATGCCGAGCATGAGCCGGGCGAGGTGCGCATCTATCTGCAGGCGCAGGGCGATGATGCCTACCGTCTGGCGGTGGAGGATGACGGGCGCGGCTACGATCCGGACGCCCCGGCCAAGGGGACGGGCCTTGGCTCTCAGCTGATCCGCACCATGAGCGAGGCGCTGGGCAGCAAGCTGTCTGTCATCAACACCGCCCCGGGCCTGCGCGCGGAGCTGATCGCGCCTTTACGCTAGGCGGAAACGAAAACCGGCGGCCATCGCTTGCGCGAGGCCGCCGGCGGGTCTGGCAGGGAAGGGTCAGGCTGCCAGTCGAGCGATGATGTGAGGCGGCGCGACCTTGCGCAGCTCCTCAAGGAAAGCATCGAGCACTTCGCCCTTCAGCACGAAGCTGCTGCGGGCATCGGGCAGCACGCCGCTGTCGATCGCGGCAGAGAGCGCCGCACGGGCACGGGCGATGCGGCTCTTGACCGTACCGAGTGCCACGCCGCAGATTTCGGCGATTTCCTCATAGCTGACGCTGCCGATGGAGACCAGCACCAGCACCTCGCGCTGGGCGGCAGGCAGGGTGGCCAGAGCGCGCAGCACGTCGGCAGCCTCAAGGCGGCCTTCCTGCGAACCCTGGATGTTGAGGATGCGCTCGGCCTCGGTCTCGTCATATTCGCCCACGAAGCGTTCGCGGCGGACCTGACCGAAATAGTGATGGCGCAGGATCGTGTAGGTCCAGGCGCGGAAGCTGCTGCCCGCCACATAGCGGTCACGCGCGGCCCAGGCCTTCATCAGCGTTTCCTGAGCCAGATCGTCGGCCCGGTCACGATCGCCGCAGAGCATGCGGGCAAAGGCGCGCAGATGCGGAATGGCGGCGGTCAGTTCCTTGTGGAAATCGGCGTCCGAAAGCGGGTCGCCTTCGATCTTTCCCTGAATTCTGGCACCATTGGCCGCCAGATTACGCTGGGGAGCCAGCTGCTTGTTCTCGTCGATCGTCTGTTCGATCATGGGGCGTCTCCCGTCGTCTGTGTTAACCCTTCAATGGCCGGGCGCCGCATAGGTTCCGCAGCATATCCAGCCCCCTGTACGGTTCGGCGCCCTTGCCGTCACCGCGAATCCCGCAGAAAACCGGGGTTCCGCGCAAGGTTCAGCCGATGCAAAAAATAATTTTCGCCATGCTGCGCAGCATGAGGCGGAACAAGCAGGCGGCAAAATCGTAAAGCCTCAGGACAGCGCCCGGGCGCGCAGGGGGAATTCCGCAGATCGGCAGGCGCAAGCAGCCATGAAACGATCGGCAGAGGCCTGACGCCGGAGCGTGGCTGTCCTGCCAGGATCAAGGATCGTTTGATGCCGCTTACTTCGGATCGCCCCAACCCCGCTACCCAGACGTCACCGACCCAGGCACTGGCATCCTCCCTGCCCTATCTACGCCGCTATGCCCGCGCCGTGACCGGATCGCAGTCCATGGGCGACAATCTGGTGCGCATGACCCTGAACGCCGCGCTGGAAGACGCCGATCTGCTGGAGCGTATCTCGCAGAGCCGCGTTGGACTTTATCATGCCTTTACCGGCGTATGGACCTCGGTGGACCCCGATGTGGGCCGCGATGGCGCCGGGCCGGAAGAAGGCAGCCCCTCGCAGCTGGGCCGCGTGTCCACGCTGCGTCGGCAGGCGCTGCTGCTCAGCCAGCTGGAGGATTTCTCGATTCCCGAAACCGCGCAGATCCTGAGCGTTTCGGATGAAGAGGCCGAAGAGCTGGTGAAGGAAGCGCTGGCCGATATCGCGCGGGACAATGTGGCCGATGTGCTGATCATCGAGGATGAGCCGCTGATCTCCACCCATCTGGCCGATATCGTCAGCAGCGCGGGCCATCGCATTGTGGCCAGCGCCACCACCGCCTCGCAGGCGCGTGAGGCCTATGCGGCGCATCGCCCCACGCTGGTGCTCAGCGACATTCAGCTGGCCGATGGCAGCTCGGGCATCGATGCGGTGGAGGATATCCTCAAGATCGGCCCGGTGCCGGTGATCTTCATCACCGCCTTCCCCGAAAAGCTGCTGACCGGCGAAGGGCTGGAACCCACCCTGCTGATCAGCAAACCCTTCCGCGAGGAAACCGTGCTGACCACCATCAGCCAGGCGCTGTTCTTCGGCTCGAATCTGAATGCCTGATCCTGCTCGCCCCGGCGAATGCCGCTTGCGCCCAGCCGTTGTGCAATGCGGAACATTCGCCGGGGGATAACATTTTCGAATTCAGAGCATGGCGCTGCGATTTTAACCGTAACGCTGCTCTCTGGCGCTAGTCTCGCCGAGTTTGTGTTACGGCGCTATGATCGCCGCCGCCATGCCATGATGTTTTCTCGACTGGAAGCTGACCGTGCCCGATCCCAGCCCTTCCCTGTTTGGCAACCAGCCAATCGAAAGCTCCGACAAGCTGCTTGAGCAGACCGGATGGGGCAAGGACATCCGCGACTTCTACAATGCTGCCGTGGATGAAGGCGTGCCGCCCGAGTTCGAGAGCCTGATGGCCAAGATCGCCAAGAAGATCAAATGATCGCCCGGGGATGAAAGCCCCTTCCAGACCGGCCTGCTGCGCTCTGTCGCAGCCGTGAACAGCCGCGCCGGATTCGCGCGCCACAGGCCCGTCAGACACAGCCAAGTGCCTTTGTCGCAAGCCTTATACCACCAGTCGGTTTTTGCCGGAAACGCGTGGAACTCCGCCATGGCTGACCCATTGTCCCAGATAGGCCCGGATCGACCGGCCCATCCGGCAGCGAGACGCCGCCAGCAAGAGGGAAGACCCACCATGACCGACGACTTCCCCAGCCTGCGCGATCAGAAGCCCTCCGACCAACTCGTGGCCGAGGTGGTGGACCTTTTCGCTTCGGAGCCCCGCATGCCCCGCCTGCGCGTGGCGCTGATCGGCACTTACACTCCGCGCCGCTGCGGCATCGCCACTTTCACCTGCGACATCCGCGAGAAGCTGGCCGCCTTCGTCCCCGATATCGACGTCGATGTCTATGCGCTGGACCAGAAGGATTCTGGCCTCGCCTATGAAGACCATGTCCGCACCATCGAGGCTGACAGCGCGCAGGCCTATGCCCGCGCCGCGCGGCTGATCAATGAGAGCGGCGCCGATGTGGTCTGGCTGCAGCATGAGTTCGGCATCTTCGGCGGCCCCGATGGCGATATGGTGCGCGAGCTGGTCGATGGCGTCGCGGCCCCGCTGCTGATCACCTTCCACACCGTGCTGGCCGAGCCTTCCGCAGGGCAGCGCGCGGTGACGCAGCATCTGCTTGAGCGAGCCAGCAAGGTGATGGTGATGTCGCGCCATGGGGCCGATCTGCTCACCTCCACCTACAAGGCCCGACCCGAGATCGTCGAGATCATCGAGCATGGCGCGCCAGACCGCCCCTTCGGCGGCGAGGAAGGCGCCAAGGCGCGCATGGGGCTGGACGGCAAGCAGGTGCTGACCACCTTCGGCCTGCTGGGCCCCGGCAAGGGTCTGGAGCAGGTGATCGAAGCGCTGCCCGCGATCATCGCGCGGCATCCTCAGGTGGTCTATCGCATTCTGGGCGCCACCCATCCGGTGCTGCTGGCGCGCGACGGTGAAAGCTATCGCGAAGGGCTGATCGCCCGCGCGCAAGAGCTGGGCGTCGCCCAACATATCGTCTGGGAAAACCGCTTCCTCGACACCGATGAGCTGCTCGACCAGCTTGAGGCCTGCGATATCTACATCACGCCCTACCCCAATCTGGGCCAGTCCACCTCGGGCACGCTCAGCTATGCGGTGGCGCTGGGCAAGGCGGTGGTTTCAACGCCCTATGTCCATGCCCGCGAGCTGCTGGCCGATGGCGTGGGCTGCCTGATCGACACCAATGCGCCGGACGCCATCGCTCAGGCGGTGAACGCGCTGCTGGACAATCCCAAGGCGCTGATGGCCACCAAGCTGCGCGCCTATCAGCGTGGCCGCCAGACGATCTGGCCGCAGTTCGCCAAGGCCGGGGCGGCGCTGGTGCGTGAGACCATGGCCCCTTCGCCCAAGCCGGCGTCGCCGCAGATGGTGCCGGGGCTCTCCGCCGTCTTCGCCATGAGCGATGCCACGGGGATGCTTCAGCATGCGGTGGGCATCGTGCCGGATCGCCGCCATGGCTATTGCCTTGATGACAATGCCCGTGCGCTGATGCTGATGAATGTCTCCACCTCGCTGAGCGAAAGCGAGCGCATGCGCTGGAGCATCTGCTACGCCGCCTTCGTGCAATATGCCTGGAACCCGGACAAGGGCCGCTTCCGCAACTTCATGAACTTCGACCGGACATGGTGCGAAACCGAAGGCTCGGAGGATTCCAATGGCCGTGCGCTCTGGGCGCTGGGTCATACGGTGGAGCATTCGCCCCTGCCCGATATCAAGGCATGGGCGCTCGATCTTTTCGACACGGTTCTGGAGGGGATCGAACCCCTGCAGAGCCCCCGCGCCATGGGCTTTGCCGCGCTGGGCTCGCTGGCGCTGATGCGCGCCGGGCACCGCCATGGCGGCGCGCGCGACATGGTGATCGACAGCTGCAACATGCTGGCCCATCTGCTCGACAAGACCCGCCGCCCCGACTGGGCATGGTTCGAGGCGGTGCTGGGCTATGACAATCCGCGCCTGTGCCAGGTGCTGATCGAGGCGGGCCATCTGCTGGGCGAGAAGAACTGGCTGGCCATCGGCCTTGAAACGCTCGACTGGATCAGCCGTTGCCAGACCGGCATTCAGGGCCATTTCCGCCCCATCGGCTCGGAAAGCTTTGGCCGTCAGGGCACATGGCAACCCTTTGATCAACAACCCCTTGAAGCGCAGGCCGCTATCGAGGCCGCGCATAGCGCTTTCGTCGCAACCGGCGAGAAGGGGTGGACCGATCAGGCCCTGCAGGTGTATCAATGGTTCTTCGGCGCCAATGATCGCGGCGTCGTGCTGGCCGATATCGCCACCGGACGGTGCCGGGACGGTGTAACGCCGAGAGGGCGTAACGAAAATTCGGGCGCGGAATCGATTCTGGCCTTCCAGCTTGGCCATCACAGCCTGTCGCGCCTGCTGCGTCGTCTTCAGCCGCCCCAGTTCACACAAGCCGTCGTTTCCACGGCCAGCCAGACGCCCATCAAGGGGATCAACCTTGGACAAACAGTTGCACGTCCTGTCGCGCAATCCGCTGCATATTCTTGATGAGAGACTTCATGCCGACCCCACGCGGGTCGTTCTGCGCCCCTTCCATCTGGGGTGGCAGGGAGCAGGCGCGCCTGAAGGGCGCGCCTTGCGTCTTGTGCGCGATGTCGCCGGGCTGGACGAGGCGCGGGTGGAACGCGAATATGCGCTGGTCCTCCACGATTTCCTCGACCGCCACTGGCAGACCGAACATATGTTCGAGGCCCGCTTCGAGGAGGTGGCCATCGCGCTGGAACTAGGCCGCCGCGACCTGGGCGTGGCGGATTTCTCGCCCACGCGGCGCAAGCTGATCGGCGCCTATTTCTGCCATGAATACACCTATGCCGCCGCCGCGCTGATGAACCCTTCCATCGTGCCCCATCCCGATCAGAGCGGGATGAAGGAGGGCACGGTGCGCTTCATCCTCTCGCTGCGCGCGGTGGGCGAAGGGCATATCAGCTCGGTCGCCTTCCGCGAGGGGATCGCCAGCGATGACGGCAGCTTTTCGCTCTGGCCCGAATCCGCCTTCGCCACCGCCGTGCAGCGCTGCGACCATGGCCTTGGCATTCAGGATGAGGACGCCCCCGTTCAGGTGGAGCGCCATCCCGAAAGCAGCCTCTCCAACACGGTGATCTTCCCCATCACCGAGCAGCAGGCCAACGGGCTTGAAGACTTGCGTCTGGTTCGGCTCGACCATGGCGGGGGCGACATCGAATGGGTCGGCACCTACACCGCCTATTCGGGCCGCTCGATCCGCAGCGAATTGCTGCGCACGCGCGACTTTCATCGCTTCACGCTGGAGCCGGTGCAGGGCCGCGCCGGGCGCAACAAGGGCATGGCGCTCTTCCCGCAGAAGATCGACGGACACTATCTGATGGTGGGCCGTCAGGACGGCAAGAACCTCTACCTCCTCAAATCGGACCGGCTGGAACGCTGGGACGATGAGGGCGTGCTGCTGATGGAGCCGAAATACCCCTGGGAGTTCATCCAGATCGGCAATTGCGGCAGCCCGATCCTGACGGACGCTGGCTGGCTGCTCTTCACCCATGGCGTGGGGGCGATGCGCAAATATGCGCTGGGCTGCGTGCTGCTGGACCGCGACGATCCCTCGCGCATCATTGGCCGCGTGCGCGAGCCTGTGCTCACCGCCGAAAATGCCGACCGCGCAGGCTATGTGCCCAATGTGGTCTACACTTGCGGCGCGCTGCTGATGGGCAAAGATGAGCTGCTGATCCCCTATGGCATCTCGGACATTTCGGTGGGCTTTGCCAAGGCCCGGCTGGACGATCTGCTGGCGCTGATGGTGTAACGCCTCAGCGCCTGGCCTCAGCGTTTTTCGGGCAGCCGCTCCTTCACCTCTTCAAGGGTCTTTTCGGCGCTTTCGATGGCCTCCTCCACGTCTTCGACATCGCATTCCTGCTCGATAGCGTCGCGGATGGCCTCGATCTCGGCGTCGCTCTTGTGTTCCAGCCCGATCAGCTGGTTGCGCGCCTTGTCCGCAGAGCGCAGGATTTCGTCGATCTTGGAATGCAGCGCCACAATATCGCGGTTCTGCGAATTCTGGATCACGAAGACCATCAGAAAGGTGATGATCGTGGTGCCGGTGTTGATCACCAGCTGCCATGTGTCGGAATAATGGAAGACCGGCCCGCTGGCCGCCCAGATCACCACCACCACGCAAGCCAGCGCAAAGGTGATGGGCCGCCCCGTCCAGACGGAAACGCGTTCGGCAAAGCGGGAAAAGGCGCTGGGCATGGCGGGAGAGCCTTAAGGGAAAGCGGATGGCGGCCTGTCTTCCTGCGAGACAGATATGCCTTGATCTCCTAAGCAGTCGCCCCGAATGATGTTCCCTCCCCGGATTTTTGCCTGGATTTTATCGGGGTGAAGGGAGCCTTGGGGCGCCTGATGCATTAAGCATCAGGTACGGTACCGAAAGCGAAGGTTGCAATGCCCGAAACCCCTATGCCCGCCATGGCGCCAGAGGATTTGCGCCATGTCCTAAGGCTGGGCACGCGTGAAGATCACGAGCGGCTGGATGCCCTGCTGGGCGCCTGCGTTCTCTCGACGCGCGCCGGGTTGACGCGTTTTCTGCAAGCCCATGCCATCGGCCTTCAGGCGGTGGCGCCCTTGGCGACCCGTTTCCTTCAGGATGAGCTTGGTCTGGCCATGCCCGATGTGCAGGCGATGGTCGCGCAAGATCTGGCCGACCTTGGCTGCACCGCGCCGCTTCCTGCTTTGCCTGCTTTGCCTGATGAGGGCTCGGCGGGCGCCGGAGCCGATGCAGGCGCCGGAGCCCATGCGGGCGCAGCCTATGTGCTGATCGGATCGCGACTGGGCACGGCTGTGCTGCGTTCACACGGCTATTGGTCGCCCGGCACGCCCGGTTTCAGCCGCTATATGGAAGACAACAGCCTGCGCGCGCTGTGGCAACCGCTGGTCAAAGCCCTGCGCGACCTGCCGCAAGCCCGGCACGAGGCTGCCCTCACCACCGCCCGCGCCAGCTTCGCCGCCTTCGAGCAAGGCCTGCATCTGGCGCAGACCATGCCCCTTCCCGACCATGAGGGCGCCCTCCCCTCATGACCCTCACCTATCCCGACCAGGGCGTCGATCTGAACAGCTGCGATCTCGAACCGATCCATATCATCGGCGGCATCCAGCCCTTCGGCTTTCTGGTGGCGCTCTCCAGCGACTGGATCGTCGCCCGCGCCTCGGCCAATTGCGAGGCCCTGCTGGGCCGCCCGGCTGCCGAGGCGCTGGGCCATCCCGCTGCTGATTTCTTCACGCCCACCGCTGTCGAGCAGATCCGCCAGAGGCTGGCCGACCTGTCGCCGGGTCAGGTCGAGCGCCTTTTCAACCTGCCGCTGACGCCTGACTGGCGCCCTTTCGATGTGGCGCTCTACCGCGCCGGGCGGCAATTCGTGCTGGAGATCGAGCCTTCGCATCAGGGCACGGCGCGCGACTATCTCTCGCTGGTGCGCCCGATGTTCGATGCCGCGCGGCAGGCCTCCAACCTTGACGATCTGTGCGACATCGCCGCCCGCCAGATGCGCCGCCTGACGGGCTTTGACCGCGTGAAGGTCTACCGCTTCGATGAAACCGGCGCGGGCGAAGTGGTGGCCGAAGCGCGCGGCGACCAGATCGACAGCTTCCTCGGCCTGCACTTCCCCGCTTCCGACATTCCGAAACAGGCGCGCAAGCTCTACACGCGGAATCTGCTGCGCATCATTGCCAACATCGACGATGCGCCGGTGCCGATCCATCCCGCGCTCGATGCCGACGGCCAGCCGCTGGATCTGACCCCCAGCGGACTGCGCGCCGTCTCGCCGATCCATATCGAATATCTGCGCAACATGGGGGTGAAGGCCTCCATGTCGGTGTCGATCCTGCGCGGTGGCAAGCTGTGGGGGCTGTTTGCCTGCCACCATTACGCGCCGCTGGGTCTGCCCTATGCGACGCGCACGGCGGCGGAACTCTTCGGCGAGTTCTTCTCCGGCCTGCTGGAGCAGATGGAAATCCGCGCCACGCTGGCCCAGCACGAAACCGCCACCAAGCTGCATGACGATCTGACGGCGCAAGTCGCCCATGGCGGATCGCTGCTCGCCAATTTCGACCGTTTTGCCGATCTGATCCGTCAGGTGATCCCCTTCGACGGCATCGTCGGCTATGTGGCGGGCGATTATGTCGCGCTGGGGCAGACGCCGTCTCAGGCGCAGTTTCTCGATCTGGCGCGCTTCCTCAACACCACGGGCAATGGCGCCTGCTGGTCCACCCATCATCTGGCGCTGGTCTATCCTCCGGCGCAGGCCTTTGGCGACAAGGTTTGCGGCTTGCTGGCCGTGCCCGTCTCCCGCGTGCCGCGCGATTTCCTCGTGCTGTTCCGCCGCGAATATGCCCATGAGGTGCTGTGGGCCGGCGATCCCGGCGCGCCCAAACAGGCCCCCGGTCCTCTGGGTGACCGCCTCACCCCGCGCAAGAGTTTCGCCCTGTGGAAAGAGGAACGCCGCCGCCAATCCAAACCCTGGTCGGGCGATGAAAAGGCGATTGCCGAAAAGCTGCGCGTCACGCTGATCGAGGTGATCCTGCAACTGCTCGACGCCTCCAATGCGGAAAGAGAAGCCGCCGCCCGCCGTCAGCAGGATCTGATCGCGGAGCTGAACCACCGGGTGCGCAATTCGCTCAACATGATCGGGGCGATGGTGAGCCAGGGGCAGCGCAGCGCGGCCACGCTCTCCGATTTTTGCAGCCGGGTCAGCGCGCGCATCGCCACGCTGGCCCGCGCGCATGATCAGGTCAACGCCACCAGCTGGGCGCCCTTCCCGCTGGGCCCGCTGATCCATGAAACCGTGCGCGCCGCCTTCCCCGAAACCCATGGCGCGCTGACGATCACCGGCCCTCAGGTGCTGATCCGCCCCTCCGCCTTCACCACGCTGGCGGTGGTGATCCATGAGCTGGTCGCGCACAGCACCGCTCTGGCCGCGCCCGAGGGGCAGGTGCAAATCGAACTGGCCCAGACCGAGGGCGCAGACCTCACCCTCTCATGGCGCGAAAGCGGCGGCGCGAAAACCGGGAGCGACGGGGGCAGCGCCTGGCATGACCGTATGGCCATGGCCATTGTCGAACGCTCGATCCCGCATGAACTCTCCGGCCATGCGCGCGTTACCTTCCATGCCGAGGGTCTTGAGGCCCACTTCACCATCCCCGCCGAAAGGGTGCAATTCATGACTGATACGCCAACCCCCTCGCCCACGGGATCGCCGGGCCCCGTTCCTGCCACCAGCCTGCTCTCGCAGCGCGCTCTGGTGGTGGAGGACAACATCATCATCGGCATGGAGGCTGAGGACCAGCTGCTGGCGCTGGGCGCCCATACGGTCGATCTGGCCAACAATGTGGCGCAGGCGCTCAGCCTGATCGCGGCCAACAGCTATGAATTCGCCCTGCTCGACGTCAATCTGGGTAATGAGAGCAGCCAGCCGATCGCCGATGTGCTGCAGGGCAATGGCACGCCCTATGCCTTCTCCACCGGCTATGGCGAGGTGCCATGGGCCCATGGCCCCAAGGTGCCGGTGGTGACCAAGCCGCTGGATTCCATTGCGCTGGAACGGGCCATCGTCGCGTCGCGATTGCCTTAAATCGTCGCTTCGCGCCTGCCCTGAAACCCTGAGCCCCGCACCACGCGCGGGGCACCTTTCCTCGGCCCGCATGCAAACAGCCCCCGCCATTCTCATGGCGGGGGCTGGCCGGGGCTTGCGCCCCGTTTCGATGCCTGCCGGACCGGGCTCTGTAACGCAGACGCGCAGGGGAAAACGCGCCTCAGGCCCGGCCTCTCGGCCAACCGTTACCGGTCAACGGCATCCTTGATCGCATCCTTCGCCTTGCCCGTGGCGCTCTGCACCTTGCCCTTGGCGTCCTGAGCGGCGCCCTTGGCGGCCAGGCTGGCGTCACCGGTTTCCTTGCCGATGGCTTCCTTCACCTTGCCGATGGCGGAATTGGCGGCACCCGAAATGCGGTCGGTGGTCGAACTCATGGTCTGTCTCCTCATGGACTTGCGGATCGGACGAAGGCTCATCCTTCGCCTTAGGAAAGAGCCGGACGGGGGCCATGTTCCATGCCCAAACTCAACTGATCGCAAACCCGATGACATCAGGCGATGGCCCCTGCGCCAACCGCCTCTTGCCAGCCGGAAGCCGATGCCCCACGGTAAGCCCCGACCATAACAGGGGGCATCGATGCGTCTGGTTCTTCTTCCTTTTCTGCTGGCCACATCACCCATGGCCCAGGCGGCAACCACGCCCGTCCCCGCGCCTGCCGCCGTCACCACGGACCCGCCGCGCGACAGCGCCCATCCCGCCAGCATGTCCGCTTTCGTCATTCCCGTGCCGGACGGCGCGCTCAATGCGGTGATGTACACTGCCGCCGGCATCGGGCCGCATCCCACGCTGCTGCTGTTCCACGGCTTTCCGGGCAATGAGCAGAACCTCGATCTGGCGCAGGCCGCGCGCCGCGCCGGATGGAATGTGCTGACGCTGCATTATCGCGGCTCATGGGGCAGCCCGGGCACCTTCTCCTTCGCCCATTGCGAGGAGGATGGCGCCCATGCTCTGGCCTTCGTGCGCCAGCGCGACACGATCATCAAATTCCGCATCGACCCTTCGCGCATTGCGGTCGCCGGGCACAGCATGGGCGGGATTGTCGCCGCGCGCGTGGCGGCGGATGATGCTCAGGTGCTGGGCGCCTTCCTGATCGATCCGGCCGATTTCGCCGCCATCGGGCGCAGCTTCTCCAAGCCCAGCGCGCGTGAGGATTTCCTCAACGATGAGGTGCGCGGCGATATGCCCCCGCTGGCGGGCACCAGCGAGCAGGCGATCATGGATGAGGTGGAGCATGCCGGCGCGAACCTCGATCTGGTGGCGGCCATGCCCGCTCTGGCCGGGCGACCGCTGGCGCTGATCGGGGCGCAGCGCGGGATCGGTACGATGGCAGCGGCGGCGGCTCAGGCAGCGCGCAAGGCCGGGGCCAAGCAGATGGACGCCGAAACAATGCCCACCGATCACAGCTTTTCCGATATGCGCATTGCTCTGGCGACACGGCTGGTGACGTGGCTCGACAGGTTCCAGCACTGATGCGCAGCATCGGCCTGATCGGCGGCATGAGCTGGGAAAGCTCCGCCGAATATTACCGCATCCTCAATGAGGGCGTGCGCGATGCGCTGGGGCCGACCGCTTCGGCGCGCTGCCTGTTGTGGTCCTTCGATTTTTCCGAGATCGAAAAGCTGCAACACGATGGCCAGTGGGACGCGCTGGGCGAAAAGCTGGCCGATGCCGCGCAAAAGCTTGAGGCAGCAGGCGCCGATCTGCTGCTGATCTGCACCAACACCATGCACAAGCTCGCAGGCGCGGTGGAGGCGGCGGTGAGCATCCCCCTGCTCCATATCGCCGACCCCACGGCGGAAGCGATCCGCGCGCAGGGCCTCACCAAAGTCGGCCTGCTGGGCACCGCCTTCACCATGGAGCAGGATTTCTACAAGGGCCGCCTGACCGAGCGCTACGGCCTCGATGTGATCGTGCCCAAGGACGAAGACCGCGCGACCGTCCACCGCATCATCTATCAGGAGCTGGTGGCAGGTCAGGTGCTGGACGCCTCACGCGAGGCCTATCGCGCGGTGATCGCTCGCCTTGTGGAACGCGGCGCGCAAGCGATCATTCTTGGCTGCACCGAGATCATGCTGCTGGTCGGCCCCGATGACAGCGCAGTGCCGGTGTTCGACACCACCGCGCTGCATGCCGGGGCCGCTGTGCAGGCTGCTCTGGGTTAATCCGGCCAGCCTTCCAGCACCAGCTTGCCCCGCATGCGGTTGCTTTCCAGCAAGGCATGGGCCTGCTTGAGGTTGGCGGCATCAACGGGCCGCATCACCTCGGTCAGCGTGCTGCGGATCTTGCCCGCATCGACCAGATCGGCCACCGCATCGAGCAGCCTCGCCTGCTCCTCGATATCGGCGGTTTCGAAGAGGGGGCGCGTGAACATCATCTCCCAATGCACCGAGACCGCCTTGCGCTTGAAGGGCATGATATCGAAGCTCTCCGGATCGTCGATCAGCGCGAAACGGCCCTGAGGCGCGATCAGCTCGACAATCTCGGCCTGATGCTGGTCGCTGTGCGTGGTGGAAAAGACCAGCCCCGGCGCGCCCAGCCCCAGCGCCGCAACCTGAGCCGCCAAAGGCTGGCTGTGATCCAGCACATGATGCGCACCAAGCTCCTTCACCCAATCACGCGTTTCGGGGCGCGAGGCGGTGGCGATCACGGTCAAGTCAGTCAGGGCCCGCAGCAGCTGGATCGCAATCGAGCCCACCCCGCCCGCGCCGCCAATGATCAGCACCGCAGGCGCCGCACCGGGCACGGCATCACGCACGCGCAGCCTGTCGAACAGGGCTTCCCACGCGGTGATCGCCGTCAAAGGCAGAGCAGCGGCCTGCGCCCAATCCAGACTGGCAGGCTTGCGCCCCACAATCCGCTCATCGACCAGCTGATACTCGGCATTGCTGCCATCGCGTGAGATGCTGCCGGCGTAGTAGACCACATCGCCAATCCCTAAGCGCGTTACAAGCGGCCCCACCGCCTCCACCACACCGGCAGCATCCCAGCCCAGCACGCGCCAGTCCGCCCCCCCGAGCGGCCCGGCACCACGGCGCACCTTCGTATCCACCGGATTGACCGACACCGCCCTCACCCTGACCAGAATGTCGCGCCCCTGCGGCACTGGCTGTGGCAAGTCGATATCGATCAGAGCATCCGCTCGATCGAGGGAACCGGGCTGGGCATAACCGATGGCACGCATGGAAGGTCTCCTTTCACTTGAGAGTGAAAGGACCTCACTCATGGGCCCGGTTCATGTCATAAGCACAAAAAACGCCTATAGTATCAAAAAGGATACCGTAAGATGGTCACTTCGCCATGGTAAAGGCCCGCCACTCCCGCCTCGACTGCACGCCCGGCTGCGCGGTGGAAGCCGCTGTCAGCCTGATTGACGGCAAGTGGAAGGCGGTGATCCTCTACCATCTGCTCGATGGCCCGATCCGCTTCAACGCCCTGCGCCGCATGGTGGGCGATGTCACCCAGCGCATGCTGACCAATCAATTGCGGGAGCTGGAAGCCGATGGGCTGATCCACCGCGAGGTCTTTGCACAAGTGCCGCCCCGGGTGGATTATTCGCTGTCGGATCGGGGGTTGTCCCTTTCGCCGATCATCATGGCGCTGAAGGACTGGGGTGAGGCCAATATGGACCTCTTCGGGCGAAGGCTGGCGGCGTAACCGGCCAAACGTCGGCCTGATCTTAGAGGTGATGCAGCGCCGCGATGGCAATGCCAGCCCCCATGCCCCACAGCCCCGCGCTGAGGGCAAAGGCCAGCGGCAGAGCGCGCCACAGGCCATTCTCCACCTGAGCCGGGCGGCGATGCAGAGCAATAGCGCGGCTGGCGGTGCGGACAGGGCGGGCAGAGTAAGCCATGTCAAAAGGAAGGCTGGTCATCGTCTGAAGTTCCATCATCTGCGTGATGAGGGCCTTATGCTGCACGCCGCCTGATTTGAAAAATTGCTTGAAATGCAATCTATGAGCGATTTTATCGATCAATAAAAAGCGCCCCGGAAAGGATGATCCTCTCCGGGGCGCCGTCCGATCCGTTGCGACAGAGGATCAGAACTTCAGGCGCACGCCTGCCGTGAAATAGCGGCCCACCGGATCGTCGGTCATGGCCCAGCCGCCAAAGCCGCCCGGGCCGGTCGAGGTGCCCGGCGCATTGATCGCCTGCGGCTTGGCGTCGAACAGATTCTGCACGTTCACGAAGAACTCGCCCTTGCCCGCGCTCATCGCATCGAAGCTGAAGGAAGCATTCAGGCCCAGCTGGCCGAAGGCCCCCACAGTGCCCTGCCCCGGCGCCCAGACCACCGTGGGATCACCCCACAGCTTCATGGAATTGCGCCAGCGATAGATCGCATCCAGACGGAAGGCCTGCGTGACGTTGAAGCTGGCCGTGCCGGTGATGCGCCAGCTCGGGCTGGCGGTCAGGCCGTTGCTGCCGAAGGCCACATCGCCCTGATCGATCACCGCCACGCCCGGCTGGATGTAGCGGATATGCGGCTGCCATGCCGTCAACCCGCGCAGGTTGAAGGCGTGGTTGCCGATATGGGTGGCGTAATTGGCCTCGAAATCGACGCCATAGGTGGTGATCTTCGACAGGTTGATCGGCTGCACATACCAGGCCGTCACCGCGCCGGTGGTGGGATCGCGCTGGATCAGATTGCAATAGAGCGAGATGCCGCCCGTGTTGCAGCCCTGCTGGGTGGAAGGCTGGAAGCCCTGCACCGTGGTGATCGCATTGCTGATCTTGATGTTGTAATAATCGACCGCCAGACTGAAGCCACGAATGAAATCAGGCTTGTAGACAAAGCCCGCCGTCCAGGTCTTGCCGATTTCCGCCGTCAGATTGGGGTTCGACAGATTGACCGAGGGCACCAGCGTGCCGGTCGGCGTCTTGCCCAGCAGATCCTGATTGCTCACCGGCACCACACTTTGGGTGGCATAGAGATCGTTCAGGGTGGGCGCCCGGATGTCGCGGCTGATGGTGCCGCGGAAGCGCAGCTCATGGCTGACCTTCCAGTCGCCACCGATCTTCCAGGTCCAATAGGCGCCCACCGTGTTGTATTTGGTGTAGCGCGCGGCCAGATTGACGCTCAGGTCACGGAAGAAGCGGGCATCCTTGACCAGCGGCACATTGGCCTCGCCCGCCACTTCCCACACCGACTGCGAGACATGCGGGTTCGACGGCAGGGTGATGTTGTCCAGCGTGGTCGAGGACGAGCAATTGTAGCGCAGATTGGTGCAATTGGCATACATCGTCGGCGTCGAGGTGCTGGTCGCCGAGAAGGACTGCATGCGCCACTCACCCGACAGAGCGGTGGTCACCTCACCCGCCCAGGTCGAGAAAGGGCTGCCCGAGATCGAGGCGTTCACGTCATGCTGGCCGGTGCTGGCCACATAGCGCGTGGTGTCCATGATATAGGCCAGCGAGGCGGCGCTGGCCGCGCTGGGCCCGAACAGGTTGAGCGGCGAGCAATTGGCATAGGCGGCGGCGGTGTTGGCCTGCGTGGCGGCATAGCAGGTGGCCACGCCGTTCACATTCACCGCATCAAGCGCCGCCGACAGCTTCTGCTGGTTGAGATCGTTGGAAATGACGGTGGTCAGACGCGAGTCACCCCGCACATAGGAGAGCGACCAGTCATACTTGCTGCCGATCTTGCCTTCCAGACCCGCCGTGAACATCAGCTGGCGCGTGTCGGAATCATAGCGCGGGCGCCCGGCCTCGGCCAGAATGCTGCTCATGGTGAAGGTCGAGCCGGTCATCTGCGAGGCATAGGCCGGCGAGAGGAAGGCATTGCCGGTCGAATAGGTCTCGCCCGTGCCCAGCTGATAGGCGCTGCCGAAAGAGGTGTTGTGCTTGAAGTTGCCGCTGCCCACGAAGAAGGCATGGATGTCGTCAGTCAGATCATAGTCGAAACGGGCATAGATCTGATGCTGGCGCGTCGCGGCCTTGAGCGAATTGTCATAGTAGCCGCCCGCACCACCGCTCTGCACACCCGCACTGTTGGAAGCGGTGCCATTGTTGAAGGCGCTCAACACACCATTGGCGCCGAAATACTGGCCGGCCAGCGCGCAGCCCGTGCCGCAACCATTGATGCGGCCACCGAAGGGGCTGGTGGAGATGGTGGTGTTGGTCGTCAGCGTGTAGGGCGAGGCTGCCGTGCCCGCCCCCGTCACCACCGGGCGGTTCAGCCACGAGCGCGAGGCGCGGCTGTCGATGCCGGAATCGTTGCGGAACTCATAGCTGGCTTCGAAATGGCCTTTGCCGTCAGCGAATTTCTTGCCGAAAGCGATGGCGGCTTCCTGGCTGGGATCATCGCCCAATTGCGAGATCCCGGCCTGCGCCTGCATCTTCAGCCCCTCGAATTTGGTGTCGGTGATGAAGTTCACCACGCCCGAGACCGCATCCGAACCATAGACCGCCGAGACACCGCCCGTCACCGTATCCACGCGCTTGACCAGCAGCTGCGGAATGACGTCGGCATCGACGATGTTGGTGAAGGAGGTCGGCGGCACGCGCCGGCCATCGAGCAGCACCAGCGTGCGCTGGCCGCCCAGATTGCGCAGGTTGAGCTGCGCGGCATTGCCATTGCCGCCCGACACGCCGCCCGACGCGCCCGGATTGCTGAAGGCCCCGCGTGAGCCCGAGAACACCGGCAGGGTGTTGATCGATTCCGTGATGCTGGTGGGGCGCAGATTGGTGAGATTCTCGGTGGTGACGACCGTGACCGGCGTGGGGCTGGCGTCACCATTCTTCACCGTGCGCGAGCCGGTGACGATGATATCCTTGTCAGGCACCGCAGGGGCCAGAGGGGCCGCATCCTGCGCGGCTGCCGGAGCATCGGCCTGCTGAGGCTGCGCCGCGGCCGTACCGGCCACCGCCACGCCACAAACGGCCAGCATGCTTCCTCCTGCCAGAAAGGCAGCGACAAATTTCCTCACTTTGATCCTCCCTCGGTCAGGGTTTTCTTTTCTCTCCGCGACGCGACCCTGTTCTGTCGCCCGTTCCTGCGCACGTCGCGGTGTGTGATGCCTTGATCGCCCTACAACAGACCGACCGGCTCACCTGAACCATGCATGTTCAATGACAGAAACGGCGCGCGGCCCCGCTATTCATTTTCGGTTTAGGGTCATTCAAATCACCCCTGAGCCGCCAGCCCCGGGCACGTCAATTGATTGAAGTGAGCGCATTTCATCGCTCACCACCCGATAAGGACTTATAAGTTTCAGGCCATGATCCATCAGCTTGAACCGCAAGTTGCTGATCAGGCGGGCTGAATTAGCTCAACCATGCAAACGAAGGTCAGCCGCGCCCGGGCCCATCAGGCGATGGGCGGATCGAACGGGCGCTGAGGCTGGCTTCAGATCGAGACGAAAGCGCCGATGCTGCGGTCCTTGCGCACCTTCGAAGCATCGAACACCGTGCCGTTCATGGCGATGTAGATGCCCGGCGCGGCGGACTGCACCACACCAAAGGCCATGCCCAGATTGAAGGTGGCATCGCTCTCGGCAAAGCGCGCCGGGCTCAGCGCGCCCAGCATGCACACGGTCTTGCCCGGAATGTCTTTCAGCACTGCCGCCGTGTCGGTCATCGTATCCGTGCCATGGGTGATGACGATGCGGCTTTCCGAAGCGCTTTCGATGGCTTGGCGCAGGGCGGCACGGTCGGTGTCGTCCAGCTCAAGGCTGTCCTTGCGGCAGATTTCCTGAATGCGCACATCATGCTTCACCAGGCCGATCTCCATCAGCTTGGTGACCATCGTGTCGCCCACCTGAAACTCCGACAGAGCGTCGAAATAGACCTTGTCGATCGTGCCGCCGGTGGTGAGGATCAGAATGTCAGCCATGGATCGAGCGCCTGTTTTGATGATTTGCAGGCGGATCAGGTAGACAGAAGGCAGGGGGAAGAAAAGAGAAGATGCGAGGGCCATCGCCCTCGCGCTCCCTTTAATGTCTACGTGGTGCGCAACCTATCGGTCAGGCACGGCTTCATAGCGGCGCAGGCATAAAATCGCAGGCACGGCCTATGGAAGGATTGCCTGCCTGCGGCGCCTTGCGTCACGCAGGTGGAGAGCCGGGGCGCACCAATCGGATGCCACTGCCGTTTCGTCGGGAGACGTAATGGGGGTGCAGGGGGCGTAACGCCCCCTGCTTTAACCCTTCTTACTTTTCAATCTGCGTCACATCCCGCACCGCACCCTTGGCGGCATTGGTCGTCATCGCGGCGTAAGCGCGCAGGGCCAGAGACACCTCACGCTTGCGGCCCACCGGCTTCCACGCCTTGGCGCCGCGCGCTTCCATCTCGGCGCGACGCTCGGCCAGCACGCTGTCGGGCAGGTCGAGGGTGATGCCACGGTTGGGGATGTCGATGATGATCGGATCGCCCGTCGCCACCAGAGCGATCAACCCGCCCTCGGCGGCTTCCGGCGAAACGTGGCCAATGGAAAGCCCCGAGGAACCACCCGAGAAGCGCCCGTCGGTGATGAGGGCGCAGGCCTTGCCCAACCCCTTGGACTTCAGATAGCTGGTGGGGTAGAGCATTTCCTGCATGCCCGGCCCGCCCTTGGGGCCTTCGTAGCGGATCACCACCACTTCGCCCGCCTTCACCTCGCCGCCAAGGATGCCGACAACAGCAGCGTCCTGGCTTTCGAAGACATGGGCCGTACCCTTGAAGGTGAGGATCGATTCATCCACGCCCGCCGTCTTCACGATGCAGCCTTCGGGGGCGAGATTGCCGAACAGCACGGCCAGACCGCCATCCTTGGAGAAGGCGTTTTCGGCGCTGCGGATCACGCCCTTCTCGCGGTCGATGTCCAGTTCCTTCCAGCGCTGCGACTGGCTGAAGGCCACCTGCGTGGGCACGCCGCCGGGCGCCGCGCGGAAGAATTCGGCAACGCTTTCGGCATTGCTGCGGCTGACGTCCCAGCGGTCCAGCCCTTCGGCCAGCGTGCGCGAGTGGATGGTGGGCACGCTGGTGTCGAGCAGACCGGCGCGGTCGAGCTGGCCGAGGATGGCGGGGATGCCACCGGCGCGGTGGACGTCTTCCATATGCACATCGGCCACGGCGGGCGCCACCTT
The DNA here is from genome assembly GCF_017163935.1 of Novosphingobium terrae. Classification (NCBI taxonomy): domain Bacteria; kingdom Pseudomonadati; phylum Pseudomonadota; class Alphaproteobacteria; order Sphingomonadales; family Sphingomonadaceae; genus Novosphingobium; species Novosphingobium terrae. Next base: position 978,927 of record NZ_JABVZR010000001.1, on the reverse strand, counting down.
GCACAGCACGGGCACCTTGCGCGAAAGCGCATCGATATCGGCCATGGTGAAGTCCACGCCGCCCTCATAGGCAGCGGCCAGCAGGTGGAGCACCGTGTTGGTCGAACCTCCCATGGCGATGTCGAGGCTCATGGCGTTCTCGAAGGCCGCGCGCGTGGCGATGTTGCGCGGCAGGGCGCTCTCATCGTCCTGCTCGTAGTAACGCTTGCACAGGTCCACGGCGACGCGGCCTGCCTCGCGGAACAGGCGCTCGCGGTCGGCGTGGGTGGCCAGCACCGAGCCATTGCCCGGCAGAGACAGGCCAAGCGCCTCGGTCAGGCAGTTCATCGAATTGGCGGTGAACATGCCGCTGCACGAACCGCAGGTGGGGCAAGCGGCCTTTTCGATCTCGGCCACTTCCTCATCGGTGTAGCTGTCGTCGGCGGCGACCACCATGGCGTCGACCAGATCCAGCGCGCGCTCCTTGCCGCGGATCGTCACCTTGCCCGCTTCCATCGGGCCGCCCGAGACGAAGACCACCGGAATGTTGAGGCGCATCGCGGCCATCAGCATGCCGGGCGTGATCTTGTCGCAGTTGGAGATGCAGACGATGGCGTCGGCGCAGTGCCCGTTGACCATATATTCCACGCTGTCGGCGATCAGGTCGCGGCTGGGCAGCGAATAGAGCATACCGCCATGGCCCATGGCGATGCCGTCATCGATGGCGATGGTGTTGAATTCCTTGGCGACGCCGCCCGCCGCCTCGATCTCGCGCGCGACAAGCTGGCCGAGGTCTTTCAGATGAACATGGCCCGGCACGAATTGCGTGAAGCTGTTGGCCACCGCGATGATCGGCTTGCCGAAATCCTCATCCTTCATGCCCGTCGCGCGCCACAGGCCACGTGCGCCCGCCATATTGCGGCCATGGGTGGAGGTGCGTGAACGATAATGAGGCATGGGATATCGACTCGTCTGGCTGAACGGATGGTTCGGTGGGTTTGAGCGCGCGCCTTTACCAGCATAGCACGACGGGGGGAACCGCCTGCATGCAGGGCAAATGGCCAATGCGCGAAATCTTGTTACTTCATGGAAACGATAAAAGCAACATTCAATCAATCATCCGGTGCCAGCAGATGCACTTGTGCCGCAAACTCCGCATCGAGCGCATCGATCACGGCGCGGATGCGGGGCATATGGCGCAGGTCCGGGTGAACCCCCAGCCACACCTCACGCGGGGGCGGACCGCCCGCCTCTTTCAGCTTTTCCAGCCCCGGCAGACCATCGCCCAGATAGCAGGGCAGGCAGGCCAGCCCGAGCCCGGCCGCCGCCGCGCCGCCCTGAGTCTCGCGGCTGTTGCTGCGCATGGCGACACGCGCATGAGGCACCATCTGCGCCAGCCAGCGGGCCTCGGGCATATGGGCCTGATCCTCCAGCAGGGTGATGACCGAATGGTCCGGCGAGGACAGATCGCGCCCATGCTGCGCCAGATAGGGCCCGCTGGCATAGAGCGCGCCCGATGCCCGCCCCATGCGCCGCGCCACCAGCTCGCGCCCCTCGAAGGGCACCATGCGGATCGCCAGATCGGCCTCGCGCCGCGACAAGGACAGCGAACGGATATCGGCCAGCACATCCACGCTGATGCCGGGATAGCGCGCCTGCAGCCGGGTGATCGTGCCGGGCATCAGGCGGCTGGCCATGATGTCCACCGTGGTCACCCGCACCACGCCCGAAAGCGCCACATCGCGCCCCTGCACCATGCGTTCCACGGCGATGGCCTCGGCCTCCATGCGCTCGGCATTGCCCAGCACGGCCTCGCCCAGACCGGTGAGTTCGTAACCCGCCGGGGTCTTTTGCAGCAGGCGGGCGCCCGCGCGCTGCTCCAGCGCGGAGAGGCGGCGGCTCATCGTCGATTGCCTCACCCCCAGCGAGCGCGCCGCGCCCGACAAGGTACGCATGCGGGCAATGGCCAAAAAGCTGCGAACGTCTTCCCAATCCATCACACTATCCGTTTTCGCATAATCAGAATGCCGCTTTAGCGAATAGGCATGCAAAGATCATTACCCTATTTCACCTCTCAAGGCGGCGCGCCCCTCCCCCCATCCCCCCAGCGCGCCGCCACCCCTTTTCGCCGGAGCCTGTCATGCAGCCCACACTGTTCCTCTCTCACGGCTCGCCGATGATGCCCTTCGAGGACATTCCGGCGCGCAGCTTCATCGCCTCGCTGGGCCAGACGCTTGAGCGCCCCAGGGCCATCCTGCTGGTTTCGGCCCATTGGGACAATGACGTGCCCACGCTGAGCGCCGCAGACAATCTGGACACGATCCATGATTTCTACGGCTTCCCCCAGCAGCTTTACGCCCTGAGCTACCCCGCCCATGGCGATCCGGAGCTGGCCGAAAGCATCGCCGACACGCTGGGCGATGCGGGCCTGCGCGCTCACACCGATGCGGCGCGCGGCCTCGACCACGGCGCCTGGATCCCGCTGATGCTGATGTATCCGCAGGCCGATATTCCGGTGATCCAGCTCTCGATCCAGAGCGCGCTGGGGCCGGGCCATCACCTGCAACTGGGCCGGGCGCTGGCAAATCTGCGCGAACAGAACATTCTGGTGATCGCCAGCGGCGGTTTCACGCATAATCTGCGCAGTCTCGACCGGCGCGGCGGCAATGACGAGCCTGCATGGGCCACTGAATTTGCCGACTGGATGCACAATGCGCTGATGGCGGGTCGCACCTGCGATCTGGTGTCCTATCGCCGCCTTGCCCCGCATGCCGCCATGGCCCATCCCACCGACGAGCATCTGCTGCCGCTCTTTGTGGCACTGGGCGCCGCCGGGCCTGACGCCAAACCGCAACGCCTGCATGTCAGCACCACGCTGGGTGCGCTGCGGCTCGACGCTTACGCTTTCAACTGAAACCTTCCCTCCCCCTATTCCCACAGGAGCCTTCCCATGAGCAAAATTCTTGTGATCCGTTCGTCCGCCAATGGTGCCAATTCGGTCAGCAACAAGCTGATCGACGCCTATCTGGCCGCTCTGCCCGCCGGTTCGACCGTGGTCGAGCGTGACCTCGACAAGCACCCCGTGCCCCACGTCACCCATCAGAGCCTCGCCGGCATCGGCCGTCAGGCCCCCGAGGGCGGCGCCTTCGCCGAGGCCCGCGCGCTTCAGGACGAGATCATCGGTGAAGTCTTCGACGCCGACGTGCTGCTGATCGGCCTGCCGCTCTACAACTTCGGCATGCCCTCGACGCTGAAGGCCTGGTTCGATTACGTGGGCCGCGCCGGCACCACCTTCCAGTACACCGCCGAGGGCCCCGAGGGTCTGGTCAAGGGCAAGAAGGCGATCATCGCTCACGCCCGCGCCGGCAAGTATGACGATGCCAGCGGCTTCCCCTTCGCCGTGCCGCATCTCAAGTCGCTGCTGAGCTTCGTCGGCGTGAACGATGTGGACGTGGTCACCGCCGAGGGCATGGCCTTCGGTCCCGAGGTTGCCGAGGCAGCCGTGAGCGAAGCCACCGCAACCATCGCCGCCTTCGCCCGTTAATCTTACCAGGCGGGGCTCTGTCTTCCCCTTCGGGGCCCCGCCACCCCACACCCCTCCCCCACATCTGCTGTTCGTCCCTTGAAAGGCCTTCCCATGCGCCCGATCCATGCCCTGTTGCTTGCCGCCGCCGCTCTGTCTGCCACCCCTGCCGCCCTTCAGGCTCAGGGTCCCGTCGCCAACCCCAACCCGGCCGCCGTTCAGGCCGGCACCTATGGCGTTGAGCCGGCCCACACCCGCGTGCAGTTCACCGTCAGCCACATGGGTTTCACCGAGTGGTATGGCGATTTCACCGGCGCCTCGGGCCAGCTGACCATCGACCCCAAGAGCCCCGCCGCCGCCAAGGTGGACATCACCATCCCCACCGCCAGCGTCGTCACCACCAACGCCAAGCTGGATGAGGAGCTGCGCTCCGACCAGTGGTTCGATGCCGCCAAGTACCCCGAAATCCACTTCACCTCGACCAAGGTGACCCCCACCGGCGCCCGCACCGCCCTCATCACCGGCAATCTGACCTTCCACGGCGTGACCAGGCCTGTCGTGCTGAAGACCAGCTTCAACGCCAGCGGTGTGAACCCGCTCGACAAGGGCACCACCGTGGGCTTCAACGCCACCACCGCAATCAAGCGCAGCGACTTCGGCGTGAAGACCTATGTGCCGCTGATCGGCGATGACGTCGAACTGCGCATCAGCGCCGCCTTCGAGCGCAAGAACTGATCACAAGCCGTTTCGCTCTGGCGAATACGTAACGAGCCCCCGGCGCCTGCGTCGGGGGCTTTGCTGTATCCCGGCGGGCTCCTAGAAGGCGGCAACCAAGGAGAACCCGGCCATGAACAGCACCGCCCCCATCCGCAGGCCCATCCGCACCGGCATCATCGGCTTCGGTCTGGCGGGACGGGTCTTTCATGCCGGACTGATCCGCGCGGTGCCGGCGCTGCAGCTGACCGCCATCGCCACCTCGCGCAAGGAAGAGGTGGCCGCGCTCGATCCCGCGATCCGTGCCGTGGCCGATCCGCAAGCGCTGATCGCCGACCCCGGGATCGATCTGGTGGTGATCGCCTCGCCCACCGGCACCCATGCCGAACTGGCCCGCGCCGCCCTGCTGGCAGGCAAGCATGTGGTGGTGGACAAGCCCTTCACCCTGACCCTGGCCGAAGCCCGCGCTCTGGCCGATCTGGCGCGCGAGACGCAGCTCACCCTCACCGTCTTCCACAACCGCCGCTGGGACAGCTGCTTCCTCACCGTGCGTCAGGCCATCGAGGATGGCGTGATCGGGCGCGTCACCCGCCTGTGGTCCTGCTTCAACCGCTTCCGCCCGCAGGTGCGTGACCGCTGGCGTGAGGATGGTTCGCCGGGCTCGGGGCTGCTTTATGATCTGGCGCCGCATCTGGTCGATCAGGCGCTGGTGCTGTTTGGCAAGCCCGAGGTCGTCAGCGCCGACATCGCCATCCTGCGCGAAGGCGGCGCGGCGGATGATGAGGTGGCCATCACCCTGCGTTACCCCGGCCTGCGCGTGCAGCTGGGCGCCAGCATGAACACGCCGGACGCCGGTGGCGGCGGCGCGCCCCGCTTTGCCGTGGATGGCACGCAAGGCCGACTGGTGAAGCGCCTGCTCGACGGTCAGGAAAATCAGCTGGTGTCCGGCATGCACCCCGGCGATTCTGGCTGGGGCGAGGATGCCGATCCTTTGGTGGTCCATGATGCGCAAGGGGTTGCCTCCACCCGCCCGGCGATCACCGGTCGGCAGGAAACCTTCTATGCGCAGCTGGCCGCCTTCCTTCAGGGCACTGCGCCCATCCCGGTCACGCCGGAGGAGGCTGTGGCGGTGCAGGAGGTGATCGAGGCCGCGCAAACCTCCGCGCGTGAGGGCCGCGTGGTCGCCCTGCCGCTGCCCTGAGAAAGCAAAACATCACAAAAAGCGAGGAATCTTGCGTCAATTACCCCAGAGACGACAGGATGACTCGCTTTTTCAAGATATTTCAGGCAATCCCTTGCCTCGCCGCTTTCGCTGTGGAGACACCGCAGCCTTGACGCCTCCCCTCACCCCGCCCGCAAGGCGAGGAGTTTATCGTGCATTCCGACGCGCATTCCGATCCCAAGGCCGACCAGACAACCCTGGATGACAGCGCCACCCTGCGCGCCCGCATCGCGCAGCTTGAAGCGCAGGCCGAGCAGCATGCGGCAGACCTCGAAGCGATGTCCCGCGCCCGCGAAACCGCAGAGGCCGCCAGCGCCGCCAAGAGCCGCTATCTCGCCAGTGTCAGCCACGAAATCCGCTCACCGCTCAATTCGATCTATGGCTATGCGCAATTGCTGGAGCGCGGCCACCATATCGCCCCCGCCGAAGCCGCGCGCATCATCCGCCGCAGCGCCGAGCATCTCACCAATCTGGTCGAAGGCCTGCTGGACATCAGCCATGTCGAAAGCGGGGTGCTGCGCATCTCCAACGATACGGTGCGGATCGCCCCCTTCCTTGACCAGATCGCCAATATGTTTCGCCCGCAGGCTTCGGCGCGCGGGATCGAGTTCATCTATGACAGTCAGGGCACGCTGCCCGAATTCGTGCGCACCGATCAGAAGCGCCTGCGCCAGATCCTGATCAACCTGCTCTCCAATGCGGTGAAATTCACCCGCGCCGGCCATGTCGCCTTCAAGGTGCATTTCCGCGCCTCGCTCGTCACGATCTCCATCGAGGACAGCGGCATCGGCATCGCGCCCGAAGACCGCGAGCGCATCTTCGCCCCCTTCGAACGCGGCAACCAGCCCGAGGTCAATGCCCAGCGCGGCATCGGTCTGGGTCTGGCGATCACGCAGGCGCTGGTGCGCATCATGGGCGGCGATCTGGCGATGGAATCGGTGCAGGGCAAAGGCACCACCTTCACCCTGCGCCTGATGCTGGGTCAGGTGAATGTGCCGACGCAGGAGGGCCCGCGCACCGAGACCATCACCGGTTACGAAGGCCGCGCGCGCTCGATCCTGTGCATCGATGATGATGCCAACCAGCTGGCCCTGCTGCGCGGCCTTCTGGGCCCGCTGGGCTTCGTGATCCATTCCGCACTGGACGGCACATCCGGTCTGGCGCTGGCCGATATCTACCGCCCCGAACTGGTGCTGCTGGACATCACCATGCCCGGCCTGACGGGATGGGAGGTCGCCCGCCGGTTGCGTGAGAAATTCGGCGCCGATATCCGCATCGTCATGGTCTCGGCCGACGCGCATGAGTTCCAGCGTGCGGGCGCGGGCTTTGTCGCCCATGACCAGTTCCTGCTGAAACCCATCGAACTCAACGCGCTGGTCGATGCGGTGGGCGGCCTGCTGCGCCTGCGCTGGCAGGGCCCCAATGTGGAGCCTGCCGAACCTCCCGCTCCCACGCCCGACAGCATCAGCCTACCCGCCGAGGCCAGCCCGCTGCTCGCCCAGCTGGAGCGCGACATCCGCATCGGCCACCTGCGCGCGGTCGAAAAGTCAATACGCGACTTGTCCGAGCAATTTCCGCAGTCCGCCCCTATCATCCCACGATTGCACGCCTGCCTCGACCGGGTCGATCTTTCGGGGCTGGCCGCAGCCGTCAGACAGGCACAACAGGGCACCACATGAACACAGCTGCTTCCGCTTCTGCCGCCACCGCCAATCCCGCCGATGTGGATACGGTTCTGGTCGTCGACGATACACCTGAATCGCTTCGCTTTCTGGCCGATACGCTGGAGGCCGAGGGCATGCGCGTCCTCATCGCCACCAGCGGCGAGGCGGCGATTGCCCTGCTCGATCACGTCACGCCGGACCTGATCCTGATGGACGCCATCATGCCCGGCATGGGCGGCTTCGAAGCGACTCGCCTGATCAAGCGCGCGCCGCGCACCACCCATATCCCCATCGTCTTCATGACCGGCCTGACCGAGAGCGAGCATGTTCTTGCCGCGCTGGAGGCGGGCGGCGTGGACTATGTGCGCAAGCCGCTGATCGTCAACGAGCTGGTCGCCCGCGTGCGCGTGCATATGGCCAATGCGCGCAAGGCGGTCGGATCGCAGGCGGCGCTGGATGCTTCGGGCCGCCATCTGATCTCCGTCGCCCGTGACGAGACCATGGTGTGGTGGACGCCTCAGGCGGGTGAGCTGATCGCCCAGTCCATCCCCGAATGGAACCGCACCCCCGGACCTTCACCGCTTGCTTTGCGCCCTGCCCTGCTGCGCGTGCTGCAGAGCGAGGAAAGCGGCACCTCCGCCCGTGTGGAAGTCGGCGGCGCCACGCTGGAACTGGTGATGGTGGCCAAGCTGCGCGGTGAGGAAACCCTCATCCGCGTCAATGACGTCAACCCCGCCGCCACCATCGCCCGCCTGCAAAGCCGCCATGCGCTGACCACGCGTGAGGCCGAGGTTTTGTTGTGGGTCAGCTATGGCAAGCCCAACCGGGTGATCTCGGACATTCTGGCGATTTCGCCGCGCACGGTGAACAAGCATCTGGAGCAGATTTTCGAGAAGCTTGGCGTGGAGACGCGGGCTGCTGCTGCTGCCTTGGCGGTGCGGAGTATGGAAGGGTAAAGTCGGAAGTGGGTTATGCCTCCGGCGGGCAAAGGGCCATCGCCCTTTGCAATCCCTTTATTGTCAGCCTTGCGCCACAGGTTCAGCTTTGCGCTTAAATCAAAGCGCCGCAGGCTTTAAAATCTCCGGCGCTGCGCCATCGATTTCCTGCCTGCGGCGCTATGAACTCGTGCCTGACCGATAGGACTGGTCACAAGGTAGACATTCATGGGAGCGCGAGGGGGTAACCCCCTCGCACTTATCCTTTCTTCAAAACCTTACTTCACCACCGGCAACCACACGGCACTGGCATCCTTGCCACCCCAGTGGATCGTCTCGGTGGCCTTCACGTAATCCTCTGCCTTGGCGTCCATGATCGAGGGGACCCAGCTCTGCGGATTGCGGTCATACACCGGGAACAGCGATGACTGCACCTGCACCATGATCCGGTGGCCCGGCAGGAAGACGTGGTCCACCGTGGGCAGCAGCCATTGGAAGGCATAGGTCTTGCCCGGCACCAGCGGCGCGGGCGTGGCGTAGCCATGGACGTAGCGGCCACGGAAGATCTCGATCCCCACGCCCAATTCGTAGCCCGCCATCACCGGGTTGGCGGTGTTCTGGCCGGGATAGACGTCGATCAGCTTGACCACATAGTCGCTGTCCTTGCCGCTGGTGGCGGCGCGCAGGTCCACCTTGGGAGCGCCCCGAATATGGACAGGCGCGGAGAGCACGCCGGTCTTGAAGGAGAGCACATCGGTGCGGCCATCGGTGAAGCGCTGATCCTGCACCAGCCAGGTCTTCCATTCATCGCCACCCAGCGAGACGGGGCGCGGCACGCTGGGCACTGGCTTGGCGGGGTCGGAAACGTAGCTTTCCACGCCTTCGCCGACAGGCTTGTCGAAGCTCGCCTCGCCATGGCCGCCCAGATAGAGCGGCGTGGTCGAGGGGCTGAGATCATCCGCCTCTTCCCACCTGTTGGTGCCGGTGGCGTAAGTGATCACGCGGGGCGTGTGGCAGGGCGCCGGGTTGGTCTTCAGGTGGCAGTCGAAGAAGGGCTTCATGTAATTGAGGCGCCATTGCAGCGCGGTGTCGCCCTCGAACTTCAGATTGCCCAGTGAGGAACCCTCGTAATTCACCCCCGAATGGCGCCACGGGCCGACCACGATGCTGACATTGGCGCGCTTGGCCGGATCGGCGGACAGGGCGCGGTACACCGCCGGCGTGCCCCAGGAATCCTCCTGATCCCACTCGCCGACCACCAGCATGGTCGGCACGGTCAGCGGGCGCTTGGCCAGCAGCTTGTCGAGCGCCTGCTCCTGCCAGAACTGGTCATAGGCGGGGTGCTCCAGCATCTTGCGCACGCCGGGCAGCTGATCGACGCCCCATTTGCGCGCCAGATCGCCCGCGCTCCCCGCCGCGAGATAGGTGTCGTATTCGTCTTCCTTGCCGGTGGGCAGGCCGCCCTTGCCGCCCTTCTTCACCGTCTGGCCCAGCACGTAATTGTAGCCAAAGGCGCGGAAGGCGCCATTGTGGAACCAGTCGTCGCCCATCCAGCCATCGACCATCGGCGACTGCGGAATTGCGGCTTTCAGTGCCGGATGCGGATCGATCAGTGCCATCAGCGAGGTGAAGCCCAGATAGGACGAACCCGTAATGCCGACCTTGCCGTTGGAGTTCTTCAGATTCTTCACCAGCCAGTCGATCGTGTCATAGGCATCGGTCGAATGATCGACGGCGGTGGGGTTGAGCGGCCCGCGCAGGGGGCGCGTCATCACATAATCGCCCTCCGAACCATGCAGGCCGCGCACATCCTGATAGACGCGGATATAGCCATCATTGACAAAGGGCGTGTCCACGATGGGCAGCAGCTCCTCGATCTTCTGGCTGCGGTTGCGGCTGGTGGAGGCATCGGCATCGTAAGGCGTGCGCGAGAGGATGATCGGTGCATCCGTCACGCCCTTGCGATAGACGATGAAGGTGTGCAGCTTCACCCCGTCACGCATGGGGATCATCACCTCCTGGCGGACATAATCGGCCTCGGGGCGGACCCAGTCGTAAGAGGCGACCTTGTCGGGCGTCATCGCATCGAGCGGCGCGTCCTTGGCCTGTGCCATGGGCGTGCCAGCCATCATCGTCAGAGCCAGAACCAGCCCCGAAACCCCTGTCATGCTGCGCATCAATTGTCTCCCTGCCCTGTTGGGCCTGCATTACTGACAGGGTTGTTAGCAGCTTTCGCGGGCAGGAAAAGGCATGAGCAACAGGCCATCTCCAATGCCGACCATCGGGCGCTTGTGAAGCCGGGTAAATTCCGCCAATCCATAAGCTCTCCTCTCTCTTCCCGATGAAAGCCCCCCAAGCCCATGAAAGCGCGCCAAGCCTATATCGCCACCCACGGCGGCCCCGAGGTGATCCAGTGGAAGGAGGTCGACCTTCCCGCCCCCGGCCGCGGCGAAGTGCTGATGGAGATCCGCGCGGTGGGCCTGAACTTCATCGACACCTACCACCGCAGCGGCCTCTACGCGCTGCCCCTGCCCGCCGATCTGGGCAGCGAATCCGCAGGCGTCGTGCTGGCCGTGGGTGAAGGCGTGAAGGCGGTCTCCGTGGGTGACCGCGTGGGCCACAGCGGTGGCACGCGCGGGGACTATGCGACCGCGCGCATCGTCCCCGCCACCGAACTCTTCGACCTGCCCGACGATGTGGACTTCACCACCGCCGCCGCCGTGCTGCTGAAAGGCGGCACCACCGAATTCCTCGCCGAGCGCGCTGCAACGCTGATCCCGGGCGACCACGCATTGGTCCATGCCGCAGCAGGCGGCGTGGGCCAGCTTCTGGTGCAATGGCTGACGGCCAAGGGGGTCCATGTCATCGCCACGGCGGGCAGCGAGGCCAAGCTGGCCATCGCCCGCCAATGCGGCGCAGCCCACACCTTCCTCACCGATGACCCCGAGCTCCCCGCCAAGGTCCGCGCCCTGACGGAAGGCGCGGGCGTGCCCGTGGTCTATGACGGCGTGGGCGCGGCGACATGGGAGGTCTCGTTGAAATGCGCCGCGCGGCGTGGGCTGATCGTCAGCTATGGCAATGCCTCGGGCGCCGTGACCGGCGTGGCGCTGGGGCAGTTGACGGCGCATGGCTCGCTGTTCGTCACGCGGCCCACCAAGGGCGACTATTACACCACGCCTGAAGAACGCGCCGCCGGTATGGGCCGGGTGTGGTCGATGCTGCGCAGCGGGCAGGTGAAGTTGACGATCGGGCAGACCTTCCCGCTGGAAGACGTGGCCGAAGCGCATCGGGCTCTGGAAGCACGGGAGACGGTGGGGTCTACGGTTTTGACGGTTTGAAGGGTGGCAAGAAGGGGTATGCGAGGGGCCTGGAGCATTTCTCTTGAGACATGCGACCAACAGAAACGTCCCCTCGCGCTCCCATAACGTCTTCCGACGCAAAGGCAGTGGCGCCCGACTGTTCCGCCTTGCCTCTCCACCTGCACCACCTTGGGCGCCGCAGGCTTTAAAATCACAGCGCTGTGCCTGCCTTTCCTGCATGTGGCGCGGCGACGTTGCTCCAAGGCCGAACCCTTGACGCAACGTAGACATTCATGGGAGCGCGAGGGTGTAACACCCTCGCATTTCTCCTTTTCTTAAGCAGGTTTGCTCTTCAGCAAGATCGCCCCGAACCCGACGAAAACGCCGCCCGTAAAGCGATTAAACAGTCGCTTCATCGAGGGCTTCTCAAGGTGCGTCGCCAGACCGCGACCGCCCAGAGCATAGGTGAAGTACCAGATCACATCGATCGCGCCGAAGGTGGCCAGCAGGATGGCGAACTGCGGCGGCTTGGGCGCGGCGGGGTTGATGAACTGCGGCAGGAAGGCGGCGGCGAACAGCATCGCCTTGGGGTTGGACACCGCGACGGCATAGGCCACGCGCCAGACCTTCCATGGCGACAGCACCGCGACGATCATTTCCTCATGGTGGTCACTGGGCTCAACCGGCGCGCGCCAGGCCTTGATGCCGAGGTAGAAGAGATAGGCCGTGCCCGCATAGCGCAGCACATCGAAAGCGCCGGGCAGCGCCATCAGCAGCGCGGTCAGGCCCACAGCGGAGGCCGCGAGCAGGGTCAGCAACCCGCACAGGCAACCGAACATGGCAGGGAAGGAGCCGCGCAGGCCCAGCTCCACGCTGCGCGAGAGGATGTGCAGCATGTTGGGCCCCGGCGTGGCCGAAACCAGAAACGCCGCGATGAAAAACATGCTCCAGAGATGAAATGTCATGGCCTGCCTCCTGTCAGGGACATGCCCTGCGCGTGGAGCAGGGACAAGTGTTAGAACAGCGTAATGCCCACGCCTGCCAGAGCCGCCAGCACCACGCCCAGCGCAGCCACGACACCGGCGCCATACATAATACGGCGCGACTGACCGGCCATGGCGGCCGCCATCAGCAGGATGGCGAGTTCCAGCGCCACTTCGGCCAGCTCGATCACGCGGGCGCGGGCATGTTCATGCTGGGCCGTGTCGCGCAGCTTTTCGAGATCCTCGGTCAGCCCGCCGATGCCGCGCCCCTGCCCCATCGAGGCTGCCTCACCCATTTCATCGGCACGCACATCGCGGTCCAGGCCGGGCTGGTTGGCATGGGCGAAGAGCACTGACTGGCGCAGCTTCTGGGCTTCCAGAGCGATCTGGGCGTCGCTGGCGGCGATGGTCGCGGCAAGGGCGTTCTGTTGGACATGGCCCAACGTGAAATGCACCAGCAGCAGCGCCAGCGCGATCACGCCGGTCATCAGGGGGCCCATCGGCGCTTGTTCGGAACGGCTCATCATCAACTCCAGCGTGGCAGGAACGCCGTTGGCGCCCCTGCCCGCTTTAATCAAGCCGCTTCGCGCGGGTTTTCAGCTTACGCGGCTTCGCGCGCGGTGCGGTCCTGCGCCTCACGATTCAGCTCTTCCGCGATCAGGAAGGCCAGCTCGATCGACTGCGAACCGTTCAGGCGCGGATCGCAATGCGTGTGGTAACGGTCGGCCAGATCGCCATCGGTGATGTCGATCAACCCGCCGGTGCACTCGGTCACATTCTTGCCGGTCATCTCGATATGGATGCCACCGGCATGCGTGCCCTCGGCGCGGTGGACGGCGAAGAAGCCGCGCACCTCGCCCAGAATCCGCTCGAACGGACGGGTCTTGTAGCCGCTGTCGGCCTTGATGACGTTGCCGTGCATCGGGTCGCAGCTCCACACCACCGGATGGCCCGAGGCCTTCACCGCGCGCACCAGCTTGGGCAGCCCGGCCTCGACCTTGTCATAGCCGTAACGCGCGATCAGCGTGATGCGGCCCGGCTCGCGGCTGGGGTTCAGCTCGTCGAGCAGACGAATCAGCATATCGGGTTCCAGCGAAGGCCCGCACTTCACGCCGATCGGGTTCTTCACGCCCTTCAGGAATTCGACATGGGCCGAATTGTCGAAGCGGGTGCGGTCACCGATCCACAGCATATGCGCCGAGCAATCGAACCAGTCACCGGTCAGCGAATCCTGACGGGTCAGCGCCTGCTCATACTGCAGCAGCAGCGCCTCATGGCTGGTGTAGAAAGCCGTGCCCTGCAGCTGAGGCACCGTCTGCGGATCGACACCGCAAGCGGCCATGAAGTCCAGCGCCTCGCCGATCTTATCGGCGGTCTGGCTGAACTTGTCGCCCCAGGGATTGCGCGAGATATGGTCCAACGTCCACTTGTGAACCTGACGCAGATTCGCGTAACCGCCGCTGGCGAAGGCGCGCAGCAGATTCAGCGTCGCGGCGCTCTGCGTGTAGGCCTTGAGCATCCGCTCGGGATCGTTGCGGCGCGCGGCGGCGTCGAATTCGATGCCGTTGATGATGTCACCCAGATAGCTGGGCAGCTCCACGCCGCCCTGCGTTTCGGTGGGCGCGCTGCGCGGCTTGGCGAACTGGCCGGCCATACGGCCCACCTTCACCACCGGCTGCTTCGAGGCGAAGGTCATCACCACCGCCATCTGCAGCAGCACGCGGAAGCTGTCGCGGATGTTGTCGGCGTGGAATTCCTGGAAGCTTTCGGCGCAATCGCCGCCCTGCAGCAGGAAGCCCTTGCCCGCCGCCACATTGGCCAGCTCGGCCTTCAGCGCGCGGGCCTCGCCCGCAAAGACCAAGGGAGGAAACTTGGCCAGGGTCTCTTCCACCCGGCCGAGTTCCTCGGCGTCAGTATAGACGGGAAGGTGCCGCGCTTCGGCCTGCTTCCAGCTATCGGGGGTCCAGATCCTGCTCACTTTAGTTTGCTCCTTTCGTGGAAGGAGCGCCCATAGCCGTAACAATCGCAAAAATCAAAGCATGCGCAAGCGATCAGCCTGATCGGATTTGCGCATATTTTGCAAGGCGGCCGCTGGGCGACACTTTTTTGCGCAAATCACGCCTTTCAGTAACCATTCGGTACATGAAGCCATAAAGGCCCGATGCACCGAATGACCCAACAGGGCTCAGCGCTTCTTCTTGGCAGCGGCGGCGGCCAGACCGGCAGGCACCTCGGCCTTGTCGCCAATCACGGCCACGCGCAGCGGTGCCTCGGGAGTCAGATATTTGGCGGCCAGTTGCTGGATCGCCTCGGGGCTGACGCCGGTGTAATCCACCAGCAGGGTGCGGATCGCATTGTAGCGCTGCGGGTCCTGCGTGGCGCCCTCGGTCTGCTGCATGAAGAAGGCGGTGCTGGAACCGGCGCGCTGGATCTGCTGGCGCAGCGGTTCAACCACACGCTCCAGCTCATCGGCACTCACCGGCTTGGCGACCAGATCGGCGGCAATCTCGCGCGCGGTGGCGAAGAAGGTGGGCACCACCTCGGGCTGGACGATGGCCGTGGCGGTGATCGTGCCACCATTGGTCAGGTCCAGCGGCCAGTCACTGCTGACCTGCGGGGCATAGCTGGCCCCGGCCTTCTCACGCATGGCCTGCATCATGCGCAGGGCAAAGAGCTGCCCCAGCACATCAAGCTGGCGCGATTCGCGCAGCAGCGTGGTGCCGCCGCTGGTCGGCCAGCTGACGACCGCAGCGGCCTGCCCCGGATCGCCATCATGGCGCAGCACGATCGGCCCGGGCGGCGAGAGCGGCGGCTGCACGCTGGGCGGCAGCGTATCGGCGGGCAGGTTGCCGCGCGTCGGCAGGGCGCCGAAGGTGCGGCGCAGCGCGTCCAGCGCCTTGTCACGGTTGAAATCGCCGAAAATCTGAACCTCGACCGGGCCCTGCTTGAGGATCGGCTCCCACACGGCGCGGAACTGTTCCGGGGTCGCGGCGGAAATCTGTTCGGGCGTGGGGGCGGCGAAACGCGGATCGCCCCCACGTTGCAGCGCCTTGAGATCACGCTCAAGCACACCCTGAGGGCTGGAAGAATAGCTGCTGTACTGCACCTTGGCGGCGGCCTGAGCGCGCTTGAAGGGCGCATGATCCCAACGCGGATCGGCCAGCTTGTCGGCAAAGAGATAGAGCTGGTCGCCCAGATCTTCCGCGCGCGTGTCAGCCGAGAAGAGGAAGAAGCTTTCGTCCGACTTCAGATCGAAGCCCATCTTGCGGCCGGTGGAGATGCGGTCCAGCTCCTCCTGCCCCAGATTGCCCTCGCCCGAGCCGACCAGCGCCATGCCGCCCAGCAGGGCATAGACATCGTTCTTCGCGTCAAAGGCGCGGGCACCGGCGCCGAAGCGCACCTTCACCGTCACCCGGCCCGGATCGTCCTGCGTGGGCCACAGCTGCACCTTCACGCCATTGGCGAAATCGACCTGCTCAATGCCGCGCAAGGGCGTCTGGCTATCAGCCACCTCCTGCTGAGGGGTGCCGATGGGCGGCAGATCCTTGAAGGAAACCGCCTTCTCCGCCAGCCGCGCATGGGAATCAGGCGTGACCTTCTGCATCAGGGCCAGCTTCAGATCGTCGCTGGTGCCATCCTTGGCATCGGGGGTCACGTAAAGCGCGCGGATGGCGCGGCCCTGAAACAGCTTGCGGCCATGCTCCAGAATCGCCTCGGGCGTGAAGAGCGGGATCGACTGCTTGAAGATATCCAGCACCACCTCGGGGCTGGCGACGGTCTCGTGAATGTCGAGCGCCTGCACCAGATCATCGGCCAGACGGCCACCGGGCTGAAGCGCGCGCTGCTGCACCGCGCTTTCGAAAGCCACGTTGATCTCGGCCACCTCGCGGGCGATTTCCTCAGGCGACGGCGGCGTGGCCAGCGCATCGGCGATCACCGCGCGCACATCGCGCAGAGCGGCCTGCCAGTCGCCATCGATCGGCTGGATCGAGACGAAGGTGCCATCCACGCTGCGGCTCTGGTTCTGCTGGTTGACCGAGGCGGTGAGATAGCTTGCCCCGCTGCGCGCACGCGCCTCAAGGCGGCGGTTGATGATGGCCTGCGCCACCTGATCGATCATCAGCCCCTGATTGTAGGTGACGGTGTCCTGCTTCTCATGCCACGGGCGCAGCACACCCATCTGCAAGGCACGCGGCGCGGAAGGCTCCACCAGCACGCGGGCATAGGTGACCGGATTGGACGGATCGCCGCCGATGGGCGCGGCAGGCTCACCGAAATCGGGCGCGGGCGTGTGCTTGCCTTCGGGGTGCCAATCGCCGAACCACTTCTGGATCAACGCGGCCATCAGGCGCGGATCGGCATCGCCAGAGACGATGATCGCGGCATTCTCCGGGCGATACCAACGGTCATGGAAGGCGCGCACGCTGTCCTGATGGGCGGCCTGAAGCGTCGCCGCGCTGCCGATGGTGGCGTGATCGGCCAGCGGCTGGCCATAGGCGATCATCTCGCGCAGCGCGTCGGAGATATGCTCCTGCGTGCCGCCGCGCTCGCGCTTTTCGGCCAGCACGATGGGCACTTCGGTGCGGATATCGCTTTCCGACAGATTCGGCTCGGCCATCATGCCCGAGAGCAGCTTGAAGCTCTCATCCAGCGTCTGGGGCGTGGCGTTGGGCAGGTCGATCTTGAAGACGGTGGCGGTGTTGCTGGTCTCGGCATTGGTGTCGCTGCCAAGGGTGGCGCCAAGGCGCTGCCATGTCGGGATCGCCTCATTCTGGCCGAGATACTTCGACTGGCGGAAGACCAGATGTTCGATCAGATGCGCGTAACCGGCTTCTTCGGGCTTTTCATAAAGACTGCCGACATCCATGCGAATGCGAATGGAAACCTGACCCGGCGGCACCGAATTGGCACGCACGGCCCAGCGCAGCCCGTTTTCCAGCGTGCCGAAGGCCCATTCCTTGTCATGCGGAATGTCGCTGCCCTGATAGAGCCAGGGATCGTCCTGAGGCGGCAGCGGCGGCAGGGCCGAGGGCGGAATGGCCGCAGGGGCTGCGGCAGCGGGCTTGGCAGCCGCCTTCGCCTGAGGCCGGGCGGGCGCCGCCTGAGGCATGGCGACCAGAACGGCCAGCGGAATCAGCAGGAAGAGCGGACGGCGAGCGACGCGGGAGGCACGGTTCATAAACCAATCTATAGGGTCGCCCAGCCTTAAGGGCCAGTGAATAGAAGCAGATGCCCGAGAGGACGTTGAAGGAACAATTTCGGATGGGCCGAAAGTCTATACGCGACGAATCGTGGGGTTTCGTTCATCCTGTGGCCAGAATGGAGTCAGCATAGCTCCAGAACTGCCCCGGATTTGGTGAAGCCAATGTCGCGAACGCCCCTTGACCCTGATTCACCGCGCCCTACATGCGCAGCAGCAGGAAAGGCGCCTCATGTTCATTGAAACCGAAACCACCCCCAACCCCGCGAGCCTGAAGTTTCTTCCGGGTCAGCAGGTGATGCCCGCCGGATCGCGCGAGTTCACCAATGACGAGGAAGCCGCCGCTTCGCCGCTGGCCGAGGCGCTCTTCGCGCTGGGCGATGTGACGAATGTCTTATTCGGGCGTGACTTTATCGCGGTGACCTCGGGCGAAGGCGTCGACTGGTCGGCCCTGAAGCCGCAGGTGGTGGCGATCCTGCTGGATCACTTCATTTCCGGCGCGCCGCTGTTCGCCGCCGCCAGCGCCGATTTCAAGGTGCCCGGCGAGGATGACGAGGATCTGGGCGACAGCCCCGAAGATGCCGACATCATCGACCAGATCAAGGATCTGCTGGAAACCCGCATCCGCCCCGCCGTGGCCAATGATGGCGGCGATGTGCTGTATCGCGGCTACCGCGAAGGCGTCGTGTTCCTCAAGATGCAGGGCGCCTGCTCGGGCTGCCCTTCGTCGAGCGCCACGCTGAAGAACGGCATCGAAAGCCTGATCAAGTATTACGTGCCAGAGGTGACCGAGGTTCGTGCTGCCTGATCCTGCCTTTTCTTTGCGGAATGGTCGAATTCTGGCCATCGAATGCGCAACCGAGGCCTGCTCCGTCGCCCTGTTTCAGGACGGGGACCTGATCGCGGGCGAATTCCGCCAGCTGGGCCGCGGCCATGCCGAGGCTCTGGTGCCGATGATCGCCGCCCTGCCCGATCGCGGCAAGGCCGAGACAATCGTCACCGGGCTTGGGCCGGGCAGCTTTACCGGCGTGCGGATCGCCCTGGCCGCGGCCCACGCGCTGGCTCTGGCATGGGGCGCACAGGCCTATGGCTACCCCACGCTGGCGCTGATCGCCGCCATGGCCCGCGCCGATGACGCTGTTGACGTGCTGGCCGCCACCACCGGCGGCCATGGCGAATGGTTCGTTCAGGGCTTTGGCGCGGATGGCGAGGCGCTTGCCCCCCTCGCCTCGCTGGCTCCGCAGGCTGCCGCCGCTCAGAACATTGCGCGCGTGGCGGGCAGTCAGGCGCAGGCGCTGGTCGATCTGCGCGGCTCCGGCGAGGCCCGCGTGCTGTGGCCCGACGCCCGCGCCCTGATGCAGCTTCACGACAGCGCACTGACCAGCGATCTCTCCCCGCTGTACGGCAGAGCGCCCGATGCACGCCTGCCCGGCGGACTGCTGCCAACCGCCGCCTGAGGAACAGCCATGGTCAGCCTCGCCCCGCATGACGATATCGACCGGATCATGGCGGTCATGCAGGAAGCCTTCGACCCGGCCTATGGCGAGGCCTGGACCCGCGCTCAGCTCGACAACACGCTGGTGCTGGGTCATTGCAGCTATGCCATGATCACCCCGGACGGACAGGCACCCGAAGACATGGCCCCCGCCGCCGGCTTCACCCTGACCCGCACCATTCTGGACGAAGAAGAGCTGCTGCTTTTCGCAGTATCCCCCGCATGGCGCGGGCGCGGATTGGGCAGAACGCTGCTGCAGCAATTGATCGAAACTGCGCCTTCGCGCGGTGTGAAGCGCATCTTTCTGGAAATGCGCGATAACAATCCCGCCGAATCCCTGTACCGGGCCTGCGGCTTTCAGCCTGTTGGCCGACGCCCGCAATACTACCGCACCCGCGAAGGGCAACGTATCGATGCAATCACCTTCGCACTGGATATCAATTGATCCAAAATTTCGGCGCCAAGAAACTTTTATTACGCCCACAGTCGGCCCCACTTGGGCGATATTGAGACTTGAACAATCATGTCAAAAGTCTATAAATGATCGCACTGGATTTACAGTCCAGAGCAAACCCCCAAGAACTAACGGGTCGCAAAAAGACATAAGAGGTCGGAAATCATGGACAATATCAACGACATCAAGGAAACGCTGATCACGCTGGCTTCGGATATCGTCGCCGCTCATGTCAGCAACAACAGCGTCGCGGTTGAAGAACTCCCCACGCTGATCACCAATGTTTACGGTGCTTTGGCCTCGCTGGGTCAGGAAGCCCCCGTGGCCGAAACCCCGCCCGAGCCCGCCGTGTCGATCCGCGCTTCGGTGAAGCCCGATCACATCGTGTGCCTGGAAGACGGCAAGAAGCTTAAGATGCTCAAGCGTCACCTGGCCACCCATTACAATCTGACCCCGGAACAGTATCGCGCGCGCTGGAACCTGCCCGCCGACTATCCGATGGTCGCCCCCAACTATGCCGAGAAGCGCCGCGAACTGGCCAAGCAGATCGGTCTGGGTCGCAAGCCCGGCGCCAAGCGTCCGCGCAAGGCCAAGGCTGCCGCTGCAGCTTAACTGAAAGCTTTGACTGCAAGGCATTATCATTAAGGTTCTGCATTTCAGTCATGGGGAAAATCACTTTTCCCATACTTGCAGTTTCGCCCCGCCGGGTTCATATCCGGCGGGGTCAATTTTATTCGGATATGCCGTGAACCAACCGATCGACATCGAAGCCCTGTGCCAACAACGCGGGCTGCGCATCACCGAACAACGGCGCGTCATCGCCAAGGTCCTGTCCGAAAGCAGCGACCACCCCGATGTGGACAAGCTGCACGAACGCGCCTCCGCCATCGATCCCGGCATCTCGATTGCCACGGTCTACCGCACCGTGCGCCTGTTCGAGGAAGCCGGTATCCTTGACCGCCACGATTTCGGCGATGGCCGCGCGCGCTATGAAGCGGCGCCCGAAGCCCACCACGATCACCTGATCGATGTGGAATCCGGGCAGGTCATCGAATTCGTCGATCCCGAGCTGGAAACGCTGCAGCGCCTGATTTCGGAGCGTCTGGGCTATCGTCTGGTCGATCACCGGCTTGAGCTTTACGGCGTGAAGCTGGACAGCAGCAAGAAATAAGCATCTCTTTTTGGGTGTTTTGAAAGACGGCGGGGCTTCGGCTTCGCCGTTTTCTTTTTAAGAAAAGAAATCATGCGAGGGGGTTACCCCCTCGCGCTCCCATGACTTGTCGGCATTGCGCATCGGGTTCGGCCATGGAGCAACGTCGCGGCGCCGCAGGCAATATTCCCCAGCACAGCTTCGCATAATCTCTGCCTGCCTGCGGCGCTGTAGGCCGCGCAGGTGGAGAGGTTAGGCACAGGGATAGGGTGCCACCGCCGCTTCGTCGGAAGACGTAACGGGGGTGCAGGGGGCGTAACGCCCCCTGCTGTCATACTTCCTGACTTCAAATCCCCCCTCATTTGGCGTAAGGGCGCGCGATCATGAGCACCTCCACCGCCCCCAAAACCTATCGCGTCAAGAGCTTCGGCTGCCAGATGAACGTCTATGACGGTGATCGCATGGGCGAATTGCTCACCGAGCAGGGCCTGACCGCCGCCGCCGAGGGTGACGATGCCGATCTGGTGGTGCTCAACACCTGCCACATCCGCGAGAAGGCCGCAGAAAAGG
Source organism: Novosphingobium terrae (assembly GCF_017163935.1). Taxonomy (NCBI): domain Bacteria; kingdom Pseudomonadati; phylum Pseudomonadota; class Alphaproteobacteria; order Sphingomonadales; family Sphingomonadaceae; genus Novosphingobium; species Novosphingobium terrae. The sequence goes on along the minus strand of NZ_JABVZR010000001.1, from coordinate 957,739 downwards.
TCTATTCGGATATCGGCCGCCTCAAGCGCGAGGATGGCTCCACGCCGCTGATCGCCGTGGCGGGCTGCGTCGCTCAGGCCGAGGGCGAGGAAATCATGGCCCGCGCCCCCAGCGTGAAGATGGTCGTGGGCCCGCAGGCCTATCACCGCCTGCCCGACATGCTGGAGCGTGCGAAGAACGGCGAGCGCGTCACCGACACCGACATGCCGACCGAGACCAAGTTCGGCGCGCTGCCCAAGCGCCGCCGCTCGGGCTCCTCGGCGTTTCTGACGGTGCAGGAAGGGTGCGACAAATTCTGCACCTATTGCGTGGTGCCCTATACGCGCGGCGCGGAAATCAGCCGTCCCTATGGCGATCTGATCGAGGAGGCCAAGCGCCTTGTCGATGCCGGCGCGCGCGAGATCACGCTGCTGGGCCAGAACGTCAACGCCTGGACCGGCGAGAACGCCAGGGGCCAGACCGTGGGGCTGGAAGGCCTGATCCGCGAACTGGACGCCATCCCCGATCTGGCGCGCATCCGCTACACCACCAGCCACCCCAACGATATGGCGCAGGGGCTGATCGACGCGCATGGCGATATCGGCAAGCTGATGCCCTATCTGCACCTGCCCGTGCAGTCCGGCAGCGACCGCATCCTGCGCCTGATGAACCGCAGCCATACGGTGGAAAGCTACCTCGCCGTGCTGGAGCGCGTGCGCGCTGTGCGGCCCGATATTGCGCTGTCGGGCGATTTCATTGTCGGCTTCCCGGGTGAGAGCGAGGCTGATTTCGAGGATACGTTGAAGCTGATCGATCAGGTTGGCTATTCGGCAGCGTTCAGCTTCAAATACTCGCCGCGCCCCGGCACGCCCGCCGCCACGATGGACGAGCAGATCAGCGCCGAGGTGATGGATGAGCGCCTCAAGCGCCTGCAGGCTCTGGTGATCGAGAAGCAGGTGGCTTTCAACGCGGCTTCGGTGGGCAAGGTGACGGATGTGCTGGTCGAGAAGCGCGGGCGCCTTGCGGGGCAGTGGCTGGGTAAATCGCCGTGGCTGCAATCGGTGCATTTTCAGGGCGAGGCTTCGGTCGGCGATCTGGTGAAGGTGGAATTGGTGCAGGCTGGGCCCAATTCTTTGGCCGGACGGTTGATTTAAGAAGAAAGAGACAATGCGAGGGTGTTACACCCTCGCGCTCCCATTTCGTCTCCCGACGAAGCGTTGGTGGTACACGGTCGTTGCGCTCTGGCGGGATGTTTGGGCAAGAGCTTATGGATGCGCCCGCATCTGGAAGCCTGTCTTGCTCTGTTCGAAGCCAGCCTTTTCGTAAAACGCGAGCGTGCCGGGCTCTTTTAAACCCGTCAGCAACATCACCTTATAACACCCATGCTGCCACGCCTGATCGGCAGCGGCCTTCAGCAATGCGGCTCCGAAACCCCGCCGCCGCCATGAGCGATGCGTGACCACATTCTCGATCAAGGCGTAAGATCTGCCGCCCCTTGTCAGATTCGGGATCACGATAAGCGTGCAGCTTGCAACAAGCTGTCCATGCAATGTGCCGATCAGGATGCCGCTGCCAGCATAGCGCTCAATTTGATCCAGACGTTCCTTTGCCTCTTCTGCAGGATAGACTTCGTCATGGGAATTAAGATGCGTGTACAGGGTGAGAAGATCGGCCAGATCAGCCATCCCCGCATGCCGAATGACCAATTCCTCCATACATTCACCCCTCGGCATGCTCCAAAGCGCCGCCATCGATCCGCCTGCAACGCAGCGAACTCATTCCCACGCCGAACCCGAAGGCCCTGCGCTGGCAAAACCCGGGAGCGCGAGGGTGTAACACCCTCGCATGTCACTTTCCTTCTTCCCTCCCGAAAACCGGCGAAAAACTTTTCCACCGCCACAACACCGCCCCCCGCTTGCACCCAGCCCAAGGCACCATATCTTGTAGATGCATCCGGCTCACGCAACGACTCCGGGTGCAGACAAGGAGCGCATGGCCCGCAAGCATATCCGCGCCTACGAAGCATCGGCAGATGTGGCGCAACTCCGCCCCGAAGCAACCTCTCGCCCCACCCGCCGCGCGCGATCGGAGATGGAGTTTGAGGAAGCCACCATTCTTGGCGTGCTCTTCGGGCAGTTCGATTCCAATCTGGTGCTGATCGAGAACCGGCTTGGCGTCTATATCGCGGCCCGCGGCACCAAGGTGCAGATCGAGGGCACGGAGGACGCGGTCGCCCGCGCCCGTGACGTCCTCAACGGCCTGCACAAGCGCCTGCTGGCCGGGCAGGATATCGACGCCGGTGCGGTCGAATCGCTGATCGCCATGTCCACCGAGCCCACGCTGGAGGGCATCATCACCGGCGATGCGCATCATCCGCCGATCATGATCCGCACCCGCCTGAAAACCATCGTGCCGCGCAGCCCGACGCAGATCGAGTATATGCGCGCGCTGGCCAGCCGCGACATCATCTTCGCGCTGGGCCCGGCAGGCACCGGCAAGACCTATGTCGCGGTGGCGCAGGCGGTCAGCATGCTGATCAGCGGCGCGGTGCAGCGGCTGATCCTCTCACGCCCGGCGGTGGAAGCGGGCGAGAAGCTGGGCTTCCTGCCCGGCGACATGAAGGACAAGGTCGATCCCTATCTGCGGCCCTTGTACGATGCCCTCTACGACTGCATGCCACCCGAGCAGGTGGAGCGCCGTCTGGCATCTGGCGAGATCGAGGTCGCGCCCATCGCCTTCATGCGCGGGCGTACTCTGGCCGATGCCTTCGTGATTTTGGACGAAGCGCAGAACACCACGCCCGCCCAGATGAAGATGTTCCTCACCCGCTTCGGCCAGAACAGCCGCATGGTGGTGTGCGGAGACCCCAATCAGGTCGATATTCCCGGCGGCACGGCCATGTCCGGCCTCGCCGATGCGGTGTCGCGTCTGAGCGGCGTGGATGGCATTGCCACGGTGCGCTTCAATGCCGCAGACGTGGTGCGCCATCCGATCGTGGGGCGGATTGTTGAGGCTTATGAAGGGCCTCAGGCTTAAGGGATAAAGGGTAAGTGCGAGGGGGAGTCTTTGCTGGTCGCATTTCTCAAGAGAAATGCTCTGGCCCCTCGCACTCCCATTAATGTCTACGTTGCGCATCAGGTTCGGCCTTGCGCCCCGCTTGCCGCGCCGCAGGCATAAAACCCCATAGCATCGTGTCATCAAACTTTACGGCCTGCGGCGCTATGAACCCATGCGCCCATTCATGAGTGAGACACAAGATCGACAATAATGGGAGCGCGAGGGGGTAACCCCCTCGCATTTCACCTTCTTCCTGCTTAAGGCCCCCTCGATGCTCACTCTTGAAATCGACATCGAATCCCCCTGGCCCGAGACTCAGGACTGGGAAGCGCTGGCTGAAAAAGCCGCCGAAGCCATTGCGCAAGTCGCGCCCGAACTCGCGCATGATCGGCTGATCGTCAGCCTGATCTTCACCAGCGACGAGGAGGTTCACGCCCTCAACAAGGAGTGGCGTGAGAAGGACAAGCCCACCAACGTCCTCTCCTTCCCCATGCTGGAGCGGGAAGATCTGCTCGATCTGGACGAAGACGGCCCGCCCGAAATGCTGGGCGACATCGCCATGGCTTACGAGACCTGCAAGCGGGAGGCTGAGGAAAAGGGCGCAAGCCTCGAAGATCACGCCAGCCATTTGCTGATTCACGGATTGCTCCATCTGGCCGGGCTGGATCATGAGATTTCCGAGGACGACGCTGTCGCGATGGAAGCGCTGGAAATAAAGGCGCTTGCGCTGCTCGGCATCGCGGACCCATATGGCGACAGAGTTTAATCGAACAGGAGTGCATAGAGTGGGGGCCGATGTGGGCCGTGCCGGTGACGGCGGCAATGGAGATGCGGACAGTAAAAGTTCGCTGTGGCGTGCTGTGAAGCGCTTTTTCGACAGCGGAGAGGTGGATCAGTCGCTGCGCGCCCATCTCGAAGAGGTGATCGACGAGCATGAGGATGCCGATGCCGCGCAAGGCACCGTGCAGGGCGATCTTCAGCAGTCCGAGCGGGAAATGCTCCGCAACCTGCTCCATTTCAGCGAGATGGACGCCGCTGACATCTGCATTCCGCGTGGCGAGATCATCGCCGTGCCCAACACCGCCACCTGGGCCGAGGTCGTTGCGGCTTTTGCCAACCATGGCCATTCGCGCATGCCCGTCTATCGCGAGACGCTGGACGAGGTGATCGGCATGGTGCTGATGAAGGATGTGTTTCCTTTCCTCGCCAGCGGCAACAAGCCTACGGATTGGCTGACCCTGCTGCGCCAGCCGCTCTTCGTGCCCTGCCCGCGCCCGGCGCTCGATGTGCTGGCCGATATGCGCCGGGGCCGCGTGCATCTGGCCATCGTGCTGGATGAATATTCCGGCACCGAGGGCATCGTCACCTTCGAGGATCTGGTCGAGGAAATCGTCGGCGACGTCGAGGATGAGCATGATGACGCGCCCGTCGCCCTGCTGGTGCCGCTGGAAGGCGGCATGTGGGATGCCGATGCCCGCGCCCTGCTGGAAGATGTGGGCGAGGAGATCGACCCGCGTCTGGCCGAAGTGGAAGAAGACATCGACACGCTGGGCGGTCTGGCCTTCCTGCTGGCCGAGCAGGTGCCTCCGGTGGGCACCATCCTTCAGCATGACAGCGGCTGGCGCATCGAGGTGACGGCGGGCGATGAGCGCCATGTCACCCGCCTGCGTCTGCACCCCCCCGTAACCCCCGAAAAACCGTCGAACGAGGATTGATCGATGCCGGCCCCACGCCGCCTCCCCCCCCTGCGCGCTCTGGAAGCCTTTGTGCGGATCGTCCGGCTTGGTTCGGCCAAGGCGGCGGCCAATGAGCTTGGCCTGAGCCCTTCGGCCCTGTCGCGCCGGGTGGGCGCGCTGGAGGATTTCGTGGGCAAGCGCCTGTTCACCCGCCAGCATCAGGCCATGAAGCTGACCGAGGACGGCCAGACCTTCTACAATGCCGTCAGCCCCAAGCTGGAGCAGCTGGCCGAGGCGGTCGAATCGCAGATGGAAACCAGCAATGTGATGCGCCTGCATCTGGGCGTTCCCGCGCTCTATGCTGGTGAGCGGCTGTTCCCCCACCTGCCCGAGCTGCGCAAGCTGCATCCGCGCCTGCATATCGATATCGACACCGGCCCTCAGCTGGAAACGCGACTGGGCGATTCGCTCGATGCGGCCATTGTGCTGTCAAAGGGGCCGGATGCGCTGCTGCATGCGGTGCGGCTCGATCACAATCAGGTCCATGCCTTCGCCTCGCCCAAGCTGGCGGCGGAGATCGGCCTGCACCCCGATCCGGCCAAGCTGGCAAGGCAGACCTTCCTGATCTCCGGCGCGCTGCCCGAAAGCTATGATGCGTGGAAGACGGCGCTGGGCATGGAAGATCTGGAACCGGCGGCCATCGATCATTACGATTCGGCGCAGCTGATCCTTGAAGCGGCGGCTCAGGGCCTCGGCATCGCCATTCTGAACGACGACCACCCCGAACGCAGCGGCGATGACCGCGTGGTCCGCCTGTTCGATGTGACGGTGGAAAGCCCCTACAGCTACTGGTTCGTCTGCCGCCCGCGCGAGCTGGAAAGCCGCCCGGTGCGCCTCTTCCATGACTGGCTGATCAAGACGATGCTTTAAAACTCCGACCAGTCCTCGGCCTCGCTCACCACGGCGGCCTGAGGGCTTGAAGGGGAAGGCAGGCGGCGCTGCGTAGCGCGGGCGGGAATCGCCGTCACGCGGGCAAAACCGGTGATCGCTTCGGGATCGAAACTGCTGGCAGGCACCGGCACGGGCAAGGCGCGCCAGGGCAAAAGCGCCTCCTGAGGCACGCCTGTCAGGGTGAAGCGGCCCACCACCTGTGCCAGCCGCTCGGCCTCATTGGCAAGGCTGGTGGCAGCCGCGGTGGTTTCCTCGACCAGCGCGGCATTCTGCTGGGTCGCCTTGTCCAGATCGGCGATCACGCCATTGACCTGAGCGATGGCATCGGCCTGCCGCGCCGAGCCCTGCGCCAGCCCACCGATCATATCCGCCAGATCGCTGGCCTGCCGCACGATGCGCAGCAGCGAGGCCTGAGTCTGGCTGACCATCTGCACCCCATGCTGCACCTCGCGCCCCGAAGTGACGATCAGCGCCGCGATCTCCCTTGCGGCCTGAGCGCTGCGCTCGGCCAGACTGCGCACCTCGCTGGCGACCACGGCAAAACCGCGCCCGGCATCCCCCGCGCGTGCCGCCTCCACCCCCGCATTGAGCGCCAGCAGATTGGTCTGGAAGGAAATGCCATCGATGATCTCGACGATGCTGCGCATCCGCTCCGATGTCGCCGCGATGGAGGTCATCGCCGCCACAGCCTCGCCCATCTGCTGACCGCTGGCGGTGGCCTCCTTCTCGGCATCCTGCGCGGCAGAGGCGGCCCCGGCGGCAGCACTGCGCGCCTCGGTCACGGATGTGGTCAGGCCCTTCACCGTCAGCGCCGTCTCGCCCAGGCTGGCGGCCTGCTTTTCGGTGCGCAGCGCCAGATCCTGAGCGGCAGCGGAAATCTCCCCCGCCCCATCGCGCACCGCGCTGGAGGAATGGGCGACCTCTTCCATCTGCTCGCCCAGCGTCTCCATCATCGCGTTGAAATCATGGCGCAGCTGCTCATATTCGCTGGGAAAGGCCTCAAGGATGCGGTGGTCGAGCCGCCCGGCCTTGAGCGCACTCAGCCCCTCCTCCAGCGCGCCGGTCACCTGCCGCTGCACAGCAACCTGCGCATCGGCCTCGGCGCGGGCGCGGCGGGCGATGCTCACCTTGATGGCATCGAGCGCGCGGGCGATCTCGCCCAGCTCATCCTGCTGATCGGCGCCGGGCACGACGATATCGAGTTGCCCCGAAGCCATGGTCCGCATGGCATTGCGCAGCTTGTCCAGCGGCTTGATCACCCGCTGCGAGAACAGCAACAGGATCAGCCAGCCAAGCGCCAACCCGACGATGCCCGAGACCAGGCAACGCCAGCTCGCCGCCTTGGCTTCCAGAATGTTGTCTCTGGAATAGCGATAGGATTCTTCGACATTGTAACGGCTGCTGGCGTCCAGCGCCGCCTGCAGGGCAAAGGCGTTGTGGATGAACTCGCCGCGATAGAGCCGGACAGCACCCTCCCGGTCTCCGCTGGCGCCCACATCGTGGACATGCCGCAGATCCGCCTTGAAGGTCGTCCACAGCTTCACGCTGTTCTGGTAGAGCATGCCATCCCTGCTGTCGGAGATCAGGGGTTTATACTCCTCCAGATCCTTGTCGACGCGGGCCATGCTGGCGTGCATGTTGTTCTCGGCCCAGTCACGTTCCTGCTGGTCCAGCGCCATGAGATAGCGCGTCAGATAGACCCGCGAGAGTTCGAAATCGATCGTCGCACGACCCAGAACATCGACGCTGGGCACAAGATTCTCACTGCTGTAGGTCAGCACGGTAACGCCTCTGCGGGCACCGATCACCGCCGTGAAAGCCCCCAGACCGATGATCACCGACAAGGCCAGAACCCCGGCCGTGATAACGGTACTGATCCTGAAACGGCCCAACATGAACGACCCCCCAAGGGCAAGGCGCGCCAGGGCGCGTGATTGCAGCCTTGCTGTAGGGCTTAAGTTTCAACCTCCCCCTGCCTGCGCCCAAGTGTCGGCGCGTGTCTTGCGGTTAAGATATGCTTTACGCTTGGCTCTGGGCCTTGGGCTAACCGGCTATGCGCAAGGAAAAGGCCGGGCCACGGGGATGCTCTCCCCATGACCCGGCCCTTTGCCGTCGCGATTCGAATCCCGCAAGAATCGAACGCAGATTGATCCGTGATCAGCCTTCCGAAACGGTAGCCTTCACGATGCTGCCGGGATTACGCGGCGGCTCACCCTTGGGCAGCGCGTCAACATGTTCCATGCCCGATTCCACGCGGCCCCACACCGTGTACTGACGGTCAAGGAAGGTGGCATCGTCGAACACGATGAAGAACTGGCTGTTGGCCGAGTGCGGATAGCTGGTGCGGGCCATCGAGACGGCGCCGCGGGTGTGCGGCTCCTCGTTGAATTCGGCCTGCAGGTCGGGCTTGTCGCTGCCGCCGGTGCCGGTGCCGTTGGGGCAACCGCCCTGCGCCATGAAGCCGGGGATCACGCGGTGGAACTTGATGCCATCATAGAAGCCTTCGCCGGCCAGTTCCTTGATGCGCGCGACATGGCCCGGGGCCAGATCGGGACGCAGCTTGATCACAACGTCGCCGGTGCCATTGCCGGTGTCCACGGTCAGGGTCAGAAATTCGTCGGCCATGTTCACTCCTTGAAAACTTTTGGCAAAAATCCTGGGCGTTTCCCGCAACCTCGGTCAGACCCGCCGCCTCGCTCCGCCCTCCGCCATCGGAGAGCAAAAAACGCACGGCCAAGCCTTTGCCCGGTTGCTTTTGCCGGTGGCATGCCTAGACCTCCTCGCGATGACTGTCGAGCCCAGCGCGCCCCTTCACGAGCCCCATGATGGCCCCGATCACGCCGATCTGGACGTGATGGACAATCACGCGCCCGTTGCGGAGACCGAAAGCGACAGTCTGGACGAAGACAATCGCCTGAAAAGCGACTTCATCCACCGCGTGCGCGACGCGCTGGAGGCCGGCGAGGTCGATCAGGTCTACGATCTCGTCGAACCGCTGCACCCCGCCGACATCGCCGACCTGTTCGAGCTGGTCGATTCTGACGAACGCGGCGCGCTGGCCCACGCCATCTCCGACCTGATGAGCGGCGAGGTCTTCGCCGAAATGAACGACCACGTGCGTGAAGCACTGGTCGACGAACTGCCCGCACAAGACATCGCCGAAATCGCCGAGAACATGGACACGGATGACGCCGTGGCCCTGATCGAGGACCTCGATGTCGAAGACCAGCAGGCCGTTCTGGCCGAGATGGAGCCGGAAGACCGCGCCGCCATCGAATCGGCTCTGGCCTATCCGGACGAATCCGCCGGCCGCTTGATGAGCCGCGACGTCATCGCCGTGCGCGAGGCGATGAGTGTTGGCGATCTGATCGATTACCTCAGCAGCAATGGCAACGGCCATCTGCCCACCGAATTCTGGGAAATCTTCATCGTCGATGCCCGCCACCATCCGGTGGGCACCTGCGCGCTGTCATGGCTGCTGCGCTCGCCGCGCGATGTGGCGCTGGCCGATGTGATGAAGCGCGACCAGACGTTGATCCCCGTCACGATGGATCAGGAAGAGGTTGCCCTCCGCTTCCAGAAATACGCGCTGATCTCCGCCGCCGTGGTGGATGAAAGCGGGCGGCTCGTTGGCCAGATCACGGTCGATGACGTGGTCCACATCATTCAGGAAGAGGCGGGCGAGGACGCTCTGGCCCTCTCCGGCGCCGGCGACGGCGACATCAACGAGCCGCTGCACCTCACCATCAAGTCGCGCCTGTGGTGGCTGTTCATCAACCTCGGCACGGCGATGCTGGCCTCCTCGGTGGTCGCCGCGTTCCAGGGCACCATCGAAAAGCTGGTCACGCTGGCGGTTATCATGCCGATCATCTCCGGCATGGGCGGCAATGCCGCCACGCAAACCATGGCCGTGACCGTCCGCGCCCTCGCCACCAACCAGCTCACCAACCACAACACCTGGCGCATGATCATGCGCGAATGGTGGATCGCCAACGCCAATGGCTGGGGCCTTGGCGCGCTGATGGCGCTGGGTTGCCAGCTGATCTACCACGATATGTGGCTCTCCGTCGTGGTCGTGCTGGCGATGATCCTCAACTCGATCAACGCAGGCCTTTCCGGCGTGCTGATCCCCATTGGCCTTGAAAAGCTGAAGATCGACCCCGCCGTGGTCTCCACCGTCTTCGTTACCACCATGACGGACACGCTGGGCTTCTTCTTCTTCCTCGGCCTCGCCGCCGCATTCCACCTCCACTGAGCTTGACCGGGGCGCCCGGAACCACCACCTAGGCGCCATGGCTGACCTCCCCCTCAACATGACCAAGATCGCCTTCGGCTGCGAGAGCGCCGCCGACCTGCGCGCGCGCCTCGAAGCGCAATCCCCCGAAGCGCGGATCACAACCCGCTACCTGCCCACCCGCGCGAAAGAGATGGAGGGCGGGTCGCTCTTCTGGATTCACGCTCATATGATCGTGGGCCGCTCGCCTATTCTGGGCTTCGAGCAGAAGGAAGATGGCCGATTCTGGGTGCGGTTGTCGCCGGAGTTGATCCCCGTGGCGCCGATGCCGCGCCGGGCGCATCAGGGGTGGCGCTATCTGGCGGGCAAGGATGCGCCGGCGGATCTGGGCTCCGGCGGGGATGGCTCGGAGGCTCTGCCCGGTCATCTTGTCAGTGAACTGGCCAAGTTGGGGTTGGTTTAAGTTTAGGGAAAAAGAGGAAATGCGAGGGTGTTACACCCTCGCGCTCCCATTTTTGTCTGCGTTGCGCATCGGGTTCGGCCACAGAGCAACGTCGCCGCGCCGCAGGCAGTATTCCCGGAATAGCGCTATCGGTTTTAAAGCCTGCGGCGCCTAAGATCGCGCAGGTGGAGAGGTTAAGCGCACCGCTTCGGCGCCACTACCCTCGCGTCGGAAGACGTTATGGGAGCGCGAGGGGGTAACCCCCTCGCATCTTCCTTCTTACTTCTTCAACCAATGTTCCATCAAATGCCACGCCACGGCATGCTTCCCCGGCGCGCTGAAGGCCACACCATCCTCGCCCCGCTCCCGCGCCTCCATCGCCTCAGCGACCTCGGCCCGGGAAAACCAGCGGACATCCTCCAGTTCGGTCGCGTCCATCGTCAACTCGCGCGAGAGGGCCTGCGCATGGCAGCCCAGCATCAACGATGACGGAAACGGCCATGGCTGGCTGGCGATGAAACGCACATCTTCCACCGCGATCCCGGCTTCCTCGAAGATCTCGCGGGCGACGGCTTCCTCCAGCGATTCGCCCGGCTCCACGAAACCGGCCAGCGTGGAGTAGCGATGCGTGGGAAACCGCGGCTGGCGGCCCAGCAGGAGATCCCCGTCATGCTCGACGGACATGATGACGACGGGATCGGTGCGCGGGAAATGGTCGGCGCCGCATGCCTCACTGGTGCATCCCCGCTGCCAGCCGCCCTTGCCGAGCACCGTGGGCGAACCGCAGCGCGGGCAGAAGCGATGGCGGGCGTGCCAGCCGACCAGACTGCGCGCCAGCCCATAGATCGCCAGATCGGAGGGCGCGATGGTGGCCATGGCCGCCCACAAGGCAGGCGATGCCGGGCCGACATGGCTCTGCTCGGGCAAAGGCACGGCGGCGAAGGCACCCACGCCTGCCGGATCGACGCCGAGGAACACCAGCTCGGCCTCACCGGCCTGCGCCACCTTGCCCCAGACCAGCGCGCCATCTCCGGTCAGTTGCGGATCGATGCCGTCCAGCATCAGCAGCCGGGCTTCCGGCGCAGCAGCCAGAGCGGCCAGCGCGGCCTCATCGCGGCGCAGGGCGTCGGAACGGTCGAGCAGGCTGCCGGTGAAGGCGACGGGGGGGCGGCCGCTCCTCAGAATCGTATCGAGAGTCATGGAAACTCCAGTTCTAGGCCCGCCATGGCGCGGGCTGCGGCACGGGCGAAGACGGTGGGCAGCCCCGCCTCATCGATGCGGGCCAGCGGCCACCATTCGCCCGGGCCTTCGGGGGGTGTGGGTGCTGTAGCGCCCTGCACCGTCATGGTCAGCGAGAAATGTGTAAAAACATGGGTTACCGCGCCAAGATCGCGCCAAGCTGCGGCGAAAGGCGGCTGGCGGGAACCATCGAGCCGCGCGGTCCAGCCATCCTCGGGCAGAGCACGCATGCCGCCAAGCAGGCCTTTGCCCTCGCGGCGCACCAGCCAGACCTCGGCGCCTTGCGGGCCTTCTCGCGTGATCCAGAAAACGGTGCCGATGCGCGCGGGCTTGGCCACCTTGGGCGGTTTGACGGGATAGGCCTCGGCTTTGCCTTCGGCGCGGGCCTCGCACCACTCCGCCACCGGGCAGATCAGGCATTTGGGCGAGCGGGGCGTGCAGATCGTCGCCCCCAGATCCATCATGGCCTGAGCGAAATCGCCGGGATGATCGTCAGGCGTCAGACTATCCGCGCCATCGCGGATCAAGGTCTTGGCGGTGGGCAAAGGCGTATCGATGGCGAACAGGCGCGAGACCACCCGCTCGACATTGCCATCCACCACCACCGCGCGCTGCCCGAAAGCGATCGAGGCCACCGCCGCCGCCGTATAGGCCCCCAGCCCCGGCAGAGCCCGCAGCCCCGCTTCATCTTGAGGAAAAGCCCCCAATCCGGCCACCACCCGCGCGCATTCCACCAGACGCCGGGCCCGGGAATAGTAGCCAAGCCCGGCCCAGGCGGCCATCACATCCTCTTCAGGAGCGGCAGCCAAAGCCTCAACGCTGGTCCAGCGGCGGGTAAATGTCTCGAAATAGGGGATAACTGCCGCCACGGTCGTCTGCTGCAGCATCACCTCGGAAAGCCAGATGCGATAGGCCTCCATGCGCGGCGCACCGGGCGGCGCGCGCCATGGCAGCGTGCGGGCATGGCTGCGATACCATGCCAGCAGGGCTTGGGTGATGGGGTTCTGCGGGGAGTCGCCTCTGGCATCCATGCGGCGCCTATGGCATGGCGAGCCGCTCAAGGAAACGCCGTGGAAGGTGCAGGGCCATGGACGAACAGCGCAAAGCGGGCCGCCCTGCCCCAAAGGGCACTAAAAGCAGCGGCGCAAAAGCCGCCCCCAAAGGCAAAGCCAAAGAGACCGCGCCCAAACTTTTCGAACGCGCGCGCGGCGGACAGGCGCGGATGATCTCCGATCTGATGCCCGATGTGGGGCGCAGCGCCTTTCGCCGATTCGGCTTTGTGCAATCGAGCGTGGTGACGCGCTGGCCCGAAATCGTGGGGCCCGCGCGGGCGAAAATCTGCGCGCCCGAATCCATCCGCTTTGCCCCCGGCGAAAAAGGCGACGGCATCCTGCAACTGGTCGTCGTGCCCGCCCATGCGCCGATCGTCAGCATGATGCTGCCCGAGATTGTCGAGCGGGTGAACCGCTTCTTCGGCTACAATGCCGTGGAGCGCGTGAAGATCAGGCAGGGCGAGGTCAAACCCCGCCCCTATGCCCCAGCCGGCGCGGCCGAGGCGCCCGTGCTGAAGCCCATCCCGGTGGAACTGGGCGATTCGCTACGCGACATCGGCGACCCGGAGTTGAAGGCCGTGCTGGAATCCCTCGCGCGCAGCCTTGCAGGACGCGAAGAGGAAGGCCAATAATGCGCGCCATGCTTTGCTCCACATTGCCCGCTCGCCCCCTCCGACTGGCCGCCCGTGCCCTGCTTGCGCTGATGGCGCTGCTGGGCGCGCTGACGCTCAGCCCGGCCATCTCCGCTCCCCCCAAGCCCGCTGCCTCCGCAAATGCGGGCGGCAATTGGGGCAACACCGTCACGCTTACGCCTGAAGGCGGCCATCTGATCGGCAATCCCAACGCGGGGCTGCATCTGGTCGAGTATATGAGCTACACCTGCCCGCACTGCGCTCATTTCCAGGAAGAGGGCGTGCCCACGCTGCGCCTGTCGATGATCGCAAACGGCAAGGGCTCTTTCGAGGTGCGCCATTTCCTGCGCGATCCGGTGGATATGGCCGTCGCGCTGCTGACCAATTGCGTGCCGCCCGCCAAGTTCCAGTTCCTGCATGATTCCTTCCTGGCCCAGCAGTCCAAGTGGCTGGCTCCGGCCTCGAATCTCTCCAAGGATCAGCAGAAGCGCTGGTTCGAGGGCCCGATGCCCACCCGCATGCGCGCCATCGCCAATGATCTGAAACTCTATGATTTCGTCGAGACGCGCGGCCTGTCGCGCGGCGAGGCCGACCGCTGCCTGACCAATGAGGCGCTGGCCAAGCGCATCGCCGCCCAGACCGCTGACGCCCAGACCAAGGGCGTGACCGGCACCCCCGGCTTCTTCATCAACGGCGTGCTGCTGACCGGCACCTATGATTGGGCCACCCTGCGCCCTCAGCTTGAGGCGCGCCTGTAATGTCGCCAGTCATCTGGCGTTCCAATTTGCCTTTCTAACATCTCTGGCCGCCGTTGCCCCCATGGCGGCTGTCTCACCCGCGAAAACCCCGGCCCAACGGCCATCATATGAATGAGGACAGGCCTGATATGACCACCCTTTTGTCGCATAAGCGCGCCCTGACTCTCGCTGCCATCGTTCCGCTGGCGCTGGGCGTTGCTGCCTGCAAGAAGGCCGACAATGGCGCCACCTCCAGCACGCCCACCGTGGCCGCGCCCACCACGCCGCCCGCCGGCAAGCAGTGGTCGGACGTGATCGTCCCCACCGCCGAGGGCGGTCTGGTGATGGGCAATCCCGCCGCTCCGGTGAAGCTGGTGGAATATGGCTCGCTCTCCTGCCCGCACTGCGCCAAGCTGGCTCAGGATGGCATGGAGAAGATCGTCGGCACCTATGTGAAGAGCGGCAAGGTGTCCTATGAATTCCGCAGCTTCGCCATCCACCCGCAGGATGTGCCGCTGACCGTGCTGGTGCGCTGCGCCCCCACAGAGGCTTCCTTCGGCCTGATCGAGCAGGTCTTCGCCAATTTCGACGCCATGGAAAAGCGTTCGGAAGCCGGTTTCCCGCAGGCTCAGGCCGCGCAGAACCAGCCGCCTGCCCAGCGCATGATCACCGTGGCCGATGCGCTTGGCTACACCGAGTTCTTCTCGGCGCGCGGCCTCTCGGTCGATCAGCAGCACAAGTGCCTGGCCGACACCGCCGCCGCCGCCAAGGTGGCCAAGGAAAGCGAAGCCATCAGCAGCAAGGGCATCGATTCCACCCCCACCGTCTTCGTCAACGGCAACAAGGTCGGTTCGACCGAGTGGACCGATGTGGACAAAGCGCTGCAGGCCGCCGGCGCGGTCTGATCCTTCATGCGTATCAGCCGGCTCAAACTGTCGGGCTTCAAAAGCTTCGTCGAGCCGGCTGAACTGCGTATCGAGCCGGGGCTGACCGGCGTTGTCGGCCCCAATGGCTGCGGCAAATCGAACCTTCTGGAAGCCATCCGCTGGGTGATGGGCGAAAGCAGCGCCAAATCGATGCGCGGCGGCGGCATGGAAGATGTGATCTTCGCAGGCACCGCCAGCCGCCCCCCGCGCGATTTCGCCGAAGTGGTGCTGGGCGCGATGGACGCCGAGGGCGAGCCGCTGGACGTGGTGCGCCGCATCGAGCGCGGCGCGGGCAGCGCCTATCGCATCAACGGGCGCGACTGCCGGGCCAAGGATGTGGCGCTGGTCTTTGCCGATGCCGCGACAGGCGCGCATTCGCCCGCGCTGGTGTCTCAGGGCCGCATCGCCGCGGTCATCGCCGCCAAGCCGGGCGAGCGCCGCGCCATGCTGGAAGAGGCCGCCGGCATCGCCGGGCTGCATGTGCGCCGCCGCGATGCCGAACAGAAATTGCGCGCCACCGAGGCCAATCTGACGCGCCTCGACGATATCATGGCCGGGCTGGACGGGCAGATCGCCGCCTTGCGCCGACAGGCCCGCGCCGCCGAGAAATACCGCAACCTTTCCGAGCTGATCCGCACCGCCGAAGCGCGCGTGATCTACGCCCGCTGGCGCGAGGCGGCAGAGGCGGCGAAGCTGGCGCGCGCTCAGGCCAGCGCCGCTGAAGAGCAGGTGGCCAAGGCGCAAACTCTGGCCGCCATCGCCCAGAACCGTCAGGCCGCCGCCGCCCAGACCATGGCCAGAACCCGCGAGACCCTGACCGACCGGCGCGACGATGCCCATGCGCAGGGCCATCTGCTGGCCCAGCTGACGACAAAGCTGGAGGGCGTGGAACGGCAGCTCAAGGACCTGACCCGCCAGCACACACGTCTGGAAGAGGATCAGGGCGAAGCCGACCGCCTGACCCGCGATGCCGCCGCCGCCATCGAGCGGCTGGAGCGCGAACACGCCGCCGCCCGCGATCAACTGGCGGCAGAAGAAACCCGCCGCCCTGCCCTCGCCATGGCGCTGGAACAGGCCGATCGCGCGGCGCGTGAGGCGGAGATCGCCTCGGCACAGGCCACCGCCAAACAGGCGGGGATCGAAGCGGAATGGCGCGTGGCTGACGCTCAGGTCAGCGCCGCCGCCAGCCGGTTGGCGCGCGCTCAGGGGGAGATCGACAGGTCTGCGGCCGCCATGCGCGCGCTGGAAGCGGCGGGCGATGTGGAGGCGGAACTGGCCGCTGCTCAGGCCGCCAATGCTGCTGCCGCGCAGGATCTGGCGCAGGCGCGCGCGGCTTTGGATGAGGCCCAGAATGCCAAGGCCAGTCTGCAAGCGGCACGCGATGCAGGCGCGGCAGCGGTGGCCTCGGCCCGCGCCGATCTGGCGGGAATCGAGCGCGAACACACGGCCCTGCAGCGTGACCGGGAAGCCCGCGCCAAGGCCGCCAGGGGTTCGGCAGGGCAGCGCCTCGCCCTCGACCATCTGCGCGCAGAACCGGGCTATGAGCGCGCTCTGGCCGCCGTGCTGGGCCGCGATGCCCGCGCGCCGCTGGGCCCGGCGCCTGCTCAGGCCGAGGGTCGCTTCTGGACCGGGGCCGAGGCGCCGAAGGCTCTGCCTGATGCGCTGGCCGCCCATGTCCCCGGCGCTCCGCCCGAACTCGCTGCCCGCCTCGCGCTGGTGCAGGTGGTGGAGGCCGATGATGGCCGCGCCCTGCCCCCCGGCGCATGGCTGGTGACGCGCGCGGGCCATCTGCGCCGCTGGGACGGCTTTGTCGCGCGCGGCGAAGGTGCGGCGGAAGCGGCAAGGCTGGAGGCCGACAACCGCTTCGCCACGCTGGACGCGCAACTGCCGCCGCTGCGCGAGGCTCTGGCTCAGGCCGAGGCGGCGCAAGCCAAAGCCGCCGCCGATCTGGCCGCCACATCGCAGGCCGCCATTGCCGCCGAACGCGCCGTGACTCAGGCGTCGGAGGCGGAACGGCAAGCCCTGCGCCGCGTCGACCGCGCCGAGGCGGAGAAGGAACGCCTCGCCCGCCGCCGCGCCGAACTGGCCAGTGCCGCTCACGATCTGGAGCAACAGCTGAACGCCGCCCGCGCCGAGCACCAGACCGCTCTGGATGCCCGCGCCGCCCTGCCCGCGCCCGATGCTGGCCGCGCCGAACTGGCCGAGGCGCAAGCCCGCCATCAGGCCGCCCGCAACGCACATCAGCACGCCACGGCAGCGCTTTCCGCGCAGGATCAGATGCTGGCTGTGGCGCGCGAGCGCGTGATCGCTCAGGCCGCCGATATGGCCAGCTGGCAGGCCCGCGCCGGCGATGCCGCCAAGCGCCTCGCCGAAATGGGCCGCCGCTTTGCCGAGATCGAGGAAGAGCGCGCCGTCGTCGCCGCCGAACCGCCCGCGCTGCAAAAGCGCATCGCCGAGGCCGAGGACATCCGCAACCGGATCGCCGCCGAACTGGCGCAGGCCGAAAGCGAACTCACCGCCGCCACCGCCGAAGCGCAAGCCGCCGATGCCGCCTTCTCCGCCGCGCAAGAGGTGCTGGGCGATGCCCGCGAGGCCCGCGCCGGCGCCACCGCCCGCGCCGAAAACGAGGAGCTGCGCCGCGCCGAAATGGGCCGCATCTCTGGCGAGCGCTTCCAGTGCCCCCCGCCCCTGCTGCCCGAGCGCTTCGGTTTCGACGAGAACGCCAGCGTTTCCGCCGCTGACGAAACCAGCGCCATGG
The DNA here is from genome assembly GCF_017163935.1 of Novosphingobium terrae. Lineage (NCBI taxonomy): Bacteria > Pseudomonadati > Pseudomonadota > Alphaproteobacteria > Sphingomonadales > Sphingomonadaceae > Novosphingobium > Novosphingobium terrae. The sequence goes on along the minus strand of NZ_JABVZR010000001.1, from coordinate 940,056 downwards.
AGCGCCTCTCCACCGAGCGCGAGCGCATCGGTCCGGTCAACCTCGTCGCCGCCGAAGAGCTGGCCATCGCCGAGACCCGCGCCAGCGATTCGCAGCGCGAACGCGCCGAACTCACCGAGGCCGTCGCCCGTCTGCGCGGCTCGATCGGCAGCCTCAATCGCGAGGGTCGCGAGCGCCTGCGCGCCGCCTTCGAGGCCGTCGATGGGCATTTCCGGCGTCTGTTTACCCGCCTGTTTCAGGGTGGCGCGGCGCATCTGGCGCTGGTCGATTCGGATGATCCGCTAGAGGCCGGGCTGGAAATCTTCGCCCAGCCGCCGGGGAAGCGGTTGCAATCGCTGACGCTGCTATCCGGCGGCGAGCAGGCCTTGACCGCCGTAGCGCTGATCTTCGCCCTGTTCCTCACCAATCCCTCGCCCATCTGCGTGCTGGACGAGGTGGACGCGCCTTTGGACGACGCCAACATCGAGCGGTTTTGCGATCTGCTGGAGGCGATGGTGGGGGAAACCGACACGCGCTACCTGATCGTCACCCACAACGCCGTGACGATGAGCCGGATGCATCGTCTGTTTGGCGTGACGATGGTGGAAAAGGGGGTTTCGCGGCTGGTCAGTGTCGATCTGGAAGCGGCGGAGCAGTTGCTGGCAGAGGTTTAAAAAGGAAGAGGAAATGCGAGGGTCATAACCCTCGCGCTCCCTTTAGTGTCTTTGTTGCGCTTCGGGTTCGGCGGCAGAGCAAGGTCGCTGCGCCGCAGGCAGTGAATTTAAAGCCTGCGGCGCTTGAGGTGGCGCAGGTGGAGAGATTGTGCGCAACGATGCGGAACCACTGCGATCTCGTCGGGAGACGGAATGGGAGCGCGAGGGGGTAACCCCCTCGCATCTTTCTTCCCTTCAAACCCCTTCTTCAGGCGTTCCCTACCACCCAACACCCCAAAGCCATCAACAACCCGGCAAACCGGTTTGAGCGGAAGCGGGCCAAAGCCCCGCCGCCATCCTCAGGGTTCAAACTCAAAGCCTGCCAGAGCAGATGCACCGCCACCGGGGCCAGCGCCGCCAGCACCAGCACGTCCGGGCGCAGGCGCCAGAAGGCCAGACCCCAGCTGATCAGTGCCACGGCGTAGAAGCCTAGCACGCCCTCACGAATGCGCCCGCCCAGTGACAGGGCCGAGGAGCCAATGCCAACCAGCACATCGTCCTCGCGGTCCTGACAGGCGTAGATCGTGTCATAGCCCACGCACCAGCCCCAGCAGCCGAGGTAGAGCAGGCCGAGGACATCGAGTTGCTCGAAGCCCATCACCTCGACCCAGCCGACGGGAGCGCCCCATGTGAAAACCAGCCCCAGCCATGCCTGCGGCCAGCCGGTGATGCGCTTCATAAAGGGATAGGCCGCGACCAGCGCCAGCGAGCCAAGTGCCACCAGTTGCGCCTGCCAGTGGAGTTGCAGCAGCACCATCAGGCCGATCAGGCACAGGGCCAGCAGCCAGATCCATGCGGCTTTTTTGGAAACCCGCCCGCTGGCGATGGGGCGGGCACGGGTGCGGGCCACCTGCTGGTCGATATCCACATCTACGATATCGTTGTAAACACAGCCCGCGCCGCGCATCGCCACCGATCCCAGCAGCAGCCACGCAAGGAGGCCCCAGCGCCCGGTCATCAGCGAGGGCATGCCGCCGCCCAGCAGCACACCCCAGGCGCAGGGCCAGAACAGCAGCCACCAGCCGATGGGACGGTCCAGCCGAGCCAGAGCGGCGTAATCGCGCGCCACCGGGGGCAGGATCGCCATCAGGCCACGATGTTCGCTGTCGGGCACGGTTTGGGGCTGAATGGGCTGGGTCATCTGCGCGGCATATCCCTGCCGTGGTCGGCTCACAAGAGCTGCTCTGGTCTTGGGGGCTGCGCGCCGCTAGGGAAGCGTTATGAGTGACCATCTGCCCGCCACCCCCGCCTGGCCTCCGCGCAGCGCGCCGCGTCTTTTTGTGCCTGGGCCGCTGGTTCAGGATGCGCAGGTGGTGATCGAGGGGGCTCAGGCGCATTATCTGGGCCGGGTGATGCGCATCGGCGTGGGCGATGCGGTGATCCTGTGCGATGACGCCAGCGGCGAATGGGCCGCGCGCGCCACCCATGTCGGCAAGCGCGATCTGGCCGTCACCTGCGAAGTGCTGCTGCGTCCGCGCGAGGATGTGCCCGATTTCACGCTTTGCGCGGCGCTGCTCAAGAAGGATCGCTTCGATCTGGTGCTGGAAAAGGCCTGCGAGCTGGGCGTGGCCCGCATCCAGCCGGTGCTGACCCGTCGCTGCGTGGCCGACAAGCTGAACATGGACCGCGCCCGCGCCCTGCTCACCGAAGCCGCCGAGCAATGCGCCCGCACCGCTCTTCCGGTGTTGGCGGAACCGGTGAAGCTGGACTCCCTGCTCAAAGGCTGGGAGCCCTCACGCGCCCTGTTCTTCGCCGATGAAACCGGAGGCGCTCCCGCCGCCGCCACCTTCATCGCCAACACAGGCCCCGCCGCCCTGCTCACCGGCCCCGAGGGCGGCTTCGACGAGGGCGAGCGCGCCGCCATCCGCGCCCTTGCCAGCGCTCATCCCATCACGCTCGGCCCCCGTATTTTGCGTGGTGAAACAGCCACAATCGCCGCCACCGCATTATGGATGGGGGTAATTGGAGACTGGTCGGTACAAAATTCTTGATTTTCTCCCGCAAATGCTCAAACGCGCTGGCGGCGGGGGTCACCCTCGTCATTTAGCGCTGGCTTGGGTCCGGGCTGTGCCCTAACACTCGCCAGCATTCAGCGGTGGACGAATTAGGCATGAGCACCAAGGAAGTTTCGGATCGCGTCGATCCGGTCATCACCACGCGCGAGCAGTTGATCGCGCCGATGGCCGGGGGCGAAAAGCCCCGTGATCGCTGGCGCATCGGCACCGAGCACGAGAAATTCGTCTATCGCACCGCCGACCACCGCGCGCCCTCCTATGACGAGCCCCACGGCATCCGCGACATGCTGGTCTCGCTGGGCCAGTTCGGCTGGGAGCCGATCATGGAAGGAGGCAACATCATTGCCCTGAAGGGCAAGGACGGCAATGTCAGCCTTGAGCCGGCAGGGCAGCTTGAGCTGTCGGGCGCGCCGCTGGTCAACCTGCATGAGACCTGCGCGGAAAGCGCGCGCCATGTGAAGCAGGTCAAGGCCATTGGCGAGGCCACCGGCACCGGCTTCCTCGGTCTGGGTCTGTGGCCCGACAAGACCCGCGAAGAGCTGCCGATCATGCCCAAGGGCCGCTACGAGATCATGCTGCGCCATATGCCGCGCGTGGGCTCGATGGGTCTGGACATGATGCTGCGCACCTGCACCATCCAGACCAATCTGGACTATTCCAGCGAAGCCGACATGGTGCAGAAGTTCCGCGTTTCGCTGGCGCTTCAGCCGCTGGCCACCGCGCTTTTCGCCAATTCGCCCTTCCTTGAGGGCAAGCCCAACGGCTATCTTTCCTACCGCAGCCACATCTGGTCGGACACCGATCCGGCGCGCACCGGCATGCTGCCCTTCGTCTTCGAGGATGGCTTCGGGTATGAGCGTTACGTCGACTATATGCTCGATGTGCCTATGTACTTCGTCTACCGCGACGGGAAATACATCGATGCGGCGGGGCTTTCCTTCCGCGATTTCCTTGCGGGCAAGCTCTCGGTCCTGCCCGGCGAACTGCCGCGCGAGAGCGACTGGGTCGATCACCTCTCCACCGCCTTCCCCGAGGTGCGGTTGAAGAGCTTCCTCGAAATGCGCGGCGCCGATGGCGGCCCGACCGACCGGATCTGCGCCCTGCCTGCCCTGTGGGTCGGCCTGCTTTACGATCAGGCGGCGCTGGATGCGGCGTGGGATCTGGTCAAGGGCTGGGATATGGAAGGGCGCGAAGCTTTGCGTTCCTCTGTCCCCAAGCTGGCGCTGGATGCACCGATCCCCGGCGGCGGCACACTGAAAGACATCGCGCGCGAGGTGCTGGACATCGCCCGCTCGGGTCTGCGCGCGCGCGCCCAGAAGAACGCCATCGGTGACGATGAAACCGGCTTCCTGGCCCCGCTTGACGAGGTGGTCTCCACCGGCAAGGTTCCGGCCCAGCGCCTGCTCGACCTGTACCATGGCGAATGGAACGGCGATCTGTCGCGCATCTATGATGTGAAGAGCTTCTAAGACCCATGCGCAAAGTGCCCATGAACAAGGGAATAATCCTCGCTTCCTTTATGCTGGTGGCCTGCGGGCCATCCTCGTGCCACCTCTTCGGGCCCTCGCCCGAGGAGGTCGCCAAGCAGAAGGCCGCGGCCCGCGCCGCTTCCGACAAGGAGGCGATCCGCGCCTGCGAAACGCGCAACACGCAGGCCACGCAGGGCAATGCCGATCAGATCACCCAGCAGCAGACCATCATCAAGACCACGCTGGACAAGGTGACGGAAGGCAACAACGATCCCCAGAACCCGCGCGCGCTGGACTGGAGCATCGAAATCGCGTCGCTGGACGCCACCGGCTGGCGCTGGACCGAAACCAGCAGCATCACCAGCCAGCAGCCAGCGTTCCTGGGCACAGACACGCATCAGACCGGCAGCACGCTGACCTACAGCCTGCTGCCCTCCGATCTGCAACCCTCGCTGACGATCGTGCCGCATGACGATGGCACGGCGGCGCTCCGCTTCTATTGCAAGACCAGCGGCTGCGTGCATCTGGTGGGCGCCACCAAGCAGGACAATTCCAGCACCGCGCCTTTCAGCGGCAGTTCCAGCAAGTCCGGCACGCTGTCGCAGAGCGTCAATTCCAACGACTGGCTGCTCTCCACCCGCACCCGCGCCGAAGGGCTGAAGGTGGCGGTAGAGAAGCTGCTGTCGCTGTATGACGCCAAGCCACTGGTCTGCCGCAACCCCGATGGCACGCCGGGGCCGGATGCGCCGCTGCTGCCACAAGCGGCGGCGTCTTCAGCGGAATAATCAGTCGAACAGCCAGCGCTGGAATCGGCCGATCGCGCGGGTGATCGGCGCATGGTGCTGCGCCCAGTCCGAATAGGCGCGATATTTGGGGTCTTCGGCGGCCAGATGGCGCGCCTCGGTCACGCCGCGCCACCAATAGACGCCGCTCACCGCCGCCATGATCACGCAGTTGCGGATGATGTCCGACCACTGATGCGTGGTGGCGAAAAAGGGCAGCGTGGAAGACCACCAGAACAGATTTTTCGAGACATAGGCCGGATGGCGCGTCAGCCGGTAAGGGCCATGGGTCAGCACGCCGCGATAGGTCAGGTTGGAAAAGCGCAGGCCGAAAGCCATCGTCGCCCAGGCATAGATCGCCACCAGCAGCACCAGCCAGCCACCCCAGATCCACAGCAGGGCGGGATAATCGGCCAACCAGTGGCTCCAGTCAGAGGTTCCGGGGTGATAGTCGAGCAACCCGCCCTCGCTCATCAGCGTGAAAGGCGGGTAGCAGATCAGCGCCGCCAGCCAGCCATCGAGGAAAGGATTGGCGCTGCGGATCTGCGCATCGAGCGGGCGCACCGTCAGCAGATAGCCCACCGTGCCGATCTGCGCATCCACCACGAACAGCGCCAGCGTCAGCCCATTGGTCAAAGCGATGGGCTCGCTCCACGCTTGCCAGTTCACCAGATCGGCAAAGCCACCCGGCAGGATCGAAAGCATAAAGGCCGTGAAAAAGCCCTTCACCGCCCAGCTGCGCAGATAGCGCAAGACATGCGGGCCATCCCAGCCCTCGCGCGCCAGCAGCATCGCTCCGAAATGCCACGCGCCATCATGGCGCTGCACCAGCACGCGCTCCAGCCACAGCACATAGGGGATGGAGAGCAAGGCCAGCGGCACCACCGCCACGCCCATCAGCCGGATCGCGAAGAGATAGCTGCCCTGCCAGTAATAGCGCTCCAGCACATAGAACGCGCCGATCATCGCCCATGTCGCCCACAGGCCGAGCAGCTTGACCGACGCCGTGGACAGCCCTTCGCGCCAGGGGCGCGGCTGAGACCAGTTCAGCCCCGTGGAGGCACGGCGATGCACCTTGTCCACCGCCAGAGACCACAGCACCATCGGCAGCCCGCAGGCCAGCACGCCCATCAGCGCGGCATAAGGCCCGGACATCGGCTGGCGCGGCCCGGCAATGCCCAGCGTATCGGCCACCTGCCCCCAATGGCGGCAGATCAGCACCCAGCAGGCCAGCCCCGCAAGGCCCACCCAACCGACAGCGCCCGACACATCGCTGGCCGGGCGCTTCAGAGTTTCATGCTGGCTGATCTCGCTCATCCCGCCGTCCTAGGGCCGTCACGGTTAAGAGCGAGATAAGCTTACTTCAGCGCCGTGATCTTGCCGCTGTCCTCGATCACATAGAGCGTCGATCCGGCGACCACCGGGGCCAGCGAGATCGGCGTCTTGAAATCCATATAGCGCTTGGCCAGACCATCCATCACCGAAACGGTGAAGAGCGAGCCCTCCGAATTGGCGACCCACAGCTGGTCGCCCGCCAGCACCGGGCCGGTCCAGAAGATTTCGCCCTGCTTCTTCTCGGCATTGTGATAGCGGCTGAGCTGCGAAATCCAGCGCACCTTGCCGTTGCTGCGCGCGATGCACAGCAGGCGGTCGTCATCGGTGAGCGTGAAGATCCAGTCGCCCGAGATCGCCGGGGTGGAAATGCCCGCGACATTCAGCTCCCACACGCGCTGCCCGGTGAGCAGATCGTAGGAGGCCATGCGCCCGCCCTGACCCAGAGCGAAGACGCGGCCACGGTCGATGATCGGCGCGGCGTCAATGTCGGTCAGCACGCCCACGCTGGTGGAGAGCGAGGTGCGCGAGAGAGCATCAGACCACAGCTGGCGCCCGTTCTCATAGCGATAGGCCACCAGCTCGCCGGTGGAGAAGCCCGCCACCACAGAACCCTGACCCGCCGCCGGAGCGCCCACGCCGAACACGCCGGTCTGGCCCAGCGAGGCGGCTTCCTGCCACAGCTCGCTGCCATCGTCGGCGTTGAGCGCGTGGATTTCATTGTTCTGGGTCATCACGAAGACGGTGCCGAAAGCCACCGTCGGGCTGCCGCGCAGCGGGCCCGCAGGCTTCACCTTCCAGACCTGCTTGCCGGTGGCGGCCTCCAGCGCGGCCACATCGCCAAGGCCGGTCGTCACATAGACGCGCCCGCCATCCACGCTGGCGCCGCCGCCGAACACGGCCTGGCCCAGCATGCCCGCCACATCGAAGCTGGCGGTCCATTTGTTGGCGCCGGTCTTGGCGTCAAAGGCATGGAGGATGCCGTTGGTGTCGAACATGAACAGCAGCCCGCCCGAAACGACCGGCGCGGCAGCCAGACGCTGGCGCGGATTGCTGCCCGCCACTTCGGCGGCCCAGACGCGCTTGGGCGCCTTGGCCAGTGCCAGATTGCCCGAGGCCTTGTTGGCCGAGCCGCCCGGCTGGGCCCAATCGGCATTTTCCTCAGCCGTGGGCACCACCACCGCCATATTGGCAATGTCATTGTCGACCTTATTGGCCGATTCGATGCGGCTGAGGATCGGGATGCGGTTGCCATTGGCGGGCGTCGCGCGCTTGCCGCGCTTCTTGTGCTTGGCAGGCTTGGCGGCATCCGTGTCGGACACCGAATTCACATCATGCTTGCCCGCATGACCGCAAGCCGCAAGCGACACGGCCAGCGCCAGACCAAGGGCACCGCGCATCAGCGAAATCGGCGTGCGACGGGAAACGGAAGGCGTCATGCGCGGGAAATCCTCTTTCAAATCCGATGTCACGGCTGAGCCGGAGCAGGTGCGGCAGGCGCGGGAGCAGCAGTGATGGGCGCCGCAAGACCGGGGGCCAGGGTCGCCTTGGCGGCGGGGACAGGCTTGGCGGGAGCAAGCTTGACCGGGGCGGGCGCCGCCGGCATGCGCGCGGCAGGTGCCTCGGCGCGCGGCGCCGGAGCCTGCGTGGCTGCCGCGCCGGCAGGCGCGGCCTCAGCCGGAGCGGGTCCGGCGGCAGGGCCAGCCGGCGCGGGACCGGCAGCGGCAGGCGCTTCCTCGGGCGCGCGGGCGATATCGTCGATGGTGTCGAAGCCCAGCAGACCGGCCAGCTGGCGGGTGCGCGCCTTCAGCGTCTCGGGCGTGTCCTTGTCCTTGGCGATTTCGCGCAGCAGGGTTCCGGCCTGATCGGGCTTGTTCAGCTTGAGATAGGCCAGCGCCGCCAGCTCACCAGCCGGGCCGAACCACGGATTGCCCGGCACGGCCAGCGGCTTCAGACGCTCCAGCGCCTTGTCCGGGCCGATCGTGTCGAAACCGGCGGCCACGCCGCGCAGGGTCGCCAGATCGCGCAGGGGCTGCGGCGCATTGGCATCGCCCGAAACCGCGTCATACAGCTTCACCGCATCGGCAGGCTTGTTCTGCTGCAGGGCAATGCCCGCCTGAATCAGCTTGGCCAGCGCCGCGCTGCCCGCCGCATCGCCCTCGGCGATGGTATCCAGGCTGGCGGTGGCCAGATCGATGCGACCGCCCTCGATCTGGTCGATGGCGCGGGTGATGGCGATGCCGCGTTCCTCGGCTTCGGCCTGCTTGTGATGGTTCCACCACAGGCCGCCGCCCAGCGCGCCCAGAGCCGCCACCACGGCGATCCCCGCAGGCAGGCCCCAGCGCTTGAAGGCGGACTTCATCTGGTCCTCGCGCAGCGCCTCATCCACCTCGCGCATGAAGGCATCGGTCTGGGCCGCATCACGCGCGGCCAGCTGATCGGCTCTCGACTGGGGACGGGTAGGACGCAGGGCCAAGGCAATTCGCTTTCTTCAACGTGGTACGGTCCGCCCGACAAGCTGACAAAGCCGGGCATCAGCGGGGGTGTTTAGCGGATGGGCCGCGCTTTTCAATGTCTATGCTTGGTTTCCCCCGGCCCGTTTCAGGCTTTAACACGCCTTCAAGCCGATCACGCCTGAAGAGGTGCTGAACCGCTCAGGGAAAAGCCCTGCCCCCCAGAGCCGCGCTGTAGGTGTCGCGATAGGCTTCCAGCATGGTCGCCTGATCATATTCGGCGCGGGCGCGGGCACGGTTGGCAGCGCCGATGCGGGTGCGCAGCGCATCATCCTGAGCCAGACGGGCAATGGCATCGCCCAGCGCCTCATCGCTGGCGGGCACGATATAGGGCTGGTTCTCCACCGAGACCATCGCCCGCACATCGCCGACATCGGTGGCCGCCACGGGCAACCCCGCTGCCATCGCCTCGACCACGCTGATCGGGAACTGCTCGCTGTCGGAGGACAGGGCAAAGATGTCGAACAGCCCCACCACCTTGGAAGGATCGGCGGCATGGCCGGGCAGATGGAAGCGATGCCCCACTTTGGCCGCCATGGCGGCGGCACGGATAGCGTCGCGCTCAGGCCCCTCGCCAAGGATCACCAGATGCCAATTGTCGGGCAGATCGGCAAAGGCGCGCACCAGACGCGGCAGGTTCTTCACCGCGCGCAGCCCTGCCAGCGTGCCCAGCCACTTCTCGCCCGGGCGCTTGATCAGGCGCGGCAGCACGTCCGCCTTGGGCTTGCGGCCATAGGCGGCGGTGTCGATGCCATTGACGATGCGCCGCAATTTGCCGGGCGGCTGGTGCCATTCGGTAACGGCAATCGCCTCCAGCCGCTGCGAGGGCACCACCAGCGCCTTCACCCGGCCCAAAGCGATGCGGCGATACCAGTTGCGGCTGGGCTTGCGCTTGTCGACCTCATCCTGGTTGAAGCCGTCCTCATGATGGACCAGCGGCGGCAGGCGCAGCACATCGCCGAACAGCGTATGCGCCAACACAGCATCCATCGCGCCGAAATTATAGGTCAGCACCAGATCGTAAGGCGCCATGGCCTTGGCCAGCGCCATCAGCCGACCCGGCGTGGGCTTGCCCTGCAAGGACGGAAAATCCGGCGCCAGATCCACACGCAGGCCGGGCTTGAGCCGCGCAGCCGCGCCCATCGCCCCCGGAACGCCCGAGACCACCGCGTGATGCACATCCGGCCCGAAGGCGTTCATCAGCTGCACACAGCGCAGCTCCTTCCCGCCCGGATCGAAGCTGGAATGGAGATGCAGTACTTTCAAAAGGCTCATGCGTTCAGGCCACCGGAGTCACGATTCTGGCCAGCAGGCGCTCGATCGCCTCGGCAGCTTCGGGCTCGTCCAGCGTGGGGGCATGGCCGGTGCGGGGCACGGTGACGGCCTCGGCCCTGGGCAGGCGGCGGGTCATCTGCGCCAGCGTTTCGGGCGAGAGAATGTCCGACAGGGCGCCGCGGATGAACAGCACCGGCACCTGTTGCAAAGCCTCCAGCCCTGGCCACAGATCGACACCCGCCTCGCCGCCCGGCTTTTCGAAGGGCTCGGCAATCTTCATGTCGTAATCGTAGACGATGCGGCCATTGGCGTTGAGCACCATCACCCGCTTGGCCATCGCCAGCCAGTCCGCCGCCTGATAATCGGGGAAGGCCGCGCTCTGGTCTTCTTCCAAAGCGCGGGCGGCGTGCATCCATGTCGGGAAGGTGCCGCCCTGCCCCACATAGTCGCGGATACGGGCCAAGCCTTCAGGCTCGATCACCGGGCCGATGTCGTTCAGCACCGCGCCGGCGATTCGCCCCGGCTCCACCATGCCCATCAGCATCGTCATCAAGCCGCCCAGCGAGGTGCCCACCGCGATAAAGCGCGTGATGCCCTCCTGCTCCAGCAAGGCGTTCACATCGGCCACATATTGCAGCGGATTGTAGGTGGCGGAGTTCTTGGCATAGGCGCTGTCACCCCGCCCGCGCATATCCGGGCAGAGCACGCGCCAGCGCCCGGCCAGCCTTGCGGCAAGCCCCTCGAAATCACGCGCATTGCGGGTCAGCCCGGGCAGGCAGAGCACCGGAATGCCGCCTTCTGGACCCGCGTAATCGCGAAAATGCAGGGAGAGCCCGTCACCACTTTGCCAGTGGCGGTCGGTATAGGCTTGGTCGGCGCTGGGCCGGTCGGTGAAAGAGGTCATCAGTCCTGTGCTTCACGAAACCGCATGAGGGTGCGGCACCCGCTCGCCCTTTCCCGCTTGCGCCGGGCCGGACACGCCCCCACTTATGCGGCCATGCGCCAAGAACCGCAAGCATCGCCCTACAGGCCTGATCCACAGATCAACACCATCGCCGATTGGCTGGGGGACAAGGTGCCCCCCGCCAATTTCCCCCAACATATCCTGCGCTGGCGTGATGACACCCATGCCGCAACGGTTGGCCTTTCCGGGCTGAGCGATGAGGCATGGATCGCCCATTTCGGGCGTTTTGAGCCGCTGGAGGGCAATCTGCCCCAGCCGCTGGCGCTGCGCTATCACGGCCACCAGTTCCGCCATTACAACCCGGAGTTGGGCGACGGGCGTGGGTTTTTATTTGCCCAGATGCGCGATGGCGCCGGGCGCCTGATGGACCTTGGCACCAAAGGCTCAGGCGTGACGCCATGGAGCCGTCAGGGCGATGGGCGACTCACGCTGAAAGGCGCGATGCGCGAGATTCTGGCCACCACCATGCTGGAAGCCTTGGGCGCCAACACCTCCAAAACCTTCTCCGTGATCGAAACCGGCGAGCATCTCCATCGCGGCGATGAGCCCAGCCCGACTCGCTCCGCCGTGTTGGTGCGCCTGTCGCATGGGCATATCCGTATCGGCAGTTTTCAGCGGTTGATGGCGCTGGAAGAGGATGCGCATCTGGCGGCTTTAGTCGATTACGCTCTGGCGCAATACCCCGGCCCCAAGGCGCCCGAGGGCGCCCCCGACGCAGAAAACCCCGCCGTGATCCTGCTGCATCAGGTGGTGGAGCGGCTGGCCGATATGGCCGCCAGCTATGTGGCGAGCGGCTTCGTCCATGGCGTACTCAACACCGACAATATGAACATCACCGGCGAAAGCTTCGATTACGGCCCATGGCGCTGGCTGCCCGCATGGGACGCCAGCTTCACCGCCGCCTACTTCGATCACGCTGGTCTCTACGCCTTCGGGCGGCAGGGCGAGGCGATTCGCTGGAACTGCGGGCAACTGGCAATAGCTCTGCGGCCTCTGGCAGAAACCGCGCCGCTGGTGGCCGCGCTGGAGCGCTTCGAGCCGATCTTCCAGCGCCGCCTCGCCCAGCGCGTGCTGTGGCGTCTGGGTGTGCAGGAAGTTGGGCCAGAAGAGGATGCCGCCGCGCTGAACGTGATCGGTAAAGCTCTGGCCGCCAGCGGTTTGAGCCCCGATGTGTTCTTCCACATCCATCGCGGCGGGCGCTTGCTGGAAGGCCTGCCTGAAGTCGTGCCCGGCGCTCTGGATCATGCGCTGTGGCATGAGGATACCGCGCCGACGAATCACATCGATGAGGTGGAGCGCATCTGGGCCGCTATCGATGCCGGGGATGACTGGCAGGCTCTGCATGATCATACCGCCGCGATTGGTCGGTTGGGGGAGGCTTTGGGGGAGCCTTTGAAGGCAGTGGGGCATCAGGAAAGGTAAAGCGGAAATGCGAGGGGGTTACCCCCTCGCGCTCCCTTTAATGCCTACGTGGCGCACAGGGTTCAGCGACAGAGCAACGTCGCAGCGCCGCAGGCAATAAAGCCTCCGGCGGTGGGACGTTTGCGCCACGATCCGGCCTTGCGCTCCATCCGTGTCGGGAGACGTAACGGGGGTGCAGGGGGCGTAACGCCCCCTGCTTTTCCTCTTTCCCCAAGCCCTATGGAAACCTCCTGATAACCATGCAGCGTGCAAGAAAGGGACAATCGCACGTATTCTACCTCAACGAAGGCCGTCTCTTGATCCACACGTCTGTCTCGCCCGCTCAGATCACCTCGCTGGAACCGGCGACGGGTGAGGTGCTGTGGCAAGGCGCTGTCAGCGATATCGACAGCAGCGTGGAGCGTGCTCGCCTTGCCTGGCCCCGCTGGGCGATGCTGCCCCAATCCGACCGCGTGGAGTTCTGCCGCCGCCTGACGCGCGACCTGCGCCGCATGGGCGAGGATCTGGTCCATCTGCTGGCCCGCGAAACCGGCATGCCCCTGTGGGAGGCCCATGCCGAGACCGACGCCGCCATCGCCCGCGTGGAGATCGTGGTGCGCGCCCATGCCGAGCGCTGCGCCCAACGCAAACTCGACAATGGCCGCAACGGCATGATGGCCACTCGGCACAAGCCGCATGGCGTGCTGGGGGTGATCAGCCCCTTCGCCCAGCCCCTGCTCACGCCCCTCACCCAGATCTTCCCGGCGCTGATCGCGGGCAACACCGTGCTGTTCAAGCCTTCCGACAAGGCCGTCGCCGTGGGCGAGGCCATCGTGCAGGCCGCCGCGCGGATGGGCGTGCCCGATGGCGTGCTGCAACTGGTTGTCGGCGGGGCCGAGCAGGGTCAGGCGTTGGCGCTGCATGAGGGCCTTGATGGCCTGCTGTTTGCCGGATCGGCTTCGGTGGGGCTGGGCTTCGCGCGGGCCTATGCCAACCGGCCCGACCGCCTGCTGCGGCTGGAACTGGGTGGCAACAATCCGCTGGTGGTCTGGGACACGCCGATGATCGCCGACGCCGCCGCTCTGGTGGTGCAGTCGGCGTTCCAGCATGGCGGGCAGCGCAACACCAGCGCCCGCCGCCTGATCGTGAAGGAGGAGATGGCCGAGCCGCTGCTCACCGCCGTCAAGCACTGGGCTGATCTGATGATCTGCGGCGCGCCCTTCGACGATCCCGTGCCCTATATGGGCCCGCTAAGCGACATGGCCGCCGCCGACGGGCTGACCCAGAGCTTTATCTGGCTGATGTCCAACGGCGCGCGCCCGATCCGCCACCCCACCCGCCCCCACGCCAACCTGCCCTTCCTCACCCCCGGCATCATCGATGTGACGCCCATGGCGCAGCGCCCCGATGTCGAGCTGTTCGGCCCGCTGCTGCAGGTGGTCCGGGTGCGGGATTTCGACGAAGCCGTCGCGGTGGCCAACGAGACGCAATATGGCCTCTGCGCGGCGCTGGTGGGCGGCACGCCGGAGCATTACAGCCAGTTCTGGGCGCAGAGCCGTGCGGGGCTGGTGCATTGGAACCGGCCTACCACCGTCGATCTGCCCGCCGCGCCGATGGGGGGCGTGGGGCTGTCGGGCAATCTGCGTCCGGGTGGGGCCTATGCTTCGGACAGTTGCGCTTTCCCGGTGACCTCGGCGGAGGTGGAGCAGCCTCGGGCCGTGTTGGGGGCCGGGTTTATGATGGAAGAAGTGGAAGGCATTTAAGGGTTAAAGCAGGGGGCGTTACGCCCCCTGCACCCCCATTACGTCTCCCGACGCTAGGGTAGTGGCACCCGAATGGTGCGCCCAATCTCTCCACCTGCGTGACATTAAGCGCCGCAGGCAATCCAATCATAATCGATAGCATGCGCAGGCGCTTTCATGCCTGCGGCGCAGCGACCTTAGCTCCATCGCCGAACCCGAAGCGCGACGTAGACATTCATGGGAGCGCGAGGGGGTAACCCCCTCGCATTTCCCTTCTTCAAATCCCTTGAAACGAAAAAAGCGGCGAAGCCGAAGCCTCGCCGCCCTTTCAATTCCGAAAAACCAGCGACTTAGGCCGCAGCTTCTTCCTTGCCCTTCAGCACGCGGACGGGTTCCTTGCGGCCCTCCACCACGTCCTTGTCGACCACGACCTCGGCGATATCGCTCTCGGTCGGCAGGTCGAACATGGTGTCGAGCAGCAGCCCTTCCACGATCGAGCGCAGGCCGCGCGCACCGGTCTTGCGCTCGATGGCCTTCTTGGCGATGGCTTCCAGCGCGTCGTCGGTGAAGGTCAGGGTGACGTCTTCAAGGTCGAACAGCTTGGCGTACTGCTTGATCAGCGCGTTCTTGGGCTCGCGCAGGATCAGCACCAGCGCCGGGATGTCGAGATCCTCCAGCGTGGCGATCACCGGCAGACGGCCGACGAACTCGGGGATCAGGCCGAACTTCAGCAGATCTTCCGGCTCGGCCTTCTGCAGCAGCTCGCCAACCTTGCGCTTGTCGGGGTCGGCCACATGAGCACCGAAGCCGATCGAGCGCTTCTGCAGGCGGTCCGCGATGATCTTTTCCAGACCGGCAAAGGCGCCGCCGCAGATGAACAGGATGTTGGTCGTGTCCACCTGCAGGAATTCCTGCTGCGGATGCTTGCGGCCACCCTGCGGCGGAACGCTGGCGGTGGTGCCTTCCATCAGCTTCAGAAGCGCCTGCTGCACGCCCTCGCCCGAGACGTCGCGCGTGATCGAGGGGTTCTCGGCCTTGCGGCTGATCTTGTCGATCTCGTCGATGTAGACGATGCCGTGCTGGGCCTTCTCGACATTGTAGTCGCTGGCCTGAAGCAGCTTGAGGATGATGTTTTCCACGTCCTCACCCACGTAACCGGCTTCGGTCAGCGTGGTGGCGTCGGCCATGGTGAAGGGCACGTCGAAGGTCTTGGCCAGCGTCTGGGCGAGCAGCGTCTTGCCCGAGCCGGTGGGGCCGACCAGCAGGATGTTCGACTTCGACAGCTCGACATCGCCGCCCTTGCCGCTGTGCTTCAACCGCTTGTAGTGGTTGTGCACGGCGACCGAGAGCACGCGCTTGGCGCGATCCTGGCCGATGACGTAATCGTTCAGCGTCTCGAAGATGTCCTTCGGGCTGGGAACGCCGCCGTCCTTCTTGCCTGCGATGCCGGCCTTGGTTTCCTCGCGGATGATGTCGTTGCACAACTCAACGCATTCATCGCAGATGAACACGGTGGGGCCAGCGATCAGCTTCCTCACCTCATGCTGGCTCTTTCCGCAGAAGCTGCAGTAGAGGGTGCTCTTGGCATCGGAACCGCTCAGTTTCGTCATAGGCTTTCCTGCTTCGTCCGGGTGGGGAAGGTTTCCCCGGCCCGGACTTTCTTATCATCCCCGCCCCTCATCTATCAGGGCGGGCCTTGCCGGTGCATGAAGCACCGGTCCCGATCATTCCTTAACCGGCCGCGGGCGCATCGCCATCGGGACGGGTTTCGAAGACCTTGTCGATCAGACCGAACTTGAGCGCCTCATCGGCTTCAAGGAAGGTGTCACGGTCCATGGCGGCCTCGATCTCTTCAAGGCTCTTACCGGTAAACTTCACGTAAAGATCATTCATGCGCTTGCGAATGCGCAGGATCTCACGGGCCTGGATCTCGATGTCCGAAGCCATGCCCTGGGCGCCGCCGCTGGGCTGGTGGATCATGATGCGCGCATTGGGCAGAGCCACGCGCATGCCGGGTTCACCGGCGGCCAGCAGGAAGCTGCCCATCGAGCAGGCCTGGCCGATGCACACGGTGGAGACCTTGGGCTTGATGTACTGCATCGTGTCGTAGATCGACAGACCAGCCGTCACCACGCCGCCGGGCGAGTTGATGTACATGCTGATGTCCTTGGTCGGGTTCTCCGACTCGAGGAACAGCAGCTGGGCGACGATGACGCTGGCCATGTGATCCTCGATCTGGCCGGTCACGAAGATGATTCGCTCGCGCAGCAGGCGCGAATAGATGTCGAAGCTGCGTTCACCGCGGCTCGACTGTTCCACCACGACGGGGATCAGGCTGCCGGTGACCGGGTCGCGCGTGAACTGACCCTGCGTGCTGTGGCTGCCATGTCCGAACAGGTCGATCATCAAAAATTCCTCTTGCCTTGGCCAACCTATGTCGCGTGACTTTGGGCGATGTTCAAGGGGATTAACCCAAGAAATCTGTGCCACGGGGCGATATCCCCAAGGCAGAGGGCCGGAAGAAGCCTTGCGGCGAGTGGGGCGAACCGCGCGCCAAGGCGCTGACGGGGCAGCCCAATCCGGCGAAAAACGGAAAAGCCCGGCGCGGGAAAGTTCCTCGCGCCGGGCCTGTTCCTGTGCCCTTTCGGGCCACCGGGTGAGAAACTCAGTTCTCCTCGGCGGCCTTCTTCTTGGGGGCAGCCTTCTTCTTGGGGGCGGCTTCAGCAGCAGCCTCACCCTCGGCAGGAGCCTCGGCGGCCTCGGCCTTCTTCTTGGGAGCGGCCTTCTTCTTCGGCGCTTCCTCGGTCACGTCCGCGTCGGCATCGGCGTCAGCAGCAGCCTTCTTCGCCGCCTTCTTGGCGGGCTTGGCTTCACCGTGGTCATGGCCGCAATCGGGGCCATGGACGTGGCCGGCTTCGCCTTCGTCAGCCTCGATGGCCGCCTGCAGCTCTTCCTTGGTCACTTCGCGCTCGGTCACTTCGGCCTGCTCGAAGAGGAAGTCCACGACCTTCTCTTCATACAGCGGGGCGCGCAGCTGAGCAGCAGCCATCGGCTCGCTCTGGATGTACTCGGCGAAGCGCTGACGGTCCTCGGGGCGATACTGCTGAGCGGCCTGCTGCACCAGCATCTGCATTTCCTGCTGCGAAACCTCGACGCCGTTCTTCTGGCCGATCTCGCTCAGCAGCAGACCCAGGCGCACGCGGCGCACGGCGATGCCGCGGTAATCGTCCTTCTCGGCCTCGATCTCGGCCAGAGCGGCGGCGGGATCTTCCTCGTTGGAAGCTTCCTGCGTGAGCTGCTGCCAGATCTGGTTGAATTCGGCTTCCACCATGGTGGGGGGAACGTCGAAGTCATGGCCTTCGGCCAGAATGTCGAGCAGCTGGCGCTTCATCTGAGTGCGGGTCAGCTGGGCGGTCTCGCCCTCCAGCTGGCCCTTCAGCAGGCCCTTGAGCTGCTCCAGATCGGTCAGGCCCAGGCTCTTGGCGAACTCGTCGTCGATGACGGTTTCGGCGGCAACCTTGATGCCCTTGACCTTGATGTCAAAGGTGGTTTCCTTGCCCTTCAGGTTCTCGGCGGGGTAGTCCTCGGGGAAGGTCACGGTGATGACCTTCTCGTCACCGACCTTGGCGCCGACGAGCTGCTCTTCGAAACCGGGGATGAAACGACCGGCGCCGATTTCCAGCGCGGCATCTTCAGCCTGACCGCCATCGAAAGGCACGCCGTCCAGCTTGCCCAGGAAATCGATGGTCAGCTGGTCGCCGTCAGCGGCAAGCTTGCCCTCTTCGGCGTCGGTGAAGCGCTTGGCGCTGCTGGCAACGCGCTGCACGGCCTCGTCGATGGCCTCGTCCTTGACGGGCACGACCAGCTTTTCCAGCTTCAGACCGGTCAGGTCCGGGGCCGAGATGGTGGGCAGCACTTCGAGGGCGACGGTCAGCTCGGCATCCTTGCCCAGCTCATAGCCTTCGGTCAGCGCCACGTCGGGCTGAGTGGCGGGGCGCAGCTGCTGGTCGATGATGACCTTGTCCAGCGCCTCGCGGATGGTGCCCTGCAGGGCGTCCTGATGGATCTGGTCGCCAAAGCGCTTGCGCACCAGATTCGCGGGCACCTTGCCGGGGCGGAAGCCGGGCAGCTGCACCTGCGGGGCGACGCGAGCGATCTCGCCATCGACCTTCTCGGCGATCAGCGCGGCGGGGATGGTGACCGTAAAGCCGCGCTTGAGGCCTTCGTTCGTGGTTTCGACGATCTGCATGATTTGAAAGCCTTCCCAAAGCGAGATGGCGCCGTGTGTCCTGCCCTTGGCCCGGGGCGGAAATTGGTGCGGGCGAAGGGACTCGAACCCCCACATCTTTCGATACTGGTACCTAAAACCAGCGCGTCTACCAATTCCGCCACGCCCGCTTGACACACGAAGCCGCGAAAATTCAAGGGGTGCGCCCTAGTGTACTCGCGCCAAAAGGGCAAGAGCATGCACGCGAAAAGCGCGGGACCGGTGAAAACCCCGCGTCAAACCGGCTGATCCGAGGCTTTTTTGGAAATCCGGCGAAGCCGGATTTGCGGCACCGGCCCTCTCCCCCACCCGGCCACCCAACGGCAGTATTCTATGGGTGGTCGGGTGGGGGAGAGGGCCGGTGCCGCGCCGAAAATGCGCTTTCGCGCATTTTCAAAACAGCGCCTTACGGGTGGGGCGCGATGCCCACCCATTGCGCCAGCCGCATCAGCGTAAAGGCGCTCCAGCCCGACTGGCCCAGCACGCCGCCCCTGGGCGCCACGCCAGCCCCCAGCGTCACCGAACATTCCACACAGCGCACCTGCGCGCCCTGCGTGCCCATCAGCATTTTCGCCTGCGCCACCATCCGGGCCAGACCCATCTGCTGGCGCGCGGCAATCAGCCCGCTCAGATCGCCGGAGAGCGCATGGCTGTCATCATCGTCGCTGGCCTGATTGCCGCTGCTGTCATCATCACTGCCGCGCAGGCTCTGGGCCAGCTGCACCAACGCGGAGGGCTTCTGCTGCAGGAATTCGGCATGCCATTCGCCATCCTTCAGCTTGGCCTGATCGGCGGCATAGGCCAGCGCATCGTCCAGCCCGCCAAACGCATCGACCAGACCCTTCTGACGCGCCGTGCCGCCATCCCACACGCGGCCCTGTGCGATGGCATCGACCTCTTCCGGCGTCTTGTGGCGCGACGTGGCCACCAGCTTGATAAAGCGGCCATAACCGCCCTCGATATCGGCCTGAAGCAGGGCTTCCACCTCAGGCGTCAGGCCGGTGATCAGATCGGGCTGGCCGGACAAGGGTGTGGTGCGCACGCCATCACCCGTTACGCCCCAATGAGCCAGCGCCTTCTCGAAGCTGGGCACCACAGCGAAGATGCCGATCGAGCCGGTAATCGTGCCGGGCTGGGCAAAGATGCGCGTCGCGGGTGTGGAGACCCAATAGCCGCCGCTCGCCGCATAATTGGCCATGGAGACCACGATGGGCAGGCCCAGCTTCTTCTGCCGCTCGATCGCCGCGCGGATCGCCTCGGCGCCCAGCACCGAGCCGCCGGGGGAATCGACACGCACCACCAGCGCCGACAGCTTGCGCTGCTGCGCCGAATCGATCAGCCGCGCGATGCGCTCGCCGCCCGCCGTGCCGGGGCCTTCCTTGCCGTCGGTGATGTCCCCCGCGATGGTGATGACGCCGATGGACTTGCCCTTGGTGCTTTCCGGATTGGCGGCAATCCAGGTGTCCAGCGTGGTATGGGCGAAGGCGCCGGGGCGCTTGTCGTTGCGGTCATCGCCCGCCACATCCGCCACGCGCTGGCCGAAATCGGTGCGGTTGCCGATGCGATCCACCAGTCTGGCCTTCAGCGCCGCCTGAGCCGCATCGCCGCCCGCCGCCTTGAGCAGGCCCAGCGGGTCCTTCACCACGCCGGCAATATCCGCCTGCGGGCGCGCCTTGGCGACATTGGCCTGCCACTCACCCCAGATCGAGCCGATCAGCGCCTGATTCGACTCGCGCGACGGGTCCGACATGCCATTGCGGATGTAGGGCTCCACGAAATCCTTATAAGTGCCCACGCGGAAGACATGGACGTTGATCATCAGCTTTTCGAGCAGCGGACCGAAATAGGGACGATAGCCCCCCGGCCCCGGCACGAAAGCGCCGCCCAGCGGATCGAGCCACACCTCGCTGCCATGAGCGGCCAGCAGCATGCCGGCATCATCCAGCATCAGGCCATAGACCAGCACCGGCTTTTTGGCGGCCTTCACCGCGTCCATCGCCGCGCCGATCTCTTCCAGATGGACCAGACCGCCACCCGAGAAACCGGACATATCAATGGCCACGGCGCGGATCTTGTCATCCGCCACGGCGCCTTTCAGCGCGCGCACCACATCACGCTCGCGCACCTGTTGGCTGACGCCCTCGCCCGTGAGCGCGCTCATGGGATCGAGGCGGGGCAGTTCCTCCACCACCGCGCCATCCAGCTTGATCAGCAGCGCGCCCTTGCGCACCTGAGGCGAAGGCCCACGCGCCGTCAGCGCGGCAAACAGCAGGAAGAAGAACAGCAGCGCCATCACCAGCACCAGCGCGTCCTTGATCGCGACCAGCAGGTTCCAAACCTTGCGCGCGAAGATCATGCCGTTTTCCGTCCTTATTCCATGATGATGCAGCAGAGCGAAAACCCAAGGTGGAGCCGCTTGTTCCGCGCCGCAAGAGCCCCTCCCCTTAAACACAAGTGGAGAAAGGGGCAAACGGGCTTGAGCAAGAGCCCCCGGCGCACTAGGGAATCGTCTTCGATGACATCCTTTCAGCTCCCTCCCCTGCCGGCTTCCAGTGCCGGGCAGGCGTCGCGCTTCCCTGCGGGCTCGCTCGCTTTTCCTCATCGCGGATTGCTCGGCATCGCCGGACTTGCCCCGCATGAGATCCTGTTCCTGCTCGATGAGGCGGAACGCTGGGTCGAGCTGAACCGCCAGCCCGAAAAGCGCGTCGAGGCGCTGCGCGGCCTCACCATCATCAACGCCTTTTTCGAAAATTCGACGCGCACGCTGCTGAGCTTCGAGATCGCGGGCAAGCGCCTTGGCGCCGATGTGGTGAACATGCATGCCGCCACCAGCAGCGTGAAAAAGGGCGAGACGCTGATCGATACGGCGATGACGCTCAACGCGATGCGGGCGGACGCCATCGTGATCCGCCATGCCTCCTCGGGCGCGGTGCGGCTGATCGCCGACAAGGTGGACTGCCCGGTGCTCAACGCGGGCGATGGCCAGCACGAACACCCCACGCAGGCGCTGCTCGATGCGCTGACCATCCGCCAGTCGCTGAAGTTCACCGGCGGCGAAGGTTTTGTGGGCCTCAAGGTCGTGATCTGCGGCGATATCCTGCACAGCCGCGTGGCCCGCTCGAACATTCTTTCGCTCACGGCTCTGGGCGCCGATGTGCGCGTTTGCGCGCCCCCCGCCCTGATGCCCGAGGGGATCGAGCAGATGCGCGTCACCCCCTACCATGATTTCGACAAGGCGCTGGAGGGCACGGAAGTGGTGATGATGCTGCGCCTGCAGAACGAACGCATGAGCGGCCAGTTCATCCCCAGCCCCCGCGAATACCGCCACCTTTACGGGTTGAGCCCCGCGCGCCTCGCCAAGGCCGCGCCGGATGCTGTGGTGATGCACCCCGGCCCGATGAACCGCGGCATCGAAATCGACTCGACCGTGGCCGATCTGCCCGAGCGCAGCCTGATCACCCGTCAGGTCGAGATGGGCGTCGCCGTCCGCATGGCCGCGCTGGAGATCCTGACAAGGCGCGCGCGCGGCATGGAGGGCTGGGCATGAAGCACGCTCCCCTCACCATCGTGAACGGCCTGCTGGTCACGCCGGGCAAGGTCCCGTTCAAGGGCACCTTGCGCGCCGTGGATGATCGCATCGTCGCGCTGGGCGATATCAGCGCCGAAGCCGGCGACACCGTGGTCGATGCCAAGGGCGCGCTGGTCACGCCCGGTCTGGTGGACCTCGGTGTCTTCGCCATCGACAAGCCCGCCTTCCACTTCGGCGGCATCACCCGCGCCGCGCTGATGCCCGACCAGAGCCCGGTGATCGACCGCCCGAGCAACACCCGCTACGCCGCGCAAAGCGGCAAGCCCGACCTGTGGGTCCACCCCCTCGCCGCCGCCACGCGCGGGCTGGAAGGCAAGGAGCTGGCCGAGATCGCCATGATGCGCGATGCGGGCGCCAAGGCTGTCGCCACGGGCCGCGCCTGGATCGGCGACTCGGGCGTGATGCTGCGCCTGCTGCGCTATGCCGCCATGCTGGGCATGACGGTCATCACCCATGCCGAGGATGCCGGGATCACCGGCAGCGCCGTGGCCACCGCAGGCGAGATGGCCACCCGCCTCGGCCTGCCCAGCGCCCCGCGTGAGGCCGAGGCCGTCGCCGTCGCCCGCGACATCGCTCTGGCCGAAATGGCAGGTGCCGCCCTGCACTTCCGCCAGATCACCACCAAGGCCGCGCTCGATCTGGTGCGCGTGGCCAAGGCGAAGGGTCTGCGCATCACCGCAGGCGTGACCCCGGCGCATTTCATGCTCTCGGACACAGCGCTGGCCGATTTCCGCACCTTCTGCCGCCTTTCGCCGCCGCTGCGTCAGGAGGATGACCGCAAGGCCGTGATCGCCGCCATCGGCGACGGCACGATCGACGTCATCGCCAGCGGCCACGATCCTCGCGGCCCCGAAGACAAGCGACTGCCCTTCGCGGACGCCGAACCCGGCATGGCGGGCGCCGAAACGCTGCTGCCGCTGACCATGACTCTGGTGCGCGATGGCGTGATCGATATGGCCCGCGCCTTCGAATTGCTGGCCACCAACCCGGCGCGCCTGTTGGGCGTGGATGCGGGCGTGCTGGCGGTGGGCGCTCAGGCCGACATCGCGCTGATCGATGCCGACAAGCCGTGGATCGTCGATTCGAACAAGATGGCGGCTGCCGCTGGCAACACGCCCTTTGACCGCCAGCCCGTGCAGGGCCGCGTGCTGGGCCTGTTCAAGGGCGGCACGCAGGTCGATTGACGCAAAAAGGCGCCTTCCCGAAGGAAGGCGCCTACCCCGCTCAAAGGATTTGTGATTTAGCGCTTGTGGCCCGGAGCCGCCGGCACGCTGGCCATGGCCAGAGCCTGCCCTGCTGGCTCGGCACTCTTGCCCGACATGGCCATGCACACGCCGCCCGACTTCTTCACTCGGCCGCAGGCACCCTGCGCCGAGTTCGAGTCGAAGCCCAAAGCGGCCACGCGCCAGAATTCGCGGCCATTGACGGTGGCCTTGGTGATGGTGACCTCATGGCTGCGCAGATCGCCGCGCGCCATGGCCATCTTGCGGGCCTTTTCGGCATTGGCCTGATTGCTGAAAGCGCCAAGCTGCACCAGATGCGAGCCCGCAGCCGAACGCGTCACCTCGGCCTTGGCCACCCGCAGCCTGGCAGGCTGAACCTTCGCCACCTTCACGCCGCGAGCCTTGGGGGCGGGCGCTTCGTAAGCGACACGCGTCGGCACCGCGCGGGGCGCAGGCTGAGCCGCCGGAGTCGCAGGGACTTCCGACCAGGCCATCACCCCGCCCATCGCAGCCCGGCCCGAAGGCTGAGCTGGCGCGGCTTCGGGAGCAACGTCACGAACCGGCTCGACGACCGGCGTCGAAACAACGGCAGGAGCCGCACGAGCCGGAACCACCGGCGCGCTGACAGCAGCCGTCGCCACGGCAGGCAATTCCTTCTCGGCCATGGGCTGAGGCGCGGCAGCGGGGGCCTTGGCGGCCAGCTGAGCGCCGGGCGCCTCATCACGCAGGGCCAGAGCCGTCGGCAGACCCGGATCGCCAACCACCGGCGCGCCCAGCAGCGCTGCAACGCGCTGGCGGGTGGCATCAGGGCGGGCCGTGGCGGCCCATTGCGTCAGGCGCTCATCCAGCTTGTCAGGCGAAAGATCCATGGCGGCAACATTGCGCGCCTCGGCCCAGCGGCCATCCAGCGCATAGGCATAGGCCAGATTCTGGCGCAGCTTCTCATTGGCGTCGCCCGCGCGTGCCGCATTGGCCAGCACAGTCACACCGCCTGCCGAATCGCCCGCCAGCGCCAGCGCCAGACCGTAATCGGCAGCGGGCAGCGTGCCCTGTACCGTCTGCAGCAAGGCCAGCGCCTCACGGCTGTGCCCCAGCGCCGTTTGTGCCAGAGCGAGACTCAATGTCGTGCGCGGCGAATTGTCGCCCAGCACCACCGCATCGCTCAGCACCGTCACCGCCGATTCGAAACGTCCACCACGCAGATAGGCACGGCCCAGCGCGGCGCGGGTGGCCGCATCGCGCGGCGCCTTGCGCAGAGCCGATTCGCCGGCGGCGATGGTCTGGACCGAAGCGCCCGCAGGCGCGGCGCCCTCGGCGATCGCCTGAGCGCCGCCCAGCAGGGCCAGAGCCAGCGCCCCGCCCAGTGGCACAACCCGCAATGGGGCGCGAAGCAGCGCGGAACGGCGGTTTTGAGCAGGCTTGGACAGCATCGGTCTTTCCCCAAGGCATCGGCGTGTCAGCCGGACGCAGGCATTTTTCACGGGGAAAGATTGCAGATCGTTCCTAACGAACCCTTAAAACCCACTAAGGCATCCTCGAATCCGCGCGGAATTCCGCATGAACACCCTGCCCTTTACAAGTTTTTGTTTACCACATTTGCTTATGCGCAGAGCACGAGATGGTCGGCAGCCCCCGCCTGCCACACGGAAGGGAACCAAGATGATTCGCATCCACGGGCGCCGCGCCGCGCTCCCCACGGCGGGCCTGAAAAGCGCCGCCCTGCTGGGCGCGCTGGCCGCCTGCGGCCTGACGGCCCAGACCGCGCTGGCCGATGCCAAGGCCGGTGTCGATGCCTGGAGCCGCGCCGAAGCCGCCAGTGCCGCCGGAAACAAGGCCGCCGCTCAGCGCGACTATGCCGCCGCCATCCACGAATGGCAGGCCCTGGCCGACAAGGGCGACCCCGATGCCCAGTTCAACCTTGGCCAAGCCTACAAATGGGGCAAGGGCGTCCCTCAGGACCTGACCCGCGCCGAAGTGCTTTTCGCCAAGGCCGCCGCCAGGGGCCACACCGAGGCCGCCGACAATTACGGCCTTCTCCTCTTCCAGCGCGGCCAGCACGCGCAGGCCATGCCCTATATTCAGGCCGCTGCCGATCGCGGCGAGAAGCGTGCGCTCTATCTCCTCGGCATCGCCCATTTCAACGGCGAGAACGTGCCCAAGGACTGGGTGCGCGCCTATGCTCTGGAAACGCTGGCCAACCAGTCTGTCGACGGCCAGCCCCCGCTGCCTCAGGCCCGCGCCGCTCTGGAGCAGATGGACAAGTTCATCTCCATGGAGGACCGCCAGCGCGGCGCCTCTCTGGCCAGCGAGCTGAGCACCAAAATCGACGCCAACCGCCAGCGCCAGTTCGCCAGCAACGATCTGGGCAACACGGTGGCGCCCTCGCCGGTGGCCACCGCCCCGGCGGCTGTTGCCACGCCGCCTGCCGCCGCGCCTTCGCCCGCGCCGGTCAAGGCCCCGCCGCCGCCTAGGGCCAAGCCCGCTCCCAAGCCGACTCCGACCGCCGCCACGCCCGGCGAGGCGCCGAACCCGGTTGCGACCCGCACGCCGCCAGCGCCCAAGCCTGTGGCTCCGAAGCCCGCGCCTGTCGCCGCCAAGCCCGCCCCCGCCGCGCCGAAGCCTGCTCCGGCCAGCGGGACCTGGAAGATCCAGCTCGGTGCTTTCGGCGTGCCCGCCAACGTCGATGCGCAATGGGCCAAGGCCAGCCGTCTGCCGGAAGTCGCCGGGCATCCGCGCATGAACGTGCCCACAGGCAAGGTCACCCGTCTGATGGCCGGGGGCTATTCGGAAGAGAGCGCCAAGGCCGCTTGCCATAAGCTGGTGGCTGCCGGGATCACCTGTATTCCGGCGCAGAATTAAGGTTTTTCAAGAGAATAAGAAGGTGAAGTGCGAGGGTGTTACACCCTCGCGCTCCCTTTAATGTCTACGTAGCGCATCGGGTTCGGCCTTGCGCTCAGCTTGCCGCGCCGCAGGCTTTAACGTCTACCACGCAGAGACATTCACTGCCTGTCGCGCAGGTGGAGAGCCGGTGCACGCCGATGCGGCGCCACTGCCCTTTCGTCGGAAGACGTTATGGGAGCGCGAGGGGGTAACCCCCTCGCATCTTCCTGCCTTATTTCTTATCCGCGAACGGATTCTTGGGCATGCGCAACGTCATGCGCACCGGCACAGCGTCGAAGCCCAGTTCGCGGCGGATGCCGTTGATCAGATAGCGCTGATAGCTCATCGGCAGATCGTCCAGACGCGTGCCGAACAGGATGAAGCCGGGCGGGCGAGTCTTGGCCTGCGTGATGTAGCGCAGCTTGATGCGCTTGCCGCCCGGCGCCGGGGGCGGGTTGCTGGCCAGCGCCTTGTCGAACCAGCGGTTGAGCAGCGCGGTGGGCACGCGCTTCGACCAGGCCGCGCGCAGCTCGAAGGCAGCGGTCAGCAGCGTGTCGAGGCCCTTGCCGGTGCGCGCCGAAACCGTGATCAGCGGCAGGCCCTTCACCTGCGCCAGACCATCGTCGAGCGCGCCGCGAATGCCGTTGAACAGGGCGGAGGCGTCCTCGGCGATGTCCCATTTGTTGATGGCGATCATCAGCGCGCGGCCTTCCTCCAGCACCATGGAGGCGATTTTCAGATCCTGATGCTCCAGCCCGCGCGTGGCGTCGAGCAGCAGCACGACGACCTCGGCGAAATCGATGGCGCGGCGCGCGTCAGCCACCGAGAGGCGTTCCAGCTTCTCGGTGACATTGGCCTTCTTGCGCATGCCGGCGGTGTCGATCAGGCGGACGGGGCGCACATCGCCGCTGGCCGGATCGGTCCATTCCCAGTCGATGGCAATCGAATCGCGGGTGATCCCGGCCTCGGGTCCGGTCAGCAGGCGGTCGTCCTTCAGGATCGAGTTGATCAGCGTGGACTTGCCCGCATTGGGCCGCCCGACGATGGCCAGCTTGAGGGGTGCGCGGTTGAGCGCTTCCTCATCCTCGGGATCGATCTCGTCTTCCTGCTCGTATTCCTCGCCCTCGCGCTCGATATGAGGCAGCAGGGCGCTGAACAGGTCGGCCATGCCCTCGCCATGCTCGGCGCTGATCGCCAGCGGTTCGCCCATGCCCAGAGAGAAGGCCTCGAAGAAGCCGGCGTCGCCGCTGCGGCCTTCGGCCTTGTTGGCCACCAGAATCACCGGCACGGTCTGCTCACGCAGCCAGCGGGCAATTTCCTCGTCCAGCGGGGTCAGGCCAGCGCGCGCATCAATGCAGAACAGCGCAACATCGGCGCCGACCAGCGCGGCCTCGGTCTGGGCGCGCATGCGGCCCGGCAGGGTGTGCGCATCCTCATCTTCCCAACCGGCGGTGTCCACGATGGTGAACTCCAGACCCAGTAGATTTGCTTCCCCGAAGCGGCGGTCACGCGTCACGCCCGGCTGATCGTCGACCAGCGCCAGCTTCTTGCCAACGAGCCGGTTGAACAGCGTGGACTTGCCCACATTGGGGCGACCGATGATGATAACTTGAGGCAGCATGTGTTGATGATCCAGAAGGCAAGCATTTGCCGGGTCAGCATATTTTTGCCGGGCAAGCGTGGCAAAGCCCAGTGCTTTTGCCCTTGCCCCGGCATCTGTCGCTGCACACGGGAAGCGACGCCCCTTGCCTCCACCCCGCCCGAAAAGCAAGAAAAACCGCGATTCGGCGCAGCCCTGCCGCCCAGCCGTGCCAAAAATCGACAAGACTGTGATCGCCGATATCGTTCAATCTGGTTGAGGTCTTGGTAACCATATCAAGCGACCAGCCCCTAAGAGTCGGCAAGTTATTGCCGCATTCATGACGGGACAGATTCTCCTTGGGGCATGCGTGACGGAGCCGTTGCGCGTGAAACCGGCCTTTTGGGCATCGGCTTTGCGGGCGGCAAGTTTTTGCACGGCAATCTCTTGCCTTGCGGCCCTCACACCTGCGCCCGCGCTGGCACGCGGCACAATACAGTTCGTGGATGTGACCAGCAGCCACAGCTCGGCCTATCGGGTGACGGGCGTGACCAGCGTCAACAACTACCGCATCGGGGTGAGCACACCGGCCAATCTGCTGCCGGAAGCCAGCACGCCATCGCGCGCGACGCGCTATGGCTACGCCGCGCCCACCCGCCGCAAGGCTGCCTCCACAGGCTACGCCGCGAGCAAGGCCCCGAGACTGGCCGTCTCCGCCGCTGACGAAGTGCTGCCCGGCTATCTGCAATGCGTGCCCTATGCCCGTCAGGCCTCAGGCATCCAGCTTTTCGGTGACGCCCGCACATGGTGGAGCCAGGCCGCCGGGCGCTACAGCCGGGGCAACACGCCCCGCGTCGGCGCCGTGATGGCCTTCCGCCCGCATGGCAAGATGGTGCTGGGCCATGTCGCCATGGTCAGCCGCGTGGTCGATTCGCGCCGCGTGCTGCTGCGCCATGCCAATTGGTCGCCGATCAACGGCAAGCGCGGTCAGGTGGAGCGCGATGTGATGGCCGTGGACGTCTCCCCTGCCGGAGACTGGAGCCAGGTGCGCGTGTGGTTCGACCCCATTCAGGGGTTGGGCAGCACACATTGGCCGGTGTCGGGCTTTATCTATCCGCGCGGGCCTGCGGTGCCGGTGCATGGGCTGGCGGCCAGCCGCTGGACCAGCGATCCGATCGGGGCGATTATCGCGGCGTTTTCCCGGCGGTAAAGAAGAAGGATAATGCGAGGGGGTTACCCCCTCGCGCTCCCATTCCGTCTTCCGGCGAAAGGGCAGTGACACCGAAATGGAGTGCCCTGTCTCTCCACCTGCGCGGTATTAGGGCGCCGCAGGCAGGCAATCTTTTGATCGATACGTGACACAGGCAATTTAAAAGCCTGCGGCGCTGCAAACTTGGCCCTATGGCCGAACCCGAAGCACAACGTAGACATGAAAGGGAGCGCGAGGGCGATGGCCCTCGCACCTTACTTGTCTTGAAACCTCAGGCCTTGGCCACCGGAGCGTTTTCGCCCAGATCCTCGAACCATGCTTCCACGGGCCCGCTCAGCTTGATGGTCAGGGGATTGCCCTTGCGGTCCATGGACTTGCCGGCTTGCACGCGCACCCAGCCTTCCGAAATCGAGTATTCCTCGACGTTGTTGCGCACCACGCCCTTGAAGCGGATGCCAATGCCGCGCTGGAGCAGATCGGCATTGAAATGCGGGCTGGCGGGATTGATCGCCAGACGGTCGGGCGGGGTATCCGTACCGGTGGTGGTGGCGGGCGAGCTGGTTTCTGGCGTGTCAGTCATGGCTTTGCTCAATAATTTTCGCGAGCCACTTGTCAACGCCGCGCGGTGCGTCTAGTGGCGCCTCTCCGCAAGTGACAGCGGGCGCGTAGCTCAGCGGTAGAGCACACCCTTCACACGGGTGGGGTCACAGGTTCAATCCCTGTCGCGCCCACCATCCCCCGGCCTTGGCTTTGGGAGGATGGCCAGTCACACAGCCGCCACGGCGGGCGCGTAGCTCAGCGGTAGAGCACACCCTTCACACGGGTGGGGTCACAGGTTCAATCCCTGTCGCGCCCACCATGAAATCCTTCATTTCATGGTATTTTTGCGGAGGGCAATGCGGTAAAGCGTGCCCTGACTGCGCCAGCCCCGCAAATTTCCCCTTGCAGCTTTGCAAAACACGCGAAAAACCCGATCCGGATCAGTTAATCGATTGTAACCGCAAGCATTCGTTACAATTTTTTACCCACAAAGCGCTTCTCTTGTGTAAAGTGCGGCCATCCAAGGCCCAACGAGGAGAGAAGTCGCCATGGCTAATGAAACATTGCTTACGCTTGCCGCTGATATTGTTTCGGCGCATGTCAGCAACAACACTGTGTCGTGTGACGATCTGCCTCGTCTGATCCAGTCGGTTTACGGTTCGCTGCAGGGCCTGGGCCAGGAAGCGCCGGCCGAGCACAAGCCGGAGCCTGCGGTGTCGGTGCGTGCTTCGCTCAAGTCCGATACGCTAACCTGCCTCGATTGCGGCACCAAGATGAAGATGCTCAAGCGCCATCTGGCCACCGATCATGGGCTGAGCCCGGCTGAGTATCGCGCGCGTTGGGGCCTCAATGCCGATTATCCGATGGTCGCCCCCGATTATGCCGCGCGCCGCAAGGAGCTGGCGGTGAAGATCGGTCTGGGCCGCAAGCCTGCCGGCGAAGGCGAAACCGCCAAGAAGCCCCGCACCCCCGCCAAGGATGGCGCGGCTCCGGCCAAGCGCGGCCCCCGCAAGAAGGTTGAGGCCGAAGCCAACGCGGCCTGAGTTTTGTGCCGGGGTGCTGAGAAGGCGCCCCGGCCTTTCAACCATCCTGATGCGGCGCGATGGCGCCCCGCATCAGCAGCAGACCCGGCAGCAGCGGCAGCCATAGCGTCAACACCCGCAACAGCAGCGTCGCCGTCAGCCCTGTGCCGGAGGGCACGCCCATCAGGCTGAGCATAAGGGTACAGGTCGCCTCGAAACTGCCCAGCCCCAGCGGCACCGGCCCCAGCGTGATGACGATCGAGGCCATCATGAAGGCGATATAGGCCGTCACCAGTTCGGCCCATAGTCCCGCATTCTGGCCTGCCGCCCCCTGCCCCAGCGCCCTCAGGCACGCCAGCAGCGTGGCAGCATCCAGCAGAAAGATCAGCGCGTTCCAGAAGGTGACCTGAGCGATCAGCGGGCGGTCGCGCAGCAGGGTGCCGGGCGCCTCCCCCACAGTGACGAGCAGATCGCGCACAAAGCCCAGCTTCGCCATCCAGCGCGGCAGCGGGCGGCGTCCACGCTGCCTCAGCCACAGCGCCGTGCCCGGAATGGCCATCGCCACCAGCAGAAACAGGCTGACCAGCCCGGTGATCCAGGGCGTGATCGCCCCATGCAGCCAGAGCAGCATCAGCATCGCCACGGCAAACACCGCATAGGCCGCGTAAAAGCCGATCATCGAGAGGATCAGCGCCGCAACCGAGGCACCGCGCGGCACGCCATTCAGCATCAGCTGGTCCACCAGCACCACATTGCCGCCCAGCCCCGCACTGGGCAGCGCCTGATCGGCGAACAGCTTGGTGATCGCGATACGCAGCAGGCGCGGCATCGGCTGCGGATGCCCGGCATGGCGCAGCACCGCCTGCCAGCCCAGCGCGAGGCAGACATAGGTCAGGATTTGCAAGCCCAGCGCCGCGGCGAGCCAGTCAGGGCTGGCCTTGCTCACCAGCACCAGCAGGCGGGCGATCTCATGGCGACGCAGCACCGCCGCCACCAGCGCGCCCACCAGCATGATGCCGAAAAACCAGCCGCGCCAGCGCCCTGCCCCGGCCTTGGGAACATGCCTGGGTCTGGCAGGCTCAGCGTCCAAGGAGGCGCCCCTGCCCGGCCAGACCGAATCCCTGCGCGTGGGGCCCGATCGCCGGTTCTGTGCGAAAGCATCTCATGGCGATGAAATGCCTTGCCCCGCGCGGCGGTTCCTCGCCTCCCCAAAGCGTTTGCAAGCCGGGTGCAATCACCCGGCGACTCGGAAAACGCGGCAAGACAAAAGGCTAGAAGCGCAGCTCGCCCAGCAGGCCGAAGTAATTGCCATTTCTGCCGCCATCCGCCTTCATCGAGCGCGTGCCGGAGAAATAGGTCTCGTAAAGGCGGAACTGCACGCTTTTGGTGGCCTGCCAGGTGGCTTCCAGATTGAGATCGGTGCCAATCGCCCGGCTGCCGTCATAGGCCTTCAGCGTTGCCCCCGCCGGGCCGATGTAGATGCCGTCGGCGGTGGAGTTACGCCACAGGAAGTCCGGCCCCACGGTGATCGCCAGATCCTTGCGCGGCTTGACCGTCACCATCGGATAGACATCCATCAGGTTGGAAAGCGCGAAAAACGCCGCCTCGCTGATCAGCGGCAGGCGCGGCGAGGCTGCCCAGAAGGTGCCCGCCTTGCCGTCATTAGCCTTGCCATCGCCCGAGAAGATGTTGGCCCGCACGCCCAGACGCGGCGTCCATGTCTGCTCGGCAAAGGTGTAACCCGCATCCAGCATCACGGCATAGGCATCGATCTGCTGCCCCACGAAATGGCCGCGCTGAAGGTTGCCCTCCAGATCGAGGTCATAATGCTTCGTCTTGCGGGCGATGCGCGCGCCCCAGTTCTGGCGCGTATCGGCGCCCTTGCCGGTGTAGAGCGTCGCCGTGTCGCGGTTGACCTGATAGAAATAGAGGTCCGTCGTCAGCCCCGGCACCAGCGCGGCAGAGCTGGCATAGATGCCGCGATAGATGCTGGTGTGATTCGGGCCATCGTCGAAGGTGCCGGGCTTGATGTTGATCGGGCGCACGTCGAAGGCGTCGATGCTGATCTTGCCCGGCAGAATATAGGTGGCGCGGAAGCCCTGATAGGAAAGGCGCATGTTCAGCCCCTCGCGCACGCCCATCAGCTTGCCATTGCCCAGCGGCATTTCATAGCGGCCCGGGCGGAAGGTGATCTGCCCCGCCTTGCCCAGCGGCACCGTCAGATCGACAAAGGCCTGCTGGATATCGAAGCGGTCGACATTGGGCCCGGTGGTGAAATTCTCGCCATATTCGCGGTTGTCGCCCAGTTCGATAAAGGCGCGGACATATTGCGTGATATGCAGATCGGCATTCAAACGCGCGCGCGTCTGCAGGGGTCGGTCGCTGTCATTGGCACGCTGGCCCAGATAGGCATGGCTCCAATCGGTGTAGTAAAGGCGCAGGCCGCCGCCCAGCGTCAGATAGATATCGTCACGCCCCAGCGAGATATGCTTCATCTTCGCGGTCAGCGGCGCATCGGATGAGACCGGTCTGGACCAATCCTCGGCCCAGCGCATGATCTGATAGGTGCCCGGCGCGCCCAGCCGCCCGCCCGGCTGGTTGCTGGCAGGCAGCACAGGCTTTTTATCGCCATCCCTGGGCGCGGGCCTGATCGCGGCGCTGGTGCCGCCGAACATCGGATCGGAGGGCACATCGGTGCCGGTGCCAAGGCTGGGTGGTGGAGCTTCGGCATGGGCCGTCTGGACCATGGTCGCGGTGGCGACGATGCCGGCCAGACAGGCAAGGTTGAAACGCGTCATCAGTGATGTCTCTCGGGGGCATGGGCGCGCGCCATCGCAGGGCAAAAGCGCGGCCCGGTCAGACAGGGTCAGGATTGAAAAGCAGGGTCCGGGGGCAGAGCCCTGCCAAGGATCAGGCGATATCGGCCTCGCGATAGCGCAGCAGCGAGAGGGCAAGGCCGCCCACCAGCGTGCCGCAGGCCATCACCCCGGCCACATGCGAGAGCGGCCAATGCGCCTCGAACAAGGCGCCCGCCACGATGGGGCCCAAAGCGGCACCGGCACGCCCGATGCCGATCACCAGACCGGTGCCGCCCGCGCGCAACTCGGCGGGATAGGATTGGGCGATCACCGCATAGAGCCCCGCCGTCGCGCCATTGGTGAAGAAGCCGCCAAGGCAGGCCGCCAGCGACAGCGCCTCCAGCGTGCCCAGCCCCTGACCGAAAGCCGCCACCGCCGCGGCGCCGCCCAGCATCAGCCCGATCACCAGCGGGCGCACGCCAAAGCGCTGGGTCAGGATGGAGAGCGTGATCGATCCCGTCGCCCCGCCCACATTGGCCCAGACCAGCACACCACCGGCAGCGGCAGCGGGATAGCCCATGTCGACGATGATCTTGGGAATCCACTTCATCAGGAAGTAGAAGGTCATCATATGCGAGAAATAGGCGAGGATCAGCGCCGTGCTGACACCTGCCACGCCCGGCGCGAACAGTTGGGCCAGCGCCACGCCCTTCTTCGCCTCGGGCAGCGGGGGCAGCAAGTCGAGAGGCTCGCGGCCCTGGCGCACCATCGTGCGGTTGATCTTCTCCAGCGCGCCGCGCGGCTGGCGGATCAGCAGGAAGGCGATGGTTTCGGGCACCAGCCACAGCACCAGCGGGATGAAGCACACCGTCATCGCCGCGCCGAACTGGAACACGCTCTGCCAATGGCCTGTCGTGGCCAGCAACTGTGAGGCGATAAAGCCGCCCACCACCGCGCCGATCGGATAGCCGCCCGCCATGATCGCCACGGCCAGATTGCGCCGCCGCGCATTCGAGCATTCCGCGACGATGGCATTGGTCGCCGCCAGCATGCCGCCGATGCCAAGGCCGGTGTAGAGCCGGAAGGCCGAAAGCATCGTCACATCTTGAGCGAAAGAGGCCGCCAGCATGCCGCTGGCCATCACCACCAGGCAGCCCAGAATGGTGGGGCGCCGCCCGATCCTGTCGGCCAGCATGCCGAGCAGGAAGGCGCCCAGCCCCATGCCGATCAGCTCCATCGACAGCACCACGCCCAGCGCCTGCCTGGTGACATGCCATTCTTTGGCAATGCCCGGCGAGGCGAAGCTGATCGAGAGCACGTCGAAACCGTCGAGCGCATTGAGCGCGGTGGCAATCGCAATCGCCAGTGTCTGGCGCAGATGCATCGGTTCACGCGCGATTCTAGCGCGGGGATCTTCCATGGCAGTCCTCTTGGGGCAGGTTATGAGCGGTCAGGCAGTGTCGTGGGCAGCGCGAGGCGGCGGTCCTGCGGGTTGCGCCAATGTGAACCATCACGTACAGGCCCGCCATGCGCGATTATGATATTAAACAGGACAAATCGCCAAAACAGGTCGAATCCGTCCTGATCGCGGGCAGCCGCAGCGATGTGCCCGTGCCCAGCTATGTGCTTTACGGCGACGCTGAACCGCGCCCCAAATGGTTCATCAATGTAGAACCGCTGGAGCGCCGCTGCCGCGAGCGTGGCTGGGTGATCCAGCCGCATGTCCATCCGCGCTTCTGCCAGCTGATGCTGGTCACCGGCGGGCATGGCGAGATGCTGATCGAGGGCGAGAGCCAGCCCTTCTCCTGCGGATCGGTGCTGGTGGTGCCGCCCCATCGCATCCATGGCTTCCGTTATGAGGGCAGCGCGCAAGGCTGGGTCCTGACCATCGACACCCATTATTTCGAAAGCCTGCTGCAGCGCGCGCCCGCCCTGCATCTGCTGATGATGAAACCCGGCGTGGTCGATCTGCCGCCGGCCGTGCTGGACCAGTTGACGCCCGACCTCGAAAGGCTGGGGCAAGAGCTGGAAGGCGGGCGCCGCGGCAGTTCGATCGGCGCGGACATTCATCTGATGGCTGTGCTGCTGCATCTGTTCCGCCACTGGCCGGATGGCACGGCGCCTGCCCCTTCGGGCCATGGGCGCGGGCGGCTGGTTGCGCGGTTTCGCGCTCTGGTGGAGGAGCAGTTCCGCCGCCAGCCGCTGCTCGATGCGATGGCCGCGCAGCTGGGGGTCAGCGTCTCGCAATTGCGGCTGGCCTGCACGCAGGTGGCAGGGCTCTCGCCGCAGGCCATGCTGCATGAACGCATTCTGGCCGAGGCGCAGCGCTATCTGGCCTATACGGCTCTGTCGGTGACCGGCATCGCCGGGGAACTGGGCTTTGCCGAGGCCAGCTATTTCACCCGCTTCTTCAAGAAGAAGACCGGAGAAACGCCGCGCGCCTGGCGGCTGGCTCATGCCGAGCGCAGCGGATTCCAAAGCGCCGATCAGGCATAATGCGTCAGAGCCCCTCGCCCTCCACCCAGTGAGTCTGGGTCATGCGGCGGGCCGTGGACCAGACCTGACGGCGGATATCGGGCACGGCCACGCTTTCCCAGAAAGCCCCGCGCGTCAGCGGCCCCACGGCCAGCAGCGCCTCATGCACCGCGCCCTGCGCATCGATCAGCCGCCCGGCATGGTCGACATCCAGCCCCAGCCGGTGCCGGTCGGAGCGGATCAGGCCGCGCGCCGCCAGCCGGTCGAGCAGCGGATCGCCGCAGCGCCCGATGTCGCTTTCCGGCCCGGTGCAGAGCAGGATGCGGTCCACAGTGAGGCTCTGTTCGCCCGCAGCACCGCGCGGGCGCAGGGTGATCCGTGCCCGCCCCTGCTCTTCGCGCGCGGAAAGGATGCGCCCGGCCTGAAGGGTCAGCCGGTCTTCGGCCTGCATCTGCGCGATCCGCTCGGCAACGGGCGGGGCCAGGCGATGGCGGTGGACATCCCACCACGGGCGCAGATGACGCAGCAGCCGGGCCTGTTGCTGCCGGTCATGCAAGCGCCATAGGGCCTGCGTATGGGGGCGCAGCTCATCCACCGCCTCACGCCAGTCCACCTCTTTCGCGCGGTGGCGCAGGCGCTGCAGCAGGGCCGCTCCGCGCTCCGCCGGGCGGGGTACGGGGCCGGGCCTGGGCCCCTCGGCCGCATGGGCACGCGGCATCAGCCCCCGGCGTGACAAAGCGGTGACCTTGCCGCCAAAGCCCGCGCGGTCGAGGCTGATCGCCATATCCGCCGCCGTCAGCCCGGTGCCCACCAGCAGCACATGGGCGTCATCGCCCAGCCCCTCCAGCGCATCGTCGGCCCATGGGTCAGCTTTCAGGATGGTCCCGGGCAGATCGGCCAGCAGCGGCAGCATCGCGGGCGCGAAATTGCCCGAGGCCAGCACCAGAGCACGCGCCGCCAGCACCTCGCCATCGGCCATCTGCACATCCACGCCGGTGGCGCTGAGCGTGGCATCGCATGCCTCGCCCTGACGGATCGAGAGCAGCTCGGGCGAAGCGGTCAGCGCCGCCATCAGCAGCTCATGCAGATAATGGCCATAGGTAACGCGCGGGACGAAGCGGTTGGCCTTCTCGCCCTTGTCGTAATCGAGCCAGCGCAGGAAATGGTCTGGGTCCTCGGGGAAGGCGCTCATGTTGGCGGCGCGCACATTGAGCAGATGCCCCACCTGACGCGTGCCATAGGCCACGCCCTTGGCGAAATGGGCGCCTTCGCGCTCCACCAGCACCACGGGGGCGCCCTGCCTCACCAGATTGATCGCCAGCAGCGTGCCGGAAAAGCCTGCCCCCACGATGGCGATGGGCAAGGTCGGGGTGGTCGGCAGGGATGCGTCGAGGCTCATGCCCCGCTGCTTAAGGCGGGCCATGAGAGCCGTAAAGGGCGGCCTGCCCCATGCCGCGCTCCATCCATCACGCAAGCTGCCGGGATCGGGCCGGGAAGCGCATCCGGAATAAAATCACATTGCCTATGGGATAACTATGATTAATTCTCGGGCCCCAAGTTTTTATGCCTCGCGCGGCGGGCGGCCACAGGCTCATGGCCCCCGCATACGCAGGTTGGAGCAGGAGCAGAGCATGCCATCTATCGGTTCGTTGGAGGTCAGCCGTCAGGGTTTCGGGGCGATGGGCCTCTCGCATGTCTATGGCCATGCCGATGAGGCGGGCTCGATTGCCACGCTGCATCGCGCGGTGGATCTGGGGATCACCTTTTTCGACACCGCCACCGGCTATGGGTCGGGGCACAATGAGGAGTTGCTGGGCCGCGCCCTGCACCCGCATCGCGAGAGGCTGGTGATCGCCAGCAAGTTCACGCATCGCCGGGGCGAAGGCCCTGTGATCACCGCTCAGGACGCGGTGGAGGCCAGCCTGAAGCGTCTCGGCCTCGACCATATCGACCTCTATTACCTGCACCGCATCGATGGGCAGATCCCGGTGGAAGAGTCGATCGGCCAGCTTGGGCGTCTGGTTGAAGCGGGCAAGATCGGCGCTGTCGGCATTTCCGAAGCGGGCGCCGATGCGTTGCGGCGCGGCCATGCCACACACCCGATCACCGCGCTACAGAGCGAATATTCGCTCTGGACCCGCGAGATCGAGGATGAAATCCTGCCCACCGCGCGGGAACTGGGCATCGGCTTTGTCGGCTATGCGCCGCTGGGCCGGGGCTTTCTGGCCGGGGCCGCCCCCACCGAGGAAGGCGACCGCCGCAACATCCACCCGCGCTTTCAGGAAGAGGCCGTGGCCGCCAACAGCGCCCGCCGCGCGCTGATCGACAGCGTGGCGCAGCGCCATGGCGTCACCCCGGCGCAGATCAGCATCGCCTGGGTGCTGGCCAAGGGCGTGGTGCCGATCCCCGGCACGCGCCATATCCATCATCTGGAAAGCAACTGGGCCGCCAATGATGTGGTGCTGGATCCGGCCACCATCGCGGAGCTGGAAAGCGCCTTCCCGCGCGGCACCACGGCGGGCGACCGCTATCCCGAAGAGCAGATGGGCAGCCTGCCGGAAAGCCAGCCTGCCTGAGCGATGATGCCATGCCCCGGGCCGGATGCGGCCCGGGGCATGAAGCTGCTCCATGGCGAGCAGTAATATATCTACCACGCCAATAGGCTTTAAGGTGTATATGAGGGCCTCTTAATCCGAGTCCCGGCATGATCGCGCTGGCCGCCATGCCCCGCGCCCTATGCTGCGCCCCAGGTTTCAAGGAGAGTTTGCATGCCCGAAGCCCTGACGCTTGCCGAGGCCCCGCCACGCGGTGAGGCCCCTGCCCGCCTGACGCGCGAGGCCATTCTGGCCCGCCTGCCCGAGGTGCTGGACACCGTGGCCGAGGGCGCCGCCGAGCGTGAGCGCAGCCGGGAACTGCCCTTCCACCTCTTCGACTATCTGCGCACCACCGGCCTCACCTTTCTGCGCGTGCCCGAGGCGCTGGGCGGCCCGGGCGGCAGTTTTTCCGACCAGCTTGAGGTCACTGTCGCTTTGGCCTCGGCGGATTCCGGCGTGGCCCATGCGTTGCGCAGCCATTTCGCCTTTATCGAAAGTCTGGCGATCGATCCCGCCTCCGAGGCCAGCCGCAAGCGCGCGCCTCAGGTGCTGGCGGGCAAGATTTTCGGCGGCGCGCATATGGAGATCAACACGCCACGCCCCAACCAGTTTCGCACCCGCCTGACCCGTGAAGGCGATCATTACCGCCTCAACGGCGAGAAATATTACGCCACCGGCGCGATCTTCGCCGACTTCCACAGCTTCAGCGCAATGAACGATGCCGATGAGGTGACCCATGTGCTGCTGCCCGCGGGTCGCCCCGGGGTCAAGCTGCTCGATGACTGGGACGGCATGGGCCAGACCCTCTCGGCCAGCGGCACGGTGCTGCTGGAGAATGTGCAGGTCTTCGCCGAGGAGATCGGCGCGCGCGGCGGCAACGATCCCTTCCGCCGCCGCCATGGCGCCACCCGCGCGCAATTGCATCTGGTGGCGGTGATGGGCGGCATTGTGCGCAATGTGCTGGCCGACGCCATCCAGTTCACCACCAAAAAGGCGCGCGCCGCCAAGCACAGCAGCGCGGAAAAGGCCTCGGGCGATCCCTTTGTGCAGCAGACGGTGGGCGATATTTCGGCCCTGTCGCATGTGATCGATGTGACCATCGCCGATGTGGGCCGCCATCTCGACCGCAGCGCCGAGGCCTTTGCGGCGGGCGAGACCGATCCCGAGGTGCTGGACCGTCTGGTCTTCGCGGCGCAGCTGGCCAATTCCAAGGCGCAGATCATGGTGGGCCGTCTGGCGCAGCAGGCTGCCGAGCGGCTGTTCGACACGGGCGGCGGCTCGGCCATTTCGCGCAAGCAGGCCTTCGATCGGCACTGGCGCAATGTGCGCACTCTGCTCAACCACAATCCAGCGCTGCTGCGCGGGCGGGTGCTGGGGGATTACTACCTCAACGGCACGCGCGACGATTTCGATGAGGGCCGGGTCTTTTAAAAAGGCACCTCATCCTCAAACCCAGAAAGGGGCGCCAATCGACTGGATTGGCGCCCCTTTTATGGATCAGGCCACAGCTTCCGCCGCCGTATCGGCACGGGCGAAGGCGTGGTGCAGGATGGCGATCTCGAAGTTGCGGCGCGAAAGCCAATGCGCAACCGTGGCGGCACGCACCCCATCCTCATCATCCACCAGCACCAGCCTTGCGCCGCGCGTGGCGATGGTGCGGCTCGACAGGCCCAGCAGCTGGCCGCCTTCCGCCGAAAGCGTGCCGTCCAGATGCTCGGCGGCGTATTCCTCGGGGGTGCGCACATCGAGCAGATAGGTGGTGCGGGTCTTGTCCTGCGCCCAGGCCCGCGCCGTGGCCAGATCGATCTGCGGGAAGCGGGTTTTCGTCTCGAAACGCGCGGCATGATCGCGGCCAAAGGCGCGGCCTGCCTCGGTCGTGGGGCCATAGACACGGGTGGCGCCGGTTTCCAACTCCCAGCCCGCACGGCGCCATGCGGCGGTGCCGTCCTCCAGATAGGAGACGCGGTTGGCCACCCCCGCATCGATCAGCGTCTGCGCTCCCAGAATGGCGCGGGGCAGACCAGCACAGGACACCACGATATGCGTCGAGGCCGAGGGCACCACATCGGAGACATGCAGCAGCAGTTCCGCACCCGGAATGTTCACCGCGCCCGGCACATGATCGCGGGTGAATTCGGGAACGGTGCGCGTGTCGATCACGATCACATCCTCGCCCTTCTCACGGGCCTGCGCCAGTTGCTGCACGGTGAAGGCGGGCGTGCCGCGCTCATCGCGCACCGCCAGCGTGAAGTCCTTGCCCGGAATGTCGAAGGAGAGATGGGCATGCGGCCCCTCCACCCAGCCGGGAAAGCCGCCTTCCAGCGCGACCGTGCCGGTCCAGCCCTGCCCCTGCAGAATGCGCGCGAAACCCTCGGCGCTGCCGTCACCGCCATCGACCAGCACGGTACGCACCACCTTGCGCGGCACATAGAGGCCGATCTGCTCCAGCAGCACATCCTCGGGCACATTCTTGCCGAACAGCGGGCTGCCGTAATATTGGATGTCCCTGGGCGCGCGAATATCGACGACGGCCAGTTCCGCGCCATCCTCCAGCCATTGGGCGAAGGTTTCAGGCGCGATCGAAAGGCTGGAAGCTTGGGTCATGCTCGTCTCTCCTCGGGAATAGGGCGGCAGTCTAACCCCGCCCCGCCCCAAGCCCGAGACATAAATCCTATTTCATAGATAGGTTTTTATTTGATGCGCCGAAATTGCGGCCTGTCCGGCACCACCACCGCATCGAGCAATCGGTCGATCCGCCCCAGCGCCGGGAACATCCGCAGCCATAGCCCCGCCACCAGCACCACCGCGACACCCCCCGCCGCGACAGCCGGAACCACCCCGATCAGCGAGGCGAGAAAGCCCGATTCCATCTCGCCCAGCTCGCTGCGGGCGCTGCCGAACATCATCATCACCGCTGTTACCCGCCCGCGCATATCGTCATGGGTGGAGAGCTGCACCAGCGTCTGGCGGATAAAATTGCCGGTGGTCTCGGCGCTGCCCAGCACCAGCAGCGCTGCCAGTGACAGAGGCAGCGAGCGTGACAAGCCGAACGCCACCGTCGCCACGCCATAAAGCGCCACCGATCCGAACAGCCACACCCCCACGCCGCGCCGCAAGGGCCGATGCGCCAGCAGCATGCCCATCGCCAGCGATCCGCAGGCAGGCGCGGCGCGCAGCAGGCCAAAGCCACGCTCGCCCACATGCAGCACATCATAGGCATAGGCGGGCAACAGCGCGGTGGCCCCGCCCAGAAACAGCGCCACAACGTCCAGACTGATCAGCCCCAGCAGCAGCCGGTTGCCGCCGATGTAGGAGAGCCCCCCGAACAGACCCGCCAGCCCCGTGCCTTTCGCCCCGCCGCCCTTGCTGCGCACGGCAATGCCATGGGCGCAGAGCAGCGACATTCCATAGCACAAAGCCGCCAGCCCATAGATCAGCGCCTCGCCCCCGGCATAGATCGCCCATCCGGCCAGCACCGGCCCGGTGGCGCTGGAGATCTGCCATGTCGATGAGGTCCAGCTGACGGCGCGGGGAAACTGCTCGCGCGGGATCAGATGCGGCATCCAGGCCGTCGCCACCGGCATGGAGAGCGTCTTGCCGGCCCCGAAGATCGCCGCCCCCAGATAGAAGGGCCAGAGCTGGCGCGTGCCCGCCAGACTAAGCCCGCAAAACAGCGCGGCATTGGCCACCAGCACCACTTGCGCGGCGCGATAGGCGGTACGGCGCTCGAAACGGTCGGCAATCTGCCCGGCGGGGATCGAGGTGAGCATCACCGGCACAAAGACCACAATGCCGATCACCCCCAGCGCCAGCGGCGAATGGGTCATGGCATAAATCTGCCAGCCCAGCGCGGGCATCATGATGTTGGTGCCGAAGGAATTGACCAGCCGGGCCAGAAAGAACAGCCGGAAATCGCGATGGGCAAAGGGCGCATAGGCTCCCCCTTCCGGCTGCGGGGCAGCGGCGGGGATAGGTTGGGACGACAAGCCAGCGTTCCTTCAAGCAGAGCAAAGCCGCCGCCCGGCCCGCAGGCAGAGCGGCGGCAGATCACCGGGCGGCAGGAGCGACTCTGCGCCCGGCGATGGGGTTATGATCAGGCCGGTTGCAGATCGGCGGAGAGCTGAACCTGCTCCACCAGCGTTTCGGCCAGACGCAGCGGCGCCGGGTCGATCCAGCTGTCGAAATCGAAGTCCTGAATGAAGCCTTCGGCCACCAGATAGTCTTTCTGGGCGCGCAGGCCTGCCACGCTGATGTCGGACAGGGTGACGGTGAAACGCTCATGGACATGCGGGCCGAAGCCGCGCTCCACCGCAGCCTGTGTGGCGCCGGTTTCGGCGGCAATGGCCTGAACCACCTCGTCATGATGCGTGCGTGCCCATTGCGCGGTCTTCTGCAGCACCGCCAGATAGCGCGCCACGATCTGCGGGTGGTTCTGCGCCAGATCGCGGTTCACCGTGATCGGGCGTGGCGTGCCGGCGTTGACGCGCAGCAGCGGGTCTTTCTGCTCGTTGATGTCGAGGATCGGGCGGAAGCCGTGGCGTTCGATCAGCGTGGCGCTGAAGGCGCCCTTGGCATAGACCGCATCGACCTTGCCTTCCAGCAGGCCCTGAGCGTTCAGCCGCAGCTTGGGGCTGGCGCCCACATCGCGCTCGGCAGCGCTGTCTTCGCGCAGATCGAAATCGCCGCCATGCAGATCGACGAAAGTGACCTCATCGCGCCCGATCCCGCCGATCTTCAGCGCGGTGAGCAGCCCACGCAGATCCTCCGCCCGGCCAATATCGACGATCTGGCTGTCATGCTTGGGCAGGCCCAGCCGGGCGCCGCGCAGATCGGCCACGGTGTGCAAAGGACTATCCTCCCGCACCAGAATCAGCTGCTCCTCATCGACCCAGGTGATGCCGACCACCACCGTATCGCGCCCCTCGCCCTTCGCCCAGAGCGGGGGGACATTGCCGCCCTCGCGGAACTGGTTCTCATGGCTGTGGTCGAAGTGGGACAGGCGCACGGCTTTGTCCTGCGCAGCACGGATCGATTCCAGCGCCAGGCCATGTCTGGCAAATTCGCCATGCAGCCAGCGGAAATGCTGGGCGATGCCCGATGTGGTGGGCACGGGGCAGCGGGTGTACCAGATGGTCGTGGGCTCGGTCATGATACTCTCCTCGGAATTGGGCCTTCAGGATGGTGCGATCAGGCGGGCAGCAGCGTGATCCCGGCGAAATTGTCGTAGAGGCCGTAAGCGGTGCGCGGGAAATTCCGCACGCGCGCGCTGGTCACCACCTGCACGGCGGAGCAGATCAGCGGAATGCGCGGCAGATCGCGCCCGACAAGCTGCTGAAAACCCACATAATC
The DNA here is from genome assembly GCF_017163935.1 of Novosphingobium terrae. Taxonomy (NCBI): domain Bacteria; kingdom Pseudomonadati; phylum Pseudomonadota; class Alphaproteobacteria; order Sphingomonadales; family Sphingomonadaceae; genus Novosphingobium; species Novosphingobium terrae. The sequence goes on along the minus strand of NZ_JABVZR010000001.1, from coordinate 896,345 downwards.
GGCACGGCGAGCGGCGGGATCGTTCTCGCTCTGCGCCTTTGCCAACAGGGCATCGGCCTGCGGATTGTCGTAATGCGCGCCATTGGAGAAGGCGACGCCGCGCTCGATGTTGTGCGACCAGTAAAAGCGCTGAATGCCAATCGCCGGATCGGGGCCGGCGCCCGCCAGATACTGGATCGTGTCGAAATCGCGGTCGGTATAGATGCGCTTGATGAAGGTGGCGAAATCGCCGGTGCGGATGGTCATCTCCACCCCGACGCGGCGCAACTGGTCACGGATCGCCTCGGCGGATTTGAGCAGCTGGCCGCCGGTGGGCGCGGGATCGTGGCGGATGCGCAGCCGCACGCCCCGAGCATCAGGCTTCAGCCCGGCAGCATCGAGCAGGGCGATCGCCTTGCCCGGATCGTAAGGATAATGGCCCGATCGGGAATCGTAAAAATCGGGCACCGCGCTGGTGACGGGCGAATCCTCCACCTTGCCATAGCCGCTCCAGGCGTTGCGCAGCAGGAAGTCCTTGTCGATGGCATGGGCGAAGGCCTGACGCACACGCGGATCGCGGAATTCGGGCTTGTCGAGGTTGAACTCGAAGGTGGCCAGCGTCGCGGCAAAGGCGCTCTGCTGATCGATCACGGCAAAGCCCGGCTTTTGGGAAAAGCGCCGCACATCATCGAGGCTCAGCTGCCCGCTGGTTGAGAGATGAATCTCACCCGTCTCCAGAGCGGCGGCGGTGGCGGCGGCATCGCTGTAGATTTTGAAGACGATGGCATCGAGCCCTGCGCCAGCCGGCGCCCAGTAATCGGGGTTGCGCTCCAGCCGGATAAACTCCCCCCGCCGCCATTCCACGAATTTGAACGGCCCGGTGCCGATGGGCGCATTGCCCGCCGGATTGCTCAGGAAATCCTTGCCCGCATAGAGATGCGCCGGAACGATCTGGCTTTCGGGCGATCCCAACGCCGAGATCAGATAGGGCGCCGGGGTGGAGAGCCGCAGCACCACCGTCTGCGGATCGGGCGTTTCAACCTGCCGCACCGGCAGGAAGGTGGACCGGCCCCGGCTGTGGTACTTTTTCCAGACCTCCTGCAGCGAATAGGCGACATCGGCTGAGGTGAAGGGTTTGCCATCATGCCATGTGACGCCGGGGCGCAGATGGAAGGTCAGGCTCAGCCCGTCCTTCGCCTGCTCCCAGCGGGTGGCCAGTTGGGGTTGAGGCTTGCCCTGCGCATCGAAGGTGACCAGCCCGTCGAAGATCTTGGTCGAAACCGCCTGCGTCGGCCCTGCCGTGGTGCCCGCGCTGGTCAGCGTGGGCGGCTCGGGGTTGAAGCCGATGACCAGCGTGCCCCGCCCGCCCGAGCCCGAGCCCGAACCCGAGGAACAGCCCGCAAGCCCGGCCAGACCCAGCACACCACCGGCCACCAACACATCACGACGCGACGCAACAAACATGCGGATCAAAATCCTCGAACCGAACAGACAGGAGAGATCGGGGCATCGGGCCGCAGCCCCGCGTCCGGCACCAGAGCCGCCAGCCCGGCCGCATCGAAGGCGATGCAATCGGCCAGACCTTCGGCGATCACCTCTTCGGCGCTCTGCGGCGTATGGTCCCCCGCCGCGATCACCGCCCCGCCGAAATGGCTGCGCAACTGCCCCAGCACCGAGGCCTTGCGCCGCCAGGGCTCCACCAGATGGAGCCAGGCCACGCCCAGCTGATCCAGCTCGGCGGCGACATGGGTGAAGGTTTCCAGCGGTTCGCCATCGGCCATGCCGTGGTCGGCACTCCACGGCGAGACGCGCACGCCGACCCGGCCCACACCCCAGACGGCGCTGACGGCCTCGGCCACCTCCAGCAGAAAGCGGGTGCGGCCACTCAGCGAGCCGCCATAATCATCCTCGCGCCGGTTGCTGCCGGTGCGCAGGAACTGATCGATCAGCCAGCCTTGAGCAGCGTGAATTTCCACCCCGTCGAAGCCTTCTGCCTGCGCCAGAGCGGCGGCGGCGGCGAATTGCTCGACCAGCGCGGCGATGTCCTCACGCTCCAACGCGCGGGGCACGGGCAGCGGCTGCGGGCCTTCAGGCGTATCGATGGTGCCCCGCCCGGCCAGCGCGGACGGCGCCACCAGCTGAGCGCCGGCGCGCAGCAAGGGATGGCTGACGCGCCCGGGATGCGACAGCTGAAGCACGATGCGCCCACCCGCGCGGCGCACCGCCTCCACCGCCGGGCGCCAGCCTTGCACCGGCGCCGCACCGGCCTCGACATTCAGGCGTGGCGTGATGGTAAGCCCGGCCAGTGATGGCACGGGCGCCGGTTCGTTCTCGCCGCTCAACACGATGCGATTGTCCGATCCGAAGGCCGAGAAACGGAAAGGCTCGAACAGTCGCATGGCACCCCCACTGCGCATTGGGCCTTCAGGACAGAGGCCTGAGAAGCCCGGACAAGATCACAAGCCGCGATGATTAGGAGAGATGGCCCCGAAAGCCGTAAAATAAATCCTATGGGAAAAGTATATTTTTCTTTTCCAGCGCGGCAAGCGATAAAGATATCCTTATAGATCAATGTTAAAAGCAGGGTGTTCGGCACGACTCGCCCCTCGCCGGTCAACCCGGGAGGCAACTTTGCAGCCCTGAGAAAAACCGGCGTTTGAGCCCTGAAACATCTTCTTGGGGCCACTCGCCGCGCCAACATTGACAATTCCTACCTATATAATCAGGATTAATGGATCAGGGACGCAATCGGGTCTGATGCCTGTCCCCTTACCCGCCAGAACGGAGCCATGATGAAACGCCATTTGCCACGCCTAGCCCGCATTGCCGGCCATGCCGGTCTGCGCGCGCTGCCGACGGCCATCGGCATCGTCATTCTGGGCTTCTTCCTGCTGCAACAGGCGCCGGGCGATGCGGTGGATGTGCTCTCCGGAGAATCCGGCGGCATCTCCACGCAGGCCGCCGCCGCGCTGCGCCATCATGCCGGGCTGGACCAGCCGGTGCTGACCCAGCTTGCCTCCTATCTCACCGGTCTGGCGCATGGCGATCTGGGCTGGTCGGCGCGTTTCAACGTGCCGGTGACGAGCCTGATCCTGCAACGCCTTCCGGGCTCGCTGCTGCTTTCGGGCACGGCGCTGGTGGTCTCGGTGCTGATCGGCGCCGCGCTGGGCGCCTTGATGGCCGCGCGCGAGGGCGGCTGGGCCGATCGCGGCCTCTCGGTGGCGGCGCTGCTGTTCTATTCGCTGCCCTCTTTCTGGATCAGCCTGATGCTGATCGTGGTTTTTTCCATCCATCTCGGCTGGCTGCCCAGTGGCGGATCGCAGACCATCGGCGGGCCCGAGGACGGCGTTGCGGGCCTGCTCGACCGGGCGCGTTATATGGTGCTGCCGGTTACCTCGCTCTCGCTGTTCTACATCGCCATTTACGCCCGGCTCGTGCGGGTGGCGATGATCGAGGCCAAGGCGCAGGATTACGTCCGCACCGCCCGCGCCAAGGGCTTGAGCGAAAGCCGCATCCTCATCCGCCATATCCTGCGCAACGCCTTGCTGCCGCTCACCACCGTGGCCGGCATGCATCTGGGCGGTATGCTGGGCGGCGGCGTGGTGGTGGAGACGGTCTATGGCTGGCCCGGTCTTGGGCGGCTGGCTTACGAGTCGGTGATGGGGCGCGATTTTCGCGTGCTGCTGGGCATTCTGCTGCTGTCGTCGTTGCTGGTCATCGTGGCCAATGCGCTGGTGGACATTCTGCAAGGCCTGCTCGATCCGCGCGTGGGGGTGAGCCATGCCGCCTAAAGCCATCCTTGCCGCGCCGGGCAACGATCACACCCCTGCCCCTTCGGATGCGCAGCCTCTGACCGCCTTTCGCGCCGAGGATCATGTTTCAGCTCCTGCCCCCAGCCGCAATGGTCTGGTCCACGCTCTGGCGGCCACACTGCGCCGCCATCCCCCCGCGCTGATCGGCACGGCCATTCTGGCGAGCGTGGTGCTGCTGGCCCTGCTGTCGCCGCTGCTCTTCCCCGGCGATCCGCTGGCCATCACCGGCGAGCCTTTCCTCTGGCCCTTCGCCAGCATCGCCCATCCGCTGGGCACCGACTCGCTGGGGCGCGATATTCTGGCGGGCATCGCCCATGGCGCGCGGGTTTCGCTGCGCATCGGGCTGTCTGCCACGGCGCTCGGGCTGGTGCTGGGCGTGGCGGCGGGCGCTCTGGCCGGTTACAAAGGCGGCTGGACCGACGCCGTCATCTCCCGCCTGATCGAGATCTTCCAGACGGTCCCCAGCTTTGTGCTGCTGGTGGTGCTGGTGGCCATCACCGAGCCCAACGCGGGAACACTCTCGGCCGCCATCGCCATTGTGACATGGCCCACCGTGGCGCGTCTGGCCCGCGCCGAGTTCCGATCCTTGCGTGAGAAGGATTTCGTGCTGGCGGCGCGCTCGCTGGGCTACAGCCACACGCGCATCATCTGCCATGAAATCCTGCCCAATGCCCTGCCGCCCATCGTGGTGACGGCCTCGGTGATGGTGGCCTCGGCGATCCTGATGGAATCGGCACTGTCCTTTATGGGCCTTGGCGATCCCAATGTGGTGAGTTGGGGCAGCATGATTGGCCAAGGCCGCGAATATCTGCGCAGCGCCTGGTACATCAGCGCCCTGCCCGGTCTGGCGATCATGCTGACGGTGCTGGCGCTCAATCTGATCGGTGACGCGCTGAATGAGGCGCTCAACCCCCGCAAAAAGGGAGGCCGCGCATGAGCCATCCTTCGCTCTCCCTGCCCGCTTTCCCGATCCCGCATGCCATCACCCCGCTGCTGGAGGTGCAGGATCTGCAGGTTCATTTCGGCAGCAAGCATGCCGTGCGCGGCATCAGCTTCACCGTGCATGAAGGCGAGACTCTAGCGCTGGTGGGCGAATCCGGCTCGGGCAAATCGATGAGCGCGCTGTCGGTGATGGGCCTGCTGCCCGATGGCGGGCGGGCAAGCGGCACGATCCGCTTTGCCGGGCGCGATGTTTCGACGCTGTCGCCAGCGGCGCGCCGGGCCCTGCGCGGCGGCGAGATCGGCATGATCTTTCAGGAGCCGATGACCAGCCTGAACCCGGTGATGACCATCGGCGGGCAAATCGTGGAGGCCCTGCGCCAGCATCAACCGCTCTCCCGCGCGGCGGCGAAGGCCCGCGCGCTGGAGCTGATCGACCTGGTCCGCATCCCCGATCCCAAACGCCGATTTCAGGATTATCCGCACCAGCTTTCGGGCGGGATGCGCCAGCGGGTGATGATCGCCATGGCGGTGGCCTGCGGGCCGCGCCTGCTGATTGCCGACGAACCCACCACCGCGCTGGATGTTACCATTCAGGCGCAGGTGCTGGAACTGCTCGACCGGCTGCGGCGCGACCTTTCGATGGCGGTGCTGCTCATCACCCATGATCTGGGCGTGGTGGGCCAATGGGCCGACCGCGTGGCGGTGATGTATGCCGGGCGCAAGGTGGAGGAAGGCGACCCTTCCGCGCTCTTCGCCCTGCCGCTGCATCCCTATACGCAGGGGCTGCTGCGCGCCTCGCCCCGGCTGGAGGATGCGCAGCATTACACGCAAGGGCCGCTGGCGGAGATCCCCGGCTCGATCGCTTCCGCGGCAGGACAGGATGGCTGCGCCTTTGCGCCGCGTTGCCCTCAGGCCGTGGCGGCTTGCAGCGCTGCTGTGCCTTCGCTGCGTATTCTCGACCAAGGGCGCAAGGTCGCCTGCCCGCTGGCTCATCAGGATTAAGCCCCGTGGCATTGCTTTCCATCACCGATCTCTCCACCCATTTCCGCCTGCCCGATGGCGCGTTGCGCGCGCTCGATGGCGTCTCGCTGGAGGTTGAGGCGGGCGAAACGCTTGGCATCGTGGGCGAATCCGGCTGCGGAAAATCCACGCTGGGCAAAACCATCCTGCGCCTTGTCGAGCCCACGCAGGGCGCCATCGCCTTCGATGGCGAAGACATCACTGCCCTGCCCGTCGGCAAACTGTCGCCTTATCGCCGCCGCGCGCAAATGGTGTTTCAGGACCCCTTCGCCTCGCTCAATCCGCGCCACACCATCGGCAAGATTTTGAACGATCCGCTGAAAGTTCACGGCATCGGCGGGCTGCATGAGCGCCGCCGCCGGATCGAGGATATGCTGCGCCGCGTGGGCCTCGGCACCGATGCGCTCGACCGCTATCCGCATGAGTTCTCCGGCGGGCAGCGCCAGCGCATCGGCATCGCCCGCGCGCTGATCCTCGAACCCGATCTGGTGATCTGCGATGAGCCGGTCTCCGCGCTGGACCTGTCCATTCAGGCGCAGACGCTCAATCTGCTGGCGCGGATGAAGGCGGATCTGGGCCTGTCCTACATCTTCATTTCGCACGATCTTTCGGTGGTGCGCTATTTCACCGACCGCGTGGTGGTGATGTATCTGGGCCGCATCGTGGAGAGCGCGCCGACGCGCGGCCTCTGGGCCCGGCCCCTGCATCCTTACACCCGAGCGCTGATGGCCAGCGTGCCCGATCCCGCTCAGGGCCGTGTCGCCCTGCCGCTCAAGGGCGATCTGCCCAGCCCGCAGGACATTCCGCAGGGCTGCCGTTTCCACCCCCGCTGCCCGCTGGCCACAGATCTGTGCCGCAGCAACGAACCTGAATTGCGCGATGCCGGGGATGGGCAATCCATCGCCTGTCACCACGCCTAACTGGAGCCAAATCCATGGTTGAATATCGTTATCTGGGCCGCAGCGGCCTGAAAGTCTCGCCCCTCACGCTCGGCACGATGATGTTCGGCGGCGAGACCGATGAGGCCACCTCGCATCGCATCATCGACACTGCGCGCGAACAGGGCATCAACTTCATCGACACCGCCGATGGCTACAACAAGGGCGCGTCGGAAGAGGTCGTCGGGCGCGGCATCAAGGCGCAGCGCGACCATTGGGTGCTGGCCACCAAATTCGCCAATCCGCGCGGCGAAGGCCCGAACCAGCGCGGCCAGTCGCGCAAATGGATCATCGAGAATGTCGAGAACAGCCTGCGCCGTCTGGGCACCGACTATATCGACATCCTCTACTTCCACCGCGCCATCTTCGACGCGCCCTTGGGCGAGGCCGTGCGCGCCATCGGAGACCTGATCCAGCAGGGCAAATTGCGTTACTTTGGCGTGTCAAACTTCCGCGCCTGGCGCATTGCCGAGGTCGCTCATCTGGCCGATCAGTTCAACATCGACCGGCCCATCGCCAGCCAGCCGCTCTACAACATCTTCAACCGCGTGGCCGAGGCCGAACAACTGCCCGCCGCCGGGCACTACGGCCTTGGCGTTGTCTCCTACAGCCCGCTGGCACGCGGCGTGCTGACCGGCAAATACCGCCCCGACCAGACCCCCGCCGCCGACACCCGCGCGGGCCGCGCCGACAAGCGCATTCTGGAAACCGAATGGCGCCCGGAGTCGGTGGCTCTGGCGGCCAAGATTGCCGATTATGCGCGGGATCGCGGCATCGATCCGGTGCATTTTGCCATCGCCTGGGTGCTCAACAACCAGCTGGTCACCTCGACCATCACCGGCCCGCGCACGCAGGCCCATTGGGACAGCTATATCAAGGCTCTGGACGTCAAACTTAACGATGCGGATGAGGCTTTCATCAATGATCTGGTGACCACCGGCCACGCCTCCACGCATGGCTTCAACGATCCCAGCCATCCCATCGAGGGCCGCGTGCCTTACGCCAATCCGGCCCAGCCCATCTCTGCACGTCAGCCTGAACTGGCCTGAGCCTTGGCCGGCATCCGGTTCTTGCGGGGCCAGATGCCGGCCATTTTTTCAGACCAGCGCTGCCGGTGCCTTATCCTTTCAGAAACAAGGGCATGATCCATGTCTTATCAACGCCGCCTCAACCTCAATGTCGGGCTGAACACGCTTGGCTATCTGGGGAATGCCTGGCCCTATCGCACCGGCACGCGCCATGACATCTATGACCCGGCCTATTATCTGCGCCTTGCGCGGCTCGCCCATAAAGGCGTGTTCGATGCGGTGTTCTATTCGGACATGCCGCTGCTGCGCCCCGATCCCAATGGGCGGCCACTGCACACACTCGATCCGCTGATCCTGCTGACATGGCTGGCGGGTCAGGTGCCGGATATCGGCCTCGTCGCCACCATGTCCTCCACCTACAATTCGCCCTTCAATCTGGCGCGGCGCACACAGGCGCTCGATGTGCTGTCGGGCGGGCGGCTGGTGGTCAACATGGTCTCCAACTTCGTGCCCGAGGTGGCCGCCAATTTCGGCGACGATCCCCTGCCCCCGCGTCAGGTACGCTATCCGCGCGCTTCCGAATTCGTGACCGTGGCCAAGAAGCTGTGGCGCAGCTGGGACCCCAAGCGCGCCCGCCCCCTGCCCAAAGGCCAGTTCTGGGACCCGGAGGCCGAGGTGCAGCCCGCCAACCACAAGGGCGATCATTTCTCGGTGAAGGGCGCGATCAATGTGCCGGTCAGCCCGCAGGGCCAGCCGGTGATCGCTCAGGCCGGAGGGTCGGATCTGGGCATCGATCTGGCCGCGCAGCATGGCGAGATTATCTATTGCAACATTCTCTCACGCGGCGCGGGTCAGGAGTTCCGCCGCAAGGTCAATGAGCGCGCGCTGGTCCATGGCCGCGATCCCTCGACCATCCGTCTGGTGCCCGGCCTTGTGGCGATCATCGGCGAGACGCGCGAGGAGGCGCTGCGCAAGCATGAGCTGTTTTCCGGCGCCGGGTCGGAAGACGCGCTGATCGCGCAATTCATCCGCGAGCATGGCATCGATCCGCAGGGCTTCGATCCGGACAAGGTGCTCAACGCCGAGGATTTCATCCCCGATCAGAACCGCGTGATGGCGGTGGGCTTTACGCAAGGCCTTGTCGAACTGCTGCGCCATGAAAAGCTCACCGCGCGACAGGCCGTGCGGCGCTCGGCGGGCAATCACCGGCTGGTGCTGGGCACGGCGGAAGAGGTGGCCGATCAGATCATCGACCTCTGGGCCGATGGCACGGTCGATGGCTACACCTTCCAGCCGCCCCGCGCGCCCGACGATATCGAGGAATTCGTGGAGAAGGTGGTCCCCATTCTGCAGGACCGCGGCATCTACCCCAAGGCTTACACGCCGGATGAAACCGTGCGTGAACGCTATGGCCTGCCCTGGCCCCATGCGGCGGAGCCCGCCCCGGCCAAAGATAAAGCTCTGGCCTGATCGTAACGTTGAACAGCGCGGCGCCACCGGTCTTCACAAGACTGGTGGCGTTGTCCGTTCAGAACGACACGACGCGCTGCGGCGTGACCTCCACCGGCTGGATCGGCAGGCCCGTGCGCGGCTGACCCGACAGCACATCGCAATGGCGCGAGGGATGCAGCCCCGTGACATCATTCTCCTCGGCATGGTTGCGCAGCAGGGTGACGATGGCCTCACGGTCGATGGCGCGCGAATAGGCGAAGCCCTGCCCGAACTTGCAGCCCATCGTCCAGAGCTGGCGCGCCTGCGCCGAGGTCTCGATCCCCTCGGCGATCACCTCCATGCCGAGGCGGCGCACAATGTCGATCAGCCCGTCAACGATGATCTGGCTGGGATCGCCGGGGCGCAGCCGCGCGACGAAGGCCTGATCGATCTTGATGATGTCCACCGGCACATGCAGCAGATGCGTCAGCGAAGCATAGCCCGTGCCGAAATCGTCAAGCGCCACCTTCACGCCCGCCGCCCGCAGCGCCGCAATCTCACGCGGCACCACCTGATCGCGGCGGCCCAGATAGACGTCCTCGGTCACCTCCAGCACCAGCCGGTCGAGCGGGGCGCCGGTGCGCTCGAAAGCCTCGGTCAGCTTGGCGGCGAGGCTGCCGGTGTAGAAATCGGCGGTGGAAACATTGACCCCCACATGCTGCAGCGACAGGCCCAGATCGCGCCAGTAGACCATGTCACGCGCCACCGCATCGACCATCTGGCGGGTCATTTCGGCAGCGACATGGGCGTCGGCGGTGGCATCCTGAAAATGGCGCGCATCGATCATGCTGCCATCGGCGGCGCGCATGCGGCACAGAGCCTCCAGCCCGATGATCTTGCCGGTGTCGAGGCGCACGATGGGCTGGTAAAAAGCCTCGATCCTCTCCTCGGCCAAGGCTTCGGCCACATCGCGGATGGCATCGCGGCGCAGGGTGATGCGGGTGCCGATGCCGGGCCAATAGCGCACAAAGCCGCCGCGCCCGGTTTCCTTGGCGTGGTAGAGCGCGAAATCGGCCGCCTCATTCACCGCAATGGCCGTGGCCTGATCATGGCTGAGCACCGCACCGCCAATCGTGGCCTGAGGGACCACCGAATGGCCATCGCAGACCGCCGGGGAATCGAGCAGGCGAAAGATATTGGCCGCCGCGGCGTCAAGATCGGCAAGCTGGCTGGCCGACTGGATGATCACCGCGAATTCATCGCCCCCCAGCCGGAAGGCGACATCGGGCGCCATCGCCTGAGAGAGGCGGCGCGCCGCCGCACGGATCAGATCGTCCCCCGCCAGATGGCCAAAAGTGTCGTTCACCACCTTGAGATTGTCGAGATCGAGGACGAAGAGCGCCCATGATCCCGGCTCCTCGCAGGCGATGTTGGTAAGAGCCGTGCTGAAGGCCTGCCGGTTGGGCAAGCCGGTCAGCGCATCGATGGTGGCGCGCCTTTCGCGGTCGATCACGCGCTCCTGACGGCGCAGCGCCGTGCCGCACAGATCGGCGCAGCCCTGCGCCAGATCGCGCTCCTTTTGCGAAGGGCCGCGCTGCTCATGCGAGTAGATCGCCAGCACCGCCATCACCTGCCCCATCGCGTCCATCACCGGGAAGGACCAGCAGGCGCGCAAATGAGGTCGTTCGAGAAGGGGATAGAAGCGGGAGAAACGCGGATCGCCCTCGATATCCTCGATCACCACCGGCGCGCGGCGATAGGCCGCCGTGCCGCAGGAGCCGACCTCCGGCCCGATCATCAGCCCTTCCAGCGCGGCGCTGTAGGTGCAAGGCAGGCTGGGCGCGGCCAGCGGATGCATCAAGCCGCCGCGATCCACCGTCAGGATGGAGCAGGCCACGCCGGGCAGCAATTGCTCCAGATTGAGGCACAGCTGGCGCGCCGTCTGATCCAGCGGCTCGCCATTGGCAATCATTCCGAGGATTTTGTTCTGAATAAGCAGCACGCCCAGCTTCCCGAAAGATGCAAGAAGGGATTGGACGAAGCTAGGCCTGAAACGTAAATCCGGCTCCACCATGCATGGTAAGCAACAAGGTAAACACGGCGCAGGTATTGGTGCATAGTTCTTATAAAGCAGCCATACTATAGATATTTTATGGCTACAGAATCATGAACATCACCCATCACCCCTAGATCAGGGCCCAAAACGTTAACAAAAGCCCCGTCAGCGACACGAGCCCGTGCAGCTGTGGTATGGAGCAGAACGGCGTGCTGCCCTATCCAGCCTCACGCCAAACTCCGTCAGAGAGGCGGCCCGACACCTTCAACATCGGCGACAGGCGCCTCTGCCATAACGATTGTGCCGTCACGCACTGTCCAGGCCTCATGGGCAACCAGCGTGCCTGCCACATCGCGGTAATCGACGCGCAGATCAGGCCCATCGAACCCCAGCATGGCATAGCCATTGGGCCACAGCACCACCTGAGCCCCCGTATCGAGAATGCGGTGATCCTCCAGCAGGATGGGATAGGACGGATCGCGCTTGGTGCCCGGTGGCTCGCAGGGCATGCCGCCATGGCCGATGCAGCGCCCGTGGATTTCCAGCCCGGCGCGCTCGACGGGCGCATAGACCGACATCCAGTGCTCATGCCCCCAGAACCATAGCACCGGTCCGCCCAGCACGGCGCCGATCTGCTCCATCAGCCGGGGAAAGCCGGGCTCATAGAAGGAGAAAGGCTGGTGATGGGTGAGGATGATCGTGCCGCGCGGGTCCTTCGCGTCGCCGGAGCCCATGTCCTCACGGCGGGGCGTGGTGACGATCTCCTTCAGCCAGTCCACCACGGCATCGGGCAGATGACAGTCGGGCCGGAACAGCAGCTCCCGGAAGGGCCAGGTGATCGAGTGATAGCCGCTGTCCAGCCCGATGATGCGCCAGTGCTCGTTCTCCAGCGCGAAGAAGCTGGCCTGCTGATCCAGCGCGGGCAGGACGCGGCGGAAATAGCCGCGCCCGCGCGCATACATCTCATGGTTGCCATTGAGCGCGAAAGAGCGCTGGCTGCCACGCGGGAAAGCCACCGCCTGCCATGGGCTGCCCGCAACCTCCTCGCCCAGAAAGTTTTCGCGGGCTTCATCCTCATCACCCACGAAATAGATGTCGCCCATATGGATGGTGTGTTCGGGACTGTGCTCGCGGATGCGCGTGGCGACTTGCGCGGCGGCCAGAGTGCCGCTGGCCCAATCGCCATACAGCGCCACCGTGCCGGTGTCGGCCATCCTATGGATGCCGCTCTGCCCGGTGCCGGCATAGCTGCGCAGCTTTTCGCGCGGGCCGAAGCGATGGGCCAGATAGGTCAGGATCCAGGCCAGCTTGTTGGTCTTTTCCAGACTGGTGACGGGGATGTTGGGCGCCAGTTCGGCCAGCAGGCTTGGCCCGGCTTCCTGTTTACGACCTCCCCCCTTGAGAATTTCCTTCTTGAGGGTGAGCGCTTCACGGCGGCGGGCGAAGGCGCGGGCGGGCGATTCCCCCGCCATATGCACATCGGCGCGTGTCTTGTACGGCTTGCCATCCGGTCCCAGAGCCATGGCCCATTCTCTCCCCCAACGAAGGGGATGATGCCGTTTTGCGTGACAAAGACAAGAGGATGGCGCGGAGCGTTCAAGGAAAAGCCTCGATCCATCAGATGCAGGGGGGCATCGGTCGCTGATCCGGGGGCTGGCCATTGAACCGGGAGCAATTTGCCGCGTTGTGATAAATCGGGCGGGGATTTTTCCGCCCGGGACCATGCTTTAGCGGAGCGACGCATGATGGCGATCCCCCTGCGGCCCAGGCCTGGGCCCGTTCTGGTGCTGGTGCTGCCCCTGCTGCTGTCCGCCTGCGCCGGTTTTGCGCCCAAGCGGCTCTATGACGACCAGATCGGCTATTCCGGCTCGCTCAGCGACAGCCAGAAGGCCCAGACGCTGCTCAATGCCGTGCGCATTCGCTATGGGGATTCGCCGGTGTTCCTCAACACCACGCAGGTGATTTCCGGCTATTCGCTGCAGCGCAGCCTGTCAGGCACGTTGACGATCCTGCCCGGCAACAATCCGGCCAACACCGTGGCCGGCACACCAGGCGTGACCATGACGCAAAGCCCCACCTTCACCTTCCAGCCGGTGACCGGCGCGGCACTGGCGCAAAGCGTGATCCAGCCCCTCTCCCCCGCCGAACTGCTGCCGCTCAGCCTTTCCGGCACGCCCATCGATGTGCTGTTCCGCCTGGCGGTGCAATCGGTGAACGGCTTGCAGAACTCCTCCATGCTGGACACCGCCAACCGCACCGGATCGCCCGGCTTCGCCCATCTGCTGATCAACCTGCGGCGGCTGCAGATCGCCGGGCTGGTGCATTTTCGCCTCGGCCAGACCGAGAGTGGCGGCGATCCCACCAAGGCGGCCGAACCCAAGGATTCCACCAAGGCCCCCACCAACCTCATCATCTCGCTGCCCGACAGCGACGATCCCCAATTGCAGCAGGTGGTGGTGGCCACGCGCACAATGCTGGGCCTCTCCGCCACGCGCACCGAGGCCGAGGTGGTCTATGGCAGCGGATCGCCCTCACCCGGCACGGTTTCGATCCTGACGCGGCCCATTCTGGGCGTTCTGGGCCAGATCGCCTCGGAAATTCAGGTCTCGCCTCAGGATGTGGCCGAGCATCGCACCATTCCCACGGTGGACGATTCCGCCATCCTCTCACGCCCCACCATCATCATCCACAATGGCGACAAACCGCCCCACGACGCCTTTTCCAGCGTGCGCTATCACGACCGCTGGTACTGGATCGCCGACACCGATTTCGACAGCAAGCTGGCCTTTTCGGTGATGCAGACGCTGGTGTCCCTGGCAGAAACCACCCAGCCTTCGGGGACGGTGGTGACGATCCCGGCACGGTAGGAAGGATAGATGCGAGGGTGTTACACCCTCGCATTCAGCCCCCGAACAAGGCCACAGCGCCGCAGGCATTTAAACTTCTGTGCCCATGGAAAGGTTACGCACCGAAAGGATGCCACCAACGCCTCGTCGGAAGACGTCATGGGAGCGCGAGGGGGTAACCCCCTCGCATTTTCTGCTGTTCCTAAACCTCCAGCATCTCGGGCCGAAACAGCGCCCGCTTATCCAGCGCCCCGCCCGATCGCCTGAAAATCCCGCCCCCGGTGTAATGCAGTGTCTCGATCTCCTCGGGCGTGACGGCGGCATGGGCTTTCACCACCTCGACAATGAAGAGGTTGCGGGCAGCGACCAGCGTGTCGTCATGGAGGCAGCATTCGAAGCAGACCGGGCACTGGCCGATCAGCGGCGCCTCCACGATGCTGCCCTTCTGAGCGGTCAGACCGAAATGGGCGAATTTGTCAGTGCCGCGGCCCGATGTGTTGCCGATGCCCACAATGGTGTCGGCCAGCGCTGCGGTGGGCACATTGATCACGCATTCGCCGCTTTTGCGGATCATCTCGAAGCTGTGATTGCCCGCCGAAATCATCAGCCCCACCAGCGAGGGCGTGAACTCCAGCACCATATGCCAGCCGAGCGTCATCACATTGCGGCGCCCGGCGTGATGGGATGAGACCAGCACAATCGGCCCGGGTTCAAGAAAGCGCCGGGCGCGGGAAACGGGGAAGTCATCTCTGGCGGCATGGACAGCGCCCTGGGCGGCGCTGGCATGGGTATGGCCTGCCGGGTGTGCCATGGTGCATCTCCTGCTTTTGCCCTCAAAGAGACGAAAGCAGGAGGAAGGCCTATCGGCTCCGCTTCAGCAATCCATGTTGGCGGCAGCCCCCCGCCCCGCCGGATCGTTCAATTCACAACGCTGGCGACGGAGGCCTCCTGCGGGATCACCGTGTAATCGGTGACCGAGGTCAGCAGACGGCGATAGCGCCGGGCGAGTTCCAGATGCGCCTCACGCTTATGCGGCTTTTTCGTGCCCGCTGCGATCAGATAGCAGCGGTCGATCCGGCGCGTCAGGAAATCTCGGTTCCAGAACCAGCTCATCGAAGGGACTCCAAACTTCTATCTTTTCTGTAGACTATAGGATGGGCCTGAATATCCGTTCAGAAAAGCCCCCCTGCGCCGAATTGGCACCTTCATGCGCCGGATTGATCCTGCAATCGTGTGCGACACTCAGCGTTTTTGTAATATTATTTCGTTCACCCCTACGTCATCCGCCTCATTCCATCTTTCAGGCCAGCCACATCACGCAGCCAAGCGACTCACCCGGCACGCCCCCCCCGGTGCCGGGCAGCACGCTGACTGCGGCCATTCGCACCTTGGTCCAGGCAAGCGTACGCCTAAGCAACCTTACGGGGGTTTCGCGCATTCCATGGGTGAATGCACACGCACAGGAGTTCGATCGTGACCATGTCGGGGCGAGCAGGAAAGCTCGCGAAAAGGGTGATCGCCGGATCGCTTGCAGGATTGATCGCCACCCAATCTGCCGCTGCAGCCCCGATCTGCCCGATTTCACCCTCCCCTGCCGATTCCTCCTTCGACTATATGGGCACGCGCGTTGACCGCCATGGCGGCCCCGGCGCCTACACCTATGTCACAGCCATGAAGATCGTGGACGCCGATGGCGCGCCCAACGCATATCATCCCGCCGATATGGAAGACGCCTGCCCGGACAATGGCCGGGGCCTCGATTGCCTTGAGGCGGCAGGCTATCCCCATGGCTCATGGTGGCAGACGGTGCTGGCCGCGGACCCGCGCGCGCCTGACCGCCCCGCCATCCAGCGCAAGGGCAAATTCAAGGGCTATTTCGTCTCGATGACGTCCCTGCAGAATGTGGCGTGGGGCGGCCCGGCCAATCCGGCCAGCTATGTCGATGCCTCGGCCACGCCCTATATCGTGCTGCCCGCACCGATCTACCGTACCGAGGGCATGGGGGCGATGGGCGACATCGGCTATGCCATCAACCTCGACACGGGCCGTGCCACGCCTTTCGTCATCGCTGACGAAGGCCCGGTCGAGCCGCTGGGCGAGGCCTCGATGGCCTTCTGGGCCGCGCTGGGCGAAGGGCCGCCCAATGCCCGCAATGGCGAGGGCCTGCCGCGGGGCCGCATCGCCTACACCGTCTTCCCGCACAGCCGTGAAAGCATCAACA
This sequence comes from Novosphingobium terrae, assembly GCF_017163935.1. NCBI lineage: Bacteria > Pseudomonadati > Pseudomonadota > Alphaproteobacteria > Sphingomonadales > Sphingomonadaceae > Novosphingobium > Novosphingobium terrae. Next base: position 880,072 of record NZ_JABVZR010000001.1, on the reverse strand, counting down.
TCGGCTGGCCCATCGATCCTGACCGCCTGAAGGCCGAAGCCCTGCGCCTGTTGGCCGCGACGGGCGGCGAAAGCGGCATGCGCGCATGCGCGCTTGCCCAGAGCAGCGCCAGCGTTGCAACAGCAGGAACCATGGCCGGGGCGCCGGAGATCGGCGGATGAGCGGCGCGCTGATGCTTCTGGCCCTGCTGGCCGCTCCCGCAGCTGAGGACTGGACCCCGCATAGCGCTGCCGCTCTGCTGGACGCCAGCTTCGGCAGCGCGGCAGAGTGCCAGCAGCAGCTCGATGCGGCGCGGGCGCGCGTCAGCCATGCGCCGCCGGTGCATGGATTGGGCTATGATCGGCTTTTCGCCCAGGGCCGCTGCGAGCCGGAGCGACAGGTCACCCCCGCCAATGCCCCGGTCTGGCGCATCCGCATGCACTGGCCCAAAGTGAAGCGCCCGCCCGCGAAAACCCAATCGCCCGAGATCGCGCGGCGGCCCTTGAGCGCATCTGCGCCCGCACACCAGCCCCGGTAAAGCTGCGCCGCCCGGACCCTTGATCCGGCACCAGCCTTTCGCGTTGCTCGACTCGGCTTTTTTCATGGACCTATCCGCGCTGCCAGAGCTTTGCTCATCGTGCCCGTGCGCGACGGGGCGACAACACGGCGCGATCCTGCGGGACCAGGCAAGCACAGCGTTGAAAGGATTGTTTGATGACAGTTTCTCGCACCCTCGCAGCCATGGCTCTGGGTCTTGGCGTTACTCTGGTTGCCGTGCCTGCCTCGGCGCAGGTCAGCAATGAGACCAAGGTCAGCCACGACACCACCATGCAGAACGGTGTGGCCACCCGCACCACCAAGGTGGAGCATGTGCGCAAGGTGAAGACCCGCCATCCCAAGAAGATCCTCGGCGTGAAGGTGGGCCACAAGACCCGCACCACCAAGACCATCCAGACCCGCTCGGTCAGCTCGAACGGCGATCACAGCTCCTCGACCGAAATCAAGCATTAAGCAGGTGGCGGGGCGGGCGTCATGGCGCCCGCCCCGCCCTCACAGCCAGCCGGTGCGCTTGAAGCGCAGCCAGAGCCCGGCGCAAATCGCGACCATCGCGCTCAACACCACGAAATAGCCATTATGGGTTTTCAGCTCCGGCATGTTCTCGAAATTCATGCCATAAATGCCCGCGATCGCCGTGGGCACCGCCAGAATCGCCGCCCATGAGGCCAACTGCCGGGTGATCACCCCCTGCCGCTGCGATTCGAGCAGATTGCTCACCTCCAGCACCGACCCCAGAATGTCGCGCAGCGCATCGGTGCGGTTTTCCACGCGGCGCACATGGTCCAGCACATCGCGGAAATAGGGGCGCACCTCGGGATCGAGGCAGGGCAGGTCCTGATGCTCCAGCTTGCTGGCCACTTCGGACATCGGGCCCAGCATGCGCAGGAAACGCATCAGCGTGCGGCGCAGGGTGAAGATGCGGGTGATCTCATCCCGGTTGAGAAAGGCGTCCAGCGCGCGGGCCTCCATCGCCTCCACCTCATCCTCGATGGTTTCGATCACCGGGAAGAAGCCGTCGACGATAAAGTCGAGAATGGCGTGAAGCACGTAATCCGTACCATGCATCAGCAGCAAAGGCGCGGCCTCCAGCTGGGCGCGCAGGGCGCTGTGCGCCCGGGCCGAGCCATGGCGCACGGTGATGATATGGTTGCGCCCGGTGAAGATCGCCGTCTCGCCATAGCAGATCTCGTCGCCCGAGAGATGGGCGGTGCGGGCGACGGTGAAGAGCTGGTCGCCATAGACATCCACCTTGGGCATCTGATGGGCCTTGAGCGCATCCTCCACCGCCAGCGGATGCAGGCCGTAATGCTGCTGGAGCAGCCGCAACTCCTCCTCGGTGGGTTCGAGCAGGCCGATCCAGATAAAATCGTCAGGGCCATGCAGAACCGGCGGGCAATCCAGCGACTCGATCTTTTGCGGCTTGCCCTGATGGTAGAGAGAAGCGGAAACGACGCTCATGACAACTCCGTGACAGTGTCTGCGCGGGCCTAAACCCTTTTGACGGACGCGCAAAACCCCCTGCCCCGGGCAGCCGTGTTTTCAGAGCCTTTGATCGTAAACGCGGAGCTTCAAACGCAAAACCGCCCCGGACCCGAGGGTCCGAGGCGGCTTTGTTGATCTGGTCGATCGAAAGCTGAAAATCAGCCCTGATCGGCGCGCGAGGCGCCCTGACCGTCGAGGTTGGCCTCAACGAAATCCCAGTCGATGTGATCGAGCAGCGCGTCGAGGTAGTTCGGGCGCGCATTGCGGTAATCGATGTAATAGGCATGCTCCCACACGTCGAGCGTGAAGAGCGGAGCAACGCCCTCGTAAGCGACGGGGGTGTCGGCGTCGTGGTAAGACGTCACCTTCAGCTTGCCGCCTTCCAGCACCAGCCAGCCCCAGCCGCTGGCGAAGTGGCCGGCGCTCTCGGCCTTGATGGCGGCCTTGAAGGCGTCCAGACCGCCCAGATCCTCATTGATCTTGGCCAGCAGCGCCTCGGAGGGCTGCTTCTTTTCGGGCGAAAGGCCCAGCCAGTAGAAGCTGTGGTTCCAGATCTGGGCGCTGGCGTTGAACAGCTTCTTGTTGCCGGCAGCCTTGGCGGCGGCGATCACGTCCAGCAAGCTGGCATTCTCAAGGTCGGTGCCCTTGGTCTGGTCATTGGCCTGGGTGATGTAGGCCTGATGATGCTTGCCATAGTGATAGTCGAAGGTCTCGGCCGAGAGAACGTCGCCAAAGGCATCCTTGCCGTAAGGCAGTTCGGGAAGAGCGAAAGCCATGTGCAAACTCCACTGCTGTCAGGGGGTGGTTGATGGGTGATCGGAAGAAAGCCGGTGGGTAACGGCCCTCATGCTGCGGCGAAGAGATAGGCCAGCCAGGGCCGGCCCGCTCCAAAGATTTTGTTGGTCATGCCAAAGACGTAAGGAGCGGGCAAGTCAAAGGGTTCAACAACCCGCCCCGCTTAAATCTCGACCTGGCTGCCCAGTTCCACCACGCGGTTGATCGGCAGACGGAAGAACTCCATCGCGCTGGCGGCATTGCGCAGCATCCAGGCGAACAGCTTCTCGCGCCAGATCGCCATGCCCGGCTTGGAGGAGGCGATCAGCGTCTGGCGGCTGAGGAAGAAGCTGGTCTTCATCATGTCAAACGGCTCGCCACCGCAGACCGAGACGCCGCGCAAAGCCTCGGGCACATTGGTTTCCTCAAGGAAGCCGAAGCGCAGGATGATCTTGTAGAAGCCCTGCCCGATCTCGCTGACGGCCACGCGCTTGATCTCGGGCACATAGGGCACCTCCTCGATCAGCACGGTCAGCACCACCACGCGCTCGTGGAGGACCTTGTTGTGCTTGATGTTGTGAAGCAGCGCCGAAGGCACGCCATTGCGCGCGGTCGACATGAACACCGCCGTGCCCGGCACGCGAGTCGCGCTGGAATGGGCGGAACGGGCGAAGACCTCGATCGGCAGCGAATCCTCGGCCATGTTCTGGCGCATCAGCATCCGGCCCTTCGACCAGGTGGTCAGCAGCAGGAAGATGATCATGCCGACCACCACCGGGAACCACGCGCCCTCGAAGAACTTGGCCGAGCCTGCCGCCAGATAGGACCAGTCGATGGCGAAAAGCACCGCGAAGCCGGGCGCCGCAACCCACCAGCGGATCTTCCACATGCGGAAGACCACGACCACGGCCATGCCGGTGGTGATGCTCATCGTGCCCACCACGGCCAGACCATAGGCGGGCAGCATCGCCGCGCTGCTCTCGAAGGTCAGCACCAGAGCGGCGACCATGCAGGCCAGGAACCAGTTGATCGCCGGAATGTAGATCTGCCCGGCCATCGAATGCGAGGTGTGCTTGATCTGCACGCGCGGCAGATAGCCCAGCTGGATGGCCTGATGCGTGACCGAATAGGCGCCGGAAATCACTGCCTGGCTGGCGATCACGGTGGCCAGCGTGGCCAGCACCACCAGCGGCAGCTGCAGACTGTCAGGCACCATGTTGAAGAAGGGGTTCGAGGCCGAGCCCGGATCGGTGATCAGCAGCGCGGCCTGCCCCATGTAGTTGAGCACCAGCGAGGGGAACACGATCACCCAGGCCCAGCTGATCGCCTTGCGCCCGAAATGGCCCATATCGGCATAGAGCGCCTCGACGCCGGTGATCGAATAGACCACCGCGGAGAGCGACACGAAGGACAGATAGGGGTGCGCCTTGAAGAAATAGAAGATGTAGAGCGGGTTCAGCGGCTCCCACAGCACCTGCGGGTGCATGCGGATGTTGGCCACCCCCATCGCCGCGATCGACAGGAAATAGGTGAGCATCACCGGGCCGAACATCTGGCCCATGCGCTCGGTCCCATGGCTCTGGATCACGAAGAGGCCGACGAGAATGGCCAGCGAGATCGGCAGGATGAAGGGATGGAAGGCATGGCTGACCACGCCCAGACCCTCGACCGCCGAGAGCACCGAAATGGCGGGCGTCAGCATCGAGTCGGCATAGAACAGCGCGGTGGCCAGCAGACCGCCCGCCACCAGCAGGCGCGTGCCGCGCAATTGCGGCAGCTTGCGGTTGATCAGCGCCAGCAGGGCCAGCGAGCCGCCCTCGCCATTGTTGTCCATCCGCAGCACCAGCAGGACGTATTTCAACGTCACCACCGTCACCATCGTCCAGAAAATCAGGCTGATGACGCCATAGATGTTGAGCAGATCGATCGGCAGCGGATGCTCACCGGTCATGATCGCCTGAATGGCGTAAAGCGGACTGGTACCGATATCACCGAAGACCACACCCAGCGCGCCAAGCGCCAGCTTGGGCAGCGCGCCATGGTGACCGTGGTGGCCGTGGGCACCGCCCGATTCCACGGCGCCTTGCGACGCGGGAACGGCAGGCGACTCCGCCGAGCTTGCCGAAACATTCATGCGGCCCGACCCCCTACTGGCCATAATACACTCTCCGCCGTTGCGGAGCGCCGCCGATTAGCGCGCTCATGGCCCTGCAACAAGGACAATCAACGCAAGCCCTGTGCGGTTCCCTGCACAGAAGCTGAAGAATCGCCGGAATTGGCCGAATTTACATTCGATTTCAGAGCGGGCGCCTCTGGCTGGGCAGGCCCCTGAGGGAGGGTTTGCGGCATCCCCTGCGCCGCGCGAGTCATGGCAATGATCTGATCGAGCCGCTGCATGCGCGACACCAGATCGGGCCGCCATGGCGCATCGGCCGGCGCGCGGGCCAGCAGGCCCGCCCAGAGCGAGCGCGCCTCGTCAAACTGGCCCGAACCGGCCAAGGCCAGCCCCAGGAACATCGGCGGCCCGGGCGCCTTGGGATCGGCGGCGGAAGCCTTGCGGAAGGCATAAAGCGCCGCCGGAGAAAGCGAACCCTCAGCATGGCCGACCAGCGCGCTGGCCATTTCCAGCCATGCGTCGCTGTTCTTCGGGTCCTTCTCCACCGCGCCGTTCAGCATGGTGGCGGCGGCGGCATAATCGCCATGGCGCATCAGCGCGTCCCCAACCATTTCCCAACTGGTGGGCTGCATATCGTTGCCCACCACCTTGCGGCGTTCATCGACCAGCGTGGTTGCGAAGATGTTGGGCTTCTGCGCCTCGTCATGAGGCTGCCCGGCCTGCCCCGGATGGCCCTGAAGCGCATAGCCCGCCAGCCCCAGCACCAGAGCGGAGGCAATCGCCTCCCACCCGCTGCGGGGCGCGCGGAAGCCCAGAGTCAGCACCAGCAGAACCACCAGCGCCAGAGCGGCAATCGCCAGCCAGGTCATGCGGCATTCCTTTTGACAAATCGGCGGCGCATCACGGCGGCAGCCACCACGATCAGCCCCAGCGGCACGGCAAACAGCGGCCATGTCGCGGCGGTGACGCGCGGCGCATAGCTGACGTAATCGCCATAACGCTGGATCAGCCAGCTGCGAATCGCCTCGGGATCTTCACCGGCATCGATGCGCAGGCGGACCTGATTGCGCATGTCGCCCGCGATGGGCGCATCCGAATCGGCAATCGACTGGCTCTGGCAGACCAGGCAGCGCAGCGTTTCCATCAGCGCCTTGGCCTTGGCCTCCTTGGCCGGATCGCTCAGCTGGCGATAGGCGAAGGGCGCGGGCGGCATGGTGTCATCGGCCAGCGCCATCACCGGCGCCAGCGCCAGAGCGGCAGGGAGCAGGAAGCGCGCGATCACGATTCGGCCTCCTTCAGCTTGGCCAGCATCATCGGGATTTCCTCGGCGCGAATGTCGCCGATATGCTGGTAGCGGATCACGCCCTTGCCATCGATCACGAAGGTTTCCGGCACACCCGAGGAGCCGATCGCCAGCTGCACCGCCGAGACATCATCGGCACCGATGCGCTGATAGGGATTGCCGTTCTTGGCGAGGAAGGCGTTGAGATCGTCCTTGTGGTCGCGGATGGCGATGCCGTCGATCTGCGCGCCCTGACGCTGCAATTCGGCCAACACCGGCGCTTCCACGCCGCAAGGCACGCACCAGCTGGCAAAGATGTTGAGCAGGCGCGGCTTGCCCGTGGCGAAATCGCCATTGGAGAGCCCGGGCCGCCCATCCGCCGCCGGTCGCAGCGAGAAGGTGGGCAGCGGCTTGCCGATCATCTGGCTGTTGATGTCGGTGCTTTTGGGCAGCATCAGCGAGATCGCCACGCCGCCGACAAACAGCACGAACAGCGCCAGCGGCAACCACAAGGTCCAGCTCGGAGCGCGGGGCGCGCGGGGTGCTTCGCTTTGGGTCATGCCGCTTCCCTTTCCTCACGATCGCCCCGGCGGATATCGCCGCGCGCACGCACGGTACGGCGCTTGAGATCCTGCCTCACCCGGCTGAGCAGGGCCAGAAATCCGCCGAGCGCCACCAGAATGCCGCCCAGCCAGATCATCGGCACAAAGGGCTTCCACCAAAGGCGCAGCTGCCAGCGCCCGGTGGGCATGGCGGCGCTGGAGGCATCATGCGTCTCCTCGCCCAGCACGGTGTAGAGCTGCCCGTTCCAGCGCGTGTGCAGCGCCGAAACCGAGGTGGTCTGCGGCGGCGCCCAGAAGGTGCGCGACTGGGGTTTCAGATGATCGGGCGACGCGCCATCATAGCTAGCGACCAGATCGGCCTCCAGCGCGGTCCAGTTCGGCCCGGCGACCGGGGTGATCGCCCCCAGCTTGACCTGCCATGGGCCGACATCGACGCTTTCACCGACGCGGGCGGCGATCAAGCGCTCCTTGGTAAAGGCGCCATCCGCGCCCATGCCGAACAGCGCCACCGCCAGCCCGAGATGCGCGATCACCATGCCCCACAGCGAGAGCGGCGCGCGGCCCAGATGGCGCCCGCGCAGCGGCAGCACACTGGCCACCGCCAGACCGGGCGCCAGCGAAAGCGCAATCAGCGACATGGTGGAGGTCACACCGCCGACAGCAAAACCGATGGCGGCGATGATGGTAACCGCCAGAGGCGCGGCCAGCACCGGGCTCACCCGCTTGAAGCGGTCATGGCGCCAGCGCAGCAGCGGCCCAATGGCCAGCACCACCAGCATCGGCACGGCAAAGACCGCGCTCATCGGCGTGAAATAGGGCGGGCCGACGGAAACCTTCACCCCCATCGCCTCGGTGACGAGCGGATAGAGCGTGCCCAGCAGCACGATGCCCAGAATGGAACTGAGCATCACATTGTTGAAGACCAGCGAGGCCTCACGGCTGGTCACCTCGAAGCGCTCGCCCTCGGTGACGGTGCCCGCGCGCAGGGCGAAGAGCACCAGCGCCGCGCCGATGTTGATCGCCAGCAGCGCCAGAATAAAGCCGCCGCGCCGTGGATCGACCGCAAAGGCATGCACGCTGGTCAGAATGCCCGAGCGCACCAGAAAGGTGCCGACCATCGACATGGAAAAGGCCACCACGCCCAGCATCACCGTCCAGGCCCGCAGCGCATTGCGCGCCGCCAGCACGCTGGCCGAATGGAGCAGCGCCGTCGCCGCCAGCCAAGGCATCAGGCTGGCGTTCTCGACCGGGTCCCAAAACCACCAGCCGCCCCAGCCCAGCATATAATAGGCCCAATAGCTGCCCGCCGTGATGCCCAGAGTCAGGAAAATCCACGCCCCCAGCACCCATGGCCGCATGGCGCGGGCAAAGGCCGGGCCGACCTCGCGCGTCACCAGCGCGCCAATGGCAAAGCTGAAGGCGATCGAAAGCCCGACATAGCCGAGATACAGCGTGGGCGGATGGAAGGCGAGGCCCGGGTCCTGCAGCAGCGGATTAAGCCCATTGCCCTCCTGAGGCGCGGGGTTCAGCCGCTGAAACGGGTTGGAGGCAAACAGCAGAAAGGCATAGAAACCAAGGCTGACAAAGGCCTGCCCGGCCAGCGTGGCCATCATGGTGCGTTCCGGCAAACGGCGCTCGACCAGCGCGACAAAGCCGCCCGCCAGCCCCATCACCGTCACCCACAGCAGCATCGAGCCTTCATGGTTCCCCCATGTGCCCGCAATCTTGTAGATCAGCGGCTTGGCCGAATGGCTGTTCTCCGCCACCAGCTTCACCGAGGTGTCGGTCTGCACGAAAAGCCAGATCAGGCTGGCAAAGGCCGCTGCCGCCAGCACGCCCTGCACCACCGCGACGGGGCGCACAATGCCGCCCAGCCCTTCCCCATCCTTGGTGAGCGCAACGCTGCCCGCCACAAGTTGCAGCCCGGCAAGGGCGGCGGCCAGCCACAGCATGGCAAGGCCCAGTTCAGCGAGCACGCGCGTCTCCCGTCTTCATCTTATTTGGTTTCCGCGATGGTTTTATGGGCCTGATCGGTGGTCATGCCCTGCATTTCGCGGGGGGTGTATTTTTCATCATGCTTGGCCAGCAGATTGTCGGCCGTGAAGAGACCGTTGGTCCAGTGCCCCTCGGCCACCACGCCCGATCCTTCCACGAACAGCGCGGGGCGGATGCCGGCAAAGCGCACCGGCACCTGTTGCTTGCCATCGGTGACGAGGAAATTGACCGTCACCCCATCGGGCGCGTCCTTCATGCTGCCGCGCACCACCATGCCGCCAAGGCGCACCGAACGGTCCGCCTCGGGCGGCTTGGCGAGGATTTCGCTCGGCACATAGAAATAGCTGGCCTGATTGCGCAGCGCCCAGGCCGCCAGCAGTCCCGCCACCAGCAGCACGACCAGCGCCACACCCAGCAGCACCAACCTTTGATGCTTGGCCCGCAATCCCGTTCCCGTCATTTGCCTTCACGCACCTTATCGCGCCGCTTTTCAGCGCGGCGCATCGAGAGCCAGCTTCCGGCGACCATCGCCAGCGTGGTGATCGCCCCTATCGCATAGGCGGCGACCACGAATTGCCACGGATCAAGTGCCTCGCGCATCACCAGCCCTCCGCCAGAGCGCCACTACGCGCCTGCGCCGCCATCGCCTTGCGGCGCAAGCGGGCCTCAGCCTGCGAATCTGCCAGAATCATGCGCATGCGGGCCAGTACCACGCCGGTGTAGATCAGGGTGAAGCCCAGAACGCTGGTCAGCAGCGGCACCACGAAGCTGGTGGCCATAGGGCCCGTGCCCGTCACCACACCGCTTACCGAAAGGCTGGGCGGCTGATGCAGGCTGTTCCACCACAGCACCGAATAATGAATGATCGGAATGTTCACCGCGCCGATCAGGCCGAAAATCGCGGCCATCCTGCCCTGCCCCTGCCCGGGTGCATCGTCATGCTGGGTCGCGCCCGCCAGCGCCATATAGCCGAAATAGAGGAACAGCAGCACCAGCATGCTTGTCAGCCGCCCATCCCACACCCACCAGGTGCCCCAGGCCGGGCGCCCCCAGATCGAGCCGGTGATCAGGCACAGCGCGGTAAACACCGCGCCCGGCAGAGCAGCCGCCCTCGCAGCAATCCCCGCCAGCGGGTGACGCCAGACGATCTCGACGAAGCTGGCGATCGCGATCGAGGACCAGCCCATCATCCCCAGCCAAGCCGTGGGCACATGCAGATAGATGATCCGCACCACATCGCCCTGAAGCGCATCGGCCGGACCGAAGCCCACACCCCACACCAGCGCCGCGCTGGCGATCAGCAGACCCGCGATCAAACAGAGCGGCGTCGCCCAGGTGGCGATGCGCAGGAAACGGGCAGGATTGGCAAAGCCATGCATGGGCAAGCGAACCGAAAGCTGGCGACAGGGCCTCACAGCCTCAGGCGCGAAAAACAGACCTGTTGCTTTGGCAGGGGGCGCCCCCATCGGCAAGGGGCATAAAGGCCAAGAGGGCCGCGCGCGCCGGTTATACCGGTCTTCTGCGATGATCGAGATTTTCTCATGAGAGAAATGGGGCGACTGAAGGGGTTCGAACCCTCGACCTCCGGTACCACAAACCGGCGCTCTAACCAACTGAGCTACAGTCGCCACACAGGCTGCCTTAGCGGCAGCGGGCTATGTTTCCGTCAAGGCCTTGCCTGTCGGGAGGCGCGCCTTTGCATGAGATCGGCAGGTTTGAAAAGCGAAAAATGCAGCGGCTCGAAAATTAATTGCCCTGCCCCGCAGCCCGCTTACCCCCATACGCAAAAAGGGCCCGGTTTCCCGAGCCCTTTTCGTACAATCCTGCAAGCGCGAGGATCAGCCCTTCTTGAGGCTGAGGCCACCGAAGCGCTTGTTGAACTGGGCCACACGGCCACCCTGGTCGAGCAGACGACCGCTGCCGCCGGTCCAGGCCGGGTGCGAGGTGGGATCGATGTCCAGAGCGAGCACGTCGCCTTCCTTGCCCCAGGTCGAACGGGTCTGGAAGGTGGTGCCGTCAGTCATCTGAACGGTGATGAAGTGGTAATCGGGGTGGGTGTTGGCCTTCATGGCAATATCTTTCGTTTGAAGTGCCGGTTCCGACCGGCCCGAAATGGAAGCGCCGCCCCTAGCGAGGAGCGGCGCTTTTGTCCAGCTCTGGATTCAGGAGACAAGAAAGAGAAGATGCGAGGGTGTTACACCCTCGCGCTCCTATAACGTCTCCCGACGAAGCGGCATTGGCACCCGATCCGAGCGCGCTGCCTCTCCATCTGTTCTTAGGCGGGCTGATCCGCGATCATGGCAGTGAAGCTGACCTCGGTGGCCAGCTTGTCGCCCAGCATGGCCTTGCCCCAGAACTTGCAGACCCGTGCCCGCTTCTGGATAAAGCCCACATGCAGGTCGAGCAGCACGCCCGGTTCGACCGGAGCGCGGAACTTCGCGTCCTCGATCGCCATGAAATAGACCAGCTTGCCCGAACCGGCCAGACCAAGCGATTCGATCGCGAGGATACCGGCGGCCTGCGCCAGCGCCTCGACGATCAGCACGCCCGGCATGATCGGGCGACCCGGGAAATGCCCCTGAAAGAAGCCCTCGTTGAAGCTGACCGCCTTCACGGCATGCAGCGACTCGTCAGGCGTGATCGAGACCACCCGGTCGACCAGCAGCATCGGATAGCGATGCGGCAACGCAGCCAGGATCTTGCGGATGTCATAATCCACCGGAGTGGGCGCCGAAACGCCCAGCGGCGCGGGAGTGGTCTCGCTCATCAGGGGTTCCCGGTCCGCGCCTTAGCGGCCACCGCCGGCGTCAGGGCGACCGGCGGCAGGAGCAGCGCCACCAGCGGCGGCGGCAGCCTGCTGCTGCTGGGCCTGCTGCTCACGCACTTCGCGCGGCAGCCAGCCGGCGGGCGGCACGAGCTGAGCGTTGGGGATCGCGGCGTCAACTTCGGTCAGGATCGCGCGGCTCAGGTCATAGGCGTTGCTGGAAGCCAGCTTGGCGCGCGGATCGAGCAGCAGCGTCACGCCGTTCTTCTGCATGGCGGCCTGGATCGAGGCATCCAGCTTGTCGAGGATCTGCTCACGCACATAGGCGCGCGACAGGTTCACCGGCTCCAGGATCTTCTGCAGCTCCTGCTGGCCCGATTCCTGCAGCTTCTGGATGGTTTCACCCTGCTGCTGGATGGCGGCGGCGTTCGCGCCGGGGGCCGCTGCGTCCTTGTTGTACTTGTCGACCATCGGCTGGATCTGGGCGACCAGCTGCTTGCGGCGGGCTTCGGCCTGATCGATCTGCGCCTTGTAGGTGGTGGGGCGCTGAGCATCGGCGGCGCGGTTGGCAGCCGAATTCTCGATGATGGCGTCCAGATAGGCGAAGGCGATGCCATTCACGCCGGCCTTCACGCCAGCAGCGGCGGGGGCGGCAGCCGGAGCGGCGGCGGCGGGCTTGGGGGCAGCCAGAGCAGCCTGAGCCGTACCGGCCAGCAAGGCCACGGCGACGAAGGATTTCACGAGCATTTTCATCAGAACTGGGTTCCCACGTTGAAAGTGAAGACTTTGGTATCGTCGCCAGTGGCGTGCAAAAGCGATTTGGCAATATCGATGCGGAACGGCCCGAAGGGCGAATTCCAGTTGAAGCCCACACCGATCGCGATGCGGGGCGTCGGCGTATCGCCGTAATAGAATTCCTGGAACGGAGCCACGGTGGTGCCCAGCGCGGTGTTGGCCGCGTTGGTCGCCGGGTTGGTGGCATTGGTGGTGGTGACCACGCTGCCGTCCAGATTGGTCTGCGAATAGAGGGCATTGCCCTTCGAATCGCGGGTCGGGATCAGCGTGCTGGTGGTGTAATACTGGGTCTGCGGCTTGGTTATGCCCCAGACAGCACCGGCATCGAGGAAGATCGAGGGACGAATGCCCATTTCCTTCGCGCCGGCACCCAGCGGGATTTCCAGCTCCGCGCGGGCCAGATAGTAATACTTGCCGCCGATCGCGTCTTCGGTCCAGTCATTGCGGTCAGCCGAATAGGTCGGGTTGCCGCTGGAATCGGTGCCCGTCTGGTTCTTGCGCACAATGCGCGGGCCCACGCCGCGAATGTCGAAGCCGCGGATCTGGGGCGAGCCCAGATAGAAACGGTCGGTCAGCTGGATGGCATCCACGCCCGCCGACTTGGTATCGCTGCCCAGCGCATGGATCGCGCCGCCCTCGGCCGTGATCGAGCCGATGAAGCCCTTGCCCACCGGCCAGTAACGCGCAACGTTGGCACGCAGGCGCGCATAGCGCACCGAACCACCCAGACCCGAAATATCGACACCGATCGACCCGGTCTTGCCCTTGGAGGGATGGACGCGGTTGTCGAGGTTTTCATAGATCAGCGAGGCGCCGACGATCGAGCTGGTGCGCGACCCTTCGGATTCGCAGAGATAGCGGCCCGCAAGGATCGGGTTACACGCCAGCACGCCCGACGAGTTCTGCGAATAGAACTGCGTCTGATCGAGCGAGACCTTGTCATAGTTCAGCGTGTAGCGCGTCACCAGCGAGGTGTATTCGGTCAGCGGGAAGCCCAGACGCGCCTGGAAACCGGTGGTCGAGCTTTCATACAGCGAGTTCGAATTGCTGCTGTAGTAATTGTAGTTGTTGTAGTCGCGGCGGTAGATGTCCACGCCCAGCGAGACGCTCTTATCCATCAGATAAGGCTCGGCGAAGGACAGCACCAGGCTCTTGGAATAGCGCGAGATCGAGCCCGAGAGACCCACCGTCTGGCCGCGGCCGCGGAAGTTGTTCTGCTTGATCGCCGCGGAGAAGATGAAGCTTTCAAGGCTGGAGTAACCTGCCGAAAGCTGCAGTTCGCCGGTGGGCTTTTCTTCCAGATTGGCTTCGAGCACCACGCGGTCAGCCGCCGAACCGGCGGTCTGCTTGACCTCGAACTTCTCCTGGAAATAGCCCAGACCCTTGATGCGGTTGGTCGAGCGCTTCATCTGCACCGTGTTGAAGGCATCGCCTTCGGCCAGACGGAATTCGCGACGGACCACCTTGTCCTGGGTCAGCGTGTTTCCGTTGACGTCGATGCGCTCCACGTAAACGCGCGGCACTTCGGTCATGTTGAAGGTGACGCCCATGGTCAGCGTCTTGGGGTCGCGCTGATACTGAGGGCGCACGTCGGCGAGATAGCCGAAGGCACCGGCGGTGTCGTTCAGCTGGTCGATCGTGTCCTCAACCTGCTTGGCGTTGTACCAGGCGCCCTTCTTTTCGGGCAGAGCCTTGACCAGCGTGGCGCCATCGAAGTCGCGCAGCTGGCTTTCCACCTTGATGTCGCCGAACTTGTAGCGCTTGCCTTCCTCGACCACGTAAGTGACGATGAAGTCCTTCTTGTCCGGCGTCAGCTCGGCCACGGCGGAAACGACGCGGAAGTCGGCATAGCCGTTGGTCAGGTAGAACTGGCGCAGCTTCTGCTGGTCATAGGCCAGCTTGTCCGGATCGTAGGAGGTGCCGCTGCGGAAGATATGCAGCGGGCGCGCCTCCTTGGTCATCATGACCGCGGCGATCTCCTTGTCGGTGAAAGCCTCATTGCCGATGACGTTGATCTGGCGGACCTTGGACTTGGGCCCTTCGGTGATTTCAAACACGATATCGACGCGGTTCTGGTCGAGCTTGACCATCTTGGGCTCGACGCTGGCGCCGAAACGGCCCTGACGCTTGTACAGCTCGATGATGCGGGCCACGTCGGCGCGCACCTTGGAACGCGTGAAGATCTGGCGCGGGGCCAGCTTGATCTCAGGGTTGATCTTGTCTTCCTTGAGGTGCTTGTTGCCCTCAAGAACGATGCGGTTGATGACCGGGTTTTCCTGAACGGTGATGACCACATGGCCATTGTCGTTACGGACCTGCAGGTCGGAGAACAGCTCGGTGGCGTTCAGATCCTTGAGCGCCTGGTCAGCGGCAACCTGCGAATAGACCTGGCCGACACGCAGCTTCACATAGGACAGCACCGTGTCCTGTTCGAGGCGCTGCACGCCCTCGACCGTCAGCGACTGGATGACCTGGCCGGTGCCGGCTGCGGGCGCGGCGGCAGGCGCCTTGTCCTCACCCAGAGGCTGGGCCGCACCGGCAGGAACGGGCGCGCCCTTCTTGGCAGGCGCCGCCTTGGGGGCAGGCGCAGCCAGGGCAATTTGCGGCACCCCCGCGAGAATCGAGCTGCCCAACAGGGCAACCACCAGATGCGAGGTGCTGCAAATCCCAGCGCGTTGACCCATAATTCGTCCCATCTTCGACACGGCAGTTCCCATTTCCCCAAGTCGGCGGCACGCCGCCAACCGAACTACCCCTGTTTGCCCTCGCGCGGACCATCCGCCCGAAAGCCACGGCCCGCCCTAAAGCACAGCCGCCCTGTGCCCGATGCTTGATCCACGATCAAGGCATCTTGGCACGTTACAAGGCGTCAGCCCCGCTTATTTCCCCATCATGAACCGAAAAATCTGGCCGGCACCACATCATTGACAGTTACGAAGACGATCAGCGCCAGCAGGAAAGCCAAACCGGTGCGGAAGGCCCATTCCTGCGTGCGTGCCGTCATTGCCCTGCGGCGAAGAGCCTCCACCGCATAAAAAGCAAGGTGCCCACCATCCAGCCCCGGAATTGGCAGCAGATTGATGAATGCCAAATTAATTGAAATGAAAGCCGCCATCGAAACAAAGGGCAACAGCCCCATGCTCAGCGCCTGCCCCGCGACACCGGCGATCTTCACCGGCCCGCCCAGCTCGCGCACGCTGCGCTGGCCGAAGATGATCTGGCGCAGGCCGGTCACCGTCAGCTCGACGATCTGGGTGCATTGCTCGAAGGCGTGGCCCACGCCGTCGATGGGGCCATAGCGCAGGCGATAGACGTCACCGCGCTGGATGCCCATCAGGCCGTAGTTGCTGGTATGGCCCTTGCCGTCCTGCTGGGCGATGCTGCCCAGCTTGACCGGCACCGTAAGCTGGCCCGCGCCGCGCTGCACCGTCACCTGCACCGTCTCGCCGGGGAACGGCGCGACATGCATCGCCACATCATCGAAATAGGGGGTCTTGTCGCCATCGACGGCAACAATGCGGTCGCCCAGCTGCAGCCCGGCAGCCTGAGCGGCGGAATGCTCGGGGAAAGCCTTGATCACCGGATCGGCGACATAACGCCCGAAAGCGACGTTGAAGGCCGAAAAGATCACCAGAGCGATCAGCAGATTGGTGACCGGCCCCGCCGCCACGATCGCGGCGCGCTGCCATAGCGGCTTGAACTGGAAGCAACGCTCGCGCTCTTCAAGGCTGAGCGGAATATCGTCGATCGGCATGGAGGCGGCGTTCATATCGCCGGCAAACTTCACATAACCGCCCAAAGGCAGCCATGAGACCTTCCAGCGGGTGCCGCGCTTGTCGGTCCAGCCGAACATCTCGCTACCAAAGCCGATGGAAAAGGCATCGGCATGCACGCCGCACCAGCGGCCCACCAGATAATGGCCCAGCTCATGCAACAGCACCAGCGGCCCGAGCATCAGAATATAGCCCAGCACCCCGTTGAAGATCGACCCCAGCATGGCTTACGCGATCTCCATCAGGGATTTCGCCTCGATACGGGCGCGGGCGTCAACAGCATGGACATCCTCCAGCGTGGCGGGCGGCGGCGGCGCGTAACGCCCCAGCACATCCTCGACCATCGCCGCGATCCGGGTGAAGCCGATGCGGCCATCGAGGAAAGCGGCCACGGCCACCTCATTGGCGGCATTGAGCACAGCGGGGATGCCCCCCCCTGCCCGCGCGGCTTCACGCGCCAGACGGGTGGCGGGGAAACGCTCCTCATCGGGCGCGCGGAAGGTCAGCTGGCCGATGGTGGCCAGATCGAGCTGGTCCGACAGCGGCGTGTCCATGCGGGCGGGCCAGGCCAGGCAGCTGGCGATGGGCACGCGCATATCGCTCGGCCCCAGCTGCGCCAGCGTCGAGCCGTCGCGGTATTCCACCATGGAGTGGATGATCGACTGCGGGTGAACGATGATGCGCAGCTTGTCGAGGCCCACCGGGAAGAGGTGATAGGCCTCGATAAACTCCAGACCCTTGTTCATCATCGTGGCCGAATCGACGCTGATCTTGGCGCCCATCGACCAGTTGGGATGCTTGATCGCCTGAGCAGGCGTGGCATGGCGCAGCTGCTCGGCATCCCAGTCACGGAAGGGCCCGCCGCTGGCGGTCAGCGTGATCCAGCGCACATCCTTGTGGCTGTTGCCGGACAGGCACTGGAAAATGGCATTATGCTCGGAATCGACCGGCAGCAGCGTGGTGCCATGCCTGGCCACGGCGGCGGTCATCACCTCGCCAGCAGAGACCAGCGCTTCCTTGTTGGCCAGTGCCACGGTGCGGCCTTGCTCGATGGCGGCCATGGTGGGGGCCAGACCCGCGCAGCCGACGATGGCGGCCATCACGATATCTGCGGGACGGCTCGCTGCCTCGACCAGCGCGGCCTCGCCGCCCGTCGCCTCGATGCCGCTGCCGGCCAGCGCCTCACGCAGGGCGGGCAGCTGAGCCTCATCGGCAACAACCGCCACTTGCGCCTTGAATTCACGGGCGAGTTCGGCAAGCGCCTTGGCATTGCCATTGGCGGTCAGCGCCACCACGCGCCATGCCTCGGGCTGGCGCCGCACCAGATCCAGTGTCGAGGCCCCGATCGAGCCGGTGGCGCCCAGAACGGACAGACTGCGCATCATACTTTAGAAAAACCTTCTTATCGCGGACAGCAGGCCCGCCACGAACAGCACCGCCAGCAGACCGTCCACCCGATCGAACAGACCGCCATGGCCGGGGATCAGCGAACCACTGTCCTTCACGCCAGCGCGGCGCTTCATCCAGCTCTCGAAGAAATCACCGGCCTGAGCGATCACCGCCACAGCAACACCAGCGATCATGAACTGAGCCAGAACCTGCGCCTCATCGAACAAAATACGCCCGGTTGCGAGCACCAGCAAGCCCAGCGAGGCCAGCGCCGAGAGCAGCGCCCCGCCCGCCAGGCCGGACCACGTTTTCGAGGGGCTGATCATGGGCGCGATCTTGGGGCCCCCGAAGGTGCGGCCCGCGAAATAGGCGCCCACATCGGTGGCCACCACCAGCGCCACCGGGATCAAAGGCCCCAGCGCGCCGAACATCAGCGGGATCGAGGCCAGCACCTCGCTCGCCGTGCCGACATAGACCACGCCCGCCACCAGCCAGATCAGCCGCGCCCAGCGGCTGACCGCGATGCGGCGCACGAGCTTGTTCCACTCCCACAGCACGCCCACGGCCACGGCCAGCACGAAAAGCTGCCAGACCAGCCCGCCCAGCGCCAGCGCGATCCCCGCCACGGCAACCATCACGATGGCCGAGAGGGTACGCGTCTTCAGCTCAGAGCGCGAGCGCCCCGGCGACAGGCTCTCAGCGGCCACCGAAACGGCGCTCCCGCTGGGTGAAGGCGGCCATGGCTTCCTTCAGATGCTCGGGCGTGAAATCGGGCCACAGCACATCGGTGAACCACATTTCGGCATAAGCGGCCTGCCACAGCAGGAAGTTCGACAGGCGCACCTCGCCGCTGGTGCGGATCAGCAGATCGAGCGGCGGCAGATCGCTGGTGTAGAGTTCCGCCTCGATGCTCTCGGGCGTGATCTCGCCCTTGGCGGCAGCGGCGGTGGCGGCGCGGGCGATTTCCTGCTGGCTGCCATAGTTCAGCGCCACGGCCAGCGTCATCACGCGGTTGTTCGCCGTCTTCTCGATCGCATTGTCGAGCAGCGCCACCACATCGGGCGAAAACGCCTTGTAATCCCCGATGATGCGGATGCGCACGCCATGGGCGGCGATCTCATCCAGATCATTGAGGATAAAGCGCTTCATCAGGCTCATCAGATCGGAGATTTCCTCCGCCGAGCGCCGCCAGTTTTCCGAGGAAAAGGCATAAAGCGTCAGCGCCTCAAGCCCCATATCCTTCACGCCGCGGATCAGGCGGCGCACCGCCTCCCCGCCGCGCTGATGGCCCATCGCGCGCGGCAGAAACCGCTGCTTGGCCCAGCGTCCATTGCCATCCATGATGATGGCGACATGGCGCACGCCGGGCCCGGCATCGCCGCTGCTGAGAGCCAAAGCGCTCACTTGCCCAGGATTTCCTTTTCCTTGGCAGCGGCGACGTCATCAGCGGCCTTGATCTGGTCGTCGGTCAGCTTCTGGATCTCGGTTTCGTAGCGCTTGCGCTCGTCCTCGCCGATCAGCTTCTTGTTCTCGTCGGCCTTGGCCGCTTCCATACCGTCACGGCGCACGTTGCGAATGGCGATACGGGCGTTCTCGGCATATTTGCCCGCCAGCTTGGCCAGTTCCTTGCGACGCTCTTCGGTGAGGTCAGGGATCGGCAGACGCAGCGTCTGGCCGTCGGTGATGGGGTTCAGGCCCAGACCGGCGGAACGGATCGCCTTTTCCACCGAGCTGACGGTGCCCTTGTCCCACACCTGCACGGCCAGCATGCGCGGCTCGGGGGCGGAAACGCTGGCAACGCCGTTGAGCGGCATCTTGCTGCCGTAAACCTCGACCACGATGGGATCGAGCAGCGCGACATTGGCGCGGCCGGTGCGCAGACCCGCCAGATCGCTGACCAGCGCCTCGACAGCGCCCTTCATGCGGCGTTCCAGATCGGCCTTGTCATATTTCGGGGTGGCCATGGGTGTTCTCCTTCAATGCCTTGCGGGCTTAAGCCTGAGCCGCTTTCGCAGCCTTCGGCTTTTTCACAGCCTTGGTCTTGTCTACTTTCGGTGCCTTCACGGCTTTTTTCTTCGGGGCCGCCGCTGCCTTGACGGCTGCCTTCTCAGCGGGCGTACCCACGATCGTCTGGGTCCCCTTACCCTGAAGCACACGGGCCAGATTGCCCCGCTCGCGGATCGAGAAGACGACGATCGGAATCTTGTTGTCACGGCACAGCGCCACCGCGCTGGCATCCATCACCTTCAGGTTCTGGGCCAGAACCGTGTCATAATCGATGGTGTCATAACGAATGGCTGACGGATCGGTCTTGGGGTCCGCGCTGTAGATGCCATCGACGCTGGTGCCCTTGATCAGGGCATCGCACTTCATCTCGGCAGCACGCAGCGCGGCGCCGGAATCGGTGGTGAAATATGGCGCGCCCACACCGGCGGCGAAGATCACCACGCGGCCCTTTTCCAGATGGCGCTCGGCGCGGCGACGTATCACCGGCTCGCAGACTTTGTCCATCTCGATGGCGGACTGCACGCGGGTCGGCACGCCGAGCTGCTCAAGCGCATTCTGCATCGCCAGAGCGTTCATCACCGTGGCCAGCATGCCCATATAATCGGCCTGCGCCCGGTCCATGCCCTTGGCGGCGCCCGCCATGCCGCGGAAGATGTTGCCGCCGCCGATGACGAGGCAGATCTCCAGCCCGGTCTCCTTGGCGGCCTTCACTTCGCGGGCCAATTCGGTGACGAAACCGGGATCGATGCCGAAGGCTTGCTCACCCATCAGGACCTCGCCTGACAATTTGAGGAGAACACGCTTGTAGTTGGGATCGGTCATGGTGAAAATATCCGCGCGAAAACTGGACTGGCGGGCTCTTAGCCGCCAGAGGCACGGGCCGTAAAGGGAGCGTATCGGAAAAATGGGTGCAGTACGCAAGTCCTGGCGGCGCCGAATGGCACTGGCACTGGGCCTGACAGGCCTTGTCGCGCTGGGGATCAAGGCTCATCACGACACGATGGAGCCGCCGCTGGTGCGCGAAACGCAGGTCGCCATGCCCGGCCTGAGCACGCCTTTGCGCGTGCTGCTGATCTCCGACATTCATGTCTCGGGCCCCGACATGCCGCCCGAAAGGCTGGCGCAGATCATCGAGGGGCTGAACCGGCTTCACCCCGATCTGGTGCTGATCGCCGGCGATTTCCTCAGCGACAAGCTGATCTCCACCAAACACTATCCGCTGGTGGAGGCGGTGGCGCCGCTCAAGGGCCTGCGTTCGCGTCTGGGCACGGTGGCCGTGCTGGGCAATCATGATTATTACCGCGATCCGGTCGCCACCAAAGCCGCGCTGGAGCATCTGGGCATCCGCGTGCTGGTGAATGAGGCGGCGCGCATCGGCGGGCTGACCATCGGCGGCATGACCGACGCATGGAGCCATCACGCGCGCGAGGATCTGACCTTGCAGGCGATGCGCCGGTCAGGCCCACCCTATCTCTTCCTCACCCATGAGCCCGATACATTCGCGCATCTGCCGCCGGATATTCCGCTGATGCTGGCCGGGCACACCCATTGCGGGCAGATCGCCCTGCCCCTGATCGGCACGCCCATCACCGGATCGCGTTACGGCCAGCGCTATGCCTGCGGGCTGGTGAAGGAGCATGGCGCCACGCTGATCGTCACCGCAGGACTTGGCACCAGCGACCTGCCCTTCCGCTTCGGCGTGCATGGCGATGTGTGGCTGATGACAATGACGCCAGCCCCTTCGCCCCCGAAACCCTGACACGAAAAAGGGCCCGCCATCGCTGGCGAGCCCCCTTCGTCTCGACGCAGGCCGAAGCCTGCGTGGAAGATCTTACTTCAGGCCAGCGGCGGCAGCCACTTCGGCGGCGAAGTCCGATTCTTCCTTCTCGATGCCTTCGCCCAGCTGGAAGCGGACATAGTCCACCAGAGCGATCTTGGCGCCGGCAGCCTTGGCGGCAGCGTCCACGACCTGCTGAACGGTGTTCTTGTTGTCCATGACGAACAGCTGCGACAGGAGAGCGTTCTCCTTGGCATACTTGGCCACGGCGCCATCGACCATCTTGGCCTGCACTTCGGCGGGCTTGCCCGATTCGGCGGCCTTCTCGGCGGCGATCTTGCGCTCGCGGCTGATCAGTTCGGCGTCCAGATCGTCAGCGTTCAGGGCCAGCGGGAAGGCAGCGGCGATGTGCATCGCGATCTGCTTGCCCAGGGGCTCCAGCACGTCGGCAGCGGCGTCCGATTCCAGAGCGACCAGCACGCCGATCTTGCCCAGGTTGGGAGCGGCAGCGTTGTGCATGTAGGGCACGACCAGGCCGGCGCCGACCTTGACGAGCTTGATGCGACGCAGCTGCTGGTTCTCACCGATGGTGGCCACGTTGCTGGTCAGCTTGTCGCCAACGGTCTCGCCGTCGGGATAGGCGGCGGCCTTGAGGGCCTCGACCTCGGTGATCGAACCGTCCAGAGCGACCTGGGTGGCCTTGCGCACGAAGTCCTGGAACTGCTCGTTCTTGGCAACGAAGTCGGTTTCCGAGTTCACCTCGACGGCGATGCCGGCGGTGCCCGAAACGGCCAGACCCACCAGACCTTCAGCGGCGGTGCGGCTCGACTTCTTGGCGGCGGCGGCCAGACCCTTGGCGCGCAGCGCGTCGACAGCGGCTTCGAAATCGCCAGCGGCCTCGTCGAGGGCCTTCTTGCAATCCATCATGCCGGCGCCGGTGCGCTCGCGCAGGTTCTTCACGTCGGCGGCAGTGTAAGCCATGTCCGATATCCTTTGTGGTGATGCGACGGGCCGGTCAAACAAGGCCGACACGCCTGAAATGGTAAGGCGCCGGGCCCGCGAGGCCCGCAAAGGGCGTCACATGGACCCGGCGCACTGCAATTTCATGACGCCGAAGCGCTTAGCCCCGGCATCGGCCGAAATCAGGCCTGGATGACTTCCTCAGCCACCGGCACGTCCAGAGCGCCCATGTCCACGCCCGAGTCGACCACGGCAGCGCGGTTGCCCTTGGTGGCAGCAGCGGCCACGGCGTCGCAATACAGGCGGATGGCGCGGCTGGCGTCATCGTTGGCGGGCACGGGGAACGCGATGCCATCGGGCGAAACGTTCGAGTCGAGGATGGCGACGACCGGGATACCCAGCACGTTGGCTTCCTTGATCGCCAGCTCTTCCTTGTTGGCGTCGATCACGAACATCACGTCGGGGATGCCGCCCATGTCGCGGATGCCGCCCAGCGACAGCTCAAGCTTGTCGCGCTCGCGCGTCATCTGAAGGACTTCCTTCTTGGTCAGGCCGGTGGTGTCACCCGAAAGCTTCTCTTCCAGCGCCTTGAAGCGCTTGATCGAGCCCGAGATGGTCTTCCAGTTGGTGAGCATGCCGCCCAGCCAGCGGTGGTTGACATAGTGCTGACCGCAAGCGCGGGCGGCCTGAGCGATCTGCTCCTGAGCCTGACGCTTGGTGCCCACGAACAGCACCTTGCCGCCAGCCTGAACGGTGGCCGAGATGAAGTCCAGAGCGCGCGAGAACAGCGGAACGGTCTGCGACAGATCGAGGATGTGAACGCCGTTGCGAGCCCCGAAGATGTAGGGCTTCATGCGGGGGTTCCAGCGGTGGGTCTGGTGGCCGAAGTGGGCGCCAGCTTCCATGAGCTGATGAAGGGTAACGGTCGGAGCCGCCATATGTAATTCCTTGTCCGGTTGGTCCTCTGGGAAGCTGGAACCGTGCGGAACAACCCGCTGCGGCACCGGTGTAAGTGCTTCCCATGTGGGATTGACGCCATGGCCTGTGCCATGCCGGCCGCGCGGTTTCTCCCGTGGGAATCACGAAAGAAACGCTCGACGCGGCGCCTTTAGCCCCGGTTTTGGAGAAAATCCAGCAGAGAATTCTGCAAAGATTGGTCGCAAACACGCATCGCACTGGCGCAGATTCCGCTTGACGGAACGGAACAAAACGTGAATATCGACGTCATCACAAAGATCCACGATGGATCAGCATGATTACTCAAGCGTTATCCACAGGGTATAAACGGGTGGAACGCATTGGCAACGAGATTCTTAAGTCGACGAAATTCGGGGCAACAGCTTTGATCGGCGCGTGATGCAAGCCATCGGCGCCATGTGGAGGGTTCAGTGATGACGATGTCTGCACTTCTGATCGATGGCGCCATGATCGGCACGACCCTGCTCGCTGGCCGCTCGATCGCCGGAAGCTGGCAGCAGTTCAAGCTGCTGTTCGCTCAACTGCGTAACGAGATGGCTCAGGGCGAGACGGTGCGTTCGATGACCGCCCTCACCCTCTCCACCTCGGCCGATCCGGCACCCGCGATGATCTATCGTCCGGAATTCGGTGTGGTGAGCAACCAGACCGCATCGCTGGGCGCCAGCAACATCAAGCCGCGGGCGCTTCGCCGTCCTGCTGCAGCCGCGCTGCGCGCTGCCGCTTGACCCGCGCGTAGGACACCAGCCCCACGGGCACCAAAGCCAGATAAACGATGCAGATGCCAGCCAGCGTCAGCCAAGGCTCGCTCAGCAAAGCCGCGAAGACCAGGCCGAACAGCGCGAGCATTTCCAGCCTGATGCTGCGGCGCGGACGCAAGGATTGCCAGCTGAGCGTCGCAAGGCTGGAAATCATCAGGAAAGCGGTGGCCGCCATCCAGCAGCCGACCAGCACAGGCTGACGGAACAGATCATTGCCGCTGGCCAGCCACAGATACATCGGCAGAAAGGCCAGCCCCGCGCCCACAGGTGCGGGAACGCCGGTGATAAAGCCCGCCGACTTATGCGGCAGGTCGGGCGTGTCAATCTGGGCGTTGAAGCGGGCCAGACGCAGCACGCAGCAGATGGCAAAGGCCAGAGCCGCGAACCAGCCCAGACGCGGCACATCCTTGAGCGACCACAAAAAGACGATCAGCGCCGGGGCCACGCCGAAGGAAATCGAATCCGACAGGCTATCCAGCTCGGCGCCGAAACGCGATTGAGCCTTGAGCATCCGGGCCACACGGCCATCGATGCCATCGAGCATGCCGGCCAGAATCACCGCCAACACCGACTTCTGCCAGTCGCCCTGAATGGCGAAGCGGATGCCGGTCAGCCCGCAGCACAGCGCGCCCGAGGTGATGGCATTGGGAATCACCGCCCGCAAAGGCAAGCCGCCGGGCAGACGCGCTCTGCGGTCAAAACGGCGGCGTGGCTTCACTGGCTGACGCCCTCGATCAGCGGCGCGCTGCCGATCTGCGCGAGAATGGTTTCACCCGCCACGATCTTCTGGCCCAGCAGTACCAGCGATTCGGTGCCCTCGGGTAGATAGACGTCGACGCGGCTGCCGAAGCGGATCAGGCCGATGCGCTGACCAGCGGCGATGATGTCGCCCGGCTTGACGAAGGGCACGATGCGGCGCGCCACAAGACCGGCGATCTGCGTGAAGCCGATCAGCGTGCCATTGCCCTGATCGACGAGGATGTGCTGGCGCTCATTCTCTTCGCTGGCCTTGTCGAGGTCGGCGTTGAGGAACTTGCCCGGAATATAGACCACACGGCGCACCGTGCCGCCGATCGGCGAGCGGTTGATGTGAACATCGAACACGCTCATGAAGATCGAGATGCGCGTGACGGGCGCGGTGCCGAGGCTGGGCGAACCGGTGCCATCGTCCATCGCCAGTTCGCGCGGCGGCGGCACCTTCTGGATCAGCGTCACCAGACCATCGGCAGGCGCCACGATCAGCCGGTCGCCCTTGGGGGTGACGCGCAGCGGATCGCGGAAAAAGGCGCAGATGCAATAGGTCAGGATGCCGAGCGGCCAGGCCAGCCACTGCCCCACCAGAAACAGCGCGGCAAGCGCCGCCACTGCGGAAACAGCGGCAAATTTGCGCGCTTCGGGATGGACTGCCGGCCAGTGCCAGCTGGCCGCGCCGCGGCCCTGATTGTCGAGAAGTTCACCAGGCATGCGCGTCCTCTAGGGCTTGGCGGGCGTGGCGACAAGCGACTTGCCATCCTGCGCCGGGGAAAGAGCATCGCGCGAAAACGTGGAATCCGGTTTTTCGCCAAAACGATGCGGCATCAGCTATGTGTATTACACATTTAACACACAAGCCAGAGCCCCGTGATGCGGGTGCGCCATGCAAAGAGAGTGCGGGGAAATCCGGAAAGCCAACCCGGCGCCGAACCCGAAGGTTCCGGCTGCCTGAAGCACATCGGAGTACCGAGAAATCCAAGCCTCGCCGAGGCTTGGGAAACGGTGGTGGACAGAGCTAGATTCGAACTAGCGTACGCTCACGCGGGCAGATTTACAGTCTGCTGCCTTTAACCACTCGGCCATCTGTCCACACCGTATAATCGCAGTCAAATGACTGAGATTGCTGTGTTTGGGGTCTCCCCCGTTGGACCCTTTTGAGTGGGTCCGTTCAGCCGAGGACCGGCCCTATGAGGACATGAGCCTTGCCTGTCAACACCAGTCTTGGCATGGGCGGAAAAATTTTTGAAAAAAGGATCATCCGATGGCCAGACATGGCGACGATAACCATGGCGGCGAAAAGCGCGGCAAGGCCATGCGCGGCCGCGCAGGCCGTATGCAGGGCGGACGCGGCAGCGGTCGCACCAGCAAGGGCCCCGTGCGCCTGTGGGGCCGCCACGCGGTCGAGGCGGCACTCAAGAACCCGAATCGCATGCATCGCAAGCTTTGGGCCACGCGCGAAGGCATCGCCAGCCTCGACGGCGAACTGCCCGAGGGCTTCAACGTCGATTACTGCCAGCCCGTCGATCTGGGCCGTCTGGTGGCCAAGGATGCCC
Organism: Novosphingobium terrae; assembly: GCF_017163935.1. Lineage (NCBI taxonomy): Bacteria > Pseudomonadati > Pseudomonadota > Alphaproteobacteria > Sphingomonadales > Sphingomonadaceae > Novosphingobium > Novosphingobium terrae. The sequence continues at coordinate 853,816 of NZ_JABVZR010000001.1, read as the reverse complement.
CCCACCAGGGTCTGGTGCTGGAATGCGAGCCGCTCGAAGACATTTTCCTCGACGATGTGCTGGATGAAGATCCCACGCGCCCCATCGTCGTGCTGGATCAGGTGACCGATCCGCATAACGTCGGCGCGATTTTGCGCTCGGCGGCAGCCTTCAACGCGGCAGCCATCGTCACGCAGGACCGCCACGCTCCGCCCGAATCGGGTGTGGTCGCCAAATCGGCCAGCGGCGCGCTGGAAATCGTGCCATGGGTGCGCGTCGTCAATCTGGCCCGCGCGCTGGAGGAAATCGCCGAGGCCGGTTACTGGCGCATCGGTCTGGCCGGCGAGGCCGAGGGCACGCTGGCCGAGGCCCTGCCCGCCGGTCCCGTCGCGCTGGTGCTGGGCGCCGAGGGTGAAGGCATGCGCCACAACATCACCCAGCATTGCGATGCTTTGGCTCGTCTGCCGATTCATGAGGCGATGGAGAGCCTGAACGTCTCCAACGCGGCGGCCATCGCGCTTTATGCCGCCGCGACGCGGGAGATGGCTTCGGACGATTGAAGGTAAAAGGGATATGCGAGGGGGTTACCCCCTCGCGCTCCCGGGAATGTCTTCGTTGCGTTTCGGGTTCGGCGGCAGAGCAACGTTGCTGCGGCAGCATTCCATGATTTGATTGCCTGCGGCGCCCACAGGCTCGCAAAAACAAAACCCCGCGTCGGTCTGCTCCGACGCGGGGTTTTTCGAGTCTGTCAGACTTCAGATCAGGCAGGCCCCGAGGCGAAGGAGGCCCTGCCCGGCGCGATCAGTTGACCGCGTCCTTCAGGCCCTTGCCAGCCTTGAACTTGGGCTGCGAAGAGGCCTTGATCGGCATGGGCTCGCCGGTGCGGGGGTTGCGACCGGTCGACGCCTTGCGCTTGGCCACCGAGAAGGTGCCAAAGCCCACCAGACGCACTTCATCGCCAGCCTTCAGCGCGCCGGTGATCGAATCGAAAACACCCTCGACCGCCTTGGTGGCGTCGTTGCGCGACAGACCGCTGGCCTCGGCAACAGCGCCGATGAGATCGTTCTTGTTCATTATGGGAACCCCCTAGGAGTGTTTAAAAGTTGAAAATCTTGAATCGCCTCGAAGAGCCGCGGAATTGAGCTTCTTTCACCGCGGCTGTCAAAGCCAAACATGTCGCAAAACCCCCCATTATCCCCTGTTTTGAGGCCATACAGGGGCCTGCATGCGACCAAAAGCCAAGCCCTCACGGAACAAACAAATGCCGCGCCTCACACAAATGCGAGTCGCGGCATTGCAACATAGTTAACGGTTGCACAGGTGGAGAGCTTCGCTACGCCATTTCGGCGCCCCTGCCCTATCGCCGGAAGACGGAATGGGAGCGCGAGGGCCCGGAGCATGTCTCTTGAGACATGCGACCGATCAAAGACTCCGCCCTCGCACCTACCCTTCCTTCTTAATGCGCCGTGGCAGCAGGCCCGGCAGGCGCAATCGGCGCCGCACCCGGCTGGCTGGCCAGATCGTCCGCCTCGGTCCATTCGATGGGCTCGGGGCGGCTGGTGAGAGCACGCGCCAGCACCTCATCGACATGGCTGACCGGCACGATCTCCATCCCCTCTTGAATGTTGGCGGGGATTTCGGCCAGATCCTTGCGATTCTCCTCGGGGATCAGCACGGTCTTGATGCCGCCGCGCAGCGCGGCCAGCAGCTTTTCCTTGAGACCACCGATGGCGAGCACGCGGCCACGCAGGGTGACTTCGCCGGTCATCGCCACATCGGCGCGCACCGGAATGCCCGTCAGCGTGGACACCATGGCCGTGACCATGCCGATGCCCGCTGAAGGACCGTCCTTGGGCACGGCGCCTTCGGGAAGGTGGATGTGCAGATCCTTGCGGTTGAACAGCGAGGGCTTGATGCCATAGGCGGGCGCCCGGGCCTTAACGAAGCTGAAGGCCATCTGCACGCTTTCGCTCATCACCTCGCCCAGCTTGCCGGTGGTTTTCACCGCGCCCTTGCCGGGCACCGTCACGCTTTCGATGGTGAGCAGCTCGCCGCCGACCTCGGTCCAGGCGAGGCCCGTGACGGCACCGACCTGATTTTCCTCATCCGAAACGCCATGGCGGAATTTGCGGATACCCGCATAGTCGTCCAGATTTTCCGGCGTGATGGTAACCTTGGTCTCCTTGCCCTCAAGGATGCGGCGCAGGCTCTTGCGGGCCAGACGCGCCACTTCGCGCTCAAGGGTACGAACGCCCGCCTCACGGGTGTAATAGCGGATCAGGTCGCGCAGCGCAGGCTCGGTCAGCTCGAACTCGCCCTTCTTGAGGCCATGGGCCTCCACCTGCTTGGCCACCAGATGGCGCTCGGCGATCTCGACCTTTTCATCCTCGGTGTAACCTTCGAGGCGGATGATCTCCATACGGTCGAGCAGCGGCTGAGGCAGGTTCAGGCTGTTGGCGGTGCAGACGAACATGATGTCCGACAGATCGATGTCCAGCTCCAGATAATGGTCCTGGAACTTGGCGTTCTGTTCGGGATCGAGCACTTCCAGCAGCGCCGAAGCCGGATCGCCACGGAAATCCTGACCCAGCTTGTCGATCTCGTCGAGCAGGAACAGCGGATTGGCCGTGCCAGCCTTCTTCAGATTGGACACGATCTTGCCCGGCATCGAGCCGATATAGGTGCGGCGGTGGCCACGAATCTCGGCCTCGTCACGCACGCCGCCCAGCGACTGGCGGATGAACTCGCGCCCGCAAGCCTTGGCGATCGACTTGCCCAGCGAGGTCTTGCCCACGCCCGGCGGGCCGACGAGGCACAGGATGGGACCTTTAAGCTTGTTGGTGCGTGCCTGAACCGCCAGATACTCGATGATACGGTCCTTGACCTTGTCGAGCGCATAGTGATCGGCATCGAGAATGGCCTGAGCCGCGCCGATGTCCTTCTTCAGCTTGCTCTTCTTGCCCCAGGGCAGGCCCAGCAGCACATCGAGATAGTTGCGCACGACGGTCGCCTCGGCGCTCATCGGCTGCATGGTCTTCAGCTTCTTGACCTCGGCCTCGGCCTTGGCGCGCGCTTCCTTGGAGAGCTTGAGCTTAGCGATCTTCTCGACCAGCTCGGCGATTTCATTCGCCTCGCCATCGTCGCCGCCGCCCAGCTCACTCTGGATCGCCTTCAACTGCTCGTTGAGGTAATATTCGCGCTGGGTCTTTTCCATCTGGCGCTTCACGCGGCCACGGATGCGGCGCTCCACCTGGAGCACGCCCAGCTCGCCTTCCATAAAGCCGAAGACCATCTCCAACCGCTTGAGCGGATCGGTCTGCGAGAGCAGCGCCTGCTTGTCGGCCACCTTGGCGCTGATATGCGCGGCGACCGAATCGGCCAGCTTGCCCGCGTCCTCAATGTCGCCCAGCTGGTCACCCGCATCCTGCGAGAGCTTCTTGTTCAGCTTGGTGTATTCGCCGAACTGATCGACGACACTGCGCATCATCGCGGAAACTTCGGCGCCCTCGGCCTCGACAGGCTCGATCGGCTCGACCTGCGCCATCAGCAGATCGGCCTCTTCCTTCAGCTCGGCCAGCTTGGCGCGGCTCTGGCCCTCGACCAGCACGCGCACTGTGCCATCGGGGAGTTTCAGCAGCTGCAACACGCTGGCGACCACGCCCACATCGTAGAGATCGTCGGCATGGGGGTCGTCGCAAGCCGGGTCCAGCTGGGCCAGCAGGAAGATGTCCTTGTCACCGGCCATTGCGGCTTCCAGCGCCGCCACGGATTTTTCACGCCCGACGAACAGGGGAACCACCATGCCGGGGAACACCACGATGTCTCGCAGGGGCAGAAGGGGAAGAAGCGTTTCGGTCATATCCATCCAATCGCGCGTCATCATCACGCTGCACGGGCCTTATGCCTGATAACGGCAACCCGGCTTTCGATTGAAGATATGGGGAGCCTTGGCAAACAGCGCAATGGGCGGAAAGATCAGGAATGTGGATGGCGCGTTCCGGGCTGTTGACACCGCTGCCCGCGCCATCCGGGAAAATTTAATCAGAACGGCAGCTTGAAGCCCGGGGGCAGACCCATGCCCTGCTGCGCCTTGGCCAGTTCGGCGCTGGCCACGGCATCGGCCTTGGCGCGCGCATCGTTGAAGGCGGCCGCGATCAGATCTTCCAGAATGCCCTTTTCGGACACGGCCAACAGGCTGTCATCCACCGAAACGCCGATCACGCGGCCCTTGGCGCTGGCGCGGATCTTGACCAGACCGCCACCGGCGGCACCCTCGACCTCAAGCTGGTCGAGCTTGCCCTGGGTTTCGTTCATCTGCTTCTGGATCGTTTCGGCAGCGGCTTGCGCGGCCTGGATCATCTCTTCCATCGACTTCATTTCAGCGACTCCAATTGCCCTGCCGGCGCGCGGGCGCGGCAGAAGGATCATCCTCGACCTGTTCGGCCTTGGGGAAAGCGGCCATGGCGGCCTGCATCAGGGGGGAAGAGCGCTGCTCGGCCAGCTTGGCGGCGCGCTCGGCGGTCTGCACCTCGATCAGCGTGGGCTGGCCGCCTTCCGAGCGGCGCTCGACCTCCCAGTTGAGGCCGGTGGCGCGGTTGAGGCCATGGCGCAGATCGCCGGAAATATCGTCCGGGAAGCCCGGCGCCTGTTCATAGACCAGACGCCCGGGTTTCAGCTCGATCACGCGCACCTGAATGCGCATCATGCTGCCGAGGGGAATGGAACCATGCTCCACCTGCTCGACCAGCGCTTCCCAGCCCAAATCGGCGGGCGCGGGGGCTTGCATGGCAGCGACAGGCGCCCCCTCAACCCCACCGGCCATGGCAGGCGCGGCCAGAGCGCCGCTGGCGACAGCAGCCTCGATGCGTTTCACCAGCTGGCCCGGATCGGGCATATCGGCGGCATGGACGCAGCGCAGCAGCGCCATTTCGGCGGCCACCAGCGGATCGGGCGCGGTCTTGACCTCCTCGAAGCCCTTGAGCAGCAATTGCCACAGGCGATGCAGCTGGCCGGGCGACAGGCGTTCGGACCAATCGCGCAGGGCAGCGCGTTCATCCTCGGAAATGGCAGTGGCCTGCCCCTTGCCGAGTTGCGCCACAGTCACGCGGTGCGTCAGTTCCATCGCGCTGCGCATCAGCGAGAGCGGCTCGACACCCAAAGCGAATTGCGCCGCGACAACATCGAGCAAAGCCGCGCCATCACCGCCCAGCAAAGCGGCAAACAGGCGGCGCTGCACCGTCTTGTCGGCAAGGCCCAGCATCTCCTGAACCTGCTCGGCGGTGACCAGCGTGCGGCCAGCCTCGGCATCGCCAGCCAGATCGGCATGAGCAATCGCCTGATCGAGGATCGAGAGGCCATCGCGCACCGAACCCTCGGCGGCCTCGGCAACCATGGCCAAAGCCTCGGGCTCGGCCTCGACGCCTTCCTTCTGGCAGATGCCCGCAAAGTGGTCGGCCAGCAGCGGCGCTGGGATGCGCTTGAGGTCAAAACGCTGGCAGCGCGAGAGCACCGTGACCGGCAGCTTGTCGACCTCGGTGGTGGCGAAGAGGAACTTCACATGCGCCGGCGGTTCCTCAAGAGTCTTGAGCAACGCATTGAAAGCATTGCGCGACAGCATGTGAACTTCGTCGACGATGTAGATCTTGTAGCGCGCCGAAACCGCCGCATAGCGCACCGCCTCGATGATCTCGCGCACATCGTCCACGCCGGTGTTGCTGGCGGCGTCCATCTCGATCACGTCGATATGGCGGCCCTCAGCGATGGCGACGCAGGGTTCGCAGACGCCGCAGGGATCGATCGTCGGCCCACCCTTGCCGTCCGGCCCGACGCAGTTGAGCGCCTTGGCGATCAGACGCGCGGTGGAGGTTTTGCCCACACCGCGAATGCCGGTCATCAGGAACGCATGGGCCAGCCGTTCGCGCCGAATGGCGTTGGCCAGTGTTTGCACCATGGCGTCCTGACCGATCAGCTCGGCAAAGGTCTGCGAGCGATATTTGCGCGCCAGCACGCGATAGGGCTGCGCCGGGGCGGCGGCCACCGGCGGCGGAGCGGAGGGCGTTACAGCCGGCCGGGGCGCAGGTTCGGGATCACCGAACATCGCCGATTGCCCGGCAGCCTCCAGCTCGGCGGCGGAGGGTGCGTCGTCGTCGGCGAAATCGCCGTGGATGTCGGATGAATCGACCATATGGCCTTCATGTTAGGCGCGGGGGGCTCGTTTGTCGAATGGCCAGCCCGCTGCCATCCACGTTTACGGCAACAAAAAAGGCCGGTGTTTCCACCAGCCTCTTTGCTTCAATAGGAGCCGGCCGACCCGCCGCAACCCGTTGTGGCTGCTTCCTTCCGGACCTGACCAGGTTGGCGAGCGCAAACGTCCGACCGACTCCCGGAGCGCCCTATGGCGAGGTCGGACAGATTACGCAAGGCGGTTTTATGACAAAACCAACGCAAAAGGCCCGCGCTCCGTTTGGAAGCGCGGGCCTTTTGAAGCATCGTGCGAAAAAGTGGGAACCGGTTTTTCGCGAAAACGATGCGACAGCAAGAACTGCCGTAATGGCGAAAGGATCAGCGGAAGTTGTCGGCGTAGGCCTGAATCTTCAGGCGGCGCGGCGGCGTGGCATGCACCACGGCGGCAATGCCATAAAGATCGGCATAGGCCTGAGCCTCCTCCTGCGAGCCGAACTTCAGCGTCACCTGAGCCTGCGTATCGCTCGACCCGGCCCAGCCCATCAGCGGGTCAGGCCGGCGCGCCTCGGCAGGCGCGAATTCGAGGATCCACTGGCCAAGCAGGGCCTTGCCCGACTGCATGGCGTTCTTGGGGCGCTGATAGATGCGTGCGGTCATGGGGGTTTCCTTGACCGCGAATCACGCCAAAATCAAGATGGAGTTAGGGCGTAGAAGGGATGCAGGACGAAAAAGGAAATGCGAGGGTCATCACCCTCGCGCTCCCTTGTGTTGTCAGCGTCGCGCCACGAGTTCGACCTCGGGGAACGTCGCAGCCTTTCAAGGCCTGCGCTGGGCCTCGAAGGCGTTCTTCGTTTTCAGGCTGGGATCTTCATCCCATGGCGCCTCCGGCCAGCGGTGTTTGGGATAGCGGCCCTTCATATCCTTCACCACATCGCGCCACGATCCGCGCCAGAAACCCGGCAGATCGCGCGTGGTCTGGATCGGCTTACCTCCCGGAGAGGTCAGCTTCAGCAACAGGGGCTGGCTCGGCTGCCCGAACCCCGGATGACGATCCAGCCCGAACAGCGCCTGCACCCGAATCTCGATCGAGGGCCCACCCGGATCATCATAATCGATGGCATGGCTGGTGCCTGCGGGGCTGCGAAACTCCTGAGGCGCCAGTTTATCCAGCGCCTGTTTGCCATCCCAGCCCAGTCTATCCAGCAAGGCCTGATGCAGCGCCCCGGTGTTCACATTCTCCAGACGGCGAACCAGATGCGGCGCGGCCCATTCCTCCAGATCAGCCAGCAGGCTTTCATCGGACAGAGCCTCAATCCCGGCATAGCGCGCACGGCGCAGCAGCGACTGGCTGGCCTTGCCCAAAGGCAGCGAATCCAGCCCATCGGCCCGAATGCGCGCGCAGAGAAACGCCGCAATCGCCTTGGGATCAGGCGACGGATCGCTGCCCCGCGCAAAAGTGATCGCCCCCAGCCGCTGCTCCAGCAAAGCCTCGACCCGGCGTTCATCCGCCACCCAGCGCAGAGTCGGACGGCGCTCGATACGGTGGCGCAAATGCTGCAACACCTCGGTCTCGGTCAGGGCGATGGCGCCGGTAATACGCGCACCCTTGGCCTGCCCCTGCGCTTCGCCCACAGCCAGATATTCCGCGCGGGCTAAGGGGCTAAGCGGATCGAGAATCAGCCCCCTGCCCCCGGCGGCGATCCATTCCTCGCCCTTGGCATCGCGGCGCTTGGCCAGATTGTCGGGGAAGCCCTCGGCCAGCAGCACGCCGGGCGGCGGGGCATCGTCGGTTTGCTGTTTCACCAGAGAACGTGCCCGTTTGGCCCAATTGCGCGCCATCTGCCGCGCCGCATCGGCCTTGGCGCCCCGATCATGGCGCCAACGGTCAGCGCGAGCGGCCAGATCCTCGCCCCGCCCGCCCAGAGCGCGTTCCTGCAGAAGGAGCGCCACTTGAGCGGCCTCCTCACTGGCCCCATGCACGGCGGCGTAGAGCAGCATATGCGCCTGCTCCGGCCCCATCGGCAAAGCGGCCATGGCGCGACCGTGATCGGTGATCCGGCCCTCGGCATCCAAAGCATTCAGCGAGGTCAGCTTGGCCCGCGCCGCGCCCATGGCGGCGGCAGGCGGCGGATCGATCCACGCCATGGCGGAGGCATCGCCCGCCCCCCATTGCGCCAATGACAGCGCCAAGGGAGCCAAATCGCTGGTGAGGATTTCCGGCGGATCATAGGCTGCCCGCCCCGCATGCGCCGCCTCTTCCCACAGGCGATAGGCCACACCCGGCCCCTGACGCGCGGCACGCCCCGCCCGCTGCGCCGCAGAAGCATGCGAAGCGCGCGTGGTGATCAGCCGCGTCACACCCGCCGCCTTGTCGAACTCCGGGCGGCGCGAGAGGCCGCTGTCCACCACCACGCTCACGCCATCAAGGGTCAGCGAGGTTTCCGCGATGCTGGTCGCCAACACGATGCGGCGGCGGCCTTCGGGATCGCGGCGGATCGCAGCGCGCTGGGCGGCGGGTTCGCACTGGCCATGCAGCGGCAGGATCGGCACATCGCGCAGGCGTTCGGTGAGGCGGTCGCGGGTGCGCTCGATCTCGCCCACGCCGGGCAGGAAGGCCAGCAGGTCGCCTTGCGTCTCGCGCCATGCGGTCAGGATGGCGGAGGCCATGGCTTCATCGGTGCGCTTGTCGGGCATCGCGCCCAGCCAGCGGTGTTCGAGCGGATAGGCCTTGCCCTCGCTCTCGATCACCGGAACATCGGCGCCCAGCAGGCTGGCGAAACGTTCGCCATCGATGGTGGCGGACATCGGCACGATGCGCAGATCCTCGCGCAACACCTGCTGGCACTCGACAGCCAGCGCCAGCCCCAGATCGGAATCGAGGTGCCGCTCATGCGCCTCGTCGAACAGCACGGCGGAGATGCCGGTGAGTTCGGGGTCGGACAGGATCGTGGAAACGAAAATCGCCTCGGTGACGATCAGGATGCGCGTGGCGGCGCTCTGCTTGCTGTCCATGCGGGTGAGATAGCCGACGGTCTGCCCCGCCTTTTCGCCCATGACTTCCGCCATGCGCTCGGCAGCGGCGCGCGCAGCGACGCGGCGGGGGCTGAGCAAAATCACCTTGCCCGTGCACCACGGCTGATCGAGCAAGGCCGGCGCCACGCTGGTGGTCTTGCCCGCGCCGGGTGGCGCAATGAGAACGGCGTTAGGATGGGCGCGCAAAGCCGCGAGCAGGTCCGGGAGGACGGCGTGGATGGGCAGGTTGGTCACGCTGCGCGCTTTGGGGGAATTTAAGAAGGAAGGGAAGATGCGAGGGTCATCGCCCTCGCGCTCCCTTTAATGTCCACGTTGCGCCATGGGTTCCGCCAAAGAGCAACGTCGCGGCGCCGCAGGCACGGAACGAGATTCAGCGCTGGATCGGGGTTTGAAAGCCTGCGGCGCCGTATGGCTGCGCAGGTGGAGAGGCCAGGCACTCGATTTCGGCGCCACTGCCCTATCGCCGGAAGACGTTATGGGAGCGCGAGGGGGTAACCCCCTCGCACCTAACTTCCTTAATACCTGCGGGAAACCGCGAACAAAGCCGCCTCGCCCATCGCGGCGCGCGCCTCGCTGGCGGGGAAACCGGCAATCGCGTCAATCGCGCGCTGGGCGAAATGGCGCGCACGCTCACGCGTCGCCGAAACCGTATCGTACTTCGCGATCAGCTTCACGGCGTGGGCCAGATCCTCATCGCTGGTGCAGAAGCCCGCGATGGCGTCACGCCAGAACTGGCGCTCCTCATCATTGCCGCGCGCATAGGCGAGGATGACGGGCAGGGTCATCTTGCCGTCGCGGAAATCGTCGCCCTTGGCCTTGCCCATCTCGTGAGCATCCGAATCGTAGTCGATGGCATCATCGGCCAGCTGGAAGGCGATGCCCAGATTACGACCGTAATCGTCCAGAGCACGCTCCTCGGCCTCACCGCGCTCGGCCACGACGGCGGCGATGCGGCAGGCGGCGCAGAACAGCGCGGCGGTCTTGGCGCCGATGATCGAGAGATAGCGCTCCTCGCTGGTCTCGATCTGGCGCTGGGCGGTCAGCTGGTCGACCTCGCCCTCGGCGATGATCGCGCTGGCGCCGGCGAGGATCTTCAGCACCTTGAGGCTGCCGTCTTCCACCATCAGCTCGAACGCGCGCGAGAAGAGGAAATCGCCCACCAGCACCGTGGCGGGATTGCCGAAGACGATGTTGGCGGTTTCCTTGCCGCGGCGCAGGTCCGAACCATCCACCACATCGTCATGCAGCAGCGTGGCGGTGTGGATGAACTCCACGGCGGCGGCCAGCTTGTGGTGGCGGTTGCCCTGATAGCCGATCAGCTCGGCGCAGGCGATCGTCAGCATGGGGCGCATGCGCTTGCCCCCGCCGGAGATCAGATGCCCGGCCAGCGCGGGGATCAGCGGGATCTCGCTCTGCATCCGGTCGAGAATCACCGCGTTCACGGCGTTCATGCCCGGCGCGGTCAGCGCCAGGATGGGGTCGAGCGAGGGCTTGGCGGGCGCATCGCCCTTCTGGCCACGGAGGGGGATAATCTGGGCAGTCATCACCGGTGAGCCATTGCTCGCCTGAAGGCGCAATGGCAAGTCCTATCGGGCTGGCCGAAGGTCGAATGAGGCGAATACCGTGGATGGCGCAGCGGATCTCCTCCAACAGCGGCGCAACAATATGGGCATCGCTGCATCATATCTTGGAATTTACAGGCAGGCCGTGCTAGCGGGCAGAGCATGTCCGATCTCTCCGCCACGTCCGACCCGGTGCTCGCCGGTTTCCGCAACAGCATCGACAACATCGATGCCGCGCTGATTCACATGCTGGCCGAACGATTTCGCATCACCAAGGCCGTGGGCGCCTATAAGGCCGAGCATGAACTGCCCGCCAGTGACCCGGGCCGCGAGGAGCGCCAGATCGAGCGCCTGCGCAAGCTGGCCGAGGACGCGCATCTCGACCCGGATTTCGGCGAGAAGTTCCTGCGCTTCATCATCGATGAGGTGATCCGCCATCATGAACAGGCCAAGCAGGTCGGGTAGCACCTGCCGAGGTTTTGAAGGAAGTTCAGAAAATCAAAGCGGGCGGCGCGGGTCTTGCACCTTTGCCGCCCTCTTTATGTGCCGAGTCTGGCCCCGCGATTGAACGGCAATTTATTAACGCCGCCCGCCTATGGTTCGGCGCATGCCCGAGGGAAAGACGGAAACACCACAAGCCACCCGCCTGCCCGGCCTCGACGCATTAAGAGGCATCGCCGCCATCGGCATCGTGATCTTCCATGTGCCCGATATTCTCGGCAACCGGCTGATCGCCAACCGCTTCTACCTCTTCGTTGACCTGTTCTTCCTGCTGAGCGGCTTTGTCATCACCCTCTCGGCAGAACCGCGTCTGGCACAGGGTCTGTCGCTGCAAAGCTTTATGCGGGCACGCCTGCGCAGGCTGTGGCCCATGCTGGCCTTTGGTATCGCCCTGCACGCGCTGGCCTTTATCGGGCAGAACGGCATCCTTCACATCATTCCCCTGATGATCCTTGGCCTGCTGCTGGTGCCGGTGCTGACTGCGGGAGGCCTCGCCTATCCCATCAACGGGCCGCAATGGTCGCTGGTGTGGGAGCTGGTTGCCAACGTCGCCCATGCCGCCGGCCTGAGGCATCTCTCCGACCGCGCCCTGCTGCTTGTCGCCGCGCTTGCGGGCCTGGGCGCTCTGGCCGCCGCGCATCATGCCGGATGTGCCTGTTCCGGCCCGAATGTGACCAACTGGTGGCTGGGCGGAGCCAGAATGGCCTGGGCCTACACCATCGGCGTCTGGATGGCCCGGCAATGGCGCAAAGCCCCCCGGCGCCCCCTTGTGGACTAGCGGCTGGCCCTCGCCCTGCCGGTGATCGCGCTTTGCGCCCTGCCCTTTATGCCGCTCAACATGGAGCAGGGCGATATCCTCTTCACACTGCTGGTGCTGCCCGCCCTGTTCTGGCTCAACTGCACGGCACGCGTTCCCGCCCATAACACGCCCATGCTGGAGCGCCTCGGCGCCCTCTCCTTCCCTCTCTACACGACACATCCGGCGATCCTCCTCACCATCAGCTATCTGGGCGAGACACGGATGATGCAGGCCCTTGCTCTGGCCTTGGCCATCGCCTTTGCCGATCTGATCGGGCGGGGCGGGCTGGCTCGGGCTGCCAGATTTTGCGCAAGGGCCATGGGCGCATGGCGGGATGAGCAAGTTGGAGTGTTAAGAAGAAGGTAGAGAATGCGAGGGTGTTACACCCTCGCGCTCCCATTAATTGTCAGCACTGGCGCTTCGGGTTCGGCCATAGGGCAACGTCGCTGCGCCGCAGGCAGGCAAGTCCATGCACAGTAGAAGCCTTCCGAGATTGATTGCCTGCGGCGCCATTAAGGGGCGCAGGTGGAGAGACGGAACACAACAATTCGGTGCCCCTGCCCTATCGCCGGGAGACGTTATGGGAGCGCGAGGGGGTAACCCCCTCGCATCTTCTCTTCTAAAACCTACCCATTCGCCCGCGGCAATTTCATCTTCACCAACAGCCCGCCCATATCCTCGCTCTCGCCAAGTTCGACGGTACCGCCGTAGATTTCCACCACATCGCGCACGATGGCCAGACCAAGCCCGGTCCCCGGCTTGCCCGTATCGAGCCGCGCGCCGCGATCGAAGATGCGGGTGCGCTCGGCCTCGGGGATGCCCATGCCGTCGTCTTCCACCCAGATCTCGCAGAACTCCGCGTCGCCCGGCACGGCATCGACCGTGACGAACACGCTGCCACCGCCATATTTCGCGGCATTCTCGATAAGGTTGCCCATCAGATCGTCCAGATCCTGCCGCTCGATGGCGACGCTGGCGTCGTGATTGCCGTCGAGGTCGAAGCGGGCCTGTTCGTAGAGACGCGTCACCGCGCGCACCACGGCCTCGGCGCTGCCCCAGACACCCGCGCGTGCCTGACCCGCGCCGCGACGGCCCACAGCGCGTGCACGCGCCAGATGGTGATCGACCTGACGGCGCATCGCCGCCGCCTCACGCAGCACGGTCTCGGCCAGATCGGGGGCCTGAGCGCTGGCCGCCGTGGTCACCACCGCCAGCGGCGTTTTCAACGCATGGGCCAGATTGCCGGCATGGGTGCGCGCCTCTTCGGCCTGGCGTTCGTTATGGGCCAGCAGCGTGTTCAGCTCTTCCACCAGCGGCTGCACTTCCAGCGGCAGCGCCTCTTCCATGCGGCTCGCGCCGGTCGAGCGCATCTTCTGCAGGGCCAGACGCACGCGGCGCAATGGCGAGAGGCCATAGAGGCTCTGCATCGCCGCCATCAGCAGCAGGCCAAGGCCCAGCACGGCAAAGCTCTCGATCAGGATGGTGCGGATGCGGTGGATCTGTCCGTTGAGTTCGCTGCGCCGCTGGGCCACGGTGAAGCGCCAGACGGTGTCGCTGCCCGGCAGGATGATCGAGCGCTCCATGATGCGCAGCGGCTCGCCCTCGAACTGATCGGAATCATAGATATGCGGGGCATTGTCGAAATGGTTGGAGGTGACCTTCAGACTGCGATCCCACAAGGATCGGCTGGGATAATCCTCATGCCCTTTGCCGGTGATCTGCCAATAGAGGCCTGAATTGGGCTCCATAAAGCGCTGATCGCCCAGTGGACGGTTGAAGAAGATCTCACCATCCGGGCCGATTTCCGTGCTGCCGACCATGGCGGTCAGCGTGTAGCTGAGCTGCTCATCGAAGCTGTGCGTGACGAAGGATTTCAGCGCGGAATCGAGCGCCACGCCCCCGGTCAGCAGCAGGATCGAAATCCACACCGCCGCAATCATCATCATGCGCTGGGCGAGCGACCCGGTATGCGCCCGGTTGCGGGACCGGCGCCACAGCGCCCAGCGTGAGGTCGCCGCGCCCTCGGCGGCGGACGCGGCGGGGCGCTGATTGCTGTGCGCCTCCCCGGTCATCGCCGCCTCCATTCTCAACGCCGCTTAAGCCCTTAGCCGCGCTGACCGACGGGCTCGTCCAGGCTGTAGCCCAGACCGCGGATGGTGGTGATCACGTCCGAACCCAGCTTCTTGCGGATGCGGGTCACGAAAACCTCGATGGTGTTCGAATCGCGGTCGAAATCCTGATCGTAGATATGCTCGATCAGCTCGGTGCGGCTGACCACCTTGCCCTTGTGGTGCAGCAGGTAGGACAGCAGCTTGTATTCCTGAGCGGTCAGCTTCACCGGCTCGCCGTCCAGTGTGACGCGGCCCGAGCGCGTGTCGAGACGCACCGGCCCGGCGATCAGCTCGCTGGAGGAGTTGCCCGAGGCACGGCGGATCAGCGCGCGCAGGCGGGCGATCAGCTCTTCGGTCTGGAAAGGCTTGGCAAGGTAATCATCGGCGCCGCCATCGAGGCCCGCCACCTTGTCCGACCAGCCATCGCGCGCCGTCAGCACCAGCACCGGGAAGGTGCGGCCTTCCTTGCGCCACATGCCCAGCACGGTCAGGCCATCGATCTCGGGCAGGCCAAGGTCGAGCACCACGGCATCGTAATCCTCGGTGGCGCCCAGGAAATGGCCATCCTCGCCATCGGTCGACAGGTCGACGGCATAGCCATTCTGCTCCAGCGTGTTCTTCAGCTGGGGGCCCAGCGTCGGTTCGTCCTCGACGATCAGAATGCGCATGGAATAAGTTCCTTGATAAGAGACCCGCCGCAGCGGGACTGATGGAAATGGGCGTGAGCGCGCGTAACGTCAAGCAAGTGGCCGCCACGCGGGCGCAAAGGTCGTATGGAGATCGGGCCGGGCCCGGGGCCGTCAACGGCCATGCGGCGGGGCATGGATGATCTGTCCGGTGCGCGCATCGACATCGACGAACACCACCCGGCCCTGACGGATGAATTTAAGGCGATAGGCCATCGCCGCCGGATCATACTCCGGCCCCAGATATTGCATGCCGGCCATGCCGGGCAGCACCTCGCGCTCGATCTGGCGCAGGGGGCGCACCGCGCCGGAACGCGCGGCCAGCCTTGCCTCGCTCTGCGGGTCGGGCGGACCGGCATGAGCCGTTTCGCCATCGGCGAGCACGCCGGTCAGCACGGAGCCCCCCAGCAGAAGGGTCATCGCCAGGCAGGAAAACGAGGCCTTGTTCATGGTGCTATATGTATGAACAGGCAATTGAACGCTGTGTGAATGCCGGCTCCCAACGTTATCTCCTGGCTTAATCTCATGGCGCGACCCCTGCCCTGTCTCTGTGCTTTCCCTTGCCATGGCATGGCGCAGGGCGCTAGGGCGCGCGGCATGGCAGCTGCACCTATTCTCAGCTGGGAAGGGCTTGGTCTCATTCAGGGATCGGGCTGGCTTTTCCAGGGTCTCGACATCAACATCGCCCCGCGTGACCGGCTGGCGCTGATCGGCCGCAATGGCGCGGGCAAATCCACGATCCTGAAACTGATCGCGGGCACGGTGGAGGGTGACCAGGGCAAACGCTCGGTCCAGCCCGGCACGCGCGTCATCACGCTGGAGCAGGCGCCCGATTTCACCGGTTGCGAGACGCTGATGGATTATTGCCTGCGCGCGCCCGATGCGCCGCCGCGCCATGAGGTGGAATCGATCGCCGGTCAGCTGGGCATCGATCTGTCGCGCAATGCCGCCAGCGCCAGCGGCGGTGAGCAGCGCCGCGCCGCGATCTGCCGCGCTCTGGCCAGCGAGCCCGATCTGCTGCTGCTCGACGAGCCGACCAACCATCTGGATCTCGACGCCATCGACTGGCTGGAAAGCTGGCTGCAGCGCTACAATGGCGCCTTCGTGGTCATCAGCCATGACCGTACCTTCCTCACCCGCCTGACCAAGGCGACGCTGTGGCTGGATCGCGGTTCGCTGCGCCGCCGCGAGATCGGCTTTGGCGGTTACGAGGCCTGGGAAGATCAGGTCTATGCCGAGGAAGCCCGCGCCGCCGAGCGGATGGACGCCAAGCTCAAGATCGAAGAGCATTGGAAGGAGCGCGGCGTGACCGCGCGGCGCAAGCGCAACATGGGCCGCCTCGAAAAGCTGTACGAAATGCGCGAGGCGCGCGCGGCGATGATGACGCCGCAGGGCGTGGCCAAGATGCAGATCAGCGGCGATGGCTCGAAAACCAAATCGGTGATCGTGGCCGATAAGATCGTGAAGCGATTCGGTGACCGCACCGTCATCAAGGACTTTTCCCTGCGCATTCAGCGCGGTGACCGCATCGGTCTGGTCGGCGGCAATGGCGCCGGCAAATCGACGCTGCTCAAGATGCTGATCGGCGAGCTGGAGCCCGATGAGGGCACGGTGACGCTGGCGCAATCGCTCTCCGCCGTGGTGATCGACCAGCAGCGCAGCCTGCTCGCGCCCGACAAGCGCGTGCGCGACATCGTGGCCGAGGGCAGCGATTGGGTCAATGTGCGCGGCACCCGCAAGCATATCCATGGCTATCTGAAAGACTTCCTCTTCGACCCCGGTCTGGTCGAGGCGCGGGTCGGCACGCTGTCGGGCGGTGAGCGTTCGCGTCTGCTGCTGGCGCGTGAATTCGCGCGTTTTTCCAACCTGCTGGTGCTGGACGAGCCGACCAACGATCTCGATCTGGAAACGCTCGACCTGCTTCAGGAGGTGATCGCCGATTACGACGGCACCGTGCTGATCGTCAGCCATGACCGTGACTTCCTCGACCGCACCGTGACTGTCACGCTGGGTCTGGACGGCAGCGGCAAGGTGGACATCGTGGCGGGCGGCTATGCCGATTGGCAGAAGCAGCGGACCCAGCGCAATGCGGTCAAGCCCAAGGCGGATACGGGCGAGAAGGCGCCGCCGCCGCCGCCGATGCCGGTGAAGAAGGGCAAGCTGAGCTACAAGGATCAGCGCGATTACGATCTGCTGCCCGCCCGTATCGAGCAGCTGGACGCGGAAATGGTGAAGCTGGAGGCGGCTCTGGCCGATCCGGCGCTTTACACCAGCGATCCAAAGCGGTTTGCCCAGCTGACCGCCGCATTGGACAAGGCCCGCCACGAAAAAGACTCCGCCGAGGAACGCTGGCTGGAACTGGCCGAAATGGTGGAAGGCTAACGCGGTCTGGATCAGGGGTGGCGGAGATCATCTGCCACCCCTGCCAGCGCATAGGTGCTGCCGCCCGATGACACCGCCCTGAAATAGCGGCGCAATTCATCGGCGATTCGGCCAGATCATCGTTAACCACCCTCACACGGTGCCGATCGCGCCCTTCTTTCGCGGGTGCAGCGCAAGTTTGCTCCCGGCGTTATGATCCCTTCCCGAGCAATCTCCCGCGCTATCAGACAGTGCCGGATCAATTTTCTCCTTATTGCAGTGCAACAATTGGGAGACAGCATGCCAGAAGCACGCTAGTGTAGGACCCAGTTAAACCAAATCGGTTAGAGGCCCTCCGCTCATGATTAACCGCATCCGCGACATCCGTAAGCAGAAGGGCCTGACACTGGCCGATGTGGCCGCCCGCTGCGTGCCCGCCACCACGGCGCAGACCATCGGCCGCCTCGAAACCGGCACGCGTAACCTCTCTCTGGTGTGGATGAACCGCATCGCCGCCGCTCTGGAAGTCGAGCCCGAAGTGCTGGTGCGCTCGGAAACCGATAGCCAGACGCGCATCGTCGCCCGCTTGGTCGAAAGCGGCGCCGAAGCGCTGACCGCCCCGCGTGACGCCATCCTGCCCACCGCGCTGTCGGGCGATGCCACGCTGGTGGCCATGGCCGTGGAAGCCAGCGCGGGCGAATATCGCGCCGGGGACCAGATCTGGCTGCGCCATGTCTCGGCTGAGGACTATCCGCGCCTCGTCAACCGCGACGTGTTGGCGCCCCGCCCCGGTGGCCGCTTCGCCTTTGGCCGCCTGATCGACCGTGACGACCACCGCGTCGCCCTGCTGCCGCCCGGCGTGGGCCAGCGACAGCTGGTGATCGACAGCCCGCCATGGCTGGCCGTGGCCGAAATGCTGGTGCGCAGGCTCTGATCGGATCGGCTTAACCGCTGATCCATCAACACAGCGTAGGAACAGCGGCATGACCCATCCGCCGTTGCGCATTCTCTCGATCAGCACGCTGTTTCCGGCCCCGGTGCGCCCGGCTTTCGGCGGCTTTGTCGCCAATCAGATGAAGGCTGTGGCCGCTGGGGGTCTGGCCGATGTCACGGTGGTGAACCCCATCGGCCTGCCGCCCTTCCCGCTCTCGCGGCGGGAGCCTTATGCCACGCTGGCCAAGTGCCCGGCGCAATCCTCGCTGGGCGGGATCACGGTTTACCACCCCCGCTTCACGCTGATCCCGCTGATTGGCGGCGACAGCAATCCCGGGCGCATTGCCCGCGCCATCCTGCCTCTGGTCATGCGGCTGCATGCCGAGGCGCCTTTCGATGTGGTGGATGCGCAGTTTTTCTTCCCCGATGGCCCGGCAGCGGCGCTGATCGCCAAGGCTTTGAACCTGCCGCTGACGATTAAAGCGCGCGGCTCGGATATCCATTACTGGGCCACCCGCCCCAAGGCGCTGGTGCAGATTCGCGCGGCAGCGGATCAGGCTGCAGGGATGCTGGCGGTGTCGGGAGCGCTCAAGGCCGATATGGCCACTTTCGGCCTGCCCGGGGACAAGATCACCGTCCATTACACCGGGCTGGATCATCAGCGTTTCAAGGTAACGCCGCGCGATCAGGCCCGCGCATCCCTCACCGAGATCGCCCTGCCCGATGGCGCCCCGCTGTTCGTCACGCCCGGCGCGCTGATCGCTATCAAGGGGCAGGCTCTGGCGCTTTCGGCTCTGGCGCAGATTCCGCAAGCCCATCTGGCGCTGGCCGGGAAAGGTGCGGACGAAGACGCCCTGCGCGCTCAGGCCCAGCAACTGGGCATCTCCGAGCGGGTCCATTTCCTCGGGCAGGTCAGCCATGACCGCCTCCCCCTGCTGATGTGCGCCGCCGATGCCGTGGTGCTGCCCAGTGAGCGCGAGGGCCTCGCCAATGTCTGGATCGAAGCGCTGGCCTGCGGCACGCCTTTGGTGATCCCGCCCATCGGCGGCGCGGCGGAGGTGGTGAAAACCCCCAGCGCAGGCCGTCTGGCCGCGCGCACCCCGGATGCCATCGCTCAGGCTCTGCACGCCATTCTGGCCGATCCGCCTGCCCAGCAGGATGTCGCCACCAATGCCGCCAGCTTCAGCTGGGAGGCCAATGCGCAGGCCATCGCCAGCTTCTGGCAGAACGCCGCCCGCTGACAGCAAAACGCCGGGCCAGCCCCAAGGCCGCCCGGCGTTTCAAAGCCCGCGTAACGCTGAAAACAATCAGCGCTGTTCGCGTGCCAGCCTTTCCTGACGGTCCAGCTTGCTCTCGGTGGCGACAAAGCTGGAAGGCGTCACCTTCAGCCAGATCAGCATCGGGGCCGCAGCATAGATCGAGGAATAGGTGCAGACGAAAATGCCGAGGATCAGCGCGGCCGAGAAGCCGAAGATCACCTTGGGACCCAGCAGCGCCAGCGCCAGCAGGGTGATCAGCATCGTGCCCGAGGTCACCACGGTGCGCGCCAGAGTCTCGTTGACCGAGAGGTCCAGCAGCTCGGGCAGAGGCATCTTGCGGAATTTCTTCAGATTCTCGCGGATGCGGTCATAGACCACGATGGTGTCATTGAGCGAATAGCCGATCACCGTCAGGATCGCAGCCACGGTCGTCAGGTCGAACTCCATCTGGGTGATGGCGAAAAGACCCAGCACCAGCGTCACGTCGTGAATAAGGCTGATCAGCGCGCCGACGCCGAACTGCCATTCAAAGCGATACCAGATGAAGATCGAGATCGCCAAAGCCGCCGCGCCCAGCGCCTTGATGGCGATGGTCCACAGCTCGCCCGAGACCTTGCCCGAGACCGAATCGACACCATCAATGCGCGCATCGGCATGGTCGGCCTTCAGCTTGGCCGAAACGGTTTTGGCCATGGCCTCGGCAGCGGCGGGGTTCTTGTCAGAACCTTCGGGCAGGCCCAAGCGGATCGAGATCTCATTGGGCGCGCCATAGGTCTGGATGATCGGCTCACCGAAACCGAGCGATTCCACCTCGCTGCGCACTTGCGCCGTCGAGACAGTCGCGCTCTGGGTGAAGGTGACGCGGATCATCTGACCGCCCTTGAAATCCACGCCAAGGTTCAGGCCATGAGTGAAGATCAGCACCCAGCTCAGCACCATCAGGGCAACGCTGATGATGGTGGTGGGCCACTGCCACTTCAGAAAGTGGATGTTGGTATGATCGGGAACGAGTTTGAGCAGGCGCATGGCAACGGCCCCTTAGATCGTAATATCGTTGGGGCGCGTCTTGCGCAGCCACGACGCCACCCACATGCGGGTGAGATAGACGGAGGTGAACACCGAGGTGACGATGCCGATCATCAGCACCACGGCAAAGCCCTTGATCGGCCCCGAACCCAGCACAAACATCAGCACGGCCGAGATGATATGGGTGATGTTGGCATCGAAGATGGTGCGGCTGGCTTCCTTGTAACCCAGCTCCACCGCCTGGAACACCTTGCGGCCCCGGTGGCGTTCTTCGCGGATACGCTCGTTGATCAGCACGTTGGCGTCGACCGCGGCGCCGATGGTCAGCACGAAACCGGCGATGCCCGGCAGGGTCAGCGTGGTGTTGAACACCGCCATGATGCCCAGGATCATGATCACGTTGATGATCACGGCGGCATTGGCATACATGCCGAAGCGGCCATAGGTCACGGCCATGAAGATCACCACCGCCAGCGTGCCCACGCCCATGGCGATGGCACCCTTGTGGATCGAATCGGCGCCAAGGTCAGGGCCGACGGTGCGCTCTTCCACCACCTTGAGGTCGATCGGCAGCGCGCCCGAGCTGAGCGCGATGGCCAGCTGGTTGGCGCTCTGCGTGGTGAAGCTGCCGGAGATCACGGCGCTGCCGCCCAGAATCGCGGTGTTGATGTTGGGGGCCGAAAGCACCTTGCCGTCGAGGATGATGGCGAAAGGATGGCCAACATTTTCCGTGGTCAGCTTGGCGAATTTCTCGCCGCCGGCCTGATTGAAGTTGATCGAGACCTGCGGCTCACCGGTCTGCTGATCGAAGACCTGATGCGCGCTGGTCAGCTGATCGCCCTTGATGCCGCCCAGACGCTTGACCGCCAGAGCGCCCGCGCCGCTGGCATAGGGCACGATCTCGTCACCCGGAGGGGCCACGCCCGACTGCACGTCGGTGGGCGAAGCGGTCGTATCGACCAGCTTGAACTCCAGCTTGGCGGTCTGGCCCAGCAGGGCTTTCAGCGCCGTGGGGTCCTTCAGGCCGGGCACCTGCACCACGATGCGGTCGGTGCCCTGCTTGATGATGGTCGGCTCACGGGTGCCCAGCGCGTCGATACGCTTGCGCACCACTTCCGTGGCGGTGCTCATCGCGTCGGTGACGGCCTGATCGATGCCGGCCTTGGTGGGCGTCAGCACGATGCGGGTGGTGTCCACCACCTTGATGTCCCAGTCACGCTGGCCCGAAAGGCCCGCGCCATTGGTCAGCGGCAGCACCGCCTCACGCGCGGCATCCACATCGGCCGGGTTGCTCACCATGAAGCTGAGCGAACCGTCCTTGTTCGAGATGTCGCCGATCTGGACCGGATGGCTGGCCTTGCTCAGCGCGTTGCGGACCTCTTCTTCCTTGGATTCGAGGCGCAGGCTGGTCACCTGATCAGGATTGGCCTCCAGCAGCAGATGGCTGCCGCCGGCAAGGTCGAGCCCCAGATTGATCTTGGGGTTGGGCAGAGCGGCAGGCCATGCGTAACCGGCGACCGAAACGAAGGACGGCACAGCCGCCGCCATCGCCGCCAGCGCGATGAACCAGAACCAGAGCTGTTTCCAGCGGGGAAAATCGAGCATGTGTTTGCGGCTCTGTCAGCGTTTCCCACGCCAGGGCGCGGGAAGATTGAGGAAAGCGGGAGATGGGCATCGGCCCCTGCGGCGTCAACCGCCCGGGGCCTGTCCCGTCTCAGTCGTTGGCAGGGGCGCTGCCAGCGGGCGGGATCACATCGCCGATGGTGGACTTGAGCGCCTTGACCTTCAGGCCCGGCGCCAGCTCCACATCCACATAATCGGCATCGACCTTGACCACCTTGCCGATGAAGCCACCGCCGGTCAGCACCTGATCGCCCTTCTTGAGAGCCTCCAGCTTGGCCTTCTGCTGCTTTTGCTGCTGCATCTGCGGACGCAGCAGGAAGAACCACATGACCAGACCCATGCCGATGAAAGGCAGGAATTGCAGCCAGGCGGGCGGGCTGTCTGCCGAAGCGGCGGCCAGCACGGGCAGGAGGGAAACAGTCATCGGGCGGTCTTTCGTGATGGAATCGAGATGGTCGCGGATAACGATGCATCACGCGCGCAACGTTCCTACGAAGAACCGCGCGCGGGGCACGCCCCCGGCCAGCGGCGGCGCCTAGCAGGCTTTCACGCGCAAGGCAACGAAGCGGCCCGAGAGGCGAGGCAAGCAGCTGGTTCCCGGTATTTTTCCACAGGCATGAGCATGGCTCGGATCATTTTTTGCAAAACAGGCGCTTGCCATCCGGGAAAGCCCCGCATATAGGGCGCCCTCCGGTCGGGACGTAGCGCAGCCTGGTAGCGCATCACACTGGGGGTGTGGGGGTCGGAGGTTCGAATCCTCTCGTCCCGACCAATGAAAAAAGCCGTTTCCTGCTTCACGCAGGAAGCGGCTTTTTCTTTATGGCCTTCCCCGCCCGCCGGTGCTTTTCCTATCCCCCGCATCGCTCCTGACGATTGACGGCGCCGATTTTTCCGCCAACTTGGCGCGCCATGAGCAAAAAAGACATCGTGATCGTCGGCGGGGGCCATGCAGGCGCGCAATGCGCCATTGCCCTGCGCCAAGGGGGATTTACCGGCAGCATCGCGCTCATCGGGCGCGAGCATGAGCCGCCTTATGAGCGCCCGCCGCTCTCCAAGGAGTATTTCGCGCGCGAGAAGACCTTCGAGCGACTCTATATCCGCCCGCCCCAGTTCTGGGCCGAGAAGGACATCGAGCTGCTGCTGGGCGTGGAAGTCACGAAGGTCGATGCGCAGGCACACAGCGTTACCCTCTCCACCGGCGAAGACGTGACCTATGGCCAGCTGGTCTGGGCAGCGGGCGGCGATCCGCGCCGCCTCTCGGGCGAAGGCGCCGATCTGGCGGGCGTCCATGCCGTGCGCACCCGCGAGGATTGCGACAAGCTGATGGGCGAAGTCGATGGCGGCGTTAAGAAGATCGCGGTGATCGGTGGCGGCTATATCGGCCTTGAGGCCGCCGCTGTGCTGACCAAGCTGGGCTGCCATGTCACCCTGCTGGAGGCCGCGCCGCGCGTGCTGGCCCGCGTGGCGGGTGAGGAACTATCCGCCTTTTATGAGGCCGAGCATCGCGCCCATGGCGTCGATCTGCGCACCAATGTCAGCGTGGCCGGGCTGATCGGTCAGGGCCGTGTGCGCGGCGTGAAACTGGGCGATGGCAGCGAAATCGCCGCCGATGCCGTGATCGTGGGCATCGGCATCATCGCCGCCGTGGCGCCGCTGATCGAGGCGGGCGCTGCCGGCGCCAATGGCGTGGATGTGGACGAATTGTGCCGCACCTCCCTGCCCGACATCTATGCCATCGGCGACTGCGCCAGCTTCGCCTGCGATTATGCGGGCGGCGCGGTGATGCGTGTCGAATCGGTGCAGAACGCCAATGATCAGGCCACCTGCGTGGCCAAGGCGATTCTCGGCAATCCAGCGCCTTACAAGGCCTTCCCGTGGTTCTGGTCGAACCAGTATGATCTGAAGCTGCAGACGGCGGGCATTTCGCTGGGCCATGACCAGACCGTACTGCGCGGATCGCCCGAGGCACGCGCCTTTTCGGTGATCTATCTGAAGGGCGGCAAGATCATCGCCATCGACAGCGTCAATGTGGTGAAGGACTATGTGCAGGGCCGCAAGCTGATCGAGGCTGGCGCCAGCCCCGATCCCGAACAGCTGGCCGATACCGCCGTGCCGCTGAAGGAACTGCTGTAAAACATAAGACCGCGCCGGGAACCGCTTCCCGGCGCGGCATTTTCCTAACATCACCCATTCGGTTATTTCCCGAGATCCTGTCCGCCAAGAAGGATCTCTTGCCATGCCCCTGCTCGACACGCTGATCTCGCCAGTCTCCGCCCTGCTCGACCGGATCATCCCCGACAAGGCCCAGCGCGACGCCGCCAAGCTGCAACTGCTGCAGATGCAGGGCACGCAGGAGCTCCAGACGCTGCAGACCCAGCTCTCCGCCATCGTGGCCGAGGCCAATGCCACCGATCCCTGGACCAGCCGGGCGCGGCCCAGCTTCCTTTATGTGATGTATGTCATCATCCTCTGCGCGATTCCCATGGGCGTGCTGTCGGCTTTCCGGCCCGATATGGCCAAGGCCATCTCGACAGGGATGAACGCCTATCTGGAAGGCATTCCCGAGCCGCTCTACACGCTCTTCGGCACCGGCTATCTGGGCTACACCGCCGCGCGCCAGTGGGGAAAGGCCAAGGGCACCGACAAGTAAACATGCCCTCGCAAGGGCAGCTTCCCTGCCCTTGCATATGCTTGAACCCTTGGCCCCTGCCTGTATGACGGGGCAAACTCCCGAAACAGGTAGATCACAATGACCGACTCCACCGTTTATGTCCTCAACGGCCCCAACATCAATCTGCTGGGGATCCGCGAACCGCATATCTACGGTCACGAGACGCTGGCGGACATCAACGAACGTCTGGTCGCTCATGGCGAAACGCTGGGTCTGACGATCAAGGCCTTGCAATCCAACCATGAAGGCGCTCTGATCGACTGGCTCCACGAAGCCAATGCCACCGGCGCCAAGGCGGTGATCCTGAACGGCGGCGCCTACACCCACACCAGCGTCGCCATTCACGACGCGATCAAGGGCATCACCGTGCCGGTGATCGAGGTTCACCTCTCAAACCCCCACAAGCGCGAGGAATTCCGCCACAAGAGCTACATCGGCATGGCCGCCATGGCGACGATTGCGGGTTTCGGCGCAAGGTCCTATACGCTGGCCATCGATGCCGTGGCGGCGCTGTAAGGCGCCTGCCCGGCAAAAACCATGCGCCTGCCCCTTGCCCGCCGGTTTCCACGGGCCTAGGGGCACGCGCTGATCTATTTTTCGCCAAGGGGACCCCATGAGCGACGACAACAACACGGGCCGCGACGGCAAGACCGGCGACCTGGGCATGAATATCGACGGCACGCTGGTGCGCGAACTGGCCGAGCTGCTGGCCGAAACCAATCTGACCGAGATCGAGGTCGCCGATGGC
This sequence comes from Novosphingobium terrae, assembly GCF_017163935.1. NCBI lineage: Bacteria > Pseudomonadati > Pseudomonadota > Alphaproteobacteria > Sphingomonadales > Sphingomonadaceae > Novosphingobium > Novosphingobium terrae. Next base: position 828,341 of record NZ_JABVZR010000001.1, on the reverse strand, counting down.
GATCGCAAGATCCGCGTCGTGCGCGGCGCCCCCCAGGTGGTGGCCGCTGCCCCCGTGGCCTATGCGCCCGCACCTGCCGCCGCCGCGCCCGTCGCTGCAGCTGCAGCCCCGGCTGTCGCTGCCGAGCCTGCCTATGACGGCAAGCCCGTGAAGTCGCCCATGGTCGGCACCGCCTATCTGGCCGCCGAGCCCGGCGCGCCCGAATTCGTCAGCGTGGGCAAGGCCGTGAAGGCCGGTGACACGCTGCTGATCGTGGAAGCCATGAAGGTGATGAACCCCATCACTGCCCCCAGCGCAGGCACCGTCAAGGCCATCCTGATCGACAACGGCCAGCCGGTCGAATTCGATCAGCCGCTGGTGGTGATCGGCTAAGCCTCCCATGGCCATCAAAAAGATCCTGATCGCCAACCGGGGCGAAATCGCACTGCGCATCCTGCGGGCCGCGCATGAAATGGGCATCGAGACGGTGGCGGTCCACTCCACCGCCGACGCCGATGCCATGCATGTGCGCCTGGCCACCAATGCGGTGTGCATCGGCCCCCCGGCGGCCAAGGACAGCTATCTCAACGTGGCCGCCATCATCAGCGCGGCCGAGATCACCGGGGCGGATGCCATCCATCCCGGCTATGGCTTCTTGTCCGAGAACGCCCGCTTCGCCGAGATCGTCGAGGCGCATGGCATCACCTGGATCGGCCCCAAGCCCGAGCATATCCGCACCATGGGTGACAAGGTCACCGCCAAGAAGACGGCGGGCGATCTGGGCATGCCGCTGGTGCCCGGCAGCGCCGGCGCGGTCTCGGATGTGGATGAAGCGCACAAGATCGCCGAGGAAATCGGCTATCCTGTGATCATCAAGGCCGCCAGCGGCGGCGGCGGTCGCGGCATGAAGGTGTGCAATGCACCCGAAGACCTCGAAACGCTGATGCAGCAGGCCGGGTCCGAGGCGAAGGCCGCTTTCGGCGACGCGACGGTCTATATCGAGAAGTATCTCGGCAATCCGCGCCACATAGAATTCCAAATCTTCGGCGACGGCAAGGGTGAAGCCATTCACCTTGGCGAGCGCGACTGCTCGCTGCAGCGCCGCCACCAGAAGGTGCTGGAAGAGGCCCCCTCGCCCGTCATCACGCCCGAAGAGCGTTCGCGCATGGGCGGCATCGTGGCCAAGGCCATGGCCGACATGGGCTATCGTGGTGCTGGCACCATCGAGTTCCTGTGGGAAAAGGGTGAGTTCTACTTCATCGAGATGAACACCCGTCTGCAGGTGGAGCATCCGGTGACCGAGGCCATCACCGGCCTCGACCTCGTGCGCGAGCAGATCCGCATTGCCGACGGCCAGCCGCTGTCGGTGAAGCAGGAAGATATCGAATTCCGTGGCCACGCCATCGAATGCCGTATCAACGCCGAGGACCCCTGGACCTTCGCGCCTTCGCCCGGTCTGGTGGAGCATTATCACGCTTCGGGCGGCCTGAATGTGCGCGTGGATAGCGGGCTCTATGCCGGTTATCGCATTCCACCCTACTACGATTCGATGATCGCCAAGCTGATCGTCTATGGCCGCACGCGCGAGGGCTGCATCATGCGCCTGAAGCGCGCGCTGGAAGAAATGGTGATTCAGGGTCCGAAGACCTCGATCCCGCTGCATCAGGCCCTGTTGCAGGAGCCTGATTTCCGCAGCGGCGATTACACCATCAAGTGGCTGGAAGAGTGGTTGGCCAAGAAGGTCAATTAAGGAAGTGAAGTGCGAGGGGGTTACCCCCTCGCGCTCCCATGACGTCTCCCGACATGAAGGTTGGTGGCATCCGAACGGTGCGCAAACTTTCCACGGGCACGAAAAAGGCGCCGCAGGCAATTAGCCTCGGCGCCTTTTATCGTTTTACAGCCTGCGGCGCGGCGACCTTAACCCAAGGCCGAACCCGAAGCACAACGTAGACATTAACGGGAGCGCGAGGGGATAATCCCCTCGCATCTTCCCTTTTCAACCTTCTGAAAAAACTCAAACCTCCAACGGCACACCCGGAATATGCTTCGAGGTGCGGATCGTCAGCGAAGTCTTAACACTCGCCACGTTAGGCGCGGGTGTCAGCTTGCTGGTCAGGAACTCCTGGAAGCTCTGGAGATCACGGCTGACGATTTTCAGGATGAAGTCGATTTCGCCATTGAGCATGTGGCATTCGCGCACTTCGGGAAGTTGGCGAACGTGATCTTCGAACTGCCTCAGCGAGTCTTCGGCCTGGCTCTTCAGCGAGACCATGGCGAAAACGGTGATAGCGAAACCCAGCTTGGCAGCGTCGAGTTCGGCGTGGTAGCCGCGAATCACGCCCATTTCCTCCAGCGCGCGCACGCGGCGCAGGCAGGGCGGCGCGGTGAGGCCGACGCGCTGCGCCAGCTCGACGTTGGTTACGCGCCCTTCGTCCTGCAGCTCGGCGAGCAGCCGGCGATCGATCTGGTCGAGATTGGCCATAAACGTCTTGAAAACCCCACCCTATGCAAAATGCAGGATTAGCCTACATTGGAGGAAACAAACGCTGCATGCGTTGCGGCAGCTGATAATAATATTGTCTATGCCCGCAATCGTCCCGCTTTGCAACGTGCTCTGCGATGGGTCTTTCGCCTTATGGCCAAGCTGCTAGGCAGGGTCATGACGAAAGCGGGGGTTCGGCCTGCTGCGTTTCTATCGCGTTGGCATCGCCGTAACCAAATGCGTTGTAATCATATGGTCCCCTGGGCCTTAGAGGTGCTCCGAATCGTTTGATGCTCTATGATGATCGCCTTGCCACGGTGTTGCGGCTGGTCCCGATGGGGGCCAGTGTCGCGCGCATCCAGCTGCGACAGCTGATCGATCTGCTTGGCACCATGCCGGCGGAGGCGACCGGCCCGCTGGTGGATGCTGCCTATCAGCGGCTGGGCGAATTGGCGGCGAACATCCCTGCTGCGGATCGCGCGCGGATGCTGGGCCAGCCGGGGCAGCGCCTGCGATCTCCGCGCCTGATGGCCGCGCTATGCGGCATGGAGCCTGCTGTGGCGACGGCGGCGATCCGCTCGGCGGAGCTGGGCGATGAGCAATGGCTGGATCTGATCCCGGCCCTGCCGCTGCATGCACGCGGCACTCTGCGGGAAAGAGCCGATCTTCCGCCGCGTGCCCGCGCGCTGCTGGCACGGCTGGGCATTGCCGAAAGAGGCCTGCCCGCTCCCGAAGAGGCGGCAGCGCCCCAACAGGCCGAACCCGCCCCCGAGCAGGCCGCCCCGCTTGAGCTGGTTGCCGAGCTTCCCCCGGTCAAGGCGCAACCCCAGCCCGTAGAGGAAGCCCCTACCCCGCCCCCCGGCGACAGCAGCATCGGCGCCATCGTCCGCCGGATCGAGGCCTTCCGCCGCGCCCGCAATTCCACGCCCGCTTCGGACGCGCCGCAACTGCCGCTCGATGGCGATGTCACGCCCTTCAACCCGATTCGCGCCTTCGATTTCACAAGCGACACCGAAGGCCGCATCACCTGGGCTGAGGGCGGTATGGCGCCGATGGTCGTCGGCCATCTGCTGGCGCATCATCCGGCGCTCGCGCTGGCGGTGCGGCAGCATCAGCCCTTCCGGGCGATTTCAGTCACGCTGGAGGGCGCTCAGGGCGTCGCGGGTGACTGGCAGGTCGATGGTGTGCCGCGCTTCGATGCGCTGAGCGGGCGTTTCGTGGGCCATATGGGCCGCTTGCGCCGCCCTGTCGGCAATGAGGCGCAAAAGGCGCCTCCCTCCGGCGAGGGCGACCGCCTGCGTCAGGTGCTTCATGAGCTGCGCACGCCGGTCAACGCCATTCAGGGCTTTGCCGAGATCATCCAGCAGCAGCTCTTCGGCCCCACGCCGCATGAATATCGCGCTCTGGCCGCCGTCATCGCCGCCGACAGCGCGCGCATGCTCGCCGGTTTCGAGGAGCTGGAACGTTTCGCAAGGCTCGACAGCGGCGCCATGGAGCTGGCAAGCGGCGCCTGCGACATGGCCGAATGCCTCAAGGCCGCGCTGGCCCGGCTGACGCCTCAGGCGCAGACCCGCGGGATTCGCGTTGCCCTCTCGGGCGGGGAGGCCTCTGCCCCCGTCGCCCTGCCCGCGCTGGAGGCCGAAAGGCTGATCTGGCGCTTGCTCGCCGCGCTCTCCAGCCATGCGGTGGCGGGTGAGCAGCTGGCGGTCTCGCTCGTTCAGGCGCCCGAGCATGTCGGCGGCCAGATCACCATCGCCATGGCACTGCCCGCAGCTCTGGCCGGGCTTGGCAATGTCGGGCTGTTCCATGCCGGAACCGGTGACGGCCACGGCCAGGGCGGCGGACCCTGGGCGGGCATGTTTGGCACCGGCTTTGCCCTGCGCCTGGCCGCTGCCGAGGCGCGCGCGGCGGGCGGGCGCCTGCTGCGTGAAAAAGATCGATTGTCGCTCCTTTTGCCGGGGTTGACCCGCATGCCGCTGGAACCTAGCGAAGAGCATCCCGGCGACAAGGGACAGTCCGCGATCTCTGCGGCCTGAGGCGCGCCGGATGAGGCATGATTTGGCAAGCCTTCGACTGAGCGACGCTCCAGCCGAAAACGCACTCGTGCGTTTCAAGGCTGGTATGGGCCAGCGCTTCCTGCTGACCGTGGACACCGAGGAAGAGTTCGACTGGACCCAGCCGCTGCGCGCCAGCGGGCACACTGTCGATACGGTGGGCTGGATCACCAAGTTTCAGGAGTTCTGCGGCGGCTTCGGCGTGGTGCCGGTCTATCTGATCGACTACCCCATCGCCACATCCCCGCTGGCCGCCGAGGTGCTGCGTGAGCCGCTGGCGCAGGGCAACGCCGAGGTGGGCGTGCAGTTGCACCCCTGGGTCAACCCGCCGCATGAGGAAGAGGTCAACCAGCACAACAGCTTCGCGGGCAATCTGCCCTATGAGCTGGAGCGCGCCAAATTCATGCATCTGCATGAAACGATCCAGCGCAATTTCGGCGTCAAGCCGCTGATCTACCGCGCCGGGCGCTATGGCACCGGGCCCAACACCGCATCGATCCTGCAGGAAGCGGGCATTGCCATCGATACATCGGTGCGCTCCCGCTTCGACTATTCGCCCGGCGGCGGGCCGGATTACAGCCATCTGGGCCTTCACCCATGGTGGGTGGATGAGGCACGCACGCTGATGGAGCTGCCGCTGACCTCGGTCTTCGCCGGCGGCCTGCGGCACTGGGGGCAAAGGCTGTTTCCGGCGGTGTCGCAGATGGGGCGGATGCAGGGAGCGATGGCCCGCCTGCGCCTGCTCGACCGCATTCCGCTGACGCCCGAAGGCGTGACCATCGCCGAAGCGCTGCGTGCGGTGGATCTGGCGGTTGAAGCGCAATTGCCGGTGGTGGTCTTGTCCTTCCACAGCCCCTCGCTGAGCCCCGGCTACACGCCCTATGTGCGCACGGCGGGCGATCTGGACCGTATGTATGACTGGTGGCGCGCGGTGTTCACCCGGCTGATCGCGGCGCGGGTGAAACCGACATCGGTAAAGGAAATCATGGAATCGGTGGTACTTGCCTAGCGCGCTTCGCGCCGCTAACGGACATCCACCGGTGGGGCCTGTAGCTCAGCGGTTAGAGCTGGCCGCTCATAACGGCTAGGTCGCGGGTTCGAATCCTGCCGGGCCCACCAATGCCTTGATAAGTGCCTGAAAAAATTATTGGAAAACGAAAAGCTTTTGAGTCGATCTGTGACACATTATCGTGACACAATGGGCGAGCTGCTCACCTTTTCCCTTAAGGAAAGGCATGCCGATTGGGCCAACATCCCCAGCCCAAATGTCGAGAATCTCTGGCACATCAAGTGCTACGAACACAAGATGCCTATGACTACAACGATCGGCGAGGCCCGAACGTCCATGCCAAAGCTTGGGATGCGTATGCCGAGCGGGCTCGCGCCGCCATGGCGAGTTAAGGCATCCACTTGGCCCAGCCATGCAGCGCACATCGCCGGCAAGCCATCAAAATACTGACGACGGGTCATGCCACTTTTTGCAGCCGGACTACTGGGCGATCAAGCAAGGGCTGAAGCCTTTGTCGATGCCAGCCCCTTGCGCGAGTATCTGGTCGGCCAGTTGCAGGTGTCTGCGCGATGTCAATCTCGACAACAGTAGGCTGCGCGAAAACGAGAACGAGATTGAGGAAGGCTTGGCCGAGCCTGACGATATATTAGCCGCCATCTTGGGGCATGGGCTTGTTGCACAGGAGGAAATCAAAGTTGTGGTTGACGCACTGACTTAATGCGGAGAAGTTGAGTGATGATTTCAAACGCTTTCGAACAGACTTTGGGCGAAATTTTCGGCCGCACCATCCAACTTTTCCTGGTTGATGGCACACCCACCGGCTTGCGCAAGGCCACGATTCATGGTTGGACTGGTCTGACCTTCGTCGCCACGAGCACCACCTTTGCCGCGCTCACTGCTCGGCCAGAACTGGATCGAACCGGCATCTACATCCTCGCTGGTCCCGATCCCGAGGCAGTGGGCGGCACGCGAACCTATATCGGTTCGGCCAACAGCGTGCGTGAGCGGATCAAGCAGAGCGCACAGCAGCGGGAATTCTGGGAAACGGCAATTGCCGTTACCACCAGCGACGATGATCTGTCGAAAGGTCATGTCGAATATCTTGAAGCCCGGTTAATCGAATTGGCACATGCGGCAAACCGAGTTACGCTGGACAATGGCACCGCGCCCGGCGGCAATCGCCGTCGCTTACCCGAAGCCGATCAAGCAAACATGGAACAGTTCCTCGCCAATCTGAAAATCATATTGCCCGTAGTCGGGCTGGATATGCTGAAACCGCAGCCGCGTGCAGTGACACAAACGGCTACGCCGGTGGCGCAGCGCACCAGTGGCGAAATCACTTTTGAAATCCGCCATCGCTCCGGCATTCAAGCGGAGGCCGTGGAGGAAGATGGCGAATTTGTCGTTCTAGAGGGTTCGCAGGCATTGAAAGACACTGGCTATGTCCAGCAAAGCTATACCACGTTGAAAGAAAACTTAGTGAAACGGGGCGTGCTGCAAGCCAGCGCCGAGGGGCGGTATATATTTGTGAAGCCTTATAGCTTTTCTAGCCCCTCTGCCGCGGCAGCCGTCGTGCTGGATCGTAGCAGCAATGGCCTGTCTGAGTGGAAGGTCAAAGGTGAAAAGCGGACCTACAACGATGTGAAGCAGGCGCGAATTGCTGTCGACGAGGTAAGCGTATGAGTGGCTTATAGGTAGGCCGGGCTGAAACATTGATTGACGACATCATAGAGCCTTTTGTGAGCATCAACCCGACGAAGAGCCTTAACGAAGCATTGTCAACGAGGGTATCAGCCGCTCAGCGCTCAGCACCGGCTTCACGTTCCACCAGCCAGTCAATACAAGATTCATGCACATCTGATTAAAGGAGCCGGCGGCGCTGCTATCCTGGTCCTGCAGGATGCGCCCGCCTTGCCAGAGCATGGCATCATTGAAGATCTTTCTGCAAATGAACAGGATGGTTTTCAAGTGTGATCCCTGAGACATTGGTTAAATGAATAGGTGTCTCTTGTGCCCATCGTCAATCTGCATTAAGAGCGCCGCCAGCCAGTATCGGCCTGTTTCGAACCAAGGAAAGGAGAAGACCATGCAAGCAGCTTTCGCTCGCACCTCACGTCAGATCCTATTTCCCTGTGTTCAGGAACAGATTGCATGGGCAATTGCCTCAAGGGCGACACGTTTCGCCTGATTGCTTTTCGCGGTGCTTGCGCCGCTGATTTTTCCAAACCCTTCGCCACCGCATATTTGATTGCTCCTCTTTTCGGGGAGGTGCGTCATGCGCGATGATATGTTCAAGGTGATTGTCGAGCGTCCCCGCTGGGGCGCGAGCCACGCCGCCTCACCAAAATTGAAAAGGATGCCCCTCGCCGACACGCAGCATATCGGGCTCAAGCGCCATGCCAGGATTGCTGCGCGCTACACCAAGTCCTTGAATGAAAATCTGGCTCCGTTGGTGCGCTATCTGCGCCGCCAGCGCGGCCGCCCCTGGGATGCCGTCTTCAGCGAGATCTGCGCTGGCCTCGACACGGGCAGCACGGTCAAGATGCATGTCCGCCAGCATATCGAGGATTTCGTGCTGACGCGCATCTCGATCGGACGGCGCGGCGAGTGGATGTTCCAGGGGCAGGTTCTGGGGCGCAAGGGCCAATGGTTCCGCCGCCGCGAGCTGTTTGTCGATCCGCGTGACGGCATCCTCAAGGATATGGCGGTGCTGGAGGCGATGCTGGCCTCGAACCAATCCTCCAGCAAGGGAGGCGCATCATGAGCCAGATCACTCTGATCGCCAGCGATCCCGCGCGTTTCGATCCGCTGGCGCTGGACCAGCTTCAGGCCACTGCGCGCTATGGTGGAATGGCGCGCATCGTGGGTCTGCCCGATCTGCATGCGGGCAATGGCATCGCCGTGGGCGCGGCCTTCTGGTCGCCGGACCGCATCTGGCCGCATCTGGTGGGCAGCGACATCGGATGCGGCATGGCCCTGTGGGAAACCGACTGCTCCCTGCGCAAGTTCAGGCTGGGCTCTATCGAGCGCAAGCTGCATGGGTTGGATGCACCGTGGCCGGGCGATGGCGCGGCGGCTCTGGCAGATGCCGGATTGCCAGCCGATCTGGCCAGCCCGGCGCTGGGCACCATCGGCGGAGGCAACCACTTCGTCGAATTTCAGCGCATCGAGGAGATGGTGGACGAGGCGCGCTTCGCCGCGCTGGGCCTGCGGCAGGATCGGGTGTGGATGATGGTCCACAGCGGCTCGCGCGGGCTGGGTCAGGCCATCCTGCAGGCGCATCGCCAAGCGGAGATCACCGAAGGCATCGCGGCAAGCAGTCCAGCAGCAACGGCCTATCTGGCCGAGCATGATGCCGCGCTGGACTGGGCCGTCCTCAACCGCCGGATCATCGCCGAGCGCTTTTGCGCCTGCCTTGGCCTGACCGGACGCCGCGTGCTGGATATCTGCCATAACAGCGTGACGCCGCATCAGAGCGGATGGCTGCACCGCAAGGGCGCCGCGCCAGCCGATCGCGGTCTGGTCACCATTCCCGGCTCGCGCGGGGATTTCAGCTATCTGGTCGAGCCGATCGCCGACAAGGCCGATCATGCCCTGCATTCGCTGGCTCATGGCGCGGGCCGCAAATGGAGCCGCAAGGATGCCCATGCCCGCCTGTCGCGCCGCTTCAAAGTGGCCGACATGCAGCGCACCGATCTGGGCAGCCATGTGATTTGTGAGGATCGCCGGCTGATCTTCGAAGAAGCGCCCGATGCCTATAAGGACATCGCCATGGTGATCGCCAATCTGGAGCAGGCCGGGCTTATCCGCGTGATTGCCCGGCTTCGCCCCCTGCTCAGTTATAAGACGAGGGCCGCATGAAAGAGATCATCCTGCATATCACGGCGGGCAAAGGTCCGCAGGAATGCCGCTGGGTGGTGGCGCAACTGGCGCGCGCCTTTGCCCGTGAGGCCAAAGACATGGGACTCGGCTGGGAGATGTTGGACGGGCTGGCGGAGTCGCCCTCCTCGATCCTGCTGCGCATCGATGGCGAGGCTGCGACAACCTTTGCCGCCCAGCGCATCGGCACAATCCAGTGGATCGGCAACAGCCCGTTCCGCCCCGGCCACAAACGCCGCAACTGGTTCGTGGGTGTGGCCCCCGCGCCAGAGCCCGAGGCCCTCACTGACCTGAGGGAGGAGGATATCGATTATCAGGCCATGCGTGCCAGCGGACCGGGCGGCCAGCACGTCAACAAGACCGACAGCGCGGTGCGGGCCACGCATCGGCCCAGCGGGCTTGTTGCTGTGGCTCAGGAACAGCGGTCCCAGCATGCCAACCGCAAGCTGGCCCGGCTGAAGCTGGCCATCATGCTGGAGGAACGGCGCGGGCAGGCCAAAGACGATGCGCTCCGGTCGCAATGGCAGGTCCATCAGGATCTGGAGCGCGGCAATGCGGTCAGGGTCTATGCCGGGCCGAAATTTGCCCTGAAAGGATAAGAATTTCGGAGATTGGGTGGGATGCTCTTCCACCCAATCCTTTCGCACAGAACCGCCGCCAGTTGTGAGGCAGCATTCCGCAACCATCACCTCACGCAGACGAGCCGGCTTGACTCACTCCTCTAGCCAAGTACTTTGCAATCCAAAGCAAGAGGCCTCCTATGCGCGATATCGAACAAGCACTGTCGGACATCGCCGGGATCCGTGCCCAACTGGCCTCCAGCACACGCTTCCATGGCTTTGCTCCGGCTGCGATCATGGGCAGCGGCGCCCTCGCCTTTCTGGCGGCCTCGGCACAAACCCTCTGGCCCGAGCGCCTGGCCAGCGATCCAATGCGCTATGTCGAAGTCTGGGTGGCGGTGGCAATCGCCGCCTCGGGCCTGATTGCCACCGAGGGGCTGGCCCGGATCGGCCGTATGCATGGCACCATGGCCTCCATGATGGTGGCCGGAGCCGCGCGACAGATGGCGCCTTTCGGCATCGCCGGAGCCATGATCACCCTGATCCTCTATCGCTCGGCGCCGGGCAGCCTGTGGATCATGCCGGGCTTGTGGCAGATGCTGATCGCCTTGATCGGCTTCACATCACTGTCCACGCTGCCACGCGCGATCATCTGGCCTGCGGGGTGGTATTTCCTCTGCGGCGTGATCGTGCTTGATCTGGCCAGCCGGGGCACGCCCTTGTCGCCATGGATGATGGGCCTTCCCTTCTCGCTGGGACAGGCCGCCGTCGCCTTGATCCTTCATCGTGATATGGAGCGCCGCCATGTCCGCCTCTGACCGCAAGCCTCCCTTTGCCTATACGGGGCTGGACCGGATCTTCCATGAGAAGGCGCGGCTGGGCATTGCGACATCACTGGCAGGGCATGCCGAGGGGCTGAGCTTTTCCGATCTCAAAGCCCTGTGCGGACTGACCGACGGCAATCTGAGTCGCCACCTTCAGGTGCTTGAAGAGGCAGGCTTCGTGGCCTTGAACAAAGGTTACGACGGCAAGCGACCGCACACAAGCTGCTGCCTGACCGATCAGGGGCGAGCGCGGTTTATGGAGTATCTGGCCGAACTGGAACATGTGCTGCGGCAAGCCTCGCTGGCGACCGCAGGGCACGGTCATGGGGGTTTGAAAACGAGTCCCCAGACAAGCTGATCATTTTATCTGGGGACTTTGCAATGCAAAGTAATTTACACACCAATCAGATCCCCTGCCCCGCCCCTTCCGGCAGATTCAGTATCAGGGCTCGATTGCGCAGCGTGTCCTATGCGGCGCAAGGGATCGTGACCCTGATCCGCGAAGAACATAACGCCCGCATCCATCTGTTCGCCACCGGCGCTGTGGTGCTGACGGGCTGGCGGCTCCATTGCACATGGGACGAATGGCGCTGGCTGTTGCTGGCCATCGGACTGGTCTGGATGGCCGAAGCCTTCAACACGGCCATCGAGGTGCTTTGCGATCTGGTGCAGCCGGGATTTCATCCGCAGGTGAAGCGGATCAAGGATCTGGCCGCAGGAGCGGTGCTGCTGGCGGCCCTGACAGCAGCCTTGATCGGCATGACTGTGCTCTGGCCGCATCTTGCCGGGAGCATGGCTTGACCAGCCACGAGCATCGGCGCTGGTTGGGACCGGAGGTCATGGCTGCAGCGCTGCTGTTCAGCGTGATGATGATCATCGCCATCAGCCAGGATTTCCTCTGGTTCCTCTTCGGCCTGCTGATTGCGCTTATCCTGCTGGTCGTGACATTGGGCTGTATCGGCTGGAGCATCGCCAAACGCCGAGGCTGGCGCAGTGCTGCGCTGGCCGTGCTGATCCTGACGGCCACCTTGCCGATGATGCGGCTCGTTCAGTCGGCATGGGACTGGAGCAGCGTCGCGATCTGGAGCTTGTCTCACGAGCAGGAGATCGCCAGCGCCTCAGGCAAGGATGCCATCGTGACAGGCTGGTCTGATCGGGGATGGGCCGGAGGATCGACCTTCAGCTATGTCATCGCCGATAGGCTTGATGACAGCCGCTCCACCGACGGTGCTGAACGCTGGCGCAAAAGGCTAAAACTGGTTTGCCCGGTCTCGGCCAGCCAACGGATATGGCGGGGGCTCTACCTCATCGAAACGACCGACTGCCCGTTCGATGGCATCGCATTCCTCGAATAGCCCCCTCCTCCGCGCTCAGCTTTCGGAAGCATCGTCACGCGTTCTGGCGATCTGCGCGCTTTCCGCCTTGAGCGGTCTGGCCACCGGGCAAACCTCCTGTACATAGGCGTTGAGCGTGTTCGCCAGACTGTCCGGCACCAGGCTGTAATAGACATATTGCCCGCGCTTCTCGCTGGTGATCAGCCCGGCATTTTCAAGCACGCCCAGATGCTGGGACACCGCCGGCTTGGACATCTCGAACCGCGACGCGATGTCCCCGGCATTCAGCTCGGTATGCGCCAGATAGGCCAGGATCTTGCGGCGCGGGGCCGAGGCCAGTGCTTCGAAAACCTTCTGCATGGGTAGCATTTAAGGAATAAGCTAACTGCTTGACAAGCTCCAATCGATATTTAAGAAATAAGTTAAATACCTTGGAGTCATCGCCATGGACACCACCGATCGCTGCACCGTGAACAGCCTGAGGGAGGTGCCCGGATGCGATCCAAGTGCGGGCGCTGTCCGCTGGGACCCTGTTCATTCCTTGTGGAACGGCGGCATGCTGGCCGCCGCCCTGCTGCTCGCCCCGGTCTATGCCAGTTGGGGAGCGGTCACGGTCTTCCTTGTCCTGACCGGCGCTTCGCTGTTGCTGGGGCACAGTGTCGGCTTCCATCGGCGGCTGATCCATCGCAGCTTCGATTGCCCCTTATGGCTGGAAAGAGCGCTGGTCTGGGTGGGCAACTGCGTCGGCATGAGTGGCCCTTTCTGGATGATTCGCACCCATGACCTGCGCGACTGGGCCCAGCGCCAGGCCCATTGCCATGACTATCTTGCCCACCGCCAACCTATGCTGATCGATGCATGGTGGCAGTTGCATTGCCGCCTGACGCTGGATCATCCGCCCGCCTTCGATCTGGGAGCCGCAGGCAAGGACCGCTTCTATCGCTTTCTGGAGGCCACATGGATGGCCCAGCAGCTTCCCCTCGCCTTGCTGCTCTATCTGGGTGGAGGATGGGGTTGGGTGATCTGGGGCGTGTGCGTGCGCGTCAGCGCCTCGGTGACGGGGCATTGGTATGTCGGTCATCTGGCGCATCGTCGGGGGCCGCAAAGCTGGCTGGTCAAGGACGCAGGCGTGCAGGCTCATGATATCCCATGGGCCGCGATCCCCACCATGGGCGAGGCATGGCACAACAATCACCATGCCTTTCCGGGCTCGGCCCGCATCGGGCTTTATCCGGGGCAAAGCGATTGGGGCTATGCCTTTATTCGCGCCTTGGCCGCGATGGGCGTCGCCTGGAATATCGCGCTGCCGGAAGATCTGGGGCGCGACAAGGTGCTGGCACGGGTGGGGCCTGCCTAGCCGGAGCTGACGTAGACGTCAGCCTTTGGCTCTACCGATCGCTTCCCAATCCAGCGCGAATCGAGCCAGATATTTGCGCAGCCGGTCCGCATCATTGGTGCTGGCGCGCTTCTCGCGTGAGGCCGCGAACAACTGCCGCCCGGCCTCCGACAGCGAGCGGCTGGCCTGGCAGGTCTCGATCACATAGGCGAGTTGGATGCGGTCGAAGGGATCGATCTCAGCCAGCATTTCAGCGCCCAGCAGGGCGTCGAGCCCATCAGTGCCGTGATCCGCGCCGGACCAGAGGTGAGTGAGGCGGGTGATTTCCTTTGCCGCTGTCTCCACATCGATGCGACCTTTGGGCGAAAAGGTGGCCATGCGGGTGACGCTGGCCGCCAGATCACGAAAATTGCCCGGCCAACGCGCCAGAGGCGAGGTTGCAAAGGAGAGGTAGCGGGTGCGCGCCTCCTTGTTGAAGGTGATGCGCTCGCCCTCGCGCTCAGCATGGCGGTCGAGTTCGTAATCGAGATTGGGGGCAATGTCCTCACGCCGCTGGGCAAGACCCGGCAGAGCGAAGGTCCAGAGGTTGAGGCGGGCGAACAGATCCTCGCGGAAGGTCCCTTCGGCCACACAGCGGGCCAAATCACGGTTGGTGCCGGCGATCAGCTGGAAATCGCTTTCCGTTTCCCGGTCTGCGCCGACGGGGAGGAAGCGCTTGTCTTCAATGGCGCGCAGGATCATCGCCTGCTCGTCCAGCCCGAGTTCGCCGATCTCGTCGAGGAACAGCATGCCGCCATCGGCGCTGCGCAGCAGACCCGCGCGATCCGCCGCAGCCCCGGTGAAGGCACCCTTCTTGTGGCCGAACAGGGCGGACATGGCGCTGTCGCCGCGCAAGGTGGCGCAGTTGACCTCCACGAAAGCGCCGCCAGCTTGGCGCTTCAGCTTTTTCAGATCGAAGATGCGGCGGGCGAGCTGGCTCTTGCCTGCCCCCGTCGGCCCCATGAGCAGGATCGGCGCGCGGGTGCGGCTGGCGACCTGCTCGATCTCGTCGATCATCGTGTTGAAGGCCGGGTTGCGGGTTTCGATGCCCGATTTCAGGAAGGAGGTGCTCTCCGCGCTTTCGCTGGCGAAGCGTGTCGCAATGCTGTCGTAGCGCGAGAGATCGAGGTCGATCACGCTCCATGTGCCCAGGGCATCGGGCGCGCCGCGCTTGGGCTGGGTCTGGAGCAGGCGGCCGGGCAGGTAATGCGCCTCGGTCAGCAGGAACAGGCAGATCTGCGCGACATGCGTGCCGGTGGTGATGTGGATCAGCAGATCCTCCGCCTCCGGATCGAAGGGCTGGGCCCGCGCGAAGTCCAGCAGCTTGCCATAGACCTCCTCGAAATCCCAAGGGTCCTTGAAGTCGATGGTGTGGCGCTCAACCAGCGTCTCGGGTGAGACCGAGGCGATATCTTCCGCCACATAGTCGGCCAGACGGCTGTGGCCCGAGCCATGGATCATCATGAAGCGGTCGATCCGCAGATCCTCATGCATGCACAGCCCCACCGAGGGCCGCCATTTAGTCCAGCGCGAAGGGCCGAATTTGGAGGCATCCAGCGTGGAGCCAAGAAAGCTGATGACAGTGGTCGACTTCATGCGCCAGATTTCTATCATCTTATCCCATAGGATACAAATTCAAGAAATCTCAAAACAGCATTCTTTGCGCCAATCTTGGGAATTTAAAAAATTATCGTTTAAAACCAGCGTTATGTATTTTTCTGGAAAGCCCCTTCTTCAAACTGGCACGCCCTCTGCAATTCATTGGGCGTCGGGTCGGTCGAACAGCCCGACAGGCAGGTGAGACGGGGCGGATGGAATAGGCCATCCGCCCCGGAAGACCGGAAGGATTTTTCGTCATGGCCAATCAGAGCCTTTTTGCATCGCCGACCGCCAAGGTCTGGCCGCGCGCCGATATGGCCAACCAGTCCGGCGCGCCCGCCTACGCCTATGGCCCCGAGGCCAAGCTGGCCCAGCTGGCTGCAACGGGCACGCTGGCCGATGGCTTCTATTCCGGCGCCGAGGCTCAGCTGGCCGATGTGTTGGCAGTGGCTCAGGCGGTTTCGCCCGAGTTTGTGGCCAAGGCTGCGGTCTATGCCCGCACCTCCGGCGCGATGAAGGATATGCCTGCCCTGCTGGCGGCCTGGCTGACCGTCGCCGATCCCGATCTGGCGGTTCCCGTGTTCCGCCGCGTGATCGACAATGGGCGCATGCTGCGCAGCTTTGTGCAGATCATGCGTTCGGGTCAGGTGGGCCGCACCTCGCTGGGCACCCGCCCCAAGCGGCTGGTCAAGGAATGGCTGGAGCAGGCCTCGATGCCTCGCCTGATGGCGGCGGCGACGGGCACCAGCCCCAGTCTGGCCGATGTGGTAAAGATGGTGCATCCCGCTCCGGCGGATGCGGCGCGGCGTGCGTTCTATGGCTGGCTGATCGGCAAGCCTTATGATGTCGCTGCCCTGCCGCAGGAGATCGCCGCCTTCGAAGCATGGAAGCGTGAGCCCAAGGGCGAACTGCCTCCGGTGCCTTTCGAATGGCTGACTGCTTTCCCGCTTTCGGGCAAGCAGTGGGCCGTGCTGGCCAGCCGCATGGGCTGGCAGGCGCTGCGCATGAACCTCAACACGCTGGCGCGTAACGGTGCTTTCAGCGTGACGGGCGTGACCGAAGCGGTGGCCGCAAGGCTGGCCGATGTGGAGGCCATCGCGCGCGTTCGCCCCATGCCCTATCAGCTGATGGTGGCGTTGGGGCAGGCTGGTGATGGCGTGCCACTAGCGGTTCAGGCCGCTTTGGAAAGTGCGCTGGAAACCTCGCTGGCGCTGGTGCCCGCGCTGGAAGGGCGGATCGCGATATGCCCCGACGTGTCGGGTTCGATGGGTTCGCCTGTCACCGGCTATCGCAAGGGTGCCAGTTCGAAGGTGCGTTGCATCGATGTTGCCGCTCTGGTTGCCGCCGCTGTGCTGCGCCGGAACAGCAAGGCTCGGGTCATCCCCTTCGAGCAGCAGGTGGTGGCGTTGGACCTCGATCCCCATGCCCGCGTTGCCGTGAATGCGGCGAAGCTGGCGGGGATCGGCGGGGGTGGCACCAATGTCTCGGCGCCTTTGGCGCTCCTCAACAAGGAGCGGGCGAAGGTGGATATGGTGGTGATCGTCTCGGACAATCAGTCCTGGGTCGATCCCTCGCGATACGGCGCTACGGCGACGATGGCGGAGTGGAGCAAGCTGAAGGCCCGCAACCCGGGCGCGAAGCTGATCTGCATCGACATCCAGCCCTATGGCACCACGCAGGCCAGGGACGGCAAGGACATCATGAATGTCGGTGGCTTCACCGATGCGGTGTTCGACGCGATGGCACGTTTCGCCAGGGGTGAGACGCGCGATTGGATCAGCATCGTCAACCAAACGGAGGTGTGAGAAAGATCACGGCGAATGCCGGAACGGACTACATTGTCACTGTGGATGTCGCGGGTTCGAATCCCGCTCGCCCGGAAACGGGCGGTAGCTCAGCCTGGTAGAGCACCAGCCCTTCGGGGCGGTCTGTTCCAATCCTCGTCGCCGTGATCCTATCGAACCATTTTACTAGATAGAAGTGGCGAATGCCGGCGGGACTACATGTCACCAAACCGAGGTCCGACGAGTCAAAGCGCCCTTGAGGCTGATGCCGAAAGGGAGATGCGGGTTCGAATCCCGCCGACGACACGTAGCTTAAGGACCGCGTCTCGCCATACCTCGTCGCCACGGCCCACTGTTCATTCACGGCGAATGCCGGGCAAGGACTACATCCTCTCACGATGCAGGTGCGGGTTCGAATCCTGCCGGGGCCACCACTGTGAGGCCCCGTAGCTTAACGGCAGAGCGGCGCCCTTTTGGGCAATGTCTTTCCCATACCTCGTCGCCGTGACCCATTTTAACGCTGGCGAATGCCGGTGGGACTACATCGGGTAAGGCCCAAGGGCCGAGCGGTTCAATTCCGCGCCGGAGCAATCCGGAAGTCTCGCCAAATCTCGTCGCCGGCACCATGATACGCAAAGGAGGTCAGCCATGACCCAGACGACCTATGATGTGATGGCCCGTGAAGGCGGTGTGCCTGTGAAGATGTGGACGCGCGGCGTTCCCGTGGAGGACGAAGCGCGCGACCAGCTGTCGCGCGCCGCGCAGATGCCCTTTGTCTTCAAGCATGTGGCGGCGATGCCCGACGTGCATGTGGGGATCGGCGCCACGGTGGGATCGGTGATCCCCACCAGGGGCGCGGTAATCCCGGCGGCAGTGGGTGTCGATATCGGCTGCGGCATGATGGCGGCGCGCACCTCGCTGATGGCGCATGATCTGCCTGACTCGCTGGAGGGCATCCGCAGCGCCATCGAGCAGGCTGTGCCCCATGGGCGCAGCGTGGGGCGCGGCCAGCGCGACAATGGCTCATGGGGCAGTCCGCCCCCGACGATCGTCGAGGCCTGGGCCACGCTGGCCGTGCGGTTCGAACGGATCTGCGCCAAGCATCCCCGGCTAAAGAACACCAACAATCTGACGCATCTGGGCACGCTGGGCACGGGCAATCACTTTATCGAACTGTGCCTTGATACTGAGGCGCGGGTCTGGGTGATGCTGCATTCCGGCTCGCGGGGAGTGGGCAATGCCATCGGCACCTTCTTCATCGAGCTGGCCAAGCAGGACATGCGCAAATGGCATATCAACCTGCCCGATCAGGATCTGGCCTACTTCCCGGAAGGCACCGACCATTTCGACGATTATGTCGAGGCGGTCGGCTGGGCTCAGGACTTTGCCGCCCTGAACCGCAGGATGATGATGGTGAATGTCATCGCCGCCCTGCGCAAGCAGATCAGCAAGCCTTTCGAGGCCGAGATGGAAGCGGTGAACTGCCATCACAACTATGTGACGCGGGAAAACCACTTTGGCGAGAACGTGCTGGTCACCCGCAAGGGGGCGGTGCGTGCGGCCAAGGGCACTCTGGGGATCATCCCGGGCTCGATGGGGGCGAAGAGCTTTATCGTGCGCGGGCTGGGCAACCCGGAGAGCTTCGACAGCTGCAGCCATGGCGCGGGGCGGATCATGTCGCGCACTGCAGCGAAAAAGCTGGTCACGCTCGATGAACATATCCGCGATACGGCGGGCGTGGAATGCCGCAAGGATGTGGGCGTGATCGATGAGACGCCCCGCGCCTACAAGCCGATCGAAGCTGTGATGGCGGCGCAAGCCGATCTGGTGGAGATCGTCCATACGTTGAAGCAGGTGGTCTGCGTGAAGGGATAACCCTTGGCGCAGGGCACCTGCCCTGATTGAATGAAGAGACAGATGATTACGATTGATGGATCGGAAGGCGAAGGCGGCGGGCAGATGGTGCGCAATTCATGCGCTCTGTCGCTGGTTACGGCCAAGCCTTTCCGCATCACCGATATTCGCGGCAAGCGTTCCCGCCCCGGCCTGATGCGCCAGCATGTGACAGCAGTGGAGGCCGCCTGCGCGATCTCCGGCAGCGAATGCAGCGGGCTGACGGTCGGTTCCTCGGAGCTGACCTTCCGCCCCGGCAAGGTGACGCCCGGCGAGTACCACTTCGCTGTCGGTACGGCGGGCAGCACCGGGCTGGTGCTGCAGACGGTGCTGATGCCGCTGGTGCTGGCCGATGGTCCCTCGCGGCTGGTGCTGGAGGGCGGCACGCATAACATGATGGCGCCGCCCTTCGATTTTATCGAGCGTGTGTTCCTGCCGGTGATCAACCGGATGGGGCCGCAGGTTTCGGCGCGTCTGCTGCGGCATGGCTTCTATCCGCGCGGTGGTGGGCGGATCGAGGTGGAGATCGCCCCGGCTCCGCTGCGCCCGATCAAGTGCCTTGATCGTGGCGAAACGCTGGATGTGGCGGGCCAAGCCCTGTTCACCGGCCTGCCCTTCAACGTTGCCCAGCGGATGCTGGCACGGGCGGCGGAAGGCTTGCCGGATTGGGCGCAGGATGCTTTCGCCTTGCGCCAGTTGCCCGAGGATCAGGGGCCGGGCGTCATCCTGATGCTGGAGGCGCGCTATGCTCACACCACCGAGATCGTCAGCGGTTTCGGCCAGTTGGGCGTGCCTGCCGAAAGGCTGGCCAAGACGGCCTCGGCGCGGATGAAGGGCTATCTGGAGGCGAAGGCTTTTGCCGGGCCCTATCTGGCCGATCAGTTGATCCTGCCTTTCGTGCTGGCGGGTGGAGGCGGTTTCACCACCGTCAAGCCGAGCCAGCATCTGCTGACGGCCATCGATATCGCCCAGCGCTTCACGGGCAAGCGGATCAGCGTGGCGCAGCAGCCGGAGGGTGAGCATCTCGTTACGGTGGCCTAACAAGGCGTTGGGTTCATGGGGCAATCATGCGAAAGGGCTTGTATGAATGATCTCGTGTCCCGCGCCCTGAGCTTTGCAACCGAAGCGCACACCAGCGTGGAGCAAATCCGCAAATACACCGGCGAGCCCTATATCAACCACCCCATCGAGGTGATGGGCATCGTAAAGACGGCGGCCCATCACAATGATGTAATGTTGGCCGCCGCTCTGCTGCATGACACGATCGAGGACACGCCGGTCACGCGCGAGGATGTCGAGCGGGAGTTCGGTGCCGAAGTCGCGCAGATGGTCTGGGATCTGACCGATCAGTGCCATGAAGGCAATCGCGCCGCCCGCAAGGCTGCCGAGGCGGCGCGGCTTGGCACGATCTCATCGGGCGCGCAGACCGTGAAGCTGGCCGATATCATCAGCAACACGGCGTCCATCGTGGCTCATGATCCGGGCTTTGCGATGAAATATCTGCGCGAGGTGCTGCGTGCGCTTGAAGCGATGACGCAAGGCGATGCCGGCTTGCATGCCCGCGCCATGGCGCAAATCGAGAAGGCGAAGGATACGATCGGGTTCAATCCATGAAGCTGGTCGTGCCGCTGGTGCGCATGGCTCGCGGCACCTCGACGCCCAGCTCTGATCAGGACTTCAAGGGCACCACAAGCCATTCATAATGCCTCGACTGCTGCCGTAAGGCTTCCAGCAGTGACCCACGCTTGATAAAATTTCCTGTCCGACAGGGGAATGCGATGACCACCGGCAATCAGGTTGCGGCGCCATAAGCTAAGATTGGGAGTACCCATATTCAAACACATCCGTCGTACAACGGGTGGTACAGCCTGGGGTACAGACTCTACTCCACCGGAATTAACAGGTGCGTTTTCAAGGCTTTAGCAGGAAATGGTCGGGGAGACAGGATTCGAACCTGCGACATCTTGCTCCCAAAGCAAGCGCGCTACCGGGCTGCGCCACTCCCCGACGCGCAACCGCCCTTAGGTTTGCCAAACACACAGCGCAAGCGGAAAGCGACACGTCTGTGACAGACCACTGTGCAAAAGCTGTGCATGCCCCCCGGACACAGTCAATGTCCCATCCTGACATTTGCCCGTCACGCAATTGCCGCTACACCGGCAGCGAAAGGATTCTTGCCCCCTCATGACCCATCACTCGCTGCTTCACGACGGTTTCCTGCTGCTTGGTTTCGCCATGGTCTTTGTGCTGCTGTTCCGGCGGCTGGGTCTAGGCGCCACGCTGGGCTATCTGGTGGCGGGCGCGGTGGTGGGCCCGCAGGTGCTGGGTCTGGTGGGTGAGGCCGACCAGAAGATGGGCATCGCCGAACTGGGCATCACTTTGCTGCTGTTCCTTGTCGGGCTTGAACTGAACCCCGCCCGCCTGTGGCGCATGAAGCGCGATATTCTGGGCCTCGGCCTGTTGCAGGTCACGCTGTGCGGGCTGGCGCTGGCGGGCATGATCTGGCTTGGCACCGGCTTTTCCACCACCGCCGCTCTGGCGCTGGGTCTGCCGCTGGCGCTCTCCTCCACGGCGCAGGTGCTGCCGATGCTGCAGGCTTCTGGCCGGATGCGAACGCCCTTTGGTGAGCGGACCTTCGCCATCCTGCTGTTTCAGGACCTCTCGATCATCCCGCTGATCACCATCATTGCCACACTCAGCCGCAATCCGGCGGACGCCAATGGCCCTCCGGGCTGGCAGCTGGCGCTCTTCACGCTGCTGGCGGTGGCTGGGCTGATCCTTGCGGGCCGCTATCTGATCCGCCCCCTGTTCCGCCTGATCGGCAATCTGGGCGAGCGCGAGATGTTCATCGTCGCCGCGCTCTTCACCGTGATGGCATCCGCCGCCGTGATGGAGACCCTGGGCCTCTCCACCGCGCTGGGCGCCTTCGTGGCCGGTGTGATGCTGGCCGATTCCCCCTATCGCCATGAGCTGGAGGCCGATGTCGAGCCCTTCCGCTCGATCCTGCTCGGCCTGTTCTTCCTCACCGTCGGCATGATGCTCAACCTGCATGCCATTGCCGAGCGACCGCTGTTCGTCATCGCCATGGCACTGGCGCTGGTGCTGATGAAGACGCTGGTGATCTCGCTGATCGGCCTTGCCTTCCGCATGACATGGCGCGGCGCGCTGGCGCTGGGCCTGCTGCTCTCGCAAGGCGGCGAATTCGGCTTCGTGCTGTTTGCGCAGGCCCAGAACGCCTATCTGATCGCCCCGGATGCAGCCAGCCTGTTCGGCGCCATCGTCACCGTCTCCATGGCCACCACGCCGTTCCTGATGGCGCTGACCAAGCCGCTGCGCAAGGAGCCCGCCAAGCCTCAGGGCGAGCGCGAGGGGCCGCAAGCCGCCGATCAGGCCACAGCCATCATCGTGGGCTATGGCCGCTTTGGCCAGACGGTGGCGCAGATGCTGATCGCCAGCGAGATCACCGTCACACTGGTCGATATGGACATCGAGATGATCGACATCGCCGAAAGCTTCGGCGCCAAGGTCTATTTCGGTGACGGCACGCGGCTGGACCTGCTGCGTCAGGCAGGGGCCGACGAAGCCCAGCTGATCCTCTTCTGCCTCGATGGCGACCAGATTTCGCCCGATCTGGTCGAGGCCGTGCATCAGGCCTTCCCTCAGGCGGGGATCTATGTGCGCGCCTATGACCGCCGCGCGCTGATCCGGCTGAAGAAGTCGCCCGTCAGCCGCGTGGTGCGCGAACTGATGGAATCGGCGATCAAGATGGCCAAGCTGGCACTGGCGGACAGCGGCGTAAGCATCGATGCCATCAACCGCGCCGAGGACATGTACCGCACCCGCGACCGCGAACGCCTGAAGATCCAGATCGAGGGCGGCGATATCCGCGCCGCGCGTGACAGGATCATCACCGCACCGATCACCGACACGCCCTCCGTCCCGATCGAGACCGAGAGCTGAGGCTTACCGGATCAGGCTGAGGTAAAGCGTCACCGTCACCAGCGACAGCACGGTGGACACCAGCACCGCCCGCGCGGTGATCGCTGCCTCACGGCTGTAGAACTCGGCCACCATAAAGGGCCCGGTGCCGGTGGGCAGCGCGGCCAGCAGCGTGGCCATCTCCACCAGCGGACGCGGCAGATGGAAGACATAGGTGGCCAGCGCCCATGTCGCCACAGGCTGGGCGAGCAACTTCAGCACCACCAGCACCGTGGTGGCGCCGGTCTCTGCGGAACCGCCCTCGCGCTTTTCGGCCAGAAACAGCCCCAACGCCACCAGCGCGCAAGGCGAAGCCGCCCCGCCCAGCAGCTTGAGGAAGGCATCCACCGGCCCCGGCATCGCCAGCCCGAACGCCAGCGGCACCCCGCCCAGCACCGGCGCCACCAGCAGCGGATTGCGCGCCAGAGACAGCGCCACCTTGCGCGCCATATGCAGCGGATGCGCCTCGGCCTGCAGCCCCACCTCGATCAGCACCAGCGCCACGGCAAACAGCACGCAGACCGTCAGGATCGCCGAGATCAGCGTGGGCGCCATCGCGCTCGGCCCGAACACCGCCAGCAGCAGCGGAAAGCCGATAAAGCCGGTGTTGGCATAGGCCGCGTTCAGCCCGTCGATCGTGGCATCGGCCAGCGGACGCCCCTTGCGCCACCGCAGCGCCAGAGCCAGCGCGAAGACCACGCCCATCCCCAGCCCGCAGACCGCCACAAAGCCCGGCTGCCAGATGTCATGCCAATGCGCTTTCGCCACGATGTCGAACAGCAGCGCGGGCAGCGCCAGCCACACCACGAAGCGGTTCAGCTCTCCGGTGGCATGCGGCCCCAGCACGCCCGTCCGCCTTGCGCCCCATCCGGCGAAAATCAGCGCAAAGATGGGCAGAACGATGCCCACAACCGACAGCATCAACAGGTCTCCACTGGCCAGGCCAAGCCGCTTAACCGCCCCGCCTCCCCCATGCCAGCACCTTTCCGGCAGACTTTGGTCGATAGCGCCCCCTTGCGAGGCCGCTTCCCCTGCCCCACAAGCCCCTGATGAAACCGACCCGCCCCCTCAACGAAGGCCCGCCGATCACCCCCGCCGGCTTTGCCGTGCTGCGCGCCCGCTACGACCACCTCCTCGGCACCGAGCGCCCCCAGATCGTCGAAGTCGTCAGCTGGGCGGCGGGCAATGGCGACCGCTCCGAAAACGGCGACTACCTCTATGGCCGCAAGCGCATGCGCGAGATCGACCGCGAACTCGCCCATCTCGCCCGCCGCATGAAGGCCGTGCGCGTGGTGGACCCGGCCGGGCAGCAGGACCAGTCGCGCTGCTGGTTCGGCGCGACCGTGACCATCGCGGATGAGGACGACAACCACCGCACGCTAACGCTGGTCGGCGATGACGAGCAGGACGCGGGCAAGGGCATGATCGGCTGGTCGGCGCCTCTGTCTCGGGCTTTGCGCGGGGCGGCTGTGGGGGATTTGCGCCGGGTTGTGCTGCCGGGGGGCGACAAGGAGTGGGAAGTGATCGGGATTGAGTATCCGGTTAAGGGATGAAGAAGAGAAGATGCGAGGGGCCCGGAGCATTTTTCTTGAAAAATGCGACCAACAAAAACGCCCCCTCGCGCTCCCATTCCGTCTCCCGACGATAGAGCAGCGGTTCCCGATTGTTGCGCCCCGGCTCTCCACCTGCGCCACCTTAAGCGCCGCAGGCTTTAACAGGATAGCACCGCGTCGCGAATCCTGCCTGCGGCGCGGCGACGTTGCTCAAACGCCGAACCCGATACGCAACGCAGACATTAAAGGGAGCGCGAGGGTGTAACACCCTCGCATAATCTCTTCTAAAGTCTTGAAAAGAAATCGGGCCGCAAGGAGCTTCCCTTCCCCTTGCGGCCCGCTCGCTTGAGACATGGCGCGGACAGGCTTGACTGCCCGCGCCTCTCGCTGACTGCATCTCGCTTACGTATTCTGTCTAAACCAATTCCGGCGGCTTGGATGCTTTTTAAACGCAGGGCCCGTCACTTTCCCGCAACAGCGTATCTTTCAAGCAACAGACGCTCTGCGCAATTTTACAACGATAACGCATTCCATCATAAAAATGTCATTGCGTGATCTTTTCCAACATCACAAAGGCGCTTCAGGATGAAAAACGTCGCGCCTGCTGGCACGGCGCGAATCTGGAGGGATTTCGATGCAACTTCGCGCGGTCTGGCGGCCGGGTTTCGTGGCGCCCTTTGCGGCAGCTCTGGCGCTGTCGTCGCCTGCTCGGGCCGCAGCGGCCACAACGGGGCCCAGCGGGTCGGACACGGTGTGGATCATGACCGCATCGGCGCTGGTGCTGCTGATGTGCCTGCCGGGGCTCAGCTTGTTTTACGGCGGTCTGGTGCGGGGGAAGAACTTCCTCTCGGTGCTGGTGCAGGTCGGCGCGATTGCGGCGGCGGCCTCGCTGCTGTGGGTGCTGGTGGGCTATTCGCTGACCTTCAACGGCGACATCGGCGGCTGGATCGGCGGATTGGGCCAGTTTGGCCTCGCTCATCTGGCACCGGTGCGCAGCGGCACCAATTTGCCCGAAAACAGCTTCGCCCTGTTCCAGCTCTGCTTTGCCGCGATCACCCCGGCGCTGATGGCGGGCGCATGGGTGGACCGTGCGCGCTTCGGCTGGGTTGTGGGCTTCTGCGCCCTGTGGGGGCTGGTGGTCTATGTGCCCGTGGCGCACTGGATCTGGGGCAATGGCTGGATGGCCACGCGCTTTGGCACGCTGGATTTCGCGGGCGGCATCGTGGTGCATACCACAGCGGGCGTTTCGGCGCTGGTGGCGGCATGGCTGCTGGGGCCGCGCATGGGCTGGCCCAAGACGCTGATGCTGCCGCATAGCCCCTCGCTGACGATGATCGGCGCGGGTCTGCTGTGGGTCGGCTGGTTCGGCTTCAACGGCGGATCGACCTTCACCGGCAATGGCGCCGCCGCCAGTGCGATCCTCGCCACGCATACCGCCGCCGCCACCGCCGCCCTCACATGGCTGGCGCTGGAGCGCATCGTGGTCGGCAAGCCCACCAGCATCGGTTTCGCCACGGGCGCGGTTGCGGGCCTCGCCACGGTCACCCCGGCGGCGGGCTTTATTGCTCCCGGTGCTGCGGTGGTGTTCGGCGTTCTGTCGGTCGCGATCTGCTTCCCGATGATCCATCTGGTGAAGAACCGCTGGCGCATCGACGATTCGCTCGACGTCTTCGCCGTGCATGGCGTGGGCGGCATGACCGGCTCGATCCTGCTGGCGATCTTCATCGCCCCCTCGCTGGGCGGCGCGGGCTATGCGCCGGGCATGGATTTCACGAAGCAACTTGAAGGTCAGGTGCTGGGCGTGGTCGTCACCGCAGCGTGGTCGGCGCTGGCCAGTCTGGCGCTGGGCTGGGGCGTGGCGAAAATCCTGCCGATGCGCGCCGACGCCGATGAAGAGCGCGAAGGCCTCGACATCACCGCCCATGGCGAACGCGCCTGGGAGATGGATTGAAATAATACACTAAAACGCAGTGGAACTGCTAAAGGGGCGGTCGATGCGACTGCCCCTTTTTCTTGCCCCGATTCTGGCCCTCTTCGCCGCGCCTTTGCTGGCCGCCGCTCCCGCCAAGGATGTGGTGCGCGAAGAACGACAGGTCGTCATCCACGGTGTGAAAGAAACATGGCGCCTGATCTGGCGCGGCAAGCCCAAAGAGGGCGCCTGCAGCCCGCAAGACCTCGACACCGCCGTCGCCTGCCCCTGCAACAGCTTCGCCTATGCGCAGGAGGGCATCGCTTTCCTCGAACGCCGCCGCCCCCACGCCAGGCCGGAACGGCTGCCCCTCGCCCCCTTCTTCGCGCAGGCGGACTTCAGCCCCAGTGACACCGGCACCGCCTTGCTGCAACGCTGGCCCTTCGACGTCTCCGACATCGGCCGCATGAGCGAAAACAACACCGCCCTGCGCGCCCAGATCCGTGCCCGCCCGGCCCCCACCATCATGCGCCTCGCCGATTACAACCATGACGGCATCGCCAGCGAATTCCTGCTCCCCATGGGCAATTCCACCTGCGGCCACCGCTACGCCATCGTGGTGGGCATCACGCGCGACAACCCGCACCTCCACGCCTTCACCAGCAAGGCCCACCCACGCCGCCCGCTGCTGCTGCAATTCCACGAATGGCAGGCGCTGGCCGCCTCGCCCCACCCCGCCCCCATCATCGACTGGCAGTGCAACGACCACGGCAACGACCGCCGCTCCATGCTGACCATCGCCGCCGACAAAGGCCAGATCCACGGCACGATGGACCAATTCGCCTGCAAGGCTCCGCCTTCCGCCAGCCACACCGCCAAGCCGGGCAAGACCAAGACCAAACCCCGCCGCCTCTCCCGCAAGGTGATCTAGCCCCCGCCATGCCTTTCTGCCATGAGGGCGCGATGAAGCGCCTGCTCCTGCTGCTCCCCCTTCTGGCTGTGCCCTCTTCCGCCCTCGCCCGCGACAGCCTCGGCATGTTCGGCGCATGGGGCGCCTTCCGCGACGCCGCCGTGCCCCGCTGCTACGCCATCGCCATGGCCGAACCCGGCAGAGGCCCCCGCGCCTTCACCCCCTATGCCGATGTCGGCTCATGGCCCAGGCGCGGGATGCGCGGGCAGTTCCATATGCGCCTCTCGCGCCATCTGGAGCCCAATCGCCCCGTGGTGCTGTCCATCAACGGTCAGAAATGGCGCCTCGCCTCGGGCGGGGGCGACGCATGGGCCCCCTCCCCGCGCGAGGACGCCGCCATCACCGCCGCGATGCGCTCGGCCAGCGGGATGACCGTGAGCGCGCATGGGGCGGATGGGCATGTGTTCAGCGATAGTTATGTGCTGGACGGGGCAGCGACGGCGATGGATGCGGCGTTGCTGGGGTGTGCGGGGGATAGATAAGTAAGGAAAGGAAGATGCGAGGGGGTTACCCCCTCGCGCTCCCATGACGTCTTCCGACGCGCGGGCAGTGGCGCCGAAATGATGCGCCCAACCTCTCCACCTGCGCCACCTCAGGCGCCGCAGGCATCAGGATTTCCTGCCTGCGGCGCGGCGACGTTGCTCCGACGCCGAACCCGTAGCGCAACGCTGACAAAACCCGGGAGCGCGAGGGTGTAACACCCTCGCATTTCCCCTTCTCCTCCCTACCTATCTTTTTCCCGCAAAACGGCGTAAGGGCCCGCGCCATGGCAGACATCGACATCCAGCTTCCCACCTCCATGCCCATTGCCGGTCACATCGACCCGGTGGTGACGCCGCGCGCGGTCACCGCAAGGCCCGATGGCAAGATCGACCTGCTCGGCCTGCCCCGGGCGGAGATCACGCGCCTCTTCACCGAGGCCGGTCTGGATGTGAAGGCGGCGAAGCTGCGCGGCAAGCAGGTGTTCCACTGGATCTACCACCGCGGCATCAGCGAGTTCGAGGCGATGACCGACATCGCCAAGGCCATGCGCCCCTGGCTGGCCGAGCGCTTTGTGGTGGGCCGCCCGGAGATCGTCGTCTCGCAGCACAGCGAGGATGGCACGCGCAAGTGGCTGCTCAGCACGGCGGACGGCCATGAGTTCGAGATGGTGTTCATTCCCGACGCCGATCGCGGGACGCTCTGCGTGTCCTCGCAGGTGGGCTGCACGCTGAACTGCCGTTTTTGCCATACGGGCACGATGCGCCTGGTGCGCAATCTGACGCCGGGCGAGATCGTGGGCCAGGTGATGCTGGCGCGCGATGCGCTGGGCGAGTGGCCCAAGGGCGCGATGAACGGGCTCGACGACGAGGAAACCGAGGGCGATTACTCGGCGGACGGGCGCCTGCTGACCAACATCGTGATGATGGGCATGGGCGAGCCGCTGTATAATTTCGACAATGTGCGCGATGCCCTGAAGATCGTGATGGATGGCGATGGGCTGGCTCTGTCCAAGCGCCGTATTACGCTGTCGACCAGCGGCGTGGTGCCCATGATGGCCCGTGCGGGTGAGGAAATCGGCGTCAATCTGGCCGTGTCGCTGCATGCCGTGAACAAGGATGTGCGCGACGAGATCGTGCCGATCAACCGCAAATACGGCATCGAAGAGCTGCTTCAGGCTTGCGCGGATTACCCCAGCGCCAGCAACGCCCGCCGCATCACCTTTGAATATGTGATGCTGAAGGACAAGAACGACAGCGATGAGGACGCCCATGAGCTGGTGCGCCTGATCAAGCAGTACAAGCTGCCCGCCAAGGTCAATCTGATCCCCTTCAACCCGTGGCCGGGCGCGAATTACGAATGCTCGACGCCCGAGCGGATTCGCCGTTTCTCGGAGATCGTCTTCGAGGCGGGGATCAGCGCGCCGGTGCGCACGCCGCGCGGTCGCGACATCGATGCCGCCTGCGGCCAGCTGAAGACCGCCGCCAAGAAGATGAGCCGCGCCGATCTGGACCGTCTGGTCGAGGAAAAGCAGGCCGCTCTGGGCTAAACCCTTGGCGCAATGCGGGCGCGGGTCTAGCCTTGCGCCCGCATGGACACCATCGCCTACGACCACTGGTTCACGCCCGCCGAGCTGATCGCGCTGACGGACCGCGTTGGCGCGCAGCTGGCCGAGACCTGCGATATCCGCTCCCAGATCGGCAAGCCCTATCGTGAGGCATGGATCGCGGCGCGTTTTGCCTTGATGCGCGGCGCCCAGGCCGTGCGGCTGATCGGTGAAAAACACTGGCAAACGCCCGATTTCGCGATCCATCTCGACAATCGCTACCTGCTCTTCGAAAGCACCGAGGCCGACGACCCGACCCGCCTGCGCAATCAGGACTATCTGGACGCCTGCCACCTCTTCCTCTCGCAGGCCGATTATGCGGTGCTGGGCCCCGGCCCGGTTGCGCCGGATGTGTATGCGCAGGAGATCGCAAGGCTGGTCGCGAAGAAATGCGCCAAGCATTATG
Source organism: Novosphingobium terrae (assembly GCF_017163935.1). NCBI lineage: Bacteria > Pseudomonadati > Pseudomonadota > Alphaproteobacteria > Sphingomonadales > Sphingomonadaceae > Novosphingobium > Novosphingobium terrae. The sequence continues at coordinate 798,667 of NZ_JABVZR010000001.1, read as the reverse complement.
CGCGCTGCGACGGGCTGGTGCTGATCTCTCACGCGGCATGGATTGCGGGCATGCCCACGCCGCCGCAGGTATGGTGGGAAGCGGCCTGCGCCGAAGCGCAAACCCACTTCCCCGAAGTCTGGATCTTCCACGACCGCGCCTTTCAGCGCCTGTTCGCACCGGATCAGACGCCCGTCAGCGTGCCCCCAGCGACACCGCCGCCACCCTGCCGCCGACCCAGACATCATCGCCCTCACGGCTGACATAGGCCCGGCCATCGGCGCCCACGCAGCGCCCCTGCGCGGCGACATAGGCCTCCGTCGCCAGCCCGGTTTCGAACAGATACTGGCCGAGACTGGCGTTCAGGCTGCCCGTCACCGGGTCCTCGACGACCGCGCCTGTCTCCCCGGTAAAGAAGGTCCGCACCTCCCAATCGATGCCGAATTCCCGCGACGGCCCGACAAGTGCCAGATCCATCGGCACCGGTCCGCGTGCGGGGCATTCCACCGCCAGCACCGCCTCGGCGCTGGCCAGTCGCAGCAGCTGCCAGCCCGGACCATTATCCGCCCAGACAGCATCGAGCACCGCCTCACGCGGCAGCTTGAGCAGCTTGAGCGCCTCGGCCAATTCAGCTTCCTCCAGCGGGCCGGAGCGGATCAGCGGCGGTGCACGGAAGGCCAGCTTTTCACCCGTGACGCGCACCTCGACCAGCCCCACACCGCATTGCTGCATCACCACGCCCTCACGCACAGGCTTGCCGCCAGCGTTCAACCATGCCCAAGCCGTGCCCAGCGTGGGGTGGCCGGCAAAGGGCAGCTCGCCGCGCGGGCAAAAAATACGGACATGATAATCCGCGCCCGGATCCGTGGGCGGCAGCAGAAAGGTCGTCTCCGAAAAGCCCAGCCAGCGGGTCAGCGTGATCATCTGCTGATCGCTCAGCGCCTCGGCGCCATGGACCACGGCCAGCGGGTTGCCAGTCAGCGGGCGCTCGCTCGGGAAGACATCGACCAGATCGAAATTCATGGGTGAAGATCCTTTCAAGACGTCAGTCTAAGGGGAAAAAAGAAAGATGCGAGGGGGTTACCCCCTCGCGCTCCCGGAACGTCTTCCGACGCATGGGCAGTCGTGCCGAAATGATGCCCCCAACCTCTCCATCTGCGCCACCTATGGCGCCGCAGGCATCGGGATTTCCTGCCTGCGGCGCGGCGACGTTGCTCCAACGCCGAACCCATAGCGCAACGCTGACAACACCCGGGAGCGCGAGGGTGTAACACCCTCGCATTGTTCTTTTCCTTCTTGCTCCCACCCTTCCCTCCCCTTACCCAAACGCGAATGACCACTCCCACCGTCCTTATTACTGGCGGCGCCAAGCGCATCGGCGCGCAGATGGCGCGCGCTTTCGGAGCGGCGGGCTGGCATGTGATCATCCATTACGGCCACTCGCGCGAGGACGCTGAGGCCTTGGCCCAGACCCTGCCCAGCGCCGAAACCGCGCAATGCGATCTGGCCGATGGCGATGCGGCGGTGGCGATGGTGCAGCGCCTTTCCGATACGCATCAAAATCTGCGCCTGCTGATCAATTCAGCGGCGGTGTTCCGCTATGACGGGGGCGACGCCATCGATCCTGCAATCTTTGCCGAGGCAATGCAGGTGAATGCCCAGACTCCGGCGCGGATGGCTCAGGCCTTTCTGAAGGGCACCCCGCATGGCCGTATGGTGATCAACATGCTGGATATGAAGCTGGCCAATCCCAACCCGGATTTCTTCAGCTACACCATGGCCAAGCATGCGCTTTCCGCCACGGTGCGGATGCTGGCGATGGCCTATCCGGCGCATCGCGTTTACGGTCTGGCGCCCGGCGCGATGATGCCCAGTTGGGATCAGCAGCCGGACGAGCATCTTACCAGCGGGCGGATGAATCTGCTGCAGCGGCTGACCGATCCGGTCGAGTTGGCCGATGCCGCGCTGTTCATGGCCGATGGGGTGCTGGCCAGCGGCGAGACCTTGTTTATCGATTCGGGGCAATTCCTGCTTTCGCAACCGCGCGACGTGCTTTACCTCGCTCGGGCATGAGCCCGTTTTTCATCCTGCCCGGCCTTTTGTGCAATCTGTCGATGTTCTCGGCCACGATGGAGGCCTTCCCCGGCGCCAGCGGGATCGACGATTTCTACGGGCGCGAAACCAGCCTTGGCGCGATGGCGGATTATGCTCTGGCCCGCGCGCCGGAGCGCTTTGTGCTGCTGGGCCATTCGATGGGCGCGCGCATTGCTCTGGAGATCATGCGCCGCGCGCCCGAACGCGTCGAGGCGCTGGTGCTGGCCGACACCGGCATCCATCCGATCCAGCCCAAGGAGCGCGAGAAGCGCTATGCCCTGCGCGATATCGGGCGTGAGCAGGGATTTGCGGCGCTGGTCGATGCATGGCTGCCGCCGATGCTGACGCCTGCTGCTCTGACCGATGCCGCGCTGGTGGCTGATCTGCGCACCATGTGCATTTCCGCTGGGCAGGCCCGTTTCGAGGAGCAGATCGAGGCCCTCCTGGCCCGTCCCGAGGTGGAGGATCTGCTGCCCTCAATCACTTGCCCCACACTCTCCATCGTGGGCGAGCTGGATCGCTGGAGCCCGGTGGTTCAGCATGAGCAAATCGCGGCGCTGATCCCCGGTGCGGCGCTGTCGGTTATTGCCGGCGCGGGCCATATGCTGCCTGCCGAAGACCCGGCTGCCTTTATCGGCGCGATCCGCAAGTGGCAGGGCTAATAAACTGCCGGTGAAGGCGGCCTGTTCGGCTTCAACATAGCGCCAGCCTCTCGCCGGAAGACGTCATGGGAGCGCGAGGGTGTAACACCCTCGCATCTTCCCTTTCCTCCCTAACCCTTCCTCCTTGCCCCTTCCCCCCCGCCCTGCTAGTCGCCCGCGCTGATCCCTTCCCTCCCAGCGGAGCGCCTGCCTCATGTCCGACATCAAGCGCGTCGTCCTGGCCTATTCCGGCGGCCTCGACACTTCGGTCATCCTCAAGTGGCTTCAGGTCACCTACAATTGCGAGGTGGTGACCTTCACCGCCGACCTCGGCCAGGGTGAGGAACTCGGGCCGGCCCGCGCCAAGGCCGAGCTGATGGGCGTGAAGCCCGAGCATATCTACATCGACGACCTGCGCGAGGAATTCGTGCGCGATTTCGTCTTCCCGATGATGCGCGCCAATGCCCGCTACGAGGGCGACTATCTGCTGGGCACCTCCATCGCCCGCCCGCTGATCTCCAAGCGCCTGATCGAGATCGCGCGTGAGACTGGCGCCGACGCCGTGTCGCATGGCGCCACCGGCAAGGGCAACGATCAGGTGCGTTTCGAGCTTTCGGCCTATGCGCTGGAGCCGGGTATCAAGGTCATCGCGCCGTGGCGTGAGTGGGATCTGACCAGCCGCACCGCGCTGATCGCCTGGGCCGAGCAGCACCAGATCCCCGTCCCCAAGGACAAGCGCGGCGAGAGCCCGTTCAGCACCGACGCCAACCTGCTGCACACCTCGTCCGAGGGCAAGGTGCTGGAAGATCCGTGGTCGGAAGTGCCGGACTACGTCTACTCGCGCACGGTCAACCCCGAGGACGCGCCTGACGCCCCCGAATACATCGAGATCGAATTCGAAAAGGGTGATGGCGTGGCCCTGAACGGCGAGGCGATGAGCCCCGCCACCCTGCTGGCTGCTCTGAACGATCTGGGCCGCAAGCATGGCATCGGCCGCCTCGATCTGGTCGAGAACCGCTTCGTGGGCATGAAGTCGCGCGGCATGTATGAGACCCCCGGCGGCGAGATCTATGCCCGCGCGCATCGCGGCATCGAATCGATCACGCTGGATCGCGGCGCGGCTCATCTGAAGGATGAGATCATGCCCAAGTATGCCGAGCTGATCTACAACGGCTTCTGGTTCAGCCCCGAGCGCGAGATGCTGCAGGCCGCCATCGACCATTCGCAGGCGAAGGTGTCCGGCACGGTGCGGCTGAAGCTGTACAAGGGCGGCGCCTATGTGGTGGGCCGCAAGTCGCCGCACTCGCTGTATTCCGAGCGGCATGTGACGTTCGAGGATGACGCCGGTGCGTACGACCAGAAGGACGCCGCGGGCTTCATCAAGCTGAACGCGCTGCGTTTGAAGCTGCTGGCCAATCAGAAGTAAGAAGGGATAGGTGCGAGGGTGTTACACCCTCGCGCTCCCATAACGTCTTCCGACGAGAGATTGCTTTCTGTTGGAACGAAGTGCCCCGCCCTCACCGGCGGGGTTTTTCGTTTCAGTAGATGTCTTTGAAGTGCCAGCCGGTCAGTTTGAGCATGGCCATGCCAGCTTCTTTCACAGGGCCATTGTTCGGGCTCCAGCGCTTCACAAAATGATAACCCGCGCTGTCCGCCCCATCAAAGATCCATTCCGCCCCGTCGCTGCCCAGATCGCAAAGCGCAGCGGGCTGTCGCCATAGAAGCAGGCTGGCAAACAGCTTGTTCATGGTTGCCTTCTCAGCCTCAGTCAGATCGCGATCGACTTTTTGCTTCACCACGCCTGGCGCATATCCGCCTGCTCCCGACAACATTCGGGCCGTCAGATGCATGGCACCTGATGGCACCCATTCCAGCCGCACCGTCACCGGATGATCGAAGCTTGGCAGCCAGGTGAAGCGCACCACCGCACGCCCGCTAGCAGGCGCTGTCTCCGCCAGCTTGGCCAAGGACGGCTCCCCGGCAGCCGCGAGATGCTCTGAAAACCAGCCTTCCTGAAATTCATTCATCACCGTCATCGACGGTAGATCGGCTCCTCCGTCAGGACAGGCCAAGACTTGTCGCCTCAGAGCTTCGGGAAAATAGCGCGCCTTATCGGGCGCTAGGGGAAGCTGGATGCCCGGCTTCTCAGATGCTGGCGGACCCGCGTGCAGAACACTGGTCCCCAAGATTGCAGCCACCCCCAGCCACACCCCGCCTCGCATCATCTCTTCCCCCTTTGGATCAGTCAGCCTTCCGGCGAGACGCCCCGTCCCGCCGGAAGAGCATATCACCTCCGCTTCAACAGCGGCTTGAGATAATGCCCGGTGAAGCTGGCCTTGTTCTTGGCCACCTGCTCGGGCGTGCCCTCGGCCACGATGGTGCCGCCGCGCACACCGCCTTCCGGGCCCATATCGATCAGCCAGTCGGCGGTCTTGATGACGTCCAGATTGTGTTCGATCACCACCACGCTGTTGCCCTGATCGACAAGGCGGTGCAGCACCTCCAGCAGCTTGCGCACATCCTCGAAATGCAGGCCGGTGGTCGGCTCATCCAGCACATAGAGCGTCTTGCCCGTGGACCTGCGCGCCAGCTCCTTGGCCAGCTTGACACGCTGGGCCTCACCGCCCGACAGGGTGGTCGCCTGCTGGCCCACCTTCACATAGCCCAGACCCACCTCATTGAGCATATGCATACGCTCGCGGATCGGCGGCACATTGGCGAAGAAGCTTTCGGCGTCCTCGATGGTCATATCCAGCACATCAGCGATGGAATGGCCCTTGAACTTCACCTCCAGCGTCTCGCGGTTGTAGCGCTTGCCGTTGCACTCCTCGCAGGTAACGTAAACGTCGGGCAGGAAGTGCATCTCGATCTTGATGAGCCCATCGCCCTGACAGGCCTCGCAACGCCCGCCCTTGACGTTGAAGCTGAAACGCCCGGCCTTGTACCCGCGCGCCTGAGCCTCGGGCAGCCCCGCAAACCAGTCACGGATCAGAGTAAAGGCGCCCGTATAAGTGGCCGGGTTCGAACGCGGCGTGCGCCCGATCGGCGACTGGTCGATCTCGATCACCTTGTCGCAGTTTTCGAGGCCGACGATCTTGTCATGCGCCCCGGCGATCACCCGCGCGCCATTCAGCGTGCGGCTTGCGCCAGCCTGCAACGTGTCCAAAGTCAGCGTCGACTTGCCCGAGCCCGACACACCGGTCACGCAGCAGAAAGTGCCCAGCGGAAAGCGCGCCGTCACGCCCTTCAGATTGTTGGCCCGGGCATTCTCGACCACAATCGACAGCCCGTTACCCTTGCGGCGTTCCTTGGGCACCTCGATCTTGCGCGCGCCGGTCAGATACTGGCCGGTCAGGCTGTTCGGGTTCGCCAGAATATCCTCCAGCGTGCCCTCGGCAACCACCTCGCCGCCATGCACGCCCGCGCCCGGCCCCAGATCGACGACATGATCGGCAGCGCGGATCGCATCCTCATCATGCTCGACCACGATGACCGTGTTGCCCAGATCGCGCAGGCGCTTCAGCGTCGCCAGCAGCATATCATTGTCGCGCTGATGCAGGCCGATGCTTGGCTCATCCAGCACGTACAGCACGCCCGAGAGCCCGCTGCCGATCTGGCTGGCCAGACGGATACGCTGCGATTCACCGCCCGACAGCGTGCCGCTGGTGCGATCCAGATTGAGGTAATCCAGACCCACATTGTTCAGGAAACCAAGCCTTTCGTTGATTTCCTTCAGAATGGCCTTGGCGATCTGCTTCTGCTGATCGGTCAGATGCTCCTCCAGCGTGGAGAACCACGCCAGAGCATCCTGCACGCTCAACCGCACGCCATCGGCAATATCGCTGCCCGCCACCTTCACGGCCAGAGCTTCGGGCTTCAGGCGCTTGCCATCGCAGACCTCGCAAGGCTGGGCGGTCTGATATTTGCTCAGCTCCTCGCGCATAAATGCGCTTTCGGTCTGCAGCATGCGGCGGTTCAAATTGCCGATCACGCCCTCGAAGGGCTTGGTCACGGTGTAGAGCTTCTTGCCGTCCATAAAGGTCAGCGGCACCGGCGTCTTGCCCGTGCCATAGAGGATCACGATCTTGGCCTCGGCGGGCAGATCGATCCACGGCGTTTCCAGCGCGAAACCGTAATGCTTGGCCAGCGAAGCCAGCACCTGCATATAATAAGGCGACGGCGGGTTCGACTTGGCCCAGGGCACCACCGCCCCCGCCTTGATCGACAGCCCCTCATTGGGCACCACCAGCTGCGGATCGAACAGCAGCTTCTCGCCCAGACCATCGCAGGCCGGGCAGGCCCCCTGAGGCGCGTTGAAGGAGAACAGGCGCGGCTCGATGCTCTCAATCGTGAAGCCGGACACCGGGCAGGCAAACTTCTCGCTGAACACGATGCGGTTCAGCGGCACACCCGCGCCCTTCAAATTCTTCGACTTGGCCTCACCCTCGCGCCCCGGCACCACGCCATCGGCCAGATCGATATAGGCCAGCCCATCGGCCAGCTTCAAAGCCTGCTCGAAACTGTCGGCCAGGCGGCTCTGGATGCCATCCTTCACCGCCACGCGGTCGACCACCACCTCGATGTCATGCTTGTACTTCTTGTCGAGCGCAGGCGCGTCCTCGATGGCATACATCTCGCCATCGATGCGCAGGCGGGTGTAACCCGCCTTCTGCCACTCGGCGATTTCCTTGCGATACTCGCCCTTGCGGCCGCGCACGGCAGGCGCCAGCAGATAGGCGCGCGTGCCCTCGGGCAGGGCCATCACGCGGTCCACCATCTGGCTGACGGTCTGCGCGGCAATCGGCAGGCCGGTGGCGGGCGAATAAGGCACACCCACCCGCGCCCAGAGCAGGCGCATATAGTCGTAAATCTCGGTCACCGTCGCCACGGTGGAGCGCGGGTTGCGGCTGGTGGTCTTCTGCTCGATGGAGATCGCGGGGCTAAGCCCGTCGATATGCTCGACATCGGGCTTCTGCATCATCTCCAGAAACTGGCGCGCATAGGCCGAGAGACTCTCGACATAGCGCCGCTGCCCCTCGGCATAGATCGTATCGAACGCCAAGGACGATTTCCCCGAGCCCGAAAGCCCGGTGATGACGATCAGACTGTCTCGCGGCAGCGTGATGTCCACGCCCTTGAGATTGTGCTCACGCGCGCCGCGCACGGTAATATGGGAGAGACTCATGAAGGCCCGTGTTCCAGATTTGTTCGATTGTGGCAAGACCGAAGCGCTCGCCCGAAAGGGCAAAGGGCACAAGCCCACGCGCGTCTTCCATAATGTGGTAACGAGACCCCACCGCGACAAGCCCTTCTTAACCATGCAAGTCGGGCCGGCGTTAAGCGATTAACGGTTAAGGCCCCCGTCCGTGCCGCTTTGGAACGGCGGCAAATCGACAGATGCGACGGATGGTTGAACCGTCTAGGCGACAGGCTGTCCCATTTCTGCAAAGGTTCTGCGGATGCACCCGCAAGCGCGTGACATGGCTGAAACTCCGATCCACGCGCTGGCAGATCTGCCGCGCGCGGCGGATTTTCGTGGCCGCTTCTCGCGCCGCAAGCCGCTGACAATCGCCCGCGCCCGCCGCCAGCATCTGCATCATGCCGTGGGGCTGCGCGCCGCCGCGCTCTCGATTGCCGCCGTGGTGGTCGCCGCCAGCTGGCAGGTGCAGGCCCAGCAGCACAATGGCTTCGCTGCCCTCACCGAGGATGACAGCGCCCAGCAAGTCACCCCCATGCCTTTCGAGCGCCCGGGCGAAAGCTTCCCCGGCTCGGCCTGGTACTATCTGGCCGCGTGGGACCAGCTGCCCGGCGACGGCCAGCAAACCCTCGCCCCCGATGCCCACGACGATAGCGATCCCGCCCCCCTCACCGGCCCCGCCGGTTCCGCGCGCGCCCTGATCGCGGCGGCGGCAGGACAGGATCACGACCGCGCCCTGCAATGCCTGACCAGCGCCATCTATTACGAAGCCGCCAGCGAGCCCGATGACGGCCAGCGCGCCGTGGCTCAGGTGGTGCTGAACCGTGTGGCGCATCCCAGCTTTCCCAAGACGGTGTGCGGCGTGGTCTTTCAGGGCTCCGAGAAAAGCACCGGCTGCCAGTTCACCTTCACCTGCGATGGCGCTCTGGCCCGCCTGCCCAGCCGCTATTTCTGGGACCGGGCGCAAGCCGTGGCCCGCGCGGCGCTGGCTGGCTATGTCTTCCGCCCCGTCGGGCTGGCGACGCATTACCATACCTTCGCCGTCCATCCCTATTGGGACGCGGCGATGAACTTCATCGGCCAGATCGGCGCGCATCGCTTCTATCGCCTGCCCGGGCCTGCCGGGGAAAGCACCGCCTTCCGCTTCGCCTATGCCGGTGGAGAACCGCTCGCCGCGCCCCATGCCCGCAATGGCCAGAGCGCCGATATGCTGGCCACCGCCGATCCGCTGGCGGTGGAGCGCGCCTATGACGCCAGCCTGAAACAGGCCGGAGGCAGCGCCGCGCAACTGCAGGTCGCCGCCGCCAACGCGCCTGCGGAAACCCCGCCTGCCTACACCGATGATGTCATCCGGCGCGGCGGCGACAAGGCCTATCGAGCCAGCAATCTCCCGGGCGGCCTGCCCGGCAGCGACAGCGTGCGCGAGGATTACCGCAACAGCGGCCAGTGGATCGGCACGCCGCAATAAGCGGGCGCCGTCCCGCGCCGGCCCTCGTTCCGGCGCAATTTACACAGCGCAACATTTCGATAACCAAGCCGCATCACAAAGGTTTAGGCCCTTGGCCCTAGACCGGTTGCGTCGCCAAGGTTCACAAACAAGCCAAGTCAAGGAAGCATACCCCCATGTCCATCCGTTTCGCAGCAGCAGGCAGCGGGGAATGTAAAGCAGTCGCACGGGTCCTGAGTACCCCCGCCCTGAGCATGGCGGCCAATGATGTCGATGCGCCGATCAGGGCCGATGCGCTGCTGGTCAGCACGCTGCGCCATTTCGCGCTCCATGGCCTGAACGCCGCCGCCGAGGCCCGCCGCCTCACCCTGCTCGCCCATGAGCGCGGCGACCGCGATCAATCGCACCACTGGCGTGCCGTCTGCCGCCAGCTCGACCGCCGGATGGCCGATGCGATCGGTTCGCCGCGCCGCCGCTGACACGCAAGGCATTTCAAAACAGGCCCGGTCGCGAGACTCGGGCCTGTTAGCGTTACGAGTCGGCCTGCCCCGCCGCATTGTTGCCCGCCTGCCTGACCGCCCTCGATGCGTTTTCCGCATCGAGCGATGCACCATGCGCAAGCCGCACCCGCAGTTCACGTACCAGACAGGTTCATTTTTGTAACGAAACGTGCATTTTGACCGAGTTATCGCTATTGCGAATGAATTGCGCAAACTCTTTGCATCCCTATGTGTTTCGTGCCTTGCAATGGTCAGCACAGAGGAATAGGGCACCCTCCAAATCCAACCAAGGGCCCCCGCGCGCTTGCGGGACTGTACGGGAAGCCCGGATCGATCCAGCTCTGTCAGCACCTCACTCCCGGGGTGCTGGTGGGAGCCCCGCAGAAGCGTAGAGGACTGGAAGTTCATGGCACGCAAGAAGATCGCCCTCATTGGCGCCGGCAACATCGGTGGTACGCTGGCTCACCTGGCCGCGCAGAAGGAACTGGGCGACATCGTCCTCTTCGACATCACCGAAGGCATCCCCCAGGGCAAGGCGCTTGACCTGTCGCAGTGCGGCCCGGTCGAAGGCTTCGACGCCAAGATCACCGGTTCGAACGACTATGCCGACATCGCCGGCGCCGACGTCATCATCGTGACCGCCGGTGTGCCCCGCAAGGCCGGCATGAGCCGCGACGACCTGCTGTCGATCAACCTGAAGGTGATGAAGGCCGTGGGCGAAGGCATCAAGGCCAACGCGCCTGACGCTTTCGTGATCTGCATCACCAACCCGCTCGACGCGATGGTCTGGGCTCTGCGCGAATTCTCGGGCCTGCCCGCCAACAAGGTCGTCGGCATGGCTGGCGTGCTGGACTCGGCCCGCTTCTCGACCTTCCTGGCCTGGGAGTTCGGCGTCTCGATCCGCGACGTGAACACCTTCGTGCTCGGCGGCCACGGCGACACCATGGTGCCCGTGACCCAGTACTCGACCGTCAACGGCATCCCCGTCCCCGATCTGATCAAGATGGGCCTGTCGACCAAGGAAAAGATCGACGCCATCGTGGCCCGCACCCGTTCGGGCGGCGGCGAGATCGTCGGCCTGCTCAAGACCGGTTCGGCTTTCTATGCTCCGGCCGCTTCGGCGATCGCCATGGCCGAGGCCTATCTGTTCGACCAGAAGCGCATCCTGCCGATCGCTGCTTACGTTGACGGCGCCTATGGCGTTGACGGCCTCTATGTCGGCGTGCCCGCCATGATCGGCGCCGATGGCGTTGAAAAGATCGTCGAGATCGAGCTGGACGCGGAAGCCAAGGGCAACCTCCAGATCTCGGTCGACGCGGTCAAGGAACTGCTGGTGGCCTGCAAGAACATCGATCCTTCGCTGGCCTGATTCCAATCGCACAAGGTGCCCGCTTCGCAAAGCGGGCACCTTTTGACTGCCTGCCTCCCCCGTTTTATCGGAGACATCCATGTCGATCCTTATTGACAAGAATACCAAGGTCATCACCCAGGGTATGACCGGCAAGACCGGCACCTTCCACACCCAGCAGGCGCTGGCCTATGGCACCCAGATGGTCGGCGGCGTGACCCCCGGCAAGGGCGGCACCACCCATGACGAGACCGGCCTGCCGATCTGGAACACGGTGGCTGAAGCCAAGGCTGTTTCGGGCGCGACCGCCTCGGTCATCTACGTGCCGCCACCGTTCGCCGCTGACTCGATCCTGGAAGCCATCGACGCCAAGATCGAGCTGATCGTTGCCATCACCGAGGGCATCCCCGTGGCCGACATGGTCCGCGTGAAGCGCGCTCTGGCCGGTTCCAGCTCGCGCCTGATCGGCCCGAACTGCCCCGGCCTGCTGACGCCCGGCGAGTGCAAGATCGGCATCATGCCCGCCAACATCTTCAAGAAGGGCTCGGTCGGCGTCGTGTCGCGTTCGGGCACGCTGACCTATGAGGCTGTGTTCCAGACCTCGAACATCGGCCTGGGCCAGACCACCGCTGTCGGCATCGGCGGCGACCCGGTCAACGGCACCAACTTCATCGACGTGCTGGAGCTGTTCCTGGCCGACGACGAGACCAAGTCGATCATCATGATCGGTGAAATCGGCGGCAGCGCCGAAGAAGAAGCCGCCCAGTTCCTGCAGGACGAGGCCAAGAAGGGCCGCAAGAAGCCGATGGCCGGCTTCATCGCTGGCCGCACGGCGCCTCCGGGCCGCCGCATGGGCCACGCCGGTGCCATCGTCTCGGGCGGCCAGGGCGGCGCCGAGGACAAGATCGCGGCCATGGAAGCGGCCGGGATCAAGGTTTCGGCCAGCCCCTCGCTGCTGGGCGAGACCCTGGTCGAAGCGATCAAGGGCTAAGCATTGCATCAGGCATGGTGGGCCTCGCGGAGGCCAGCCCGGGTTCACCATGCCGGTTGTTTGATTGAAGACATGTCTCGCGCCTGCCCCATCCGGGGGCCCGCCGCGACAGATGAATGAATAAGAGTGCCGGAGCGGACCGGCGCGTGGAAGGTGATTCCCATGGGTAACGAAAGCCACGATTTTCTTCCCGATATGGCGCAGGAGCCCCCTCAGGCGGGACCAAGCTGGCAGCGCAAGGGCTGGCCTCTGGTCGGCGGCGATGCCGAGGATGAGCTGACCCGGGCGCTGGACCCCACCACTCTGAAAGCCGCGATCAAGGAAGCCGCCAAGAAGGCCGGTACCCAGGTCAGCGAAGCTTCGGTGGAAGAGGCCGCCAGCGATGCGCTGCGCGCCGCCATGCTGATCCGCACCTATCGCGTGCGTGGCCATCTGGCCGCCGATCTCGATCCGCTGGGTCTGAACCGCCGCAACCTGCCTGCCGACCTTACGCCGGAATATCACGGCTTCTCGGGCGCCGCGCTCGACAAGAAGGTCTATTTGGGCGGCGCGCTGGGCGTGCAATGGGCCACGGTCAATGAGATCGTCGCGATCCTGCGCCAGAACTACTGCGGCAAGGTCGGCCTGGAATACATGCACATCGCCGACACGCAGGAGCGCAAGTTCCTGCAGGAGCGCATGGAAGGCGCCGACAAGAGCATCGACTTCACCCCCGAAGGCAAGAAGGCCATTCTGGGCGCGGTGGTGCGCGGTGAGCAGTACGAGAAGTTCTGCGGCAAGAAGTGGGTCGGCACCAAGCGCTTCGGCCTGGATGGTGGCGAGTCCATGATCCCTGCCCTCGAAGCCGTGATCAAGTATGGCGGCCAGCTCGGCGTCAAGGAGATCGTTTACGGCATGGCTCACCGTGGCCGCCTGAACGTTCTGGCGAACGTGATGGCCAAGCCCTACAAGGTGATCTTCCACGAATTCTCGGGCGGCACCGCCAACCCCGAGGATGTCGGCGGTTCGGGTGACGTGAAGTATCACCTGGGCACCAGCACCGACCGTGAGTTCGACGGCACCAAGGTTCACATGAGCCTGATGCCCAACCCCTCGCATCTCGAAACCGTCGATCCCGTCGTGCTGGGCAAGACGCGCGCCTATCAGGTGCTGCGCGATGACATCGGCACCGATGTGGGCGCCGGCGCCAAGCACAAGCAGGTGCTGCCCGTGCTGATCCACGGCGATGCCGCCTTCGCAGGTCAGGGCATCGTGTGGGAATGCTTCGGCCTCTCGGGCGTGAAGGGTTACGACACCGGCGGTTGCATCCACTTCATCATCAACAACCAGATCGGCTTCACCACCTCGCCCCAGTTCTCGCGCGGGTCCCCATATCCGTCGGACGTGGCCAAGGGCGTGCAGGCCCCGATCATCCATGTGAACGGCGACGATCCCGAAGCCGTGACCTTCGCCTGCAAGCTGGGCATGGACTATCGCCAGACCTTCGGCCGCGACATCGTGATCGACATGTGGTGCTATCGCCGCTTCGGCCACAATGAAGGCGATGAGCCTTCGTTCACGCAGCCCCTGATGTATGCCAAGATCCGCCAGCATCAGCCGGTCAGCGAGATTTACGCTGCCCGTCTGCAGCAGGAAGGCGTGATCGACGCGGGCTTCCTGGGTGAGCAGGTTTCGGCCTTCAACGCCCATCTCGAAGAGCATTTCGAGGCCTCCAAGACCTACAAGTCGAATGAGGCGGACTGGTTCGGCGGCCGCTGGTCGGGCTTCACCAAGCCTGCCGATTCCGAAAGCGCGCGCCGCAATGTGGCCACGGGCATCGAGAGCAAGCTGTTCGACAGCCTGGGCCGCACGCTGACCACCATCCCCGAAGGCCTGACCGTCCACAAGACGCTGGGCCGCGTGCTGGATGCCAAGCGCGAGATGTTCACCAAGGGCGAAGGCTTCGACTGGGCCACCGCCGAGGCGCTGGCGTTCGGCAGCCTCGTTTCGGAAGGCTATTCGGTGCGTCTCTCGGGTCAGGACTCGGGTCGCGGCACCTTCTCGCACCGCCATGCGGTGTGGGTCGACCAGAACGATGAGCACAAATATGTGCCCCTCACCACGGTGCCGCATGGTCACTTCGAGGTGCATGACTCGACGCTGTCGGAATATGGCGTGCTGGGCTTCGAATATGGCTATGCCAGCGCCGATCCCAAGACGCTGGTGCTGTGGGAAGGCCAGTTCGGCGATTTCGCCAATGGCGCCCAGATCGTCATCGACCAGTACATCGCCTCGTCGGAATCGAAGTGGCTGCGTGCCAACGGCCTCGTGATGCTGCTGCCCCATGGCTATGAAGGCCAGGGTCCGGAGCACTCGTCGGCCCGTCTGGAGCGCTATCTGCAGCTCTGCGCGGAAGACAACATGCAGGTCTGCAACATCACCAGCCCTGCGAACTACTTCCACGTGCTGCGTCGCCAGATGCACCGCCAGTTCCGCAAGCCGCTGATCATCATGGCCCCCAAGAGCCTGCTTCGCCACCCGCTGGCCAAGTCGCAGGCCCATGAGTTCCAGGATGGTCACTTCCAGCGCATCCTGTCGGACCCCAAGGCGCCGAGCGATGCCGAGACCAAGCGCATCGTGCTCTGCTCGGGCAAGGTGGCGTTTGATCTGATGGAAGCGCGCGATGCCGCCGGCATCACCGACACGCAGATCGTCCGCATCGAGCAGATCTATCCCTTCCCCGGCGAGCCGCTCGCCGCGCGTCTGGCCAAGCTGCCTGCGCTCGAAGAGATCGTCTGGTGCCAGGAAGAGCCCAAGAACAACGGTTCCTGGTTCTTCGTGGAGCCGCTGATCGAGGAAGCGGTGGAAGCCGCCGGCGCCAAGACGGGCCGCGCCCGTTACGCCGGTCGCAATGCTTCGGCCTCGCCCGCCACGGGTTCGGCCAAGCGCCACACGCTCGAACAGGGCGCGCTGGTTGCCGATGCGCTGGGCCTGTCGGTCCGTTCGGAAATCCGCCGTCAGCAGAAGAGCTGAGCCTTCGGGCTCAGTTCTCCCTGAACGGTTTATCTAATTTTCCCGTCTGAAAGATCGGAATCCATCATGTCCACGGAAGTCAAAGTCCCCACGCTCGGCGAATCGGTCAGCGAAGCCACCATCGGCCAGTGGCTCAAGAAGCCCGGCGAGACCGTCGCCCTCGACGAGCCCATCGCCAGCCTCGAAACCGACAAGGTTGCTGTCGATGTGCCCTCGCCCGTCGCGGGCGTGCTGGGCGCCCAGCTGTTCCCCGAGGGTGAAACCGTCACCGTCGGCACCGTGATCGCCACCATCGAAGCCGGCGGCGCTGCCGCCGCTCCGGCTGCTGCGCCTGCCGCCGCGGCCCCTGCCCCGGCTGCTGCTGCCCCCGTCACCCCGGTGGCCCCCGCCGAGCCCGCCGCTGCCGAAAGCAGCGATCCGGCCGTGCTGAGCCCCGCCGTGCGTCGCGCCGTGCTGGAATACGGCATCGATCCGGCCACCATCAAGGGTTCGGGCAAGGACGGCCGCATCACCAAGGAAGACGTGGTTGCCGCCGCTCAGGCCAAGGCCTCCTCGCCTGCCGCCGCTGCCGTCTCGGCCCCGGTCGCCGCGCCCAGCAATGAGCGCCGCGAAGAGCGCGTCAAGATGACCCGCCTGCGCCAGACCATCGCCAAGCGTCTGAAGAGCGCGCAGGACACTGCCGCCCTGCTGACCACCTTCAACGACGTCGACATGTCGGCGGTGATGGAAGCGCGCAACAAGTACAAGGACAGCTTCGAGAAGAAGCATGGCGTGAAGCTGGGCTTCATGTCCTTCTTCGCCAAGGCCTCGTGCCTGGCGCTCAAGGACATTCCGGGCGTCAACGCGCAGATCGTCGGCGATGAGATCGTCTATTTCGATTACGTCGATCTCTCGGTCGCCGTGTCGGCTCCCTCGGGCCTGATGGTGCCGGTGGTGCGCAATGTCGACAAGATGTCCTTCGCCGACATCGAGAAGGCCATCGCCAACTATGGCAAGGCTGCCAAGGAAGGCAAGCTGACCATGGAAGACATGAAGGGCGGCACCTTCACGATCTCCAACGGCGGCGTGTTCGGCGGCCTGATGTCGACCCCGATCATCAACCCGCCCCAGTCGGCCGTGCTCGGCCTGCACCGTATCGAGGACCGCCCGGTGGTCCGCAACGGCCAGATCGTGATCCGCCCGATGATGTACATCGCCCTGTCCTACGATCACCGCCTGATCGACGGTCGCGAAGCCGTGACCGCGCTCAAGACCATCAAGGAAGCGATCGAAGACCCCAACCGTCTGCTGATCGACCTCTGAGCGCTGGAAGGATAGAAGAATGGCTGATTATCAGTACGACGTTCTCGTCATCGGCGCGGGCCCCGGCGGTTATGTGGCCGCCATCCGTGCGGCGCAGCTTGGTCTGAAGACCGCCTGCGCCGAGGGCCGCGAGACGCTGGGCGGCACCTGCCTCAACGTGGGCTGCATTCCCTCGAAGGCCTTGCTGCATGGCTCGGAGCTGTTCGAGGAAGTCGCCCATGGCACCGCCGCCAAGTTCGGCGTGAAGACCACCGGCGTCGAGATCGACCTCTCGGTGCTTCAGGGTGAAAAGGCTGCGGCGGTCAAGGATCTGACCGGCGGCATCGAGTTCCTCTTCAAGAAGAACAAGATCGACTGGCTCAAGGGCTATGCGCAGTTCAAGGACGCACACACCGTTGAGGTGGCCGGCACGACCTACACCGCCAAGCACATCGTGATCGCAACGGGTTCCTCGGTGATGCCGCTGCCCAACGTGGAAGTCGACAATGACGCCGGGATCATCGTGGACAGCACCGGCGCCCTGGCGCTGGACCGCATCCCCGAGCATCTGGTCGTCATCGGCGGCGGCGTGATCGGTCTGGAGCTGGGTTCGGTGTGGCGCCGTCTGGGTGCCAAGGTGACGGTGGTCGAGTTCCTCGACCAGCTGTTCCCCGGCATGGACGGCGACGTGCGCAAGGAAGCCGCCAAGATCTTCAAGAAGCAGGGCTTCGAGCTGAAGCTTTCGACGAAGGTCACCGGCGCTCAGGTCGAGGGCAAGACCGTCACGCTCGACATCGAAGCCGCCGCCGGTGGCAATGCCGAGCAGCTGAAGGCTGACGCCGTGCTGGTGGCCATTGGCCGCCGCGCCAACACCTCGGGTCTGGGTCTGGAAAACATCGGTCTGGAGCTGAACGCGCGCGGTCAGATCGAAACCGATCATGACTTCCGCACCAAGGTCGATGGCGTCTGGGCGATCGGCGACGTGATCCCCGGCCCGATGCTGGCCCACAAGGCCGAGGACGAGGGCATTGCCGTCGCCGAGAACATCGCGGGCCTGACCGGCATCGTGAACCATGACGTGATCCCCGGCGTGGTCTACACCACTCCCGAATTCGCGGGCGTGGGCCTGACCGAGGAGGCCGCCAAGGCCGCCGGTCACACGGTGAAGGTCGGCAAGTTCCCGATGCTGGCCAACAGCCGCGCCAAGACCAACCGCGAGCCCGATGGCTTCGTGAAGGTGATCGCTGACGCCACCACCGACCGCGTGCTGGGCGTGTGGATCATCGCCAGCGTTGCCGGGACGATGATCGCTCAGGCCGCGCAGGCCATGGAGTTCGGCGCGACCAGCGAAGACATCGCCTACACCTGCCACGCTCACCCGACCCACTCGGAAGCGATCAAGGAAGCGGCCATGGCCGTGCAGGGCAAGCCGATCCACATCTGATCGGCCTTCCGGCAAGCAACAGCAAAGGGCGTTTCCGCATCGCGCGGAAGCGCCCTTTTCTTTGGCTCAGGGCGCGCGCATTTCGCCCTTGGCGATCTTGTCGGCATCGCTGCCGGGGGGCGCCTCGGGGATTTTCGAGAGGTCAATGTAATAGACCGGCGGCGGGGCATAACCGCCATGAATACAGACCTGCGTGCATGGCGGGCCACCATACATATCGGGTGCCTTCAAGGGCCCTCCGCGCGTTGCTGCGGGATCATGCGGATCATCGCTGGAAGGCGGGACGCGGTAGCGCTGGCTGTTATCAGGCGCGCAGACCACGATGGCCTTGTTGAAAGGGTCCTCCGCCGGGCAATCGGCGCGGTGCTGGCCGGGGTGAACCAGGCGGCGCTCCTCCTCCATCATATCCTGCACATGGTTGAGCGGCGCATGTTCGGGCGGCGCCTCCTGCGCATGCGCCGAGCCGATCAGCAGCAGGATCGCGGGGATCGATGGCAAAGAGGGTCGCAGGCGCATGCCAGCAGGCTAATGCGTGATTGTGACCCAATCTGGGCGTCGGCTTCCTCATCCGACGCTCCAACACGCCCTGCGCGCTTTGTTAACCAGCCTCGCCTAGAACGGAGCCATGGATCTGTTCTATGCCTTTCTGCCCGAACTGGTGGTCGTGCTTGTCCTGCTGCTGATCGAACAGCGCAAGGGGCAGGGCCAGCATGACGGCTGGCGCAATCTGCAGGTGACGCTGTTGCAGATCGCGGTGGTGCTGTTCCTCGTGCCGCTGCTGCACGGCTGGGCGGGGCCTGCGCTGATCGATGGCGCGCATCTGCCTTTCTGGGCAGGCCTTCTGATCTTCTTTGTGGTGCGTGACGGGCTGGAGTGGCTGTTCCACGTCGCCCAGCACCGCATTCCCTTCCTCTGGGCGCTGCATTCGCTGCATCACTCCGACCCGAACATGAGCGTGCTGACCACCCAGCGCCATTACTGGGCCGATCCGCTGATCAAGCAGGTGACGATCTGGTCGGCCACACTGATGGTGATCCGCCCCACGGGTGCGATCGCTTTCGCTTTCGGCATCGCCAGCCTGTGGAATTTCTTCGCTCATGCCGATCTGCCGATCAATTTCGGGCGATGGTCATGGGTGCTTAACAGCCCCGCCTATCACCGGCGCCACCACTCGACGCAGCCCGAACATTACGATCAGAATTTCGCGGCTGTGCTGCCGATCTTCGATCTGCTCTGCGGCTTCTATCGCCGCCCCGAGGGGCGCCCCACCACCGGCATGCCCAGGCGACCGCAGTCGCTAGGCGAGGTGCTGATCTGGCCGCTGATCTGGAACAAGCCCCGCGCGGTCGAGGGGGAGCGGGAAGCCCCCGCCTCAGCCCCCCACCTTCAGGCCTGACACATTCAAACCTGACCACGCGGCCAGAAACGCCAGCACATCGGCGCTTTCGGCAATGGCCTTGTCGGTCGGCTTGCCTGCGCCATGGCCCGCGCGCGTCTCGATGCGGATCAGATGCGGTTTCGGCCCCAGAGGCGCCGCCTGCAAAGCGGCGGTGTATTTGAAGCTGTGGCCCGGCACCACGCGGTCGTCGGTGTCGGCGGTGGTGACGATGATGGCGGGATAGTCCACCCCGCTGCGGATGTTGTGATAGGGCGAGTAGCTGCGCAGGTTGCGGAAATCGGCCTCCTTGCTTGGATAGCCGTAATCATCGACCCAATAGCGCCCCGCCGTGAACTGGTCGAAGCGCAGCATATCCATCACGCCCACTGCCGGATTGGCCGCCGCAAAAAGATCGGGCCGCTGGTTGGTGACGGCGCCGACGAGCAGGCCGCCGTTCGATCCGCCCTGAATGGCCAGACCATGCTTGGGGGTGATGCCCTCGCGGATCAGGAATTCGCCCGCCGCGATAAAGTCGTCGAAAACGTTCTGCTTGTTGGCCAGACGCCCGGCATCGTGCCACGCCGCGCCATATTCGCCGCCGCCGCGCAAATTGGCCATGGCGAAGGCGCCGCCGGCCCTCAGCCATGCCATACGCGCCGCTGAGAAGCCCGGCGTGAGCGCAATATCGAAGCCGCCATAGCCATAGAGCAGCGTCGGCACCGCCTTGCCCACAGCGGCCTTGCTGCGCACGATGAACATCGGCACCTTGGTGCCATCCTTCGAGGCGTAGAAGCGCTGCTCGATGGCGTAATCCTCGGGATCGAAGCTGAGTTTGGGCTGGGCGAAGATCTCGCTGTTGCCGCTTTTCAGATCGAGGCGATAGACTGTCGAAGGCCGGTTGAAGCTGGAGAAGCTGTAGAAGGTCTCATCGTCGCCCGGCTTGCCGTTGAAGCCACTGGCCGTGCCGATGCCATTGAGCGCCAGCCCGCGCATCGGCTTGCCGTTGAGATCGATGATGATGGCGCGGGTTGCGGCATCTTTCAGCATCGAGACGATCAGGCGATGGCCGACGATGCTGGCCTGCTGCAAGGTGGCTTCGCCCTGCCCCAGCACCTCGCGCCATTGGGGGTTGGGCTCAGCCAGATCGATCGACACGAGGCGATAGCGCGGCGCCTGCCAGTTGGTGAGGAACCACAGGCGCGTGCCCATGCTGTCCACCAGCTTCCACGAATTGTCGAAGCCGGTGATCAGCGGGCGGGCGGTCCACCCCTTATCCCGGCGCTGCTTGAGATCGATGACATGGATCTGGAAGCGGGCATCGGTGCCGATGGCCGTGGTGATCACGGCATAGCGACCGTCCGAGGTCACCTGAGCGACATGGTTCCAGTCCCGATGGTCCGGGGAGTTGTAGACCAGCTCGTCGGCGCTCTGCGGCGTGCCGAGGCGGTGGAAATAGAGGGCGTGGTTGTAGTTGATCGCCTCGAAATCCTGCCCCTTGGGCGGAGCGGGAAAGCGGGAATAGAGAAAGCCCTCGCGCCCGACCCAGGCGATGTCGGATTCCTTCACCCAATGGATCTCGTCAGGCAGCAGCTTGCCGGTGGTGGCATCGACGACCTTCAGGCTGCGCCAGTCGCTGCCGCCGTCCTGAATGGAATAGGCCAGATGATGACCATCGGGCGAGGCCACCCATTGATCGAGCGCAGTGGCGCCATCCTTGGCCCATGTGTTGGGGTCGAGCAAAAGGCGCGGCTCACCATGCAGCCCATCGCGCACGAAAAGCTGGGCCTGATTTTGCAGGCCGGAGTTGCGCAGGTAGAAATAGCGGTGCCCGGCTTTGTGAGGCAGGCCGAAGCGTTCGAAATTGGTCAGCTCGCGGATGTTCTGGGCGAACCAGTCGCGGCCAGGAAGCTGGGCGAGATAGGTCTGGGTGACGGCGTTCTCGCGCTCGACCCAATCGGCGACTTCATGATCGGAACGGACGTTGTTTTCCAGCCAGCGATAGGGATCGTGGATGGTTTCGCCGAATTTCTGCTCGACCACATCGCCCTGCCGGGTTTGCGGATAAGCGGGAGCCGGTGGCTGAGCGGAGGCGATGGAGGCCATGGTCAAAACCGAAACTGCCGCGATGGAAAGCAAACCAACACGCCCTGCCCCATTCGATCCGTCACGCAACAATGCCGCCCCCATCTGTGTCTTGTTGACGGTGACACTAACATGCTTGTCAGCAGGCGCAATGTGACAGGCATGTTGCCCACAGGAAGACGCCGCAGGCAGGCATGGCTGGAATGCGTGCCGAAGGTTTCGCAGGACGCGCAACGTAGACAATAAAGGGAGCGCGAGGGCGATGGCCCTCGCATGTCCCCTTCTCAATCCCCTTCCAAAACAAAAAAAAGCGGCCCCGGAATTGCTTCCGGAGCCGCTCTTTTTGTTTCAGCGAGACGCTAAAACCGAAAGGCTTACGCCTCTTCGCCCTCGGCGACCAGCACCGGGCCCGAGTCCTGGCCCTTGGCCGAGACGTCGCGGTCCACCAGCTCGATGATCGCGATCGGAGCGGCGTCCGAAGCGCGGAAACCGGCCTTCACGATGCGGGTGTAGCCACCGGCGCGCGAAGCATAACGCTCGGCGAGGGTGTCGAACAGCTTCACCAGCTGAGCGTCGTCCTGCAGACGGGCGTGAGCCAGACGGCGGTTCGAAAGGCCGCCATGCTTGCCCAGCGTGATCAGCTTTTCGATGTAGGGACGCAGCTCGCGGGCCTTGGCCAGCGTGGTGGTGATCTGCTCGTGCTTGATGAGCGAAGCCGACAGGTTGCGCAGGAGGGCGGCGCGATGACCGCTGGTGCGCTGCAGCTTACGCTGACCGTGCTTATGACGCATAAATAAGTCCTTCCGTTCGTAGGGGGCCCGTATCAGGTAGCCCGATCCTGGTGGCATTCACGGCAGCCACCTGTCGCCGTTTTGTCAGAGCTTCGAAAACGAAGCCCTCACTTAAAGGCAGAAGGCGCCCCTTGCGGAGCGCCTTCCCAATTCCTTAGCCCAGCAACTCTTGTTCGAGCTTCTTGGCCATTTCCTCGATGTTCTCGGGCGGCCAGCCCGGGATGTCCATGCCGAGGCGCAGACCCATCGAAGAGAGAACTTCCTTGATCTCGTTGAGCGACTTGCGGCCGAAGTTCGGCGTGCGCAGCATCTCGGCTTCGGTCTTCTGAACCAGATCGCCGATGTAGATGATGTTGTCGTTCTTGAGGCAGTTGGCGGAACGGACCGAAAGCTCCAGCTCGTCCACCTTCTTGAGAAGGTAGCGGTTGAGCTGGTTGGTGTCGCCCTCTTCCGGAGCGGCGCTGGCAGCACCGCCCAGACCGGCGAGCGAAGGCGCACCGATGGGAGCAACGTCCTCGAAGTGGACGAACAGCGCCAGCTGGTCCTGAAGGATGCGCGCGGCATAGGCCACGGCGTCTTCGGGGGTGATGGTGCCGTCGGTTTCCACCGAGAGGTTCAGCTTGTCGTAGTCCAGCTCCTGGCCGATACGGGCGTTGTCAACCTTGTAGCTGACCTGACGCACCGGCGAGTAGAGCGAGTCAACGGGGATCAGGCCGATCGGCGCGTCGACGGGGCGGTTCTGAACGGCCGGAACGTAACCCTTGCCGGTGTCGGCGGTCAGTTCCATGTTCAGGGTGGCGCCTTCGTCGAGATGGCAGATCACCAGATCCTTGTTCATCACCTCGATATCGCCGGTGACGGCGATGTCGCCCGCCTTGACCTCAGCCGGGCCGGTGGCCGACAGCTGGAGGCGCTTGGGGCCCTCACCCTGCATGCGCAGGGCGATCTGCTTCACGTTCAGCACGATGTCGGTCACGTCCTCGCGGACGCCAGCCAGGCTGGAGAACTCATGCAGGACATTCTCGATCTTGATCGAGGTGATCGCCGCGCCCTGAAGCGACGAGAGCAGCACGCGACGCAGCGCGTTGCCCAGCGTCAGGCCGAAACCGCGCTCAAGCGGCTCGGCGACGAACGTCGCACGGCGCTTGCCATCGGCACCCGGCTTGATCTCGAGGGCGTTGGGCTTCTTCAGTTCCTGCCAGTTCTTGATGTTGACAGTCATGGACTTCCCCTGGGGTTATTCTGGCGGGAAAGGCCGCGCATCACGCGCGTGATGCGGCGGCCTTGCAGAAAAGCGACAAGCGCCAGATCAGGCGCTTGTCACCGATGCATCGTCAGACGCGACGACGCTTGGAGGGGCGAACGCCGTTGTGCGGGATCGGCGTCACGTCGCGGATCGACGTGATGGTGAAACCGACCGCCTGGAGGGCGCGCAGGGCGCTCTCACGACCCGAACCCGGGCCCTTCACTTCCACTTCCAGCGTGCGCACGCCGTGTTCGGCGGCCTTCTTGCCGGCGTCGTCAGCGGCCACCTGGGCAGCATAAGGGGTCGACTTGCGCGAGCCCTTGAAGCCCATCATGCCGGCAGACGACCAGCTGATCGCATTGCCCTGGGCATCGGTGATGGTGACCATGGTGTTGTTGAAGCTGGCATTGACGTGTGCAATGCCGCTGGTGATGTTCTTGCGCTCCCGCTTACGAAGGCGCTGGGGTTCACGTGCCATTGGATAAAATCCTGTATTCTGTACAAAAAGAGAGGGTGAGCCGGTTTAGGGCTTACTTCTTCTTGCCAGCGATGGGCTTGGCCTTGCCCTTGCGGGTGCGGGCGTTGGTGTGCGTGCGCTGACCGCGGACCGGCAGGCCCTTACGGTGACGCAGGCCGCGGTAGCAGGCCAGGTCCATCAGACGCTTGATGTTCATCGCGGTTTCGCGACGCAGGTCGCCTTCCACGGTGTGCTCAGCGTCGATCGTCTCGCGGATGTGGAGCACTTCCTGGTCGGAAAGGTCCTGCACGCGGCGGGTATGGTCGATACCCAGCTTGTCGGCGATCTGCTTGGCCTTGAACGCACCAATGCCGTGAATGTAGGTCAGCGCGATGATCACGCGCTTGTTGGTGGGGATGTTTACCCCGGCAATACGAGCCACTTACTTCTCCATGCTCCACAGAAGCCCATGGCAACAATCCGGTGCATCTCCATATGGGGATGCCGGAGGGTGCTTCAAGGCCTCCATCTCAACGCTCATGCACCCGAAAACCCAAACAAAACCATTCGGCTGGCCCCACCATGGCAATTCCAATGGCGAATCCCTAACCGAACTGTCCTATTTTTGTCGAGTGAAGGGCGCGACTAAACCGATTCGCGCCAAGTGTCAACGCTGACCGGAAAGTCAACGTGACTTCGGGCTAAAAAGCCGAAAGCGGAGCCGATCCATGGGATCAGCTCCGCCCGATTGTTACACCAAAGCAGGAAGCAGGTCAAAGGTGCCACTTGGCACTCCCCTACCCCCGAAAACGTATCACTTTGAGACGTCAGCCGATGATGCCCGCAATGGCAGCGGTCACATCATCCATCGGCGCCATGCCGTCGACGCGATGCACGATGCCGCGCGCCTCATAGACCGGCAGGATCGGCGCGGTCTTCGCGCGATATTCGGCCATGCGGGTGCGGACAGTGGCCTCATTATCGTCAGGACGACGCTTGAACTCAGTGCCGCCGCACTTGTCGCAGACGCCCTCGACCTTGGGCTTCTCGAAGTGATCGTGATAGCCCTTGCCGCAGGTGGCGCAGGTGTAGCGACCGGTGATGCGCTCAACCAGAGCGTCCTCATCGACCTCCAGCTCGATCACATGATCCAGCTTGCGACCGCGCGAGGCCAGAATGCCATCGAGCGATTCGGCCTGCGCCTCGGTGCGGGGATAGCCGTCGAAGATCGCGCCGGTGTCGGCACCCATCGCGTCCAGCTCTTCACCGATCAGCGCCGAGACGATCTCGTCGGAGACCAGTTCACCACGCTCCATCACCGCCTTGGCCTGAAGGCCAACGGCGGTCTGCGCCTTCACCGCGGCGCGCAGCATGTCACCGGTGGAAAGCTGCTTCATCCCGAAACGCTCGACCAGACGTTGCGCCTGGGTTCCCTTGCCCGCCCCCGGCGGCCCAAGCAGAATGATGTTCACGTCCTTATTCCCCCACTGAATCGGCGGTTCAGAAATCAGGCTTTGGGGCCGCGCTTAGCGCATGCGGCCCTTCAGCTTCGCCTTCTTGATGAGATCGCCATACTGATGCGCCAGCAGATGCGACTGGATCTGCGTGATCGTATCCACGGTCACGTTCACCACGATCAGCAGGCTGGTGCCACCGGCCACCACCAGACGCAGGCCAGTCTGTTCCATGAAGAACTCAGGCACAATGCAGACTATAGTAATATAGGCAGCGCCCAGAACCGTGATTCGCGTCAGCACGTAATCCAGGTAGGTCGCCGTGTTCTTGCCCGGGCGGATGCCGGGGATGAAGCCGCCATTGCGCTTCAGATTGTCCGCCGTCTCCTCCGGGTTGAAGACAACCGCGGTGTAGAAGAAGCAGAAGAACACGATGCCCAGGGCATAGAGCAGCATATAGAGCGGCTTGCCATGGCCCAGATACTGGTTGAGCGCCACGATCACCCCGCCCAGCTTGCTGTCGGGCGAAACCGACTTACCGGCAAACTGCGTGATGGTCAGCGGCAGCAGCAGCAGCGAGCTGGCGAAGATCGGCGGGATCACGCCCGCGGTGTTGATCTTCAGAGGCAGGTGGCTGCGGTCGGCATGCATCATGCCATTCTGCGTTGGCCTTTTGGGATACTGGATCAGCAGGCGGCGCGTGGCGCGCTCCATAAAGCTGATGAACAGGATCATGCCGATGACCAGCGCCAGCATGCCGATGATGACGATCGGGCTGACCGAGCCCGAGCTGCCGCCTTCGAACAGCTGGGTGAAGAACTGCGGCATCTGGGCGACGATACCCGCCATGATGATCAGCGACGTACCGTTGCCGATCCCGCGCGAGGTGATCTGCTCACCCAGCCACAGCAGGAACATCGTGCCGCCGATCAGGCTGATGACAGCCGAGATGCGGAAGATCATGCTGGGCAGCACCACCGCCTGCAGGCCGCTCGACGCGCCATAGGCTTCGAGGCCGGTGGCGACGAAATAGCCCTGAATGGCGGTCAGCAGCACCGCGCCATAGCGGGTGTACTGGTTCATCTTCTTGCGGCCGCTCTCGCCTTCCTTCTTCAGGGAGGCCAGCGCGGGGTGCAGCGAGGCGCCCAGCTGAACCACGATCGAGGCGGTGATGTAAGGCATCACGCCCAGTGCGATCAGGCTCATGCGCTGAAGCGAACCACCCGAGAAGGTGTTGAAAATGTCGAGGATACCGCCCTGCGTGCGCGAATAGAGCTTGTCGAGGATCAGCGGATTGATCCCGGGCAGCGGCACGAAGCTGAGGAAGCGGAAAACGATCAGGGCGCCCACCGTGAACCAGATGCGGTTCTTGAGTTCGGTCGCCTTGGAAAAATTGGCGAGACTGAGCGTGCTCGCGATATTGTCGGCGCGTGAAGCCATGAGATGGTCAAGCCTTGGATGGGGCCGCACACATCCGTGTCGCATGAGCGGCGGTAGTCTCTCCGGTTTCGGAAGACCCCATATAAGAGACGGGCGGGGTCTCTGGAACCCCGCCCGTCAATTCATTGCGAATTATTCCGCAGCAGCCTTGGGGGCCGGCACGTCGACCGAACCACCAGCGGCCTCGACAGCGGCGCGCGCGCCCTTCGAGACACCGGCAACCTTGAAGGAAACCTTCGAGGAGAATTCACCCTTGGCCAGCAGACGCACGCCGTCCTTGCCGCCACGGGCCAGGCCAGCGGCCTTCAGAGCAGCGTGATCGACGACGCCCGAGATGTCCAGCTTGCCGGCTTCGATGAACTTCTGGATCAGGCCCAGGTTCACCTCGGCATAGTCCTTGCCGAAGGGGTTGTTGAAGCCGCGCTTCGGCAGACGCATGTGGAGCGGCATCTGGCCGCCTTCGAAGCCGTTCACCGAGACGCCCGAACGCGCCTTGGCACCCTTCTGACCACGGCCGGCAGTCTTGCCCTTGCCCGAGCCGATGCCACGGCCGACGCGCATGCGACGGTGACGGGCGCCATAGTTGTCGAAGAGTTCGTTAAGCTTGGTCATAATATGCACTCGCTTTCGCTATTGTCGCGCTGAAAGAAGCGCGCAACCTTGCGGCCACGCGCTGAATGGAAGCGGGGCCCATAGGGCAAGAGTCAGGGTTTGTCACCATATTTTGTGGTTTCCTTGCCCCCTTCCCCACCGCCAAAGAAAAAGGCCCCGGCGTTTCCGCCGAGGCCCAATTCCTTGCACATCAAGGCAGTGATCAGTCGATCACGGCGACCAGATGCGGCAGCTTGGCGACCGTGCCGCGCACTTCAGGGGTATCCTGAAGCTCGACGACGCGATTCATCTTGTTAAGACCCAGGCCGATCAGCATCTTCTTCTGATGCTCGGGGCGGCGGATCGGCGAACCGATCTGCTTGAGCTTGATGGTTGCCATTGCGCTTACTCCGTAATCGCAGCGGCAGCAGCTTCAAGCTGCGCCTCGCTGTGGTGATGACCATCGCGCGACAGCAGGTCGGTGACCTTCTTGCCGCGACGCTGCGCCACCGACTTGGGCGAGGTCTGCTCACCCAGAGCCGCGAAGGTGGCGCGGATCATGTTGTAGGGGTTCGAGGTGCCGACCGACTTGGTCACCACGTCATGAACGCCCAGGCTCTCGAAGACAGCGCGCATCGGGCCGCCCGCGATGATGCCCGTACCGGCCGGGGCCGAACGCACATTCACCTTGCCGGCGCCGAAGTGGCCCTTGCCGTCGTGATGAAGGGTACGACCCTCCTTCAGAGCGACGCGGATCATCTTCTTCTTGGCCGAAGCAGTGGCCTTGGTGATGGCTTCAGGCACTTCGCGCGCCTTGCCATGACCGAAGCCCACGCGGCCCTTGCCGTCGCCAACGACGACCAGAGCGGCAAAACCGAAGCGCTTACCGCCCTTGACGGTCTTCGAGACGCGGTTGATGTGAACCAGCTTCTCGATCAGCTCTTCGCCCTGCTCTTCCTCGGGCTTGCCACGACGATCATCGCGGCGACCGCGGCGTTCGCCACGCTCGCCACCACGCTCACCGCCGCGACCGCGACCACGACGACCTTCGCGCTCACCACCCTCGGGGGCGGCAGCTGCGACGGTCTCGACTTCCTGGTTGGTTTCGTCAGCCATGATCAGAACTCCAGCCCGCCTTCACGGGCGGCATCGGCCAGCGCCTTGACGCGGCCATGGAACAGGAAACCACCGCGATCGAACACGACAGTCGTGATGCCGGCAGCCTTGGCAGCCTCGGCCAGCTCCTTGCCCACGGCAGTCGCCGAAGCAACGTTCGCGCCGATCTCCTTGGAACCCTTCTTGAGCGAAGAGGCCGAAGCGACCGTGCGACCCGAAGCGTCGTCGATGATCTGGGCGTAGATGTGGCGGCCGGTGCGATGCACGGACAGGCGAGGACGCCCACCGGCACGCGCCTTGAGCGCGGTGCGAACGCGCCGACGGCGGCGCGCAAAAAGTGACAGCTTGGCCATTACTTCTTCTTCCCTTCCTTGCGGAAGATGAACTCGCCGCGATACTTGATACCCTTGCCCTTGTAGGGTTCGGGCTTGCGCCAGCGACGGATCTCCGCGGCCACCTGGCCAACCTTCTGCTTGTCGATGCCCGAGATCTCGACCGTGGTGTTATCCGGGGTCTTGACCTCGATGCCCTCGGGCACAGGGAAGTTGACGTCGTGGCTGTAGCCCAGCTGCAGCTTAAGAGTCTTGCCCTGGGCGGTGGCACGGTAGCCAACGCCGGTGATGAGCAAGGTCTTGCTGTAGCCTTCGGTCACGCCGGTCACCAGATTGGCGACCAGAGTGCGCTGCAGACCCCAGAACGCGCGAGCGCGCTTGGTGTCGTTGGCGGGCTGCATCGAAATCGCGCCATCTTCGATCGCGTAGGTGATCTCGTCAGCCAGACCCAGCGTGAGCGTGCCCTTGGCACCCTTCACGGTGAGCACACCATCATTGATGGTGGCGGTGACGCCGGCCGGAATGACGACCGGCTTTTTGCCGATGCGGCTCATTAGAACACCTCCGCCAGCACTTCGCCACCGACGTTGGCAGCGCGCGCTTCGGCATCCGAAAGCACGCCACGCGGCGTCGAGACGATGGTGATGCCAAGGCCGTTGCGCACCACGGGGAGCTCCTTGCTACCCGAGTACACCCGGCGACCGGGCTTGGAGACGCGAGCGACGTGCTTGATGGCGGGCTCGCCTTCGAAGTACTTCAGCTCGATGCGCAGCTGCGGATGGAGGCCAGTGGCATCCTCCGTGAAACCGCGGATGTAACCCTCGCGCTGGAGAACTTCCAGCACGCGGGCGCGCAGCTTGGACGCGGGCGAAAGGACGGAATCCTTCTTCGCCTGCTGCCCGTTGCGGATGCGGGTGAGCATATCACCCAGGGGATCGGTCAAAGCCATCGAAGTATCCTTACCAGCTCGACTTGGTCACGCCGGGGATCAGGCCCTTGTTGGCCAGATCACGCAGCTCAACACGGCACAGGCCGAACTTGCGATAGTAGCCGCGCGGGCGGCCGGTGGTGGCGCAGCGGTTGCGAACGCGGGTAGGATTCGCGTTGCGCGGGATTTCCGCCAGCTTCAGACGGGCAATGAGACGCTCGGTATCATCAGCCTGCTGATCGTCCGCCACAGCCTTCAGCTTGGCATACTTCGCAGCATACTTCTTGACGAGGGCCTTGCGACGCTCGTTCTTGTTGATCGAACTCAGTTTCGCCATGGACTTAAGCTCTCTTTCTTAAACCTTGCGAGGCTGCACTCAAGCAGCCTGCTTGGCTTCTTCTTCCTGAGGGAAGGGGAAGCCGAAAAGACGCAGCAGCTCACGAGCTTCTTCGTCGGTGTTGGCCGTGGTGGTCACGATGATGTCCATCCCACGAACCTTGTCGATCTGGTCGTAGCTGATTTCCGGGAAGATGATCTGCTCCTTCAGACCCATGGCATAGTTGCCACGGCCATCGAAGCTCTTCGGGTTCAGGCCACGGAAGTCGCGGATGCGGGGCATCGCGACGGTGATCAGACGGTCCAGGAATTCATACATGCGCTCGCGACGCAGCGTGACCTTGCAGCCGATCGCCATGCCTTCGCGCAGCTTGAACTGGGCAACCGACTTCTTCGCGCGCGTCACGACCGGCTTCTGACCGGCGATCAGCTCCATTTCAGCGGCGGCAGTCGTGACCTTCTTACGGTCCTGAGTGCCCTCACCCACGCCCATGTTGAGCGTGATCTTGGAGATGCGCGGGATCTGCAGGGCGTTGGTATAACCGAACTTCTCGGTCATCGCCTTGGCGATCTCGGCGTCGTACTTGCCCTTCAGGCGGGGCGTATACTTATCAGCCATCGATCTTCTCCCCGGACTTGACCGCAACGCGGACCTTCTTGCCATCGATCGTCTCGAAGCGCACGCGGGTGGCCGCGCCGGTCTTCGGATCGGCCAGACCGACCTTGCTGATCGCCATGGGAGCCTCGCGACGGTCGATGCCGCCCTGAGGATTCGCCTGGCTGGGCTTGCGGTGACGCGCGGCGATGTTCACGCCGGCAACCACGATCTTGTCCTCCTTGGGGAGAACCTGCAGGACGGTGCCGGTGCGGCCCTTGTCCTTGCCCGAGCGCACAACAACGTTGTCGCCCTTCTTGATCTTAGCAGCGGACATTACAGCACCTCCGGAGCCAGCGAGATGATCTTCATGTAGCCCTTGGCGCGCAGTTCGCGAACCACGGGGCCAAAGATACGCGTGCCGATGGGCTCCGCGTTCTTGTTGATCAGCACAGCTGCGTTACCGTCGAAACGGATAACCGAACCGTCGGGACGACGGACGTCCTTACGGGTGCGCACGATCACCGCACGGTGAACGTCGCCCTTCTTGACCTTGGCGCGCGGTTGGGCTTCCTTGATCGACACCACGATGATGTCGCCAACGCCCGCAACGCGACGCTTCGATCCGCCCAGCACCTTAATGCACTGGACACGCTTGGCGCCGCTGTTGTCAGCAACGTCAAGCTGGGATTGCATCTGGATCATTGATCCGGTTCCTTACGCTAGGCTTGCCGGAACCAGTCCGGCAGTTCCAAAAAACGAGCCGGCGCCCTAGCCGCAAAACGGCTAGAGCACCAGCGAT
The DNA here is from genome assembly GCF_017163935.1 of Novosphingobium terrae. NCBI lineage: Bacteria > Pseudomonadati > Pseudomonadota > Alphaproteobacteria > Sphingomonadales > Sphingomonadaceae > Novosphingobium > Novosphingobium terrae. The sequence continues at coordinate 767,185 of NZ_JABVZR010000001.1, read as the reverse complement.
TTTTTCAACGCGCTGTTGAGGCTTAAACGTCGGCTTCGACAGCCGCCGTCTTGCCCGCCTGAACCCGGTCGATCACCTTCCAGGTCTTCAGCTTCGAGATGGGCGCGGTCTCCTCGATGCGGACGACTTCGCCAACCTTTACAGCATTGTCTTCGTCGTGAGCGTGATACTTCTTCGAACGACGGATGATCTTCCCGTACATGGGATGCTTCACCTTACGCTCGACCTTCACGACCACGGTCTTGTCGGTCTTGTCGGAAACAACCGTCCCGATCAGAATACGCTTGGGCATGGTTGTCTCCTTACGCCTTCGCTGCAGCCGAACGCTCGCTCTGGAGCGTCTTGATGCGGGCGATATCGCGGCGCACTTCCTTGATGCGGGCCGGGCGCTCCAGCTGATTCGTGGCGGCCTGGAAGCGCAGGTTGAAGGCCTCGCGCTTCAGGTTGCCCAGATCTTCGGTCAGCTGGTCGTCGCTCTTGGCGCGCAGATCAGTAGCCTTGGTCATTCTTCACCTCCCAGATGCGAGGTGTCGCCCAGGCGGGCAACAACCTTGGTCTTGATCGGCAGCTTCATCGCGGCGCGGCTGAAAGCCTCCGCGGCGAGCTGGCCGGCAACGCCGTCGACCTCGAACAGGATGCGGCCCGGCTTCACGCGAGCTGCCCAATATTCGATCGAACCCTTGCCCTTGCCCTGACGGACTTCGGCAGGCTTCTTCGACACAGGCACGTCGGGGAACACGCGGATCCACAGACGGCCCTGACGACGCAGGTGGCGGGTGATGGCGCGACGCGCAGCTTCGATCTGGCGAGCGGTGATACGCTCGGGTTCCAGGGCCTTGAGGCCGTAGGAACCGAAGTTCAGATCGGTGCCGCCCTTGGCTTCACCCTTGATGCGGCCCTTGAAGGCCTTGCGGAACTTGGTTTTCTTCGGTTGCAACATGATCTGTTACCTCAAGCCCTCAGCGCGACGGACGCACGCCGGAGGTCTGAGCCTCCATGTTGAGACGATCCTGCGCCATCGGGTCGTGACCAAGGATTTCACCCTTGAAGATCCAGACCTTGATACCGATGATGCCATAGGCGGTCAGCGCCTCGGCGTCGGCATAGTCGATGTTGGCACGCAGGGTGTGCAGCGGCACGCGACCTTCGCGATACCACTCCACACGCGCGATTTCGGCGCCGCCCAGACGACCCGAGCAGGTGATCTTGATGCCTTCGGCACCAAGACGCAGAGCCGACTGCACCGCACGCTTCATGGCGCGACGGAAGGCGATACGACGGATCAGCTGATCCGCGATACCCTGAGCGACGAGCTTCGAATCGACTTCCGGCTTGCGGATTTCGACGATGTTCAGCTTGACGTCGCTGCCGGTCATCTTGGCGAGCTGCGAACGCAGCTTCTCGATGTCGGCGCCCTTCTTGCCGATGATGACGCCCGGACGGGCGGCATAGATCGACACGCGGCACAGCTTGGCAGGACGCTCGATCACCACCTTGGAGATCGCGGCCTGCGGCAGCGTCTTCATGATGAACTTGCGGATCTTGAGGTCTTCCTCAAGAAGCTTGCCGTAGCTGCGACCTTCCGCATACCAGCGGCTGTCCCAGGTGCGGTTGATCTGCAGACGCAGACCGATGGGGTTGGACTTATGACCCATGGATCAAGCCTCCTGCTGAACTTCGCGCACCACGATGCGCAGACGGCTGAAGGGCTTCAGAATGCGGGTGGACTTGCCACGGCCGCGGGTATGAAAGCGCTTCATCGTGATCGACTTGCCGACCGACGCCTCGACGACGACGAGGTTGTCGACGTCCAGGTTGTGGTTGTTCTCGGCGTTGGCGATGGCCGAGGCCAGCACCTTCTTCGCATCGACAGCCATGGCCTTCTTCGAGAAGGTCAGGATGTTGAGCGCGTCTTCCGCCTTGCGGTTGCGGATCAGCGCAGCCACCAGGTTCAGCTTCTGGGCCGAACCGCGGATCTGCGTGCCGACCGACAGGGCTTCGTTGTCGCCAACGCGACGGGGAGCTTTAGGCTTGCTCATCAGCGCTTGCCCTTCTTGTCAGCGGCGTGACCCGGGAACGAGCGCGTGGGCGCGAATTCACCAAGCTTGTGGCCGACCATGTCCTCGTTGACGGACACGGGGATGAACTTGTGCCCGTTGTAGACGTTGAACGTCAGACCAACGAACTGCGGCAGGATCGTCGAACGGCGCGACCAGGTCTTCACCGGGGCAGCGCGCGAGCCAGCATCCTGCGCGGCTTCCGCCTTCTTGAGCAGGTGCAGGTCGACGAAAGGACCTTTCCAAACGGAACGAGCCATTGTCGATTACCTCTTCTTCTTGGCGTGGCGCGAGCGGATGATCATATTGTCCGTCCGCTTGTTGTGGCGCGTGCGAGCACCCTTGGTCGGCTTGCCCCAAGGCGTAACCGGGTGACGACCACCCGAAGTACGGCCTTCACCACCACCGTGCGGGTGGTCGACGGGGTTCTTGGCCACACCGCGGGTCAGCGGGCGCTTGCCCAGCCAGCGGTTGCGACCGGCCTTCGCCAGGTTCTGGTTGGCGTTGTCGGGGTTCGACACGGCGCCAACGGTGCCCATGCAATCGCCACGCAGGTAACGCTGCTCGCCCGAGTTCAGGCGAACGATCACCATGCCACGGTCACGACCCACGACCTGCACATAGGTGCCGGCCGAACGCGCGATCTGACCGCCCTTGCCCGGCTTCATCTCCACATTGTGGATGATGGTGCCGACCGGCATCTGGGACAGAAGCATGGCATTGCCGGGCTTCACGTCGGTCTTTTCGCCGGCGACGATCACGTCACCCACGGCCAGGCGCTGAGGCGCCAGGATGTAGGTCTGCTCGCCGTCCTCGTACTTCACCAGAGCGATGAAGGCCGTGCGGTTGGGATCGTATTCCAGACGCTCCACGGTCGCGGGGGCATCCCACTTGCGACGCTTGAAGTCGATGAAACGATACTTCTGCTTGTGACCGCCGGCGATACCGCGCGAGGTCACATGGCCCTTGTTGTTACGGCCACCGGTCTTGCTCTTACCTTCGGTAAGCGCCTTGACCGGCTTGCCCTTCCACAAGGACGACTTGTCGACCAGAACGAGGCCACGACGGGCCGGGCTGGTCGGGTTATAGCTCTTAAGTGCCATGGCCCGTTAGATCCCGCTCGTGACGTCGATCGACTGGCCGGGAGCCAGCGTCACGACCGCCTTCTTGACGTCGCTGCGCTTGTAGGGCTTGCCCTTCCAGCGCTTGGTCTTGCCCTTCTGGGTCAGCGTGTTCACACCAACGACCTTGACGTCGAAGAGCGCTTCCACAGCTGCCTTGATTTCGGGCTTGGTCGCCTTGTCAGCCACCTTGAACACCACGGCGTTGTGCTCGGAGAGCAGCGTGGTCTTCTCGGTGATGTGGGGCGCCACGATCACGTCGTAATGACGAGTGTCGATACCGTTAGCCATTGAAACGGGCCTCCAGCTTTTCGACAGCGGCGCGGGTCAGCACCAGCGTGTCATGCTTCAGGATGTCGTAGACATTGGCACCCACGGCGGGGAGCACATTGACGCCCACGAGGTTGCCGGCAGCCTGCGCGAAACCAGCGTTCACGGCTTCACCGTCGATCACCAGCACCTTGCCGGCAATGCCAGCCTTGGCGAAGGTGGCGGCCAGGCCCTTGGTCTTGGCTTCGGCCAGTTCCAGGCTGTCGACCACGATCAGGCCATTGTCGACCTTCGAGGACAGGGCGAGCTTGAGGCCAAGCGCGCGGATCTTCTTGTTCAGCGAGATGTTGAACTCGCGAACGCGCGGACCCATCGCCTTACCACCGCCGATGAAGACGGGAGCCTTGCGATCGCCGTGACGGGCGGAACCGCCACCCTTCTGGTTGCCGAACTTCTTGCCGGTGCGGGCAACGTCCGAACGCTCGCGGGCGCCACGGGCGATGCCGCGACGGTTCTCGAGCTGCCAGGTGACAACGCGGTGCAGGATGTCAGCGCGCGGCTCCAGGCCGAACACAGCATCGTTCAGTTCGATTTCGCCAGCAGCGGCCGAACCGTCGAGATTCTTGATCTGGACCTTCACGGCTTAACCCTCCTGACCAGCGTCGGCTTCGACAGCCGGGGCAGCCGTATCGTTGGCCGACTTGATGCCAGCGGGATACGGCGCGTCGGCGTGACGCGAAACCTTGACCGCATCGCGAACCAGCAACCAGCCGTTCTTGGCGCCGGGCACGGAGCCCTTCACGAAGATCAGGCCGCGATCGCTGTCGGTGCGAACGACTTCGAGATTCTGCTGGGTGCGCTGACGGTCACCCATGTGGCCGGCCATCTTCTTGTTCTTGAAGACCTTGCCGGGGTCCTGACGGTTACCCGTCGAACCATGCGCACGGTGAGAGATCGACACACCATGGGTGGCGCGCATACCGCCGAAGCCCCAGCGCTTCATAGCGCCGGCAAAGCCCTTACCCTGGGTGTGACCCGTGATGTCCACCAGCTGGCCATCGACGAAGTGCGAGGCGGCGATCGTTGCACCCACATCGAGCAGGGCATCGTCGGCGACGCGGAATTCGGCGACTTCCATCTTCAGCGGCACTTCAGCCTTGGCGAAATGCTCACGCTGCGGCTTGGCGACATTCTTCTGCTTGGCGGCGCCCGCACCCAGCTGGACCGCGACGTAACCGTCACGCTCTGCTGTGCGAACCGAAACCACCTGGCAATCTTCCAGCGACAGAACCGTCACGGGAACGTGGCGACCGTCTTCCTGGAAAAGGCGGGTCATCCCCACCTTCTTAGCGATCACGCCGGTGCGCATGATCCATACTCCTTAAATGCACAGAGGCCTGCGGAGGCCCATCCCCCACAGGCGTGTTTTTACAGCCCTGTTTTTAAACGAGCCCCGTCCGGGCTGCGCGCCACCACGCAAAAAGCGTTGTGACAAGACGGGGGACGCTTGCCCGGCTTTGCCCGAAGGCCCCTGCCGGAGGTATCCCTGTAATCATCGCGTTCGAAGGGGCTGAGAAAACCCCGCCAGACTCAGCCAAAAGACGAATCAGGCAACGCGAGATGGGGGCCCTTAGCAGGCCCCCGCGGCTTACGCCAGCTTGATTTCAACGTTAACGCCAGCGGCCAGATCGAGCTTCATCAGAGCATCGACGGTGGCGGCGTTGGGCTGCACGATGTCCAGGAGGCGCTTGTAGGTGCGCACTTCAAACTGTTCACGCGACTTCTTGTCGATGTGAGGGCCACGGTTGACCGTGAACTTCTCGATCTTGGTCGGCAGAGGAATGGGGCCTCGAATGAGGGCGCCGGTGCGACGGGCGGTGTCGGCGATTTCGCCGGTGGCCTGATCAAGCACGCGGTGGTCGAACGCCTTGAGGCGAATGCGGATGTTCTGAGCTTCCATGTCCTGCTACCGATGAGAAAGAGCAAAAAAATCATTTCCCCCGGCTTTCATCCCTTTTGGGGAACCGGGGGAAACGAGAAAAAACCGTCAGCCCGAGTGGAGCGAATCACACTCGGGCTGCGCGGCCTATATTACTTGGTGATCTTCGCGACAACCCCCGAACCGACGGTGCGGCCGCCTTCGCGGATTGCGAAGCGCAGACCTTCATCCATCGCGATCGGAGCGATCAGCTCGACCTTCAGCTGGACGTTGTCGCCGGGCATGACCATCTCGGTGCCCTCGGGCAGCGTGACCGAACCGGTGACGTCGGTGGTGCGGAAGTAGAACTGCGGGCGGTAGTTGGCGAAGAACGGCGTGTGACGGCCACCTTCATCCTTCGACAGCACGTAGACTTCCGATTCGAAGTTGGTGTGCGGGGTGCAGGTGCCGGGCTTGGCCAGAACCTGACCACGCTCAACGTCTTCACGCTTGATGCCGCGGCACAGAGCGCCGATGTTGTCGCCAGCTTCACCCTGGTCGAGCAGCTTGCGGAACATTTCCACGCCGGTCACGGTGGTCTTGGCGGTGGCCTTCAGACCGATGATCTCGACTTCCTCGCCAACCTTGACGATGCCGGTCTCGACGCGGCCGGTCACAACCGTACCACGACCCGAGATCGAGAACACGTCTTCGACGGGCATCAGGAACGGACGGTCGGTCGGACGGGGGGGCTGCGGGATGTAGCTGTCGACAGCTTCCATCAGCTTGTAGATCGATTCCTTGCCGATGGCATCGTCGCGACCTTCCAGAGCGGCCAGAGCCGAACCGGGGATCACGGGGATGTCGTCGCCGGGGAAATCGTAAGACGACAGCAGCTCGCGGATTTCCAGCTCGACGAGCTCGAGGATCTCGGCGTCATCGACCTGGTCGACCTTGTTCATGTACACGACCAGAGCGGGCACGCCGACCTGACGGGCGAGCAGGATGTGCTCGCGGGTCTGGGGCATCGGGCCGTCAGCAGCGTTCACCACCAGGATCGCGCCGTCCATCTGGGCGGCACCGGTGATCATGTTCTTCACATAGTCAGCGTGGCCGGGGCAATCGACGTGAGCGTAGTGACGGTTGGCGGTCTCGTATTCCACGTGGGCGGTCGAGATCGTGATGCCGCGCTCGCGCTCTTCGGGAGCCTTGTCGATGTTGGCATAGTCGGTGAAGGTCGCGCCACCGGTCTCAGCCAGCACCTTGGTGATGGCGGCGGTCAGCGTGGTCTTGCCGTGGTCAACGTGACCGATGGTGCCGATGTTGCAGTGCGGCTTGTTCCGCTCAAACTTAGCCTTAGCCATGTTTCAAACCTTCTTTTCGTTCGAATGTCAATTTTCAACGGGACGGCACCTGCCAGACTCACGCCTGAAAATCAGGCGCCGCCCCTAGCCTGATCTGATCGATCAAGCAAGCGTGTCGTTATGTCTGTTCCATCAGGCCCGATTTCAAGGGGAGCGCAACCGCCCTCACCCTGTCACCGGGCCCAATCGGATCAGGCCATCTTCGCCTTCAGCTCGGTCGCCACGTTCGAGGGAACCTCGTCGTAGTGAGAGAACTGCATGCTGTACTGCGCACGGCCCTGCGTGAACGAGCGAAGCGTGTTCACGTAGCCGAACATGTTGGCCAGCGGGGTCATGGCCTCGACAACCTGTGCGTTGCCGCGGCTGTCGGTGCCCTGGATCTGACCACGGCGGCTGTTGAGATCGCCGATCACGTCGCCCATGAATTCCTCAGGGGTGACAACCTCGACCTTCATGATCGGCTCGAGCAGCTTGATGCCGGCCTTCTGGGCGACTTCACGCATGGCGCCACGGGCGCAGATTTCGAAGGCCAGAGCCGACGAGTCGACGTCGTGGTAGGCACCGTCATACAGCAGCACTTCGAAGTCGATGATCGGGAAGCCGATCAGCGAACCCGTCAGAGCGGTTTCACGGAAGCCCTTTTCAATGGCGGGGATGTATTCCTTCGGAATGTTACCGCCCTTGATTTCGTCCTTGAAGACGAAGCCCGAACCGCGCTCGCCCGGCGTGACCTTGACCTTCACGCGACCGAACTGACCGGTACCACCCGACTGCTTCTTGTGGGTGTAGTCGATGTCCACCGGCTTGCCGAGATATTCGCGGTAAGCCACCTGCGGCGCGCCGACGTTGGCTTCAACCTTGAACTCGCGACGCATACGGTCGACGATGATGTCCAGGTGAAGTTCGCCCATGCCCTTGATGATCGTCTGGCCCGATTCGTGATCGGTCGAGACGCGGAACGAGGGATCCTCAGCCGACAGGCGGTTCAGGGCGACGCCCATCTTCTCCTGGTCAGCCTTGGTCTTGGGCTCCACCGACAGCTCGATCACGGGCTCGGGGAATTCCATGCGCTCCAGCACGATGGGCTGACGCTCGGCGCACAGCGTGTCACCGGTGGTCGTTTCCTTCATGCCGGCCAGGGCGATGATGTCGCCTGCGAAGGCTTCTTCGATGTCCTTACGCTCGTTCGCATGCATTTCCAGCATACGACCGACCTTTTCCTTCTTGTCCTTCACCGAGTTCAGGTAGGTGCCCTTGGTGAGCGTACCCGAATAGATGCGGATGAAGGTGAGCGAGCCCACGAAGGGATCGTTCATGACCTTGAAGGCCAGAGCCGAGAACGGCGCGTCGTCGGTGGCGGGACGGCTGTCCTTCTCGTCGCTGTCCATCTTGACGCCCTGGACGTCAGGAATGTCGAGCGGCGAAGGCAGATAGTCGACCACGGCGTCGAGCAGGGGCTGCACGCCCTTGTTCTTGAACGCCGAACCGCAGCACACGGGAACGAACGACTGGTTCAGCGTGCCCTTGCGGATCAGCTTCTTCAGCGTCTCGGCGTCAGGCTCGTTGCCTTCCAGATACGCTTCCATCGCGTCATCGTCCTGCTCAACAGCGAGTTCGATGAGCTTAGAGCGGTACTCGGCGGCTTCGTCGGCGAGATCGGCGGGGATTTCTTCATAGAAGAACTCGGCGCCCAGCGACTCGTCCTTCCAGATGATCGCGCGGTTATGCACCAGATCGACCAGGCCCTTCAGATCGGCTTCGAGACCGATCGGAATGTAGAGCACGGCAGGCTTGGCACCCAGACGATCGATGATCGACTGCACGCAATACTTGAAGTTGGCACCGGTGCGGTCCAGCTTGTTGATGAAGCACATGCGCGGAACGCCGTACTTGTCAGCCTGACGCCACACGGTTTCCGACTGCGGCTCCACGCCGGCAACGCCGTCGAAGCACGCAACGGCACCGTCGAGCACGCGCAGCGAACGCTCGACTTCAATCGTGAAGTCGACGTGGCCGGGGGTGTCGATGATGTTGATGCGGTGGTCGTTCCAGAAGCAGGTGGTGGCGGCCGACGTGATCGTGATGCCGCGCTCCTGCTCCTGCTCCATCCAGTCCATGGTGGCGGCGCCGTCGTGGACTTCGCCGATCTTGTAGGACTTGCCGGTGTAGTAAAGGATGCGTTCGGTCGTCGTGGTCTTGCCAGCGTCGATATGCGCCATGATGCCGATATTACGGTACATCGAGAGCGGATGGCTGCGTGCCATGGTTGCTTCCTTGGGGTTCGGGTTGAAGCCGGTGAGGCCCCTGCCCTTAGGTTCAGTACTGTGACATCCGTGTGACGGGACCGCAAAACGGCCCCGTCAGACAGAAGATTACCAGCGGTAGTGGCTGAACGCGCGGTTGGCGTCGGCCATACGGTGGGTGTCTTCGCGCTTCTTCACAGCGTTGCCGCGGTTGTTGGCAGCGTCCAGCAGCTCGGCCGAGAGGCGAGCCGACATGGTGGTCTCGCTGCGGTTGCGCGCGGCGGTGATCAGCCAGCGGATGGCCAGAGCCTGGGCACGCTCGGGGCGCACTTCGACGGGGACCTGATAGGTCGCACCACCGACGCGGCGGCTGCGCACTTCGATCTGCGGCTTCACATTGTTCAGAGCGTCGTGGAACAGCTGAACGGGGTCAGCCTTCGCACGGGTCTGCATGGTTTCCAGAGCGCCATAAACGATGCTCTCGGCAACCGACTTCTTGCCGTCCAGCATGAGGTTGTTCATGAACTTGGACAGAACCTGATCACCATGCATGGGATCGGGCAGGATTTCCCGCTTCTCGGGACGACGACGACGTGACATCGTATGAATTCCTTATCTTATACGGCTCGCGGCAAGCGGCCTGAATAGAGGCAGGGCTGTTGAGCCCCGGGCCTGCTTACTTGGGACGCTTGGCGCCGTACTTCGAACGGCTCTTCTTGCGGTTCTTCACGCCCTGGGTATCCAGCACGCCGCGCAGCACGTGGTAGCGCACGCCGGGAAGATCGCGCACACGACCGCCGCGGATCAGCACAACCGAGTGCTCCTGCAGGTTGTGGCCTTCACCGGGGATGTAGGAAATGACTTCGCGGCTGTTGGTCAGACGGACCTTGGCCACCTTGCGGAGAGCCGAGTTCGGCTTCTTCGGCGTGGTGGTGTAGACGCGGGTGCAGACGCCGCGCTTCTGCGGGTTCTGCTCCATGGCCGGGACCTTGGACTTGGTCTTCTGCGGCTCGCGACCCTTGCGGATCAGCTGGTTGATTGTAGGCATGAAGGGACTTCACCTTGTTAGATGATACCATCGACAAAGATGAAGACGAAAAGCCGCATAGCGAATCGCACAGGCGAGGCCTGCCGATAAAACCGATGCGAACCGAAACGCTCCACCCCTGCCAGCGGCACCGGGTTACTTTGACGGATAACGCTGGGCTTTCAGCAGGTTGACCCTGCAAATGCCCGGCACGCACCGGCAATGTTCAGCTCATTGACGACAGGGCCAGCGGCATGCCGTCCCATCGCGAACCGGCGCGCCTTAGGCCTGTTGGCGCTTCAGGTCAAGCGGGGGTGCGTGTCAGACGTCGCGGCAGCGCACCTCCAGCCCGGTGGTCCATACCTCGGCCCGCTCGCCGGGCCTTGTCTCCACCTCGGCCTTGAGCTTCTTCGTCTCGATGTGCAGCCTGAGCGGTCTATCAAGATGGCAAGCCGCGCCCTTCTTGACCAATTCGCATTTGTTCTGCGCTTCCTTATATTCGGCCAGGGTGGTTTCTCCAATCGGCTCCACGCCGATCCTCACCGCCCTGCTCCCCCCGACCAACGCCATCCCCAGCGTGACCTGGACTCATCCGGTAGACCGGATGGTCCGGCAGGGCACCATCGGCCTCCTCGACGCTGGCATGCATCCCGAGCGGCACGGCCAGACGCTCACAAAAGGTGGTGCCGTCGACAGCTACCGGGTCCGCCGCTTGTGCCGCCCCTGCCCCGAACACCATCGCCGCCGCCACCGCCTTCAACCGCGAAACCATGCCTTGCCCCCTGTTTGCTGCCCGTCAAAGCCGTATCCGAGGGGGCCAGCAGCCCCCACGCCCCACGCGCATTGCCTTAACGGCGACAGGCGGTTATGAGGAGCGCCATTCGCATGGACCCGGTGAAATTCCGGGTGGCTCTTCCGGCCGCCGATCCGCCGGACAACGCCCGATCCCTTCGGGCCCCCCGCCGCAGACATCTCCCTTCGCCCTTCCGGCGACGCCTGCGGCCCCATCACACGCGGATTTTTCATGACTGCCCTTACCCTTGCCCGTTACCGCGCCGAATGGTTCGGCGGGGCCGCTGCAATGCAGCGCGACATCCTTGCCGGCATGGTCGGCACCTTTGCCCTCATCCCCGAGGTGATCGCCTTTTCCTTCGTGGCGGGCGTCGATCCGCAGGTGGGCCTCTTCGCCTCCTTCGTGATCGGCATCGTCATCGCCTTTGCCGGAGGACGCCCCGCCATGATCTCCGGCGCGGCGGGATCGGTGGCACTGGTCGCCGCCGCGCTGGTTCATGCCCATGGCCTGTCCTATCTGCTGGCCGCCACGGTGATGGCCGGCGCCTTCCAGATCCTTTTCGGCCTGCTGGGGCTGGATGTGCTGCTGCGCTTCGTCTCCCGCTCGGTGCGGACGGGCTTCGTCAATGCGCTGGCGATCCTGATCTTCTCGGCGCAGGTGCCGCAGATGCTGGGCGTCGACTGGCACACCTATGCGATGATCGCGCTGGGCCTCGCCATCATCTACCTGCTGCCGCGCGTAAGCACAGCCATCCCCTCGCCCCTGATCTGCATCGTGGTGCTGACGGTGGTGAGCATCGCCATCCCCATGCCGATCCGCACCGTGGCCGATCTGGGCCGCCTGCCCTCCTCGCTGCCCGGCTTCGCCCTGCCCGCCATCCCGCTTAGCCTTGAGACGCTGAAGATCGTCACCCCCTACGCCTTCGCCATGGCGGCGGTGGGCCTGCTGGAATCAATGATGACCGCCAGCGTGGTCGATGACCTGACCGAGACCACCAGTTCCAAGGCCCGCGAATGCACCGGCCTTGGCCTTGCCAATGTGGCCGTCGGCCTGTTCGGTGGCATCGCGGGCTGCGGCATGATCGGCCAGACGGTGGGCAATGTGCGCTATGGCGGACGCGGCAGGCTCTCCACGCTGGTGGCGGGCGTGTTCCTGCTGCTGGTGATGGTGCCCCTGCGCCCATGGGCCGAAAAGGTGCCCGTCGCCGCGCTGGTGGCGATCATGATCATGGTCTCGATCAGCACCTTCTCATGGAGTTCGATCAGCGATCTGGCCCGCCACCCCAAGGTTTCCGGCATCGTGATGCTGGCGACAGTGGCGGTGACGGTGGCCACGCATGATTTGTCGGCAGGCGTCGGCGTGGGCGTGCTGCTCTCCGGCGTGTTCTTCGCCTTCAAGGTGACACGCCTGATGGCGGTGCAGGTGGAGTACGATGCCGCCACCGATACCCGCCTCTACAACGTCTCCGGCCAGATCTTCTTCGCCAGCGCCGATATCTTCGCCGATCACTTCGATCTGCGTGACACAGCGGCAAATGTCCGCATCGATCTGACGCAAGGGCATTTGTGGGACATCACCGCCGTGGGGGCGCTGGAAGATGTCGTCACCCGCATGCGCCGCCACGGCATCGCAGTGGAGCTTCTCGGGTTGAACGAGGCGAGCGCGATTTTGGTGGATCGCCATGCGCCTCTGGTTCGGGATGTGCAGGGAATTTGAAGAAGGATAAGTGCGAGGGCCATCGCCCTCGCGCTCCCTTTAATGTCTGCGTTGCGCTTCGGGTTCGGCCACAGAGCAACGTCGCCGCGCCGCAGGCTTTCAAACGAGAAAAGGCGCCGGGGCTTCCTGCCTGCGGCGCCTTTTTCGTGTCCGTGGAAAGGTTACGCACCGATGGGATGCCACCAACCTTTTTGTCGGGAGACGTCATGGGAGCGCGAGGGGGTTACCCCCTCGCATTTTCCTTCTTACCTTAAATCCACCACTTCCACCTTGGGCAAGGCCACAGCCCCCGGTTGCTTCACCCAATCGCGCGCAGGCAGAACGCCGCCATTCGCCCGCAGAGCCTCCACCCGCGCCAGATCAACCTGCGCGAAAACCCATTGCGAGGCATCCATCGATCCAATGGCGATCACGCCGTCAGGCGGGAATCGCCAGTCGCCGCCCTTGGGACCATCCGGCGGGCCATACAGCCCGGCAGCGCCATGGTTTACATCCAGCGCAGGCGACCACGGCGCCAACCCCACGGTGGGCGATTGGGCGACATACATCTGCCCCTCCAGAGCCCGCGCCTGCGATCCGATCCGCACGCGCCAATAGCCCTGCGGCGTGTCGGTGCAGCTTGGCACCAGCAACAGCTGCGCGCCCGCTTCCACGGCCGCGCGGGCGATCAAGGGGAACTCACTGTCGTAGCATATGGCGATGGCGATGCGGCCCAGCGCGGTCTCGAAGAGATGCAGCGGCGCGTTGACCGCGCTGGCGGGGAAGACGCCCCATTCCTCGGCCTCGAAGCGGGTCATCATCAGCTTATCCTGATGGCCGACCTTACCTTCCGGCGTGAAGAGGCGCGCGCGGTTGAGATAATGGCCCTCGACCAGCACCGGGCCGCTGGCCGCAAGGATGTGCAGGCCGTGGCGCGCGGCCAGATCGGCATGCAGCGCATCCGCCCGTTCCATCAGCCCCGCCACCGTGGCCAGCGAGCCATGGAGATCGCTCTGCGTCGCAGCATCGAGGCTGGCCAGTTCCATCGCGCCATATTCAGGGAACACCGCCAGAGCGGCACCGCCCGCAGCGGCCTGCTCCACCCAGCGCGTCAGCTTGGCTTCATAGGCGGCCCAGTCGGGGAATTGGTCGATGGGATATTGCGCCAGAGCGATGGTGTAAGCCGACATCAGAGCGTCTTGATCCAATATTGCATCGGCTTTTCGCTGGCCTCGGTCTCGCCGTGGTCCTTCCAGGCGAAGTTGGTGATCAGGCCTTCGATGGGCTCGTAACCGCGCTTGCGCCAGAAGGGATCGAGCGGCTGGAAATCGGCAGGGCGTGCGGGATGATCCAACGGGCGGATCACGCCGCAGAAACTCGCCGCCTTGGCGCCGAGGCGCTTGGCCTGCTCCTCGCGATGGTCGAAGAAGGCATGGCCGATGCCGCGCCCGCGATATTCGGGCAGCAGCACGCTTTCACCGAAATAGAATAAGGTGGCCGTGACGATCCCGCGCTCCTCGAAGGCCTGACGGTAGGTCTCCTTCTGCTCCACCATCGGCGAGGCGGTGGCCACGCCCACGATGCGGTCGCCATCATAGGCGCCGATCAGCACGGCTTTCTCCGAAGCGCCGAAATCGCGCAGATAGTCCGATTCCGCGTTCGGATCGCCGTGATAGAGATAGGGCCACTCGGCAAAGACCGCGCAGCGCAGCCGGGCAAGGTCGGGAATGGCAGCGCGCAGGGCATCGCCCGCAAGGGGGTGGATCGCGATCTGGGTCATGCCGCATCCCTAACCCGCGCCAGCGATGATGGCGAGCCCCCTTCCCCTCACTCACACAGAGCCTATAACCGCGCCATGGCCGAAATCATCAATCTGCGCCTGGCCCGCAAGGCCAAGGCCCGCGACACTGCCGAAAAGACCGCCGCAACCAACCGCGCCAAATTCGGCGCCACCAAGGGCGAGCGCCAGATCCGTGCGGCGGAAGAGGCCCGCCTGACGCGCATCGTCGATGGCGCAAAGCTGGAGAAGGACTGATGCGCACCACCAACGACGGCGCCACGGTGCGGCTCTATCACCTCGATGGCGACAGCGAGGGCGGCGCGGCTTCCACCCTGTTCTACGGCCCGCTCTCTCAGGCGCTGATCGTGGCCGACCAGCAGCCGCAGGAGGTGCAGGAAGGCCTGTACCTTGCTACCGACAATGATGTGATCGCCTATCTCGACCTTGTCGGCGAAGATTTCCGCGACTGACGCCCGAGCCCCGCAAAAACAAGCGGGCGGACCGGGGAGGGAATTCGGTCCGCCCGCCAGGGGACGACGTTCAAGGTCATGCGCAAAACGGCCCGGGAATGTGTTGGTACCGCTTGCGAGACTCGGTTTAGACGAGTCGCGGTTGTGTTCCGCCTAAGCGCGCCTAAGGGCTTGCCACAGGGGCCGATCAGCCCTCCGCCAGCCCCAGAGGCGTGGCCGAGCGGCTGGTGTCATCCGGCATGATATCCCGCCCGATCGGCGGCAACGCTCGCGCGACGCAATCGGGCCGATGGCACAGGCGACAGGTAATCCCGATGGGCGTGGCCGGAACGCTGCGCGGATTGAGCCCCTGCGCATAGGCCAGTCGCGGCGCATGGTCCGCCGCGCAAGCCAAAGCCACAGCGCGGATCGCACGGGGCCGGTTGTAGCCGCCTCCGCCCGCCTCCACTGTGCGGGCGATGGAGAAGAAGCGCTGCCCGTCCGGCAGTTCCAGCCATTGCGTCACCACCTGCAAGGGCGTCGCGAAGACCTGATGCACGCTCCACAGCGGGCAGCCGCCGCCGTGCGCGGCAAAGGGGAAACCAGCCCCATCCAGCCGCTTGGAAACATTGCCCGCTCCATCGACGCGGATGAAAAAGAAGGGCACATGAGCGCTGCCGTTCGGGCCGCTCGGCCGGCCCAAGGTGGTGAAACGATGCGCGGTCTGTTCAAAGCTGGTGCCGAAAACGCGAGCCACCGCCTCGATATCATAGGCCCGTTCCTCCACCACACGGGCGAAACGGTCATAAGGCATCAGGATCGCACCCGCCGTATAGCTGGCCAGCGCCCGCTTCACGAGATGCACCGCCGTGCGTGCGGCGCCTTCCTCCTGCTCGTCTCCCATGGCGCGGGCGATCTCGGTGATCTGGGTGCGGCATTCATGCCAGACGATCTGCAGAGCGATCTGGAAGGCGCGGGTGGCCGGATACAGCCCCTCATCCAGCAGCAATTGCCGGTTGTGCCGATCAAACCGCCGGATCGAGCCCATCATCACATAGGGCGGCAGAAACCGCGTGCGAATGCCATGGGTGCGCTGCAGCCAAGCGGCCCCATCACCCTCCCGCGCAATGGCGGCGGCGAGATTTTCCGCACTCGCCTCCAGCGTGGGGAAATGGTTGCGATGCGCCGCCAGAAAGCGCCGCGCCTCGGCCACCGGATCGGGCAGACCCGCGCCCAGCTCCGCCTGACGGTCAGCCAGCGCCGCCTGCTCACGCGTGTAGGCACCATAGAGCCGCAGCAAGGCCTCCGACATGCCGGGGAAGGATGTGGCCAGATCGGCCACTTCCAGCGCGGGCATGTCGATCCCGGCGAAGATCGGGTCGCGCAGCACCTCGGTCAAACGGCGGTTGTAATCGGCGCCATCGTCAGCGGCCAGCTCGGAGATATCGAGCTGATAGGTGCGCGCCAGACGCAGCAGCAGATCGGCGGTGACCGGGCGCTGGTTGCGCTCCATCAGCGCGACGTAAGAGGGCGAAATCTCCAGATCGGCAGCCATGGCCTGCTGAGTCAGCCCCAGCTCGCGGCGCAGGCGCTTGATGCGCGGGCCCATATACAGCGGGCGCGCCGACCGACCGGCAAGCTGGGTGGTGGTCGTTGGGGTTACGGGTGGAAACGTCATGGTTCCGGGAAGCTTAGAAGGTTAGGAAGGGAAATGCGAGGGGGTTACCCCCTCGCGCTCCCAGAACGTCTTCCGACGATGGGGCAGTGGCACCGCATCATAGCGCCCCACCTCTCCACCTGCGCAAGGCGTAGCGCCGCAGGCATCTGTCCCGGAACGATAGTCCTGCGCAGGAGAATATTGCCTGCGGCGCCGCGCCCTTCCTCAAGGCCGAACCTGAGGCGCAACGCCGACAAAACCCGGGAGCGCGAGGGTGTAACACCCTCGCATGTTCTCTTTCTTTAAAGCTTATAGGCCTTCTTCACCAACCCATAGGCCAGTTCGTGAGCCAGTTCGGCAGCCTCCCAATCGGCAACGCGATGCTCGGCCACCAGCTGCGCGAGGAACCCGCAGTCGATCCGCCGTGCCACATCGTGCCGGGCCGGGATCGAGAGGAAGGCCCGCGTGTCATCGTTGAAACCGACGGTGTTGTAGAAGCCCGCCGTCTCGGTGGTTGAGAGGCGGAAGCGGCGCATACCTTCGGGGCTATCGTGGAACCACCATGCCGGGCCCAGCTTCAGGCAGGGATAGTGCCCGGCCAGCGGCGCCAGTTCGCGGGCGTAAGAGGTTTCGTCCAGCGTGAAGAGGATGATCGAGAGGTCAGGCTCATTGCCCATAACATCCAGCAAGGGCTTGAGAGCATGCACATAATCGGTGCGCGTCGGGATATCGGCGCCCTTGTCGCGGCCGAAGCTCTCGAACAGGCGCTGGTTGTGGTTGCGGAAGGAGCCGGGGTGGATCTGCATGACCAGACCGTCTTCAAGGCTCATCTTCGCCATTTCGGTCAACATCTGGGCGCGGAAGAGTTCGGCATCTGCCGCGCTGACATCGCCCTTCACCACACGGGCAAACAGGGCTTCCGCCTCGGCGGTGGAGAGGTTGGCGGTCTGCGCGGTGGGGTGGCCGTGGTCGGTGCTGGTGGCGCCGTGCTGCGCGAAAAAGGCGCGGCGGTTGCGGTGAGCGGCAAGGTAGCCCTGCCATGTCAGCGTATCCTCGCCGGTGAGTTTGCCGAAACGGGCGAGGTTTTCGGCAAAGCCTTCGAACTCGGGATCGATCACCGGGTCGGGGCGATAGGCTGTCACCACCTTGCCGTTCCAGGTGCCCTTGGCGTTATCGGCCATGATCTGGCCGTGCCATTCCAGCGTGTCGAGCGGGCTTTCGGTGGTCGCGATCACCTCGATGTTATAGCGGTTGAACAGGGCGCGGGGGCGGAAGGCCTCGGTCGCCAGCATTTCGGTGATCGTGTCGAAATAGAGATCGCTGGTGGCCTCTTCCAGCATCACGCCCATGCCGAAGACTTCGACAAACACCCAATCCAGCCACATGCGCGATGGCGTGCCGCGAAACAGATGCCAGTTGCGGGCGAGGATGCGCCATGCCTCGCGCGGGTTGTAGGTGGCCTTGGAGGCGCCGATGCCGAGGCTCTCCAGCGCGATGCCCTGTGAATAGAGCATGCGGAAGACATAGTGGTCAGGCCGCAGCAGTAGCTCGGCAGCATCACCGAAGGGCTGGTTCTGCGCGAACCAGCGCGGGTCGGTGTGGCCATGGGGGCTGACGATGGGCAGGCTAGCAACGCTGCCATACAATTCACGCGCGATGGCGCGGACAGCAGGGTCAGAAGGCAGCAGGCGGTCGGGGTGCAGGTCGAGCGGGCGAGGCATGGGACATCCTTGGGGTAACAAAAACATTCAGAGCAGACCGATAGTATGCGCCCAGTTCAGCCACAGCTGAGGCCAGATCGCCACCGGCAGGCCCACCGTGCCGCGCAGGCCGAAACCATGGCCGCCCTTCTCGAACAGATGCGTTTCGACGCGGACACCCTTGGCCTTCAGCGCATCGCGCAGCATCAGCGTGTTGAGCGGATTGACGGTCCTGTCATCCTCGGCATGCAGCAGGAAATGCGGCGGCGGATCGGCGGGCAGGTTTTGCGAGGGCGTATGGGCGTCCTCGAAGGTCTGGCTGGTGTTGGGGCCGAGCAGTTGTTTGCGCGATTGCGAATGCCCCACGGGCAGATGCATCGAGATCACCGGATAGCAGGGCGCCGCGCAGATCGGGCGCGCGGAATGGCGGTCCACATCGTCAATCGGCGCATAGACCTGAGCGCCGAAGCGCGCGGCCAGATCGGCGCAGACATGCCCTCCCGCCGAAAAGCCCATGGCCGCCACGCGGTTGGGTTCGATGCCAAAGGCCGAAGCGTGATAGCGGATCAGCCGCATCGCACGTTGGGCATCGCAGAGCGGCGTATCGGCGCCGCTCGCCCAGTCCCAGCCATGCTCGTCGCCGCCCGGCAAGCGATAGAACAGCACGAAGGCGGTGAAACCGCGCTCGGTCAGCCAGCGGGCCAGCTCATAGCCCTCCTTGTCCACCACCACGCGGACATAGCCGCCGCCCGGCGTGATCAGCACCGCTGCACCATTGGGCTGCCTGGGGCGAAACACCGCCATGCGCGGGCGGCTCTGGCCGGTCATATAGCGGTCGTGAGGCTCGCCCGGCTTCATGCGATCCGGGATCTCTTCGGTCAGCGGGCGCAGCAGGCCGGGCGCCACGCCGCCGGGCCACAGATCGATCACCTCGCTCACGTCAGGCAAGGCCGAGGCAGGGGACGAGGGCGGGAAGGAAGCCCCCTTCCCTCCCGCCGGGAGGCCCGGCCCCGGCGCGTTCAACGCCAGAGCCTGCGCGGGCATGGCCCCCGCCGCCGCGCCCGCCACCAACAGCGTTCGGCGATCGAGTTGCATGCCCTTCCTCCTTCTCGTTTCCGTTACAGCTTGTAGCGCGCACCAAAAACGATGGTGCGGCCGGTATGCTGGCTCTCGTAATTGCGCTGTGCCGTCGCATCGGTCCAGTGGTAGGTGTAGCGATCGAGCAAATTCACCGCATCCACAGAGACTTCCAGCTGCTTGGTCAGCGAATAGCGCAAAGATCCATCGAGGCTGGCATAGGCGCCATATCCCTCGAAGACATTGCCGGTGGCGCTGTTCTGATCGTTGTAGGGCCCGCGATAGGAGTAGCTGATGCGGCCCTGAATTGGCCCCTTCTCGTAATAGAGCGTGGCGTTCCACGTCGTCTTCGACAGGCCGAAGAAGGTGGAGGTGACGGTCGAGGCCGGCAGGGTGATCGTGCCGGTGGAGCTGACCGCCGTGCCCGCCCCGCTGACATTGTAGGTGGCGTTGGAACTGGTCAGCGTGACATTGCCGATCACGCCGAAGTTCTTGAGCATGCCGGGCAGGAAGCGGAACGGCGCCTGAATGCCCAGTTCCACACCCTTCAGCTTGGCGCCCGTGCCATTGCCGATCGAGCTGATCGTCCAGACCTGACCTTCCGGATTCTGCGCGGCGGGCGACCCCGGCGACAGGATCGAGGTCGGCAGGCCCGTCGAGGCGAAGGTGCCCTGCGTGACGGTGCTCGACGGGAAGCTGGCCACATCCTTGTAGAAGAAGGCCACCGAGATCAGCGACTGCGGCGCGAAATACCACTCGACCGCCGCGTCATAGTTGGTGGCGCGATAGGGATCGAGGTTGGGGTTGCCGTAGCTGACCTTGTAGTTGAACGAGTCGACCGAGCCGCCCGGCGTCAGATTGCCCAGCGCGGGGCGCGTCATCACCTTGGCGATGGCGAAGCGGACGATCACATCCTTATGCGGGAACAGGTTGAGGTTGGCCGAGGGCAGCCAGTCATCATAGCTGCGCTGCACCGTCACCACGGTGGTGCCGTTCTGCAGGCCGGTCGAGCTTTGGCCGGTATGGGCATAGCGGATGCCCGCATCCAGCGTGACATCCATGCCCACGGCGCGGGTCTTCCAGTCACCCTGTAGGAAGAAGCCGCTGTCCTCTTCCTTCACCGAGCGGGTGTTGGAGGTGTCGGCCACCAGCGGGCGGTTGTAGAGGTTGGTGAAGGCCGTGGTCGCAGGCAGATTGGCGACGATGAAGCTGCTGGTGGTGCCAGCAGGCTGGCCCGCATTGCCCAGATTGACCGTATCGACCATGCTGGAGGTAACGGGGAAGCCGTTGTTGGTCACCGAGTTGGACGAGCAGGTGATCGTGCCCAGCACCAGATCCTTGCCGGTGGTGGAGGGACAGACCAGCGTGTTGCGGTTGGCGCCCCAGGTGTCGAAACCGAAGAGGCGATAGAAACCGCCCAGCTTCAGCGTCAGCGCATCGGTCGTCTTCCACTCGAAATCGGTCTTGAAGGTGCGGAAGGTGTTGTTGGTGTGCGTGGGCGCATCGCGGATTTCAGCCAGCTGATAGTTCGACGGATCGGTCACCGAACTGCCGAAGCTGATCACCGGATGGGCCATATTGGTGTAATCGTAGGAGAAGCCCTGCGCCGTGCGGTTGTCCAGCATGATGGTGGTGGCCAGCGGCACCGACAGGATCGACTTGGACGCACCCGTCAGCACATCGACTTTCAGGCGGTCGGTCAGATCATGCGTCAGATGGGCATTGACCTGATAGAAGGTGGAATTCTGGATCTGACGGTAATGCTCATTGCGGTTGTAGGCATTGTTGAACGTGCCCGAGACCATGTTGCCATTGCTGTCATAGGTCGGGTTGACGACGCTGATGCCCTTTTCGTTGGAGCGGAACAGCACCTCGGCCCATTCCTCCTGACGCTCCTCGTGATAGCGCGAGAAGAGACCGTCGATCTCCAGATGGGTGGCGTCATCGGGCTGCCACTCGACCGAGCCGGTCAGGCCCAGACGCTTGCGGTCATGGGTGATCACGCCATAGCGCGGGATGCGCGGATGGAAGGACAGCGCCGCCTTGTTGCACGCCGCCGACTGGATGTAGGTGTTGCCCGAGAAGCACTGGGTGGTCACGCCATTGCTGGTGACCGAGGCGAAAGGCGCCTGCGCCCAGCGTGTGGTGTTGTTGCCCAGCTCCAGCGTGTAGCCCTGCGAATAGGCGGCCGAGGCGTTGATGCCGAAGGTGCCGTCCTCATTCTTCCAGTTGAGCAGCCCGGCCAGACGCGGCCCGACATTGCCGGAAAGCGTGTTGTACGATCCCGAGGCAGAGACCAGCCCGGTCAGCCCCGATTTGGCGCCCAGCGGATGGCCGGTGTTGAGATCGACCACCGCGCCCAGCGAGCCTTCGTCCAGATTGGCCTCGGCGGTCTTGTGGACCACCAGCGACTTGAACAGCTCCGAGGCGAAGACGTTGAAATCGAAGGAGCGATCGCGGTTGGGCGCGCCGCCCGATCCTGCCAGCATCGAGGTGGACTGCGCGGGCAGGCCATTCACGCGGGTAACGGTGAACTGACTGCCAAGGCCGCGCACGGTGATCTGGCGCCCCTCGCCACCGTCGCGCGTGATGGCCACGCCGGTGATGCGCTGGAGCGATTCGGCCAGATTCTGGTCCGGGAACTTGGCGATGTCTTCGGCAACGATGGCATCCACCGCGCTGACCGAGGACTTCTTCAGATTGAGCGCCGCCTGAAGCGACTGACGGAAGCCCGTAACGATGATGTCCGAAGGCGCCGCATCATTTTCCGCCGGGGCGGTAGCCGGAGCCTGTTCCGGCGCGGTCTGCGCATGAAGCGCGGGCGATGCCAGCGCCGTGCCCGCGATCAGCGCGAGGCGGATGAAAGAAACTCGCTTGGCGGCCCCCGGCCGCTCGTCTGCCTTATGCATAACCACTCCCCCAATTGCCTTCCAGTGTGCCCGCGTTGCGAGCTGGCCGCCAGAGAATGAGAATGGCACCGGTGTCAAAACCGGATGAAGCCTTAGGCGATCAGACAGCCTTTTGCGGCTGCTCTCACATCGCCATGCATCCATTCCCACCGCTTATGCGGTCCGTCTTATCTTTTTCCCTTTGTCACCCAGGCAGTCGCCCGTTGCGCAAAGGATATTGTGTCCGATTTGGTAACCGGTGTCATAGGTGTTCGCATGAGCCGAGGGTGCTGTCAAGAAGCGTGATGCGGGAATGATGAGGGGTGATGCAGGGGAGGCACAGTTAAAGAGGATTGGAAGAGTTGAAAGCAGGGGGCCCTAGGCCCCCTGCACCCCCGTTACGTCTCCCGACGACATGTCACGCAAGGCTGCAAAGACGCGCCAACGTCCCTGCCCCGCAGGGAAATAAATGCCTCCGGCGGCAGGAAGGTGGCGCAAAGCAGCACCCGAACACCACCTTTGTGCCGGAAGACGTTCCGGGGGTGCAGGGGGTGTAACACCCCCTGCTTATTGCCCTTCAAACTCCTTAAACCCCCGGCTGCACGTAAGGCGCGATGCCCCACATCTCACGCTCCCACCCGCGCGGATCGTTTTCCACGCGCGGGGCCTCGCTGACCAGCAGAGTCGCGCGGTTCGGGAGGCGGTAGGGCTCCCACCCGGCATCGCCTGTTTTCGCCAGCTTGACGAAAGCGCCTTGCAGCAAATCGCGCGTGGCCTGAGCCCCGGCATCAGTGCCGGAATAGCTACGGCCCCATTCGCTGTGCTGCACATCCAGCGTGCCGAAGACATAGGGAATGTCATCGGTATGCCCCGTGCCGCGCAGAGGGTCGATTGGCGAAGGGCGGGTGAGGCAATAGACCCATGTCTTGTCGGCATGCGCGGCGGCGCGCGCATCGGCCTCGATCACCTGCCCCGGCCAGCTGCGACCGGCGGTGGTGGCGGCGTAGAAGACCTGCGTGGGCGTCCAGTCCGGGTGATGGGCGCGGTATTGCGCCACCACATAGAGCGGATCGAGGTCGATCTTGACCTCGGCATTCATGCGGGCGGGCAGGTTCTCCCAGGTGATGCCCTGCCCCTTGGGGCCGTGGGGATCGAGGAAGGTGCGGGTCTCCTGAAGCATATTGCCGAGGATCATCGGGATGCCCAGCGATTGGGGCGCGGCATCGGGCCAGAAGGGATGGCGCGGCAGGTTGGTCATATCCAGCACCGGGCCGAAATAGGCCGAGCCGCCCATGATTGGATCGCGCGCATGCAGGCCCGCCACAAGGCGGTCGAGCGGCATCTGGCGCAGGCCTTCCACATCGCCGGGGGCCAGTTTCAGCTCGGCCATAAAGGCTTTGGTGCGCTGCCATGCGTGGTCGGGGCCGCTGGCCTGCACCTGCTGGCCGCTCATGGTGGCGGCGCTGTGGAACAGGCCCTTGGCAGCAGGCATGGCCATCAGCGTGGCGATCTTGGCCCCGCCGCCCGACTGGCCGAAGACCATCACGCGCGAGGGATCACCGCCGAAACGGGCGATGTTGGCCCTCACCCATTGCAGCGCCGCGATCAGGTCGAGCTGGCCCAGATTGCCACTGTCAGCATAGCGCGCGCCAAAGGGCTGCAGCCACAGATAGCCCAGCGCATTGAGCCGGTGGTTGACGGTGACCACCACCACATCGCCCTGCTCGGCCAGCGTGCCGCCGCGAGTCAGGGGATCGGTGACGCTGCCATTGTTGTAGGCGCCGCCATGGAAATAGACCATCACCGCGCGCTTGGCGGCGGGGTTGGTTTCGGGCGTCCAGATGTTGAGGTAAAGGCAATCCTCGGCCTGAGCCTCACCGGCCAGCCCGGTTTGCGGGGCGATGGGGGCGAAGTCGGCCTTGCCGAAATAGGGCTGCTCGATGGTGGTGGCGATGACGGGCCGCTCGAAGCGGGCGGCGCTGGCATAGCGGATGCCGGGGAAGGCCCAGACGGCGCCTTCGCGTTTGCCCTTGGCGGGCTGCTTGAGGGCGTTTGCGCCATGCAGCAGGCCGGGAGCCGCCAGAGCGGCAGCTCCCAGAACCTTGGTCATGGCGCGGCGGGTGAGGTTTCCGCCACTCATGGTTTAACGTGCCAGCCAGCCGCCATCGACGGCAAGGATATGGCCCTGAATGTAATCGGCGGCACCGCTGGAGAGGAACACCGCCGCCCCGCCCATATCCGCCGGGCTGCCCCAGCGGTTTTCGGGGATGCGCTCAAGGATCTGGCGGTTGCGGGTTTCATCCGACTGCAGCGCCGCCGTGTTGTTAGTGGCGATATAGCCCGGCGCGATGGCGTTGACGTTCACACCCTTGCTCGCCCATTCGCAGGCCAGCAGCTTGGTCAGCCCCGCCACGCCCGATTTGGATGCTGTGTAGCTGGGCACGCGAATGCCACCCTGAAACGACAGCATCGAGGCGATGTTGACGATCTTGCCCCGCTGGCCGGTTGCCTCATGGTTCGCGATCATATGGCGACCGGCGGCCTGCGACAGAAAGAACACCGATTTGAGATTGGTGTCGACCACCGCATCCCAGTCTTCCTCGGTGAAATCGACAGCATCGGCGCGGCGGATGATCCCGGCATTGTTGACCAGAATATGCAGCCCACCCAGCTTTTCGAGCACCTGCGCCACCACATCGCCCACCGGGGCGATGGACGACAGATCGGCCTGGACCAGCTCGCATTTGCGGCCCAGCGCACGCACCTTTTCGGCGGTTTCCTCCGCCGGCGTGCGGCCCACGGCGGCAACATCGGCCCCCGCTGCGGCCAGCGCCACAGCAATCCCCTGACCGATGCCCGTATTGGCACCGGTCACCACGGCCACGCGGCCCGTCAGATCGAACATAGCGCTCACTTCAGCTGGCAGATGTCGAGGACCTTCATATCGGTATAGTCGAGGTTTTCCCCGCCCATCGCCCAGATGAAGGCATACTTCTTGGTGCCGCTGCCCATATGGATCGACCAGGGCGGGCTGATCACCGCCTCTTCATTGGCGATGACGATGTGGCGCATATCCTCGGGCTCGCCCATATAGTGGAAGATGCGGTCGTTCTCTTCGGGCAGGTCGAAGTAGAGGTAGATCTCGCTGCGGCGATCATGCAGGTGCGGGGGCATGGTGTTCCACACGCTGCCCTCTTCCAGCACGGTAAGGCCGAGCAGCAGCTGGGCGCTCTCGCAGACGCCGGGGATCACCAGCTGATAGATGGTGCGCTGGTTCGAATTGGCGAGGTCGCCGCGCGCCAGCGGATTGGCCTGATCCAGCGTGATATGCTTGATCGGCAGCGTTTTATGCGCGGGAACGCTGGCGATGTAGAAGCGCGCGCCCTCACCCTCAAAGATCACCTCTTTGCTGCCCATGGGCACATAGAGGCATTCCTTGTTGCCCATCTCGAAACGCTGGCCATCGACAGTGATCGCGCCGGCCGTGCCGATGTTGACGATGCCCGCCTCGCGACGTTCCAGGAAGGGATGGCCGGCAGCGCTGGCCGGCACGGTCTGGTCAGGCAGCTTGATGGGTGTGGCGCCGGGCACCGCGCCGCCGATCACGAAACGCTCATTGTGCGAATAGTTGAGCGTCACCTCGCCATCCACAAACATGCCGCCCACCAGATAGCGGTCACGCAGATCGTCGTTGGAGACGCCCTCCATCATATCGGGATGGGTGGCGTGATAGGTCTTGGCAAACATGTGTCTCTCCCTGCCCGCAGGCGTGTGGCCGCCAATCTGCGCGCTCTTTCCTGCGGCAGGTCTAGCGAGGTTTGGTAACCGGTGTCAACACTCTGACGCGCGATCAGAATATGTCCACCATATGCACCATGAGATCACATTTTGAAAGGGGCAACGGACTCGCGGTGGATCGTTTCGGACTCGAAAAAGGCCACTTCCTTGGCCGCACGATCCGGATAAATCAGCTTGATAGCCGCCGAATAGGCCATCGCCTTGATCGGCCAGCGCACCGTGGTGAGCGGCGGCCACATATGCGCCGCGATCGGCGTATCGTCGAAACCGATCAGCGAAACATCGTCGGGAACCGTCAGCCCGGCATGATGCGCGGCATGGACAACGCCCGCCGCCATCTCGTCATTGCTGGAGAAGATCGCGCTGGGCCGCACATCGCGGGAAAACAGCACGCGCCCGGCCTCCAGCCCTGTTTCGAAGGTGTAATTCCCCCCCGCCATCAGCGCGGGATCGACGGGAATGCCATGGGCGGAGAGCGCATCGCGATAGCCCTGCTCACGCTCATAAGCCGAGCGGAAGCCCTGAGGCCCCGCCACAAAGCCGATTCGCCGGTGCCCCTGAGCGATCAGGTGATTCACCGCCGCCGCCACCGCCTGCCGGTCATTCGATTCGACCAGATGGCTTTCATCGTCGAGTCGCGCCGAGCCCATCCGCACATAATTGCAACCCAGCTCGCGGCACATCGCTGGCAAGGCATCCATTTCCGACATGGGCGGCATGATCAGCACGCCAAACAGGCGCTGCTGCTGGATGAAGAAGCGGATGTCCTCAAGCAGGGTCGGGCTGCGGCGGTCGATCGAGCGCAGCACCAGCGCGAACTCGCTGTCGCGAATCGCCTCCAGCATACCCTGCTGCACGGTCAGCACCGTCTGGGCATTGGGGTTGTCATGCACGAGGCCGATCAGGAAATTGCGCCGCAAGGCCAGAGCGCGCGCCTGAGGATTGGGCACATAACCCAATTCGGCGATCACCTTCTCCACCTTCTCACGCGTGGCATCGTTGAGCAGGGGCGAGCGGTTGATCACCCGGCTGACCGTCTTTTTCGAGACGCCGGCCTTCTCCGCCACATCGTTGATCGTCGCTTTCGCCTCGTGCTTTTGCACACAACCTCCTGAGCGGCAGCCTCATCATGCGGCCGAAACCCCAGCCTTGCCCGCAGGAAAGGGCGCTGGCAACCGGATTGACACCGGACAACCTCAAGATCCTTCCCTTTACCGCCAATCTGACACCGGTTACCGATATCCCGTCAAACCTCCTTTCCCGCTTTACATCGCCCTATTGGCGCCTGCCTTCCCAGCCGGTCCACCTGCGAAATCAGCCTTTCATCAGCGGACAGGACAAAAATTCGCGAGATGATTGTCAATGACACCGGTTTCCAGTAACCCTATCCTCAAGACGACGTCACACAAGATAGTGGGGAAGGTTGGGAAGAGTGTCCGTAGAGATCGACAGGCTTGAGATCGACAAAGTGGCCAGCGCCTTTGTGCAGGCGCGCCGGGATGCCACAGGGCTGGCCACCTATCCCGGCACCAAGCCGCAGGACATGGCCGAGGCCTATGCCATCCAGAATCGCGCCCTCGCCCTTGAGGATCGCACGGTTGTCGGCTGGAAGGTGGGCCGCGTGCCCCCGCCCCATGTCGAGCGACTGGGCACGGACCGGCTGGCAGGGCCGATCTTCGCCGATACGGTGATCTGGGCCGCCCCCGGCGCCGCGCCCGAGATGCCTGTCTTTGCCGAGGGCTTCGCCGCGGTGGAGGCCGAATTCATGGCCCATGTCGCGCCGGGCTTCACCGGAGCCGTGCCCGCCGATGACGCCGGAACGCTGGCCATCCTCGATGATCTGCGCATCGGCATCGAGATCGCCTCCTCCCCCTATCCCGGCATCAACGAGGATGGGCCCACGGTCACCGTCTCGGATTTCGGCAACAACCATGGGCTGATTCTCGGCGCCGTGCTGGAAGGCTGGCGCACACTCGATCTGCGCAGCCTGCCCCTCTCGACCGCCATCAATGGCGAGATCGTGGGCGAGGCCACCGCCGCCGCCATGCTCGACGGGCCGCTGGGCGCGGTGCGTTTCCTGCTCGCCAATCTGATCGAGCGCGGGATCGACACCTCCAAGGGCCTCTGGGTCTCGACCGGAGCAGTGACCGGCGTCCACGCCATCGCCGTGGGGCAGAGCGCGACGGCCAGCTTCGGGCCCTATGGTCAGGTGTCATGCCGGATCGTGGCCGCAAAGGCCCGCTGATCAGCAAAGACAGCACCGGCGATCCGCATTAGGGTCGCCGCGATCAAGAGCCCGCAAAGGGCCATGATGGAGAGAGATCGATGAACAGCGCCACCTCAGACCCGCAATCCGTGTTGAAAACGGCCAGCGCCGACGCTTCGGCTCCGCTGGCCGCCGCGCGCCCGGATACGGCGGAAGGGCTTTCGGCCAAGGCAGGGCGCTATCGCTGGGTGGTCTGCGGGCTGCTGTTTGCGGCCACCGCCGTCAATTACATCGATCGCCAGATGATCGGCGTGCTGAAACCCACGCTGCAAAGCGAACTCGGCTGGGACGAGAACGCCTATTCCAACATCATCTTCTGGTTCCAGATGGCCTATGCGCTGGGCTATCTGAGCTTCGGGCGCGTCGTCGACAAGCTGGGCGCCCGCATGGGCTACGCCATCGCCATCGTGATCTGGACCATCGGCCATATGGCGCATGGTTTCGCCAGCGGCGTCGCCTCTTTCGCCGCCGCGCGCTTCGGGCTGGGCATTGGCGAATCCGGCAACTTCCCCGCCGGCATCCGCGCCGTGGCCGACTGGTTCCCCCAGCGCGAGCGGGCCCTCGCCATCGGCATCTTCAACGCGGGCGCCAATGTCGGCGCGATCATCACCCCGCTGCTGGTGCCCGCGCTGGTGCTGTGGTTCGGCTGGCGCACGGCCTTCTTCGTCACCGGCATCTTTGGCGTGGCCTGGCTGGCGGCGTGGTGGGCGCTTTATCGCCACCCTTCGGTCCATCCCCATGTCACACAGGGCGAGCTGGACTGGATCCGTCAGGACAAGGCCGACACCAGCGTAAAGATCGGCTGGGGCCCGCTGCTCTCCAAGCGTGAGACATGGTGCTATGCCATCGCCAAATTCCTGATCGACCCGATCTGGTGGTTCTTCCTCTTCTGGCTGCCGGGCTATCTGTTCGACCGCTATCACCTCGATCTCAAAAGCTTCGGCCTGCCGCTGGCGGCGATCTACATCATCTCCGACCTGGGCAGCGTGGCAGGCGGCTGGATGTCCTCCACCATGATCCGGCGCGGCTACAGCGTGAATGCCGCGCGCAAGCTGACGATGCTGGTCTGCGCCATCTGCGTCGCCCCGATCTGGTTCGCCCAGAGCATCGAGAGCGTGTGGGGCGCCGTGCTGGTGATCGGCCTTGCCACCGCCGCGCATCAGGCCTTTTCCGCCAATGTCTACACCCTGCCCTCGGACCTCTTCCCCCGCGCGGCAGTGGGCAGCGTGGTGGGCATCGGCGGCACCATCGGCGCACTGGGCGGCATGGGCATGGCCAAATTCACCGGCTATGTGCTGGACGCCACCCACAGCTACGAGGTGCTGTTCGCCATCTGCGCCAGCGCCTATGTACTGGCCCTGCTGGCGGTGCATCTGCTCAGCCCGCGTCTGGAACCGGCGCGGCTGGATTAAGACTGAAACGTCACATTTGTTCCCGCTTTATCGCTTGCAATCAGGCGTATCGCGATTGCGCCGGGCGCGCTTGCATCGGCGGTTTCTTCGGATAGTGTGGGGCCACCCCCCAAGCTCTCGAAGGAGCCGCCATGTCATCTTCGCCCAAGCTGCGTCCATGGAAAGCCCCCTCCACTCATAACCGCGGTGACAATGGCACGCCCTTCAGCTGCGTCGCCCTGCTGTTTCAGGGCGGAGGCGCCCTGGGAGCCTATCAGGCGGGCGTTTATGAAGCGCTGGCCGAGCGCGAGATCGAGCCCAACTGGATCGCGGGCATCTCCATCGGCGCGATCAACAGCGCGATCATCGCCGGCAATCCGCGCGGCAGCCGCGTGGGCAAGCTCCGGCAGTTCTGGGAGGGCGTCAGCGCCCATAGCGCCAGCTGGGCCGAATGGCTGCCGCATCTGGCGCGCGATGCCACGGTGCGCGGCGCCATCAACCAGATCGCGGCGGGCCATGTGCTGGTCGGCGGCGTGCCGGGCTTCTTCACACCGCGCATGCTGCCCCCCGGCCTCTACCCCAGCGGCAGCGCGGGCGCGACCAGCTGGTATGACACCACCCCGCTCAAGGCCACGCTGGAGTCGCTCGTCGATTTTGACCGCATCAATGCGCGCGAAACCCGTTTCAGCGTCGGCGCGGTCAACATCCGCACCGGCAATTTCGCCTATTTCGACAATGCCACCGACAAGATCCGGCCCGAGCATATCATGGCCAGCGGCGCCCTGCCCCCCGGCTTCCCGCCCGTGGAGGTCGATGGCGAGCATTACTGGGATGGCGGCCTGGTCTCCAACACGCCGCTAGACTGGGTGCTGTCGTCGCGTTCGGAGCTGGATACGCTGGTGTTTCAGGTCGATCTGTGGAGCGCGCGCGGGCCGCTCCCCTCGGATCTGCAAAGCGTGGCGGTGCGCGCCAAGGAGATCCAGTTCTCCAGCCGCACCCGCACCGCCACCGACACCTTCCGCGAACGCCAGTTGCTGCGAGCCGCCTTCCGCAAGCTGGCCGCGCAAGTGCCACCCGAATTGCTGGAAACGCCCGAAGCCAAGACGCTGATCGAGGCGACCGATCCAGCGCTCTTCAACATCGTCCAGCTGGTCTACAGATCGCAGACCTATGAGGGCGAGTCGAAGGATTACGAATTCTCGCGCCAGACCATGGAAGACCACTGGACCGCCGGTTACGAGGATGCCCAGCACACGCTGACTCATCCCGAAGTGCTGCGCCTGCCGCATGATCCATCCGGTGTGGCGGTCTATGATTTCACGGGGGCCGAGCATGAAACGCATCGGCATGCCAAGCGTCGGGGGAAGTAAGGGGTTTAGGTTTTAGCCTCCGGCGGGCAAAGGGCCATCGCCCTTTGCAATCCCTTTAATGTCTACGTTTTGCCACCACTCATCGTCGGAAGCAGGACGCGATGTCTAAGCTATCTTAAGCCGCTACGCGGAAGGAATAGAAAGGATAGCATCGCGCCATGGATGATCAGCGTTACGAACTTTCTCTTTTCGCCGATTACTTCCAATTCTACATCTGCGATGAGGAGCGCAAGACCGACACCGGGACAATCTGGGATCAGCTGACCACGGATCGCATGCTCGCTGCGGGGCCCGATCTGGTCGCAGTGGGCACGGCGCGCAATATGACCGTCCCGGTCACCCTCGAAATTCTGCACGAACAGCCATCTGCCGATGTTGCAGCATGGGATCAGGTGATTGAATGCCCGCTTATCGTGACAAGCGGCACAATTTTAGCGCTCGGCTGTACGGACAGCATGGAAGACAGTCAGCACTTTGCCGTGCCGCCGGGCGATTATGCCGTCCGCGTCAGCTATGCCAACCTCGACGATCATTCCGAGGATGGGCTGGATGGCAACGACCACTACCGCGTCCAGCTGTGGCCGGGGCATGTCGAGCAGATCCATGTCATCAAGCGGCGACCGGACTAGGCGGGAAGCGCCAACCCCAGAAAATGCCGCACCAGCACTGTACGACTGCCGCGCAAGCTGGCCAGCGCCAGCCTTGTGCGGGCCTTCACATCGCCAATCGCACGATAGCTGACCCCCTCCAGCGCCAATTGCCGCATCGACACCGGCACCACCGACACACCCTGCCCCGCTGCCACCAGTGACAGCACCGAGGACAATTGCGGCGCTGCCTGCCCCAGCTGCGGGGTAAAACCGGCCAGCTCGCAAGCCTCCAGCGCGGCATCGAACCAGGCGGTGCCGACGGGGCGGGGCGTCAGGATAAAGGGATCGTCGCGCAGATCGGCCAGCACCAGCGGCGCGTCTGGGTCCTCAGGCAGGGACGGATGGCCCACAGGCACGGCGGCGATCATCTCCTCATCAGGAAACAGGCTGAGATGCAGATCCGCCTCGGTGGGAGAGGGTCGCAGAAAGGCCAGATCGAGGCTGCCGTCGCGCACCCCCTGACCCAGCGCCGTACTGTTGCGCTCCAGCAGCGTGAGTTCCACCTGCGGGCGTGAGCGCTGAAAGGCCCGGATCGCGGCGGGAACGATGGGGTTCAGCGCCGCCGCACCGGTAAAACCGATGCGCAGCGCCCCGGTCTCGCCGCGCCCTGCCCGCTGGGCCTGCCTCACCGCCCCCGCCACCTGATCGGGCAGAGCGGAAACGCCGTCCAGAAAGGCGCGCCCCGCTTCGGTCAGTTCCGCACCATGGGGCACGCGGTGGAACAGGCGGGTGCCGATCTCCTCCTCCAGATCACGAATCTGCTGGCTGAGCGGCGGCTGGCCGATGCCCATGCGCGCGGCGGCGCGGGTAAAATTGCCCTCCTCGGCCACGGCGAGGAAATAGCGGATATGGCGCAGTTCCATCAGGCGATCCTCTCGCCATCATCATATATAAAACAGATCACAATCGCCAGTGCCATAGATTGGACTGGCGGTCTCCGCAGGCCTATATCGAGGGCCATGAACGCCATCGCTTCCTTCTCCGAAACAACCCTGCCCGAAGGCATGGCGCGCGGCGCGCCCGCCTATCGCCATGCCAGCCTCGCCCTGTTTCTGGCGGGGTTCTCGACCTTCTCGCTGCTCTATTGCGTGCAGCCGCTGCTGCCGGAGTTCTCGCGCAGCTTTCATATCGGCCCGGCGGAAAGTTCGCTGGCCCTCTCGCTCACCACCGGAGCGCTGGCGCTGGCGATCTTTGCCATGGGCGCTCTGTCTCAGGCCCTGCCGCGCAGACCGCTGATGTTCGCCTCCATGGCCTGCGCGGCGCTGTTCAACCTGCTGGCGGGGATAGCGCCATGGTGGCCCGCGATGCTGGGCTTCCGCCTGCTGGAAGGTCTGGCGCTGGGCGGCGTGCCCGCCGTGGCGATGGCCTATCTGGCCGAGGAGATCCACCACCGCGATCTGGGTCGGGCGATGGGCCTCTATGTCGCGGGCACGGCCTTTGGCGGCATGGCCGGGCGTGTGGGCATGGGCGTGCTGACCGACCTCACCTCATGGCGCGGCGCGATGATCGCCATCAGCATCGCCGATCTGGCGGCAGCGGCTGGCTTTGCGCTGCTGCTGCCCGCCTCAAAGCGCTTTATCCCGCATGAGCGGTTCCAGCTGCGCGGCCATCCCGCGATCTGGCTGGGCCATCTGCGCAATCCGGCGATGCTGCGCCTGTTCGGCGTGGGCTTTGTGCTGACCAGCGTCTTTGTCACCATCTTCAACTACGCCGGTTTCCGCCTCTCCGCCGCGCCCTACAATCTGGGGCAGACGGCGATCAGCATGATCTTCCTGACCTATATCTCGGGCATGTTCACCAGCTCCGCCGCCGGGCAACTGGCCGACCGCATCGGGCGACGCCTGCCCGCCGCCGCCGCTCTGGCGCTGATGGGGCTGGGCGTGGCGGCCACCATGGCCAGCGCGCTGTGGATCGTCATTCTGGGCATTCTTCTGGTGACGATCGGCTTTTTCGCCGCCCATGCCATTGCCAGCGGCTGGGTCGGGCGGCTGGCGGGGCCGGCCAAGGGCCATGCCGCCTCGCTCTATCTGCTGTTCTACTATCTGGGCTCCAGCGTGACGGGCTCGGTGGGCGGCTGGTTCTGGCAGCATCTGGGCTGGAGCGGCGTGGCAGGCCTGTCTGGCGCGCTGGCGCTGGTGGGCGTGGTGCTGACGCTGACCATCCGCGAGGAGCGCGCCCATGGCTGAGGCCCTTGTGCTGCTCCCCGGCCTGCTGTGCGATGCGCGGCTATGGCAAAGGCAGGCCGACGATCTGGCCGATATCGCAGCGCCATGGATCGCTGACCTCACGCAGGACGATAGCATCCCCGCCATGGCCGCCCGCGTGCTGGCTCAGGCGCCGGAACGCTTTGCCTTGGCGGGCCTGTCGATGGGCGGCTATGTCGCGCTGGAGATCATGCGGCAGGCGCCCGGGCGGGTCACCCGCCTCGCCCTGCTCGACACCAGTGCCGCGCCCGATGGTGAGGCCCGGCAAGCCGAACGCCAGCGCGCCATAAAGACGCTGGGTCTGGGCCGCTTTATGGGCGTGACCGAGGCGATGCTGCCGCAACTCGTGCATGAAAGCCATGTGTGCGGGCCGGTGGGCGCCACCGTGCGCGCCATGGCCAAGGAGGTCGGCCAGCAGGCCTTTGTCCGCCAGCAGCAGGCGATCCTGACTCGCACGGACAGTCGCCCTCTGCTGCCCGGCATCACGGTGCCCACGCTGATCGCGGTGGGCGAGGATGACCGGATGACCCCGCCCCCTCTGGCCGAGGCGATGCATCAGGCCATCCCCGGCGCGCGTCTGCATCGCTTTGCGCAATGCGGCCATCTGCCACCGCTGGAACAGCCCGAGGCCACCAGCGCTCTCCTGCGTGACTGGCTGAACTGGGAGAAAACCGCATGATCCGTGCCACCGCCATCGACCATATCGTGCTGAATGTGCGCGATCCCGAGGCCAGCGCCGCGTGGTACACAAGCATCCTCGGCATGAGCCGCGAGGAGCATATCCCGGGGCCCGGCAAAACCCCGCGCATCAGCCTGCATTTCGGCGCACAGAAGATCAATCTGCGCCCCATCGCCGCCACGCAGGCCGAGTGGTTCACCGGTCACCATCCCGCCACCGGCAGTGACGATCTCTGCTTTCTGGTCGATGCCTCGCCCGACGCCGTGCTGGCGCATCTGGCGCAGCAGGGTGTCGTCGTGGAAGTTGGCCCGGTGGAGAAGCGCGGGGCAAGGGGCACAATCTGCTCGGTCTATTGCCGTGATCCCGATGGCAATCTGGTGGAACTCTCCAGCTATCCCTCGGCTTAATGAGGCGGCTTGCTGCACCACAGGGCCAGCCAGATCAGCACCGGCTGCGCCACCATGCGGGGCAGATGATAGGCATAACCCAGCCCATGATCGCTTCGCGCCAGATCCATCATCATATGGTGGATGTTGGCCGGAAACACGCAGAGCGCATAAAGCGCCAGAGCCACCCCCGCCGCGCGCCTCAGCCCCGGCCAGCGCGGTTGGGCCAAAGCGACCGCTCCTGCGATCTCACACAAGCCCGTCACAGCGATCACCTGCGCGGGGTATGGCACCCAGCCGGGTGTGATGCCGATGAACGGCGCGGGCAGCACCAGATGCAGCACCCCCGCCAGCGCATAAAGCACCACCAGAAACCAGCGCGCCATGGCTCGTTTGTTGCGCAGCATTCCAGGCATCGCACGCCCCTTTCGCCTTGGCCTCGACCATCGTCGGATAAGGCTTCCATAAGCGCAAGCCTTGCCTATCTTGTTCATCGACCCGCCTCACCCCTCGGAGGACTAACATGACTCAGGAATTCCGCACCGAAACCGACAGTCTGGGCGGCATACCCGTCCCCGCCGAGGCCTATTGGGGCGCGCAGACCCAGCGCAGCCTGCAGAACTTCCCCTTCGGCCCGCAGGAACGCATGCCGATCGAGATCATCCATGCCCTCGCCCGCATCAAGCAGGCCGCCGCCAAGGTGAACGCCCGCCACGGCCTGCCTGCCGAGATTGCCGAGGCCATCGATGCCGCCGCCAGCGAAGTGGCGACCGGCCAGCTTGACGACCAGTTCCCGCTGGTGATCTGGCAGACCGGTTCCGGCACGCAGACCAACATGAACGTCAACGAGGTGGTGGCCAGCCGCGCCAACGAATTGCTGACCGGCAAGCGCGGCGGCAAGAGCCCTGTCCACCCGAACGATCACGTCAACCGCGCGCAATCCTCCAACGACAGCTTCCCCACTGCGCTGCATATTGCTGCTGCCGTGGCGGTGCTGGCGCAGCTCGATCCGGCGCTGGCCGCGATGCATCATGTGCTGGAGCGCAAGGCGGAAGAATGGCAGCCCATCATCAAGATCGGCCGCACCCATATGCAGGATGCCACGCCGATCACGCTGGGGCAGGAATTTTCGGGCTATGCCGACCAGATCGCCAAGGCGCGCACCCGCATCGCCTACACGCTGAACGAGGTGCTGGAGCTGGCGCAGGGCGGCACAGCGGTCGGCACCGGGCTGAACGCGCCGGAAGGCTTTTCTCAGGACATCGCGGCGGAACTGGCCGAGATCACCGGCGTGCCCTTCCGCCCGGCCACCAATCTCTTTGCCGCTCTGGCCGGGCATGATGCGCTGGTGGCTTTGTCGGGCGCGCTGTCGGCTCTGGCGACGGCGTTGACCAAGATCGCCAATGATATCCGCCTGCTGGGTTCCGGCCCGCGCGCCGGGATCGGCGAATTGCTGCTGCCTGAAAATGAGCCGGGCAGCTCGATCATGCCGGGCAAGGTCAACCCCACGCAATGCGAGATGCTGACCATGGTGGCCGCTCAGGTGATCGGCCTCAACACGGCAATCACCATTGGCGGGCTGCAGGGCCATCTGGAGCTGAACGTCTTCAAGCCGATGATCGGGGCCAATGTGCTGCGTTCGATCCATTTGCTGGCCCATGGCATCGCCAGCTTTACGGAGCGCACGCTGGAGGGGCTTGAGCCCAACCGCGAAAGGCTGGCCGAACTGCTCGACCGTTCGCTGATGCTGGTGACGGCTCTGGCTCCGGCCATCGGTTACGAAAATGCCGCCAAGATCGCCAAACATGCCCAGCACAACGGGCTGACGCTGAAGCAAGCGGCGTTGGAAACCGGGCTGGTGGAAGAGGCGACATTTGACTCGCTGGTGCGGCCCGAAACCATGATCGGGCCCGGAGCATAAGGGGCGCCTGATCCAGCTGTAAAACCGATGTTATCAGCACCCCGGCCCCGCGACTCCAGCGGGGCCGGGGTGCGCTTTTATGCGCCCTTCACGGGCCTGCGGCAAGGCAACCGCCCAGCCGCCAAGGCTTTTATCCGCAAGGCGATTTTACGCGGAACAAGCGCCCCGCCTTGCCCGTTATCTCCCTGACGCAACGCATAGCGCTCCACGCCGCTTGCTCCCCAAGGTGCCCCCTACCGAGGAGAACTCGCCATGGACAATGATATCCGCAACGCCTTCTGGAACGCGCTGGACGACAGCCCCTTCGTCATGATGCGCCTGAGCGAGGCCGGTGCCCACAGCCAGCCGATGACGGCCATGCTGGATCGCAACGCGCACCACACGGTGTGGTTCTTCATGCACCAGTCCAGCACGCTGGCGGTCGAGGCCTCGGCGGAGGTCGATTTCTCAAGCAGCGGGCACAAGCTGTTTGCTGCCCTGTCTGGCCGCCTGCACCGCGAGCAGGACCGCAATGTGCTGGACAAGCTGTGGTCGAACAAGGTCGAAGCCTGGTTCCCCGGCGGCAAGGACGATCCAACGCTGGCGCTGATGCGCTTCGAGATCAGCAAGGCCGAGGTCTGGACCGCCGATATCACGCTGGCGGGCCTGTTCGACCTGTTCACCGGTCTGGCCATCCGGCCCGATCAGGCCGGTCATCATGCGGTGGGGCTGCTGTGACACCCAAGCGCCGCACATCCCTGACTCACATCTGCGGGGCGGGCCGAAAGCCTGCCCCATTTTTTGTATCTCTCTCGCAAGGAGCATCCGATGTCATCCACCGTTGCGCAGGCCATCGTCGACACTTTGTTCGAAGCGGGGGCGCGGCGCGTCTATGGCATTCCGGGCGACACGCTCAACCACATCACCGACGCCATTCGCGAGAAAGAGGATCTGCGCTGGGTCCATGTGCGGCATGAGGAGGCGGGCGCCTTCGCCGCCGGGGCCGATGCGCTGCTGACGGGCGATCTGGCGCTGTGCGCGGGCTCTTGCGGGCCGGGCAGCCTGCATTTCATCAACGGCCTGTTTGAGAGCCATCGCAACCGCGCGCCGGTGGTGCTGATCGCCAGTCAGATCGTGCGCGACGAGCTGGGCTTCGATTTCCCGCAGGAGGTGGATTTCAAGGCGGTCTATGCCAGCTGCAGCGTGTGGTGCGATGAAATCCGCACGCCTGCTCAAGCCCGGCGCAAGGCGGCGATGGCAGCTCAGGCGGCGCTGTCGAAAAAGGGCGTGGCGGTGCTGATCGTGCCTGCCGATATCTCCGCCGCCAAGCTGACCGATGATGCGCCTTTCGCCGTCCATCATGCCCAGTCGCGCACCGTCCCGGCGCCCCATGAGATCGACCGCATCGCCAAGGCTCTGAACGCTGGAGGCAAGGTGGCGATCTATGGCGGTTCGGGCTGCGAGGGCGCGCATGATGCCATTCTGGCGCTGGCGGATAGACTGAAG
Source organism: Novosphingobium terrae (assembly GCF_017163935.1). Lineage (NCBI taxonomy): Bacteria > Pseudomonadati > Pseudomonadota > Alphaproteobacteria > Sphingomonadales > Sphingomonadaceae > Novosphingobium > Novosphingobium terrae. Next base: position 728,996 of record NZ_JABVZR010000001.1, on the reverse strand, counting down.
GCGCCCGTCGCCCATACCTCGCGCGCCAAGGATTTTCTGGAGTATGACAATCCGCATGATGTGGGGATGACCGGCATCTTTGGCGGCAAGGCGGGCTATCACGCGCTGATGGGCTGCGACACGCTGCTGCTGCTGGGCTGCGATTTCGCCTGGCGGCAGTTCTATCCGGAAAAGGCCAAGATCATCCAGATCGACATCGACCCCACCCATCTGGGCCGCCGCCATCCGGTGCAGATCGGCGCAGTGGGCGATATCGGCCCCACGCTGGAGCTGCTGCTGCCGCTGATCCGCGAGCGGGAGGATCGCAAATTCCTCGATGCCGCGCTGGAGATGCAGGCGGAAACCCGCAAGGGCCAGCAGAGCCGCGCCACGATCGGCAAGGGCGGAGCGATCCATCCGCAATATCTCACCAGCCTGATCGCCGCCCATGCGCAGCAAGACGCGGTCTACACCGCCGATGGTGGATCGCCCATGGTGTGGTGCCTGCGCCATGTGCCCGCCACGGGGAAGAACCGCACGATCATTTCCCTCACCCATGGCACCATGGCCAATGCCATGCCTCAGGCGCTGGGGGCCAAGGCGGCCTATCCGGATCGGCAGGTGATCGCGCTGTGCGGCGATGGCGGGCTTTCCATGCTGCTGGGCGATCTGCTGACCGCCATTCAGGAGGAGCTGCCGATCAAGGTCTGCGTGTTCAACAATGCCTCGCTGGGCTTTGTTGAGCTGGAGCAGAAGGTGGAGGGGCTGCTGCATGCCTTCACCGATCTGAAGAACCCCGATTTCGCGCAGGTGGCCCGCGCCATCGGCTTCTGGGGGCAAAGGGTGGAGGCCCCTGAAAGCCTTGAGGCCGCCGTGGCGCAATGGCTGGCCGAGCCGGGCCCCGCCCTGCTCGATGTGGTGACAGACCGCTATGAGCTGGTGATGCCGCCCAAGGTCAGCGCCTCGCAGGTGCTGGGCACGGCGCTTTATTCGGCCAAGGCGGTGCTGGACGGGCAATCCGAAGAGGTTGCCAAGCTGCTCACCCACGCGCTGGTGCCTTGAGATGATGCCCTCTCCTCACCAGACCGCCGCGCAGATGAGCAAGCTGTGGCTCGACTGGAGCATGCTCTCCTTCGAAGCGGCACAGGTCATCGCCCTGCGCATGATGATGATCTCCACCGGCGGGCCCGGCGCCGCCAGGGAAAGCGAGCGTATGGTCAGCGAAAAGCTGCGTGCCATGGGCGATGTCAGCTGGAAGCTGGCGCTGGGCCAATGGGGCATGCAGCCCCACGATCAGGCCAGCGGGGCGACACGCCTCTATCGCGGGCGGGTGCGCGCCAATCTGCGACGGCTGAAGAAGGCCAAATAGGAACAAAGCCTTGCTGGCCGTGCTTTCATGCCTATGGCCAGCTCAGCACTCTCCCTCCCCGCCTCCGACCAGCCTTTGGGCATCACACGGAGGCGGCGGGGGAAGGTCTGGCACTATTTCGCGCCCGACGGCAGCCGCATCACGCAGGCCGAGGAGGTGGCGCGGCTCAACCGCATCGCCCTGCCGCCCGCCTATCAGCAGGCGTGGTTCTCACCCGATCCGCAGGCCGATGTGCTGGCCACCGGGATCGACGCCAAGGGCCGCCGCCAATACCGCTATCACCCTGATTTCCGCGCCGCGCGCGAGGCGGAGAAATTTGCCGGATGCGCCGCATTCGCCACCGTTCTGCCGCTGATCCGCGCGCGGGTGGAGGCCGATCTGGCGCGGCGCGGCCTTAGCCGTGAGCGGGCCATCGCTTCGCTGGTGCGGCTGCTGGATGTCACGCATATCCGCGTCGGCAATGAGTGCTACGCGCGCGAGAACGGCAGCTTCGGCGCCTCCACCCTGCGGATGCGGCATGTGAAACTGCAGGCCGGGAAAATCGCGCTGAGCTTCCGCGCCAAATCGGGCAAGCAATGCCGGATGGCTGTTTCCGACAAAGGCCTCGCGCGCTTTGTGAAGGCGATGCAGGATGTGCCGGGGCAGCATCTGTTCCAGTGGCTGGACGATGAGGGCCAAGCCCATCCCATCCACTCGCATGATGTGAACGACTATCTGCGCGCCATCACCGGGGAAGCCATCACCGCCAAGCATTTTCGCACCTTTGCTGCATCGGTGCTGGCCTTTGAATGGCTGATGGAACGTCGGCGCCCCACAGGCGGGTTGACGGCGATGCTGGCGCATGTCTGCGCGGATCTCGGCAACACGCCGGCGGTGGCGCGCAAATCCTATGTCCATCCCAGCCTGATCGCTCTGGCGCAGGATAAGGGAGAGTTTGCCACCACACCCCTGCCCCGCGCCACCCGCTGGCTGACGCGCCATGAGCGCGGGTTGCAGCGTCATCTGGACAGCATCGGCGCGGCCTGAGTGGCGCAAACGCACTCGGCCGTTTCTCCGATGACCGCTGCAGGGACTTTTCAGCGCAAAACACGGGTTCCGGGCGGGCCGCAACAATCCGCGTAGTGGCTAACAACAGCTGCTGCGTTGAGCCCGAAATCTCACGCCGAACCCGAGGCGCAATGCTGACAATAAAGGGATTGCAAAGGGCGATGGCCCTTTGCCCGCCGGAGGCATTACCGATCCCCCTGCCATTCAACTCCCACCCACAAGCACAAGAAAAGGGCGAGGCGCTCCAGCCGCCTCGCCCTTTTCCCAGGGTCAGGTCCCGACGGGGGAAAGGACCTAACCCTGCATGCTGTGCTTGATGTCGCGCATTTCGTCATGGCCCGCGCGCACGGTCTGATAGGCCTGTTCGATCAGCGCCTTGACCTGCGTGGAAAGGCCCGTGTCACGCACGGCATCCTCGTACTTGGCCTTGATATGGTCCTCGCCGGACTCGACCTCGTTGACGATCATCTTCTCGTCATGCGAGGTCACCACCGATTTGAGGTTGAAGAACAGCCGCTCGGCGCTGGCCAGGATGGTGCCGCTGCTTTCGGCCTCGCCGCCCAGCAGGCCGACTTCGCGCTGAAGCGTGTTGGCGATGTTGCGGCGCTCACCGGCACGGGCGTTGAAGAGCGTTTCGAAACGGCTGCCGCGCGCCTCCTTGGCGGCTTCGGCATAGCCGTCGGCGCTGTCGATGGTGGTGGCGATCAGCTCGTTCAGCGTCGAAATATCGTGATCATGCTGTGACATCGCTTTACTCCCATGGCTTGGATCGGAAAGGCCTTGGCTGCGGCCTCGCCTGCCTTGGATGAAAGCCCCCAATCCCGCGAAAGTGGCGCTGCGACGAACCGCCCGGCCCGCCCCAGCGACCACTCACCGCAGGGTTTAGCCAAGGACAGGAATGGCGGCGCGGGCATGGATCAGCCGGTGGATATAGGCCATCTTCTCCACCACGCGCGGCGGGATCACGAAGGGATAGAGATCGCTCTGCCCCATCGAGCGGTTGAGGCAATTGACCGCATAGGTCAGCGGCAACCACGCATCGATCAGCCGTTCCACCGGCACATCCTGATGGGGATCGAAAACGATTTCGGTTTCCAGCTGCGGATCGTGATCAATGCGCGGCTCGATGCGGATGCCAAAGGCGCCCGCCATCTCCAGCGTGTCGATGATATGGAGGTAATGCGCCCAGGTTTCGGCCCAGTCTTCCCACGGATGCATGGTGGCATAGGAACTGACGAAATCCTGCTGCCAATCCGCCGGAGCGCCCTGATCGTAGTGGCGCTGCAGAGCCTCGCCGTAATCGAGCGTTTCATCGCCGAACAGGGCGCGGAAGCTGTCCAGCTCCCCGCCATCACGCACCAGACGGTCCCAGTAGTAATGGCCGACCTCATGCCGGAAATGGCCCAGCAGCGTGCGATAAAGCTCCCCCATCGAGGCCCGGGCACTTTCGCGCGCCACATCGTCAGCCTCTTCCAGCGCGATGGTGATCACGCCATTGTCATGGCCTGTCATCACCTTGTGGCCATCGCTGGAGGCGGGGAAATCGAAGACCAAAGGCTCGGGATCGCCGCTGGCGACGGTCGGCATCGGCAGGCGCAGCTTGATCAGCGTGTAGAACAGGCGGCGCTTGGCCTCCTCGATCTTTTGCCAATTGGCGCGGTTCTCCGGCAGCGACAGATCCGGGATGATGCGGTTGTGCTGGCAGGCGATGCAAAAGGGCTCATCCTGCGCGGCATCGACCATCCAGTTGCAGGCATTCTGCTCCCAATTGGCGCAGAAGCGATAGCGCGCCTCGGGATTGGCCAGAGCGATCCATTCGGCGCCATCGGGCTCCACCGCGCTCATCCGGCCCCGGTCGGGCAGATAGCCGAGGCGATGGCCGCATTTCACGCAAGCGGTGTTCTCGAAATAAAGCACCTGACCGCAGGACTGGCATTGGAAAAGCTGCATGAAACGTCCCCCTGTTGCCCCGCGCGACGGTAACCCCTGCCGCGCGTGCTCTCAATTGGCATGAATACGCATGGTTTTAACTGCCGACGATCGTGCCCCCATTGGGATGCAGCACCTGCCCGCTCATATAGCTGGCATCGTCACTGGCCAGAAACAGGAAGCTGGGCGCCACCTCATTGGGCTGGCCGGGGCGCCCCATCGGCGTATCTTCGCCGAAATGGGCGACCTTTTCAGGATTGGCCCCGCCCATCGGATTGAGCGGCGTCCAGATCGGGCCGGGCGCGACGGCGTTCACCCGAATGCCCTTCTCAATCAGATTTTCGCTCAGCGACCGGGTAAAAGCGGTGATCGCGCCCTTGGTGCTGGCGTAATCGAGCAGTCCTGGCGAACCCTGATACATCGTCACCGATGTACAGGTGACAATCGAGGCGCCCTTCTTCAGATAAGGCATCGCCGCCTGAACCAGAAAGAACATGGCGAAGACATTGGTCTGGAAGGTACGGCGCAGCTGATCCTCGGTGATGTCTTCGATGTTCTGGTCTTCATGCTGCTCCCCGGCATTGCTGACCACGATATCGATGGTGCCGAAGGTGGCAATGACCTGAGCGATAAAGCGCTCGGCATTGGCCTTTTCGCCCAGATCGCCCGCAAAGGAGAGGACGCGCTGGCCCTCGGCGATGACGATCTTCTCGGTCTCGCGCGCATCGTCATGTTCGTTCAAATAGGCGATGGCGATATCCGCGCCCTCGCGCGCGAAAAGCGCCGCCACGGCGCGGCCAATGCCGCTGTCGCCCCCGGTGATCACGGCCACCTTGCCCGCCAATTTGCCGGAGCCGGGATGACGCGGCTGCCATGCGGGCTTGGGCTCCAGCCGCGTCTCATGGCCGGGCAGCGTGTCTTCATGGATCATGCCGATGGTGGTGTCGCTCATGCTCTGCTCCCATCTCGCAGGGCAGCGCGGACCGGCAGCAACCGGCCCGCGCCATCATCAGTCGGGGTAAGGCCGCTTAGTGCGAGGGCGGATCGCTGGCCGGGAAGCTCTCATCCGAGGCCTGATCGACATCATCCCAATGGTGCTGCCGGTCACGCATATGGGCGGGGCCGGCGTCGCGCACCTGGCTGGGCGAGTCCTTATGCGCGCCCGGCCCCGCAAAAGCCGGAGCGGGATGATGCACGCCATCGTCCTTCTTCACCGTCGCCGCGCCATAGCGCCCGCGATTGAGATAGAGCCAACTGCCCACGGCGCTGAGCAAACCGAAAAACAGGCCTTTTTTCAAAGTCATTGTGGTCATGACAGATCCTCCTGCAGGATGGAGTGGACAATCAGGCGGCGTGGCTGTGCGCGGCATTCTTGCGGCGCGTCACCCAGCCTTTGCGGGCGGCGGCGCTGCGCTGTTCGGGCGAGCCGGATTTGTTCGCCCGCCCGCCGCGTGACGAGGATACATGCGTGTCAGGCTTGCCACGCCCCGAGCCGGACTTGTTGCCCCCGCCCGACTCCTTGTTCACCGTGGCCCAGGCGCGCCTTTCGGCCTCCTCCTCGGGCACACCGCGGCTTTCGTAGCTGTCCTCGATATGCTGGGCTTTGCGCTTCTGCTTGTCGGTGTAGGCGCTTTTGTCACCGCGTGGCATCGTGGCTCTCCTCAAGATCACCTGATGGGCCTTGGAATGCGCCGCATCGGCCTTTGATCCGAACCGGCGACGAAATGGCGCGGCCCTGCGGCCAATGTAAATTGGCCCCGGCACCTTGCGCGCGGCAAAGCGTTCCATAGTTCGACGGCGCGTTTTTCGCAGCGCCGCAACGGGTCCGGCAACAAGACCGGAAAGGGCACCCGAAGACTCATGCCCTCACCAGAAACCCTGGCTGGAAGGATGCATCTTATGACCGAACCCCTGCCCATTGCGGAGACATCGCGTCTCATCGCCTCGGATCTTGTCAACGGCACGCCGGTCTACAGCAACAATGGCGAGCATCTTGGCTCGATTCGCAATTTCATGGTCGACAAGGCTTCGGGCCGAACTGACTATGCCGTGCTGCAATTCGGCGGCTTTCTGGGCATCGGCAATGATTACTACCCGATCCCTTGGGAGAAGCTCAGCTATGAGCCCATCCGCAGCGGCTATGTGGTGGATATCACACCCGAACAGATCAAAAGCGCCCCGCGTTACGGCGAGGAGGTCCCCGTCTATGACAAGGACTACGACCGGCGGCTGACCGAATATTATCAGTCGCCCGCACCTATCCTCTGACTTTCCGCGCTTCCCGTGGTATCCTTGGCCATGGGAAGCGCCTTGCACGAAAGGCCCCGATCATGGCCACCAGGCATCAGCACCGTGACGATGAAAAGCCGCAGGACAAGCGCCCCCACAACCGCGAGGTGGAGGATGAGATGCTCTGCCCTCCACGCGGCAGCAACCTGCCCCCACGCCCCGCCACCGAACCACGCGCGCCGCACCGGAAAGACCGGCATCAGGAGGAAAAACCATGAGCGACCCCCTCGCCCATTTCCCGCAATTGACCCTGCGCATCGCAGACAGGCTTTACGACCGGCTGAAAGCGGCGGCTCAGGCCAACCACCAGTCGCTTGAGGCCGAGGTGATCGCCCGGCTGGAAGGCTCTTTCACGGCCCAGCCGCAGGAAAGCCTTGCCGAAGGCCATCAGGCGCTGCTCGAAAAGCTGCACCGGCTGGAAGATCTGGCCGAGGAAGCCAGCCACAGCGCCGACGCGTAAGGCCCGGCCCTTCCCTGTTCACCGCCTGTCCGGAAGGACAGGTTGATAATTCGTATCAAGTTGCCTTTTGCGACAAAGCGCCTAACGTGACTTAACACGCTGTGAGTCTTCGGGCCCAACCTCCCTGCGGGACTTCCCGTGGGCGGTGCTATTGTGGCACAGCAGATGCTCGCAGGAGAATCACGTGTTGCTTGCCGGGCGCGCCGAAGAGATGAATCATCCCACCAAACAGGTCGAAAGCCAGCCGGGCCAGCCCGCGCCGCTTGACGCCAGCGCATGGCTTGCCTCCATCGTCGAAAATTCCGAGGATGCGATTCTCAGCAAGACGCTCTCCGGCATCATCCTGAGCTGGAATGAGGGCGCGGAAAAACTGTTCGGCTACACGGCGGATGAAGCCGTCGGCAAATCCATCACCATCATCATCCCCGAGGAGCGCCTTCACGAGGAAGACGCCATCATCGAGAGCATCAAGGCAGGCCGCAGCGTCTCTCATTTCGAGACGGTGCGCCGCCGCAAGGATGGCACGATGGTGGATGTCTCGCTGACGATCTCGCCGGTGCGGGATCGCGACGGCAAGCTGCTGGGCGCCTCGAAAGTGGCGCGCGACATCACCCAGGCCCGCCGCTTCGCCGAAGAGCAGAACCTGATCCTGCATGAGATGAATCACCGGATCAAAAACCTCTTCTCGCTGGCCACCAGCCTTGTCTCGCTCAGCTCGCGTGAGGCGGAGACCAAGGAGGCGCTTGCCAGCGACCTTCAGGCCCGTCTGGTGGCGCTGGCCAAGGCGCATGAGATCACCCTGTCGGGCCCGCATCGCCCGCAGATGCAGACCTCCACCGCGCTGCATGATCTGCTTTCCACCATCCTGCGCCCCTATCAGGGCGAGCATGGCGCGAAGATCGAGGCCAGCGGCCATGACGCCCCCATCGGTGCGCGCAGCCTGCCCTCCGTGGCCCTGCTGCTGCATGAGCTGACGACCAATGCCGCCAAATATGGCGCACTCAGCGCCCCGCAAGGTTCGCTGACCGTCACGCTGGAGAGCGATGGCGAGCAGGTGCATCTGGTCTGGACCGAAAGCGGCATTCCCCGCACGGAAGGCAGCATGACCGAGGGCTTTGGCAGCCGTCTGGAAAGCCTTTCGGTGCGCGGCCTTGGCGGCGTGATCACCCGCGCCTGGCAGAGGGACGGTCTGGTGATCGACCTGACCATCCCGCTGGAAACGCTGGCACAATAAGCCCCTTGCAGGCCATGCTGCGCAGCATGACCATGCGGCCATAGCCCTGGCCCGCAAGCCATGGCATGAAGCACCGGACCGATCCGCCGGGGGACTGCCATGCCACAGCCAAACCGCTCATTTTTCGCCCGTTTTCTGAAGGCAGAAGCCTCGGGCGGGGTGGTACTGATGCTCTGTGCGGCGCTGGCGCTGGTGGTGGCCAACAGCCCGCTGGAACCGGCCTACACCCATGCGCTGCACGGGCATCTGGGCCCGCTCTCCGTGCTGGACTGGATCAATGACGCGCTGATGAGCCTGTTCTTCCTGCTCGTCGGGCTGGAAATCAAGCGCGAGATGCTGGTGGGCCAACTTGCCCGCCCTGCTGACCGCGTGCTGCCGCTGATCGCCGCGCTGGGCGGCATGGTGGTGCCCGCGCTGATCTATCTGGCGATCATCCATGGCGAGCCTCGGATGATGCGCGGCTGGGCCATTCCCGCCTCCACCGATATCGCCTTTGCCATCGGCGTGATGGCGCTGCTGGGGCGCAAGGCGCCGCCCTCGCTGCGCATGCTGCTGGCGGGCATTGCCATCATCGATGATATGGGCGCGGTGGCGATCATCGCTCTGGCCTATACGGCGCAGATCCATGCCCTGCCGCTGGCCGTGGCCGGGCTGGTGCTGATCGCGATGGCCGTGGTGAACCGAAGCGGCGTCGCCAAGCTCTGGCCCTATCTGGTGCTGGCGGCGCTGCTGTGGGTCGCGGTGCTGCTCTCGGGCGTGCATGCCACGCTGGCGGGCGTGCTGGCCGCCTGCTTTATCCCGCTGCGCAGACAAGGCGCCCGCCCCTCCCCGCTGCACCGGCTGGAGCATGGGCTGCACCCATGGGTCAGCTTCGCCATCGTACCGCTGTTCGGCTTTGCCAATGCGGGCGTGGCGCTGGGGGGGATGGGGCTGGCGCAGTGGCTTGACCCTCTGCCGCTGGGCATCGCGGCGGGCCTCTTCCTTGGCAAACAGATGGGCGTGATGGGCGCACTCTGGCTCTGCGCCAAACTGAAGATCGGCGCCAGACCGCGCGGCGCCAGTTGGCGGCAGACTTATGGCACCGCCCTGCTCTGCGGCATCGGTTTCACCATGAGCCTGTTTATCGGCGGCCTCGCCTTTGCCGACCCGGCGCTGGTCGATGCGGTGAAGATCGGCGTGCTGGGCGGATCGCTGCTTTCCGCACTGGCCGGAGCGCTTGTGCTGGCGATCTGAAACGCGTCAGCAACACCTAAACCTTGGCATCATCATTTTCCCACGAAGGGGTGATCATCTCACCCCCTTGTGGGGCATGCGCCTTGCCCGCTGCCGCGCCATCATCCCCGCGCGACCTGCGGCGGACCCCCTTCAACCTTTCATTCCACTTTCTTGAACATTTTGATCATTTTTATCCCACTCCTCCGCAGGATTATCCTCGCCTATCCAGTGCTCACCGCGGCACTAACGCGACACCGATACCACCCCCTGACGGAGAAGACCCATGACCATCACTGCCACCCCGACCCCCGCCAAGGCTCTGCTTTCGCCCGCCAATCACGCTCTGGTGCTGATCGATTTCCAGTCGCAGATGGCCTTTGCCACCAAGTCCATCGACACGACTTTGCTGCGCAACAATGCCGGCCTCGTCGCCAATGCCGCCGCCGGTTTCAACGTCCCCACCATCCTGACCACCGTCGCTGAAAAGAGCTTCTCGGGCCCGATGTTCAGCGAAGTGACCGAGCCCTTCCCCGGCCAGAAGCTGCTGGACCGCACCAGCATGAACACCTGGGAAGACGCCGCCGTGATCGACGAGATCAACAAGATCGGCAAGGAGCGCATCGTCTTCGCCGGCCTGTGGACCAGCGTCTGCATCGTCGGCCCCACGCTCTCGGCCATCGAGCAGGGCTATGAGGTCTACATCATCACCGACGCCTGCGGCGACATCTCCACCGAAGCCCATGAACGCGCCGTGGAGCGCATGATCCAGGCCGGCGCCCGCCCGGTCACCTCGCTCCAGTACCTGCTCGAACTGCAGCGCGACTGGGCCCGCACCGAAACCTATGACTTCACCACCGGCGTCGCCCGCAAGCTGGGCGGAGCCTATGGCCTCGGCATCACCTACGCCAAGACCATGTTCAACGCCTCGGAAGGCGGCCACTGATCCTCTGGCGCCGGGGCAAATCCCCCCGATTGCCCCGGCGCCGCCCTTTTCCGGAAGGCCTACCCCCATGAAACCCTATCTTCTCTCGCTGGCCGTCGGTGTGCTTGTCGGCGGCATCTATGCCCTGCTGGGTGTGAAGTCCCCCGCTCCCCCCACTATCGCCCTGATCGGCCTGCTGGGCATGTTGCTGGGCGAACAGGCGGTGCCGGTGGCGCAGAAAATGCTGCGCAAGGAACCGGTGCTGGCCTTCGTGAAGACCCATGCCGCCCGCCGCGTGCTGGGCGACCACATCAAACTCCCCACCGACAACGCCTGATCCAGCCCCCCGGAGCCTTCCCATGACCGATCTCATCATCATCAACGCCAAGGTCACCACGCTGGATCCCAGCAACCCCACTGCCGAGGCCGTGGCCATCCGTGACGGCAAGATCCTCGTGGCAGGCTCGGAAGGCGAAGCCCGCGCCGCCGCCCCTCAGGCGACCATCATCGACGCCGGCGGCCGCCGCCTGATCCCCGGCCTGATTGACAGCCATATCCATGTCATCCGCGGCGGTCTGAACTACAATATGGAGCTGCGCTGGGAAGGCGTGCCCTCGCTGGCCGACGCCATGGCGATGCTCAAGCTTCAGGCCCAGAACACCCCCGCCCCGCAATGGGTGCGCGTGGTCGGCGGTTTCACCGAACATCAGTTCGCCGAAAAGCGCCTGCCCACCATTCAGGAAATCAACGAGGCCGCCCCCGATACGCCGGTCTTCATCCTGCACCTCTATGACCGCGCCCTGCTCAATGCTGCGGCCCTGCGCGCCGTGGGCTACACCAAGGACACGCCCAACCCGCCGGGCGGCGAGATCGTGCGCGATGCGCAAGGCAACCCCACTGGCCTGCTTCTGGCTCAGCCCAACGCCACGATCCTTTACGCAACCTTGGCCAAGGGTCCGAAGCTGCCGCAAGAATATCAGCTCAATTCGACGCGCCAGTTCATGCGTGAGCTGAATTCGCTGGGCGTCACCTCAGTCATCGATGCCGGTGGCGGTTCGCAGAACTATCCCGACGATTACGAAGTCATCGAAAAGCTGCACAAGGACGGCGAGATGACCTTGCGCGTCGCCTACAACCTCTTCACGCAGAAGCCGAAAGAGGAACTGGCCGACTTCACCAACTGGTCCAAGCAGGTCAAGCCGGGCGACGGCGACGACACCTACCGCCACAATGGCGCGGGCGAAATGCTGGTCTATTCCGCCGCCGATTTCGAGGATTTCCGCGTCGCCCGCCCGGATATGCCGCCCGAGATGGAAGGCGATCTGGAGCCCGTCATCCGCCTGCTGGCCGAGCGCCGCTGGCCCTGGCGCATGCATGCCACTTATGACCAGACGATCAGCCGCGCGCTCGATGTCTTCGAGAAGGTCAACCGCGACATTCCGCTGCAAGGCCTCAACTGGTTCTTCGACCATGCCGAGACCATCAGCCACCGCAACATCGACCGGATTGCTGCGCTGGGCGGCGGCATCGCGGTGCAGCATCGCATGGCCTTTCAGGGCGAATATTTCGTCGAGCGCTACGGCGCCAAAGCCGCCGAGGCCACCCCGCCGATCAAGCGCATGATGGAGGCAGGCATCCCCGTGGGCGCCGGCACCGATGCCACCCGCGTCGCCAGCTACAACCCCTGGGTCTCGCTCTCATGGCTGGTGACCGGGCGCACCGTGGGCGGCCTCTCGCTCTACCCGGTGCGCAACCGTCTGGACCGCGAAACCGCGCTGCGTCTGTGGACTCAGGCCAACACCTGGTTCTCCAACGAGCAGGGCAAGAAGGGCCAGATCGTCGCCGGACAGTTGGCCGACCTCGCGCTGCTCTCGGACGATTTCTTCACCGTGCCCGACAATGAAATCGCCCACATCCGCGCGGTGATGACCGTGCTTGGCGGCAAGGTCGTCCATGGCAACGGCAGCTATGCCAAGCATGCCCCCGACCTGCCCAAGCCCATGCCCGACTGGTCGCCGGTCGGCACCTTCGGATCGTGGACCGCACCGGAAACCAAGAAGAAGCTCGCCTCGGCCTGTGGCTGCGCCTCCTCCTGCGGCGTCCATGGCCATGACCACGCCGCTGCCCTTGGCGCGCAGGCCCCCACCGCCGACCCCCAGAGCTTCTGGGGCGCCCTTGGCTGCGGCTGCTGGGCCGTCTGACACTCATTCCCCCGTTCTTTGCTCCACAAGGATAATCCCCATGAAACTGTTCAAGACCCTGCTCGCCGCTTCAGCCCTCACACTGGCCGCCCCCGCCGTGATGGCCGCCCCCGCTGCTTCTGCCGACTACGCCGTGGGCCCGCAGTATGACACCACCCACGTCTACGTCCCCGCGGACCAGTTCGACGCTTTCGTCACCAGCTTCTCGGCCACCTTCGGCGGCACCACCAGCAAGCAGGGCGAGTTTCAGGTCACCCCCACCCCCAGCCTGACCAAATCGCAGCTGATCCTGACCCCCGCAGGCACGCTCTCGGTCTTCGGCTTCAAGACGCCGATCCCCACCCCCTTCGGCGATGAGCGCACCGGCTATCTGGTGACCGACCTCGACGCCGCCGTGGCTGACGCCCGCAAGCATGGCGCCACGCGCCTCATCACCAGCTTCCCCGATCCCATCGGCCGCGATGTGGTGGTGCAATGGCCGGGCGGCGTGAACATGCAGCTCTACTGGCACACCGCCAAGCCCAACTACACGCCGCTGGCCAGCGTGCCGGAGAACCGCATCTACCTCACCCCCGATGCCGCCGACGCCTTTGTTAAAAGCTGGACCGGCTACGCTCACGGCAAGATCACCGCTGATGATCGCAATGCCCCCGGCGATGAAGTCGGCCAGCCGGGCAAGACCATCCGCCGCATCGCCATCGAGAGCGGCTATGGCAAGATGCTGGTGATCGTCTCGGACGGCCAGCTCCCCTGGCCCTATGGCCGCGATATGGCGGGCTATAACGTCTCCGATCTGAACGCCACGCTGGCCAAGGCCACCGCCGCCGGTGCCGAAACGCTGGTCACCGCCCATGCCGGTGCTGATCGCCAGAGTGCCATCGTCCGCTTCCCCGGCGGCTACATCGCCGAAATCCATCAGGCCGCCGATAAGAAGGCGAAGTCGAAATGAGCAAGGCCCTCACCCCGCGCCCGGTCGAGGCCATCCTCGACTGGGCCGGGACGGGCTTCATCGCCCGTCTGGCGCTCTCCAGCGCCTATCTGCTGGGCGGGCTGGTCAAGCTGACCGACTTCCCCGGCGCCATCGCCGAGCAGGCCCATTTCGGCATGCCCTATCCCACCCTTTTCGCCATCCTCACCATCGCGGTGGAACTGATCGGCCCGGCGCTGATCCTGTCCGGCAGGCTGGTGTGGCTGGGCGCGGGCATGCTGGGGGTCTTCACCGCTCTGGCCGCCATCACCGCCAATGCCTTCTGGACCATGCCCACCGGCCCTGAACGCTTCGGCGCCACCAACGCCTTCTTCGAACATCTGGGCCTTGTCGGCGGCTTTATCCTCACCGCCCTGCTGGCCCGCCGCCGAGACTAATCCCCATGCGCCGCTTTTCCGCCCTCTCGCTGCTGCTCCTCGGCCTCATCCCCGCCACGGCACAGGCCGACACCCCCACCGAGGCGTGGCAGCCCCCCGTGCTGACCACCGAGCGCTACAATGAGGACTGGTCCAATCTGGCCAACCAGACCAGCCGCACGGGCCACTGGACAGAAAAGCTGAAGTATATCCCGCTGGACGATACGGGCCGCGATTACCTCACCACCGGCCTTGAACTGCGGCTGCGCAATGAGGATTATGGCAACAACGCGCTGGGCAATGCCGCCGCCCCCAACAATGGGTATCTCTGGACCCGCCTGCTGCCCTATGCCGATCTGCATGTGGGTTTGGGCAAAATCGAAGTCCGCGCCTTTGCCCAGCCGATCATCGCCTATGCAGCGGGCGTCGCGCCCTCGGCCAGCGCCATCGATCAGACGCGCGTCGATACACTTCAGGCCTTCGCCGATGTGGTGGTGCCGCTGGACAGCAAGACCACCCTGCGCCTGCGCGGCGGCCGCGAGATGATGAGCCTCGGCACCGAGCGCCTGATCGGCACGCGCTATGGCCCCAATGTGCCGCTGGCCTTCGATGGCGGGCGGGCGATTGTCCATCGCGGTAAGCTGACGGTGAACGCCTTCTACCTGCGCCCCGTCGAGCCCGGCAAAGGCACCTTCGACGATCATACATCGCAGGCCAGAGCGCTGTGGGGCGTCTATGCCACGCAGTTGATGGGGCCTGCGGGCGTGGATGTCTATTGGCTCGATTATCGCAACGATCTGGCGAGCTTCCAGAACGCCAGCGGGCGCGAGATCCGCCGCACGGCAGGGCTGCGCTTTTTCGGCAAGACGCCCGTCAGCGACACCGCCACCGTCCACTGGAATATGGAGGGCATGCTGCAATCGGGCCATCTGGCCGACCAGACCATCCATGCCTGGTCCGTCGGCAGTGAGGCCGGTGTCAGCTTCACCAAGGCCCCCTTGAAGCCCGACCTCACCCTGCGCTTCAATGTGGCCAGCGGCGACAGGAACGCGGGCGACCATCGCCTCGGCACCTTCAACGCCCTGTTCCCCAAGGGCAAATATTTCGGCGAACTCTCGCCCATCGGGCCTTACAATCTGGTCAATCTCCAGCCGGTGCTGGCGTTTGATCTGGGCAAGGGCGTGGGGCTCAGCGTGGCTGCCGGAGCCTATTGGCGTCAGAGCCGGGGTGACGGCGTCTATGATATTCCCGGCCATCTGCTGGTGGCCAGTGACAAGGGCAATGGTCGCTTCCTCGGCAATCAGGCCGAAACCGCTGTGGAATGGCGCGCCACGCAGGAGCTGACGCTGTCGGCCTCGCTCTCCCTGTTCCGCAGTGGCGGCTTCCTGCGCGAGGCCGGCTTTGCCCGCACCATCCATATGCTCGGCCTTGAGGCCAATTACCGCCTGTAACGCGAAGAGGACCTGCCATGATCACACCTCCCGCACCCAAGCCGCTGATGCTGCCCGGCCTGTTGCTGCTGCTTTCGGTCACCACCGGGCTGATCGATGCGATCAGCGTGCTGGGTCTGGGCAAGGTGTTCACGGCCAATATGACGGGCAACATCGTGTTCCTCGGCTTTGCCGCCGTGGGCACGCCGGGGTTCCACCCCCTGTCCTACATCCTGGCCATCGGCGCCTTTCTGGGCGGCGCTCTGCTGGCGGGGCGAACGGCCAGGGCCATGGCGAACCGTCCCCTGCGCCGCTGGCTGATCGGCGCCGCCACGCTGGAAACCGCTGCCCTGTGGGCCGCCGCCGCTCTGGCGCTGCACTTCGATATGGCAGCGCAGAGTCCCTCTCATGCGCTCTATGGCATCATCGCGCTGACGGCGCTGGCAATGGGCTTCCGCAATGCCACCATCCGCCAGCTCAAAGTGCCCGACCTCACCACCACCGTGCTGACCCTGACACTGACGGGCCTTGCCGCCGATTCAGCGCTGGCGGGCGGTGCCAATCCCAACGCCGGGCGGCGCATCGCCAGTGTCGTCGCCATTTTGCTGGGCGCGGCTTTGGGGGCATGGATGGTCACGCAAGGCGGGCTGGTCCCCCCGCTGCTGCTGGCCGGAGCGCTGATCCTTGCCGGTACGGTGGCGTGTTCGCTGCATCCTGTCGCCAACAGGCCGCATGAAGGCTGACAGCCTAAATCTCGATGATGCCCCGCCTGGCCGCGATGGTCACGGCATGGGTGCGATCGCGCGCGCCCAGCTTGGAGAAGATCGCCTTCATATAGCCCTTCACCGTCTCCTCGGCCACGGCCACCCGATCGGCGATCTGGCGGTTGGAGTGGCCCGAGGCCGCCAGCGACAGCACGCGGATCTCGCGCTCGCTCAGCGCGTCCTGCACGATATGGATGGCGATCCCCGTGGCCACCTGCGCATCGACATGCCGCCCGCCCTGCCGCACCGAACGGATCGTATCGAGCAACTCCTGCCTCAGCGCGCTTTTCAGCAGATAGCCCGCAGCCCCGGCCTTCAGAGCCCGCAAGGCCTGCGTATCCCCGGCATAGGTGGTGAGCACCAGAATGCGCGCGGCGGAATCGAGCGCCATGATCGCCTCGATCGCCTCCAGCCCGCCCATGCGCGGCATCTGCAGATCCATCAGCACAACATCGGGATGCAGGGCCTGAAACCGGGCGACCGCCTGCTCGCCATCCTCGGCCTCGCCCACCACTTCCATGTCGCTTTGCGAGGCGATGATGGCGCGAATGCCGTCACGCAGAAACACATGGTCATCCACGACCAGCACGCGGATCACGCCGGCAGCAGACGCGCGAGAGGAGGCCGACGAAAGCGGGGGCAAAGGCAAGACAAAGGTTCTCCGCAAGGAGCAGGGTGGGGCCTCACCCGCCTAGCATTGCCTTTCCGGCGCTGTCGATGGCCTCGGCGGTCGGATGCGTCATTCTGCGCAGCCGCGCCCTCTGGCGGAGCACGCCGCCCTGCCTATAAGGGCGCGATGCTGCACCCCCGCCCTGCTTTGCCAAACCGCTGGCGCCTTGCTGTTGCCTTCGCTCTGGCGCTGATGACGGGCGCGGGCGAGGCGCAGCAAACAGCCCCCGCATTCCCGAACCTCACCCATGCCGCGCTGACCGCGCAACAGGGCGCCCCCCCGGGCATCAGCGCCATGGCGCAAGGCCCCGAGGGCTATCTCTGGCTGGCCGCGCGCGACGGCCTGTGGCGCTATGACGGCACCAGTTTCGAGCATATCCCCGCCCCCCACGGCGCCCGTTTTGCCGAAGCCGCCGCGACCAGCCTGATCGTCACGCAGCAGGGTGAGGTCTGGGTCGGCTATGGAGCCAGCGGCGGCGTGGCGGTCTTTCGCGGCGGCAGGCTGATGGACGGTGGCATGCGCGAACCACCGCCGCAGATCGTCAACCTGCTGCAGGGGCCGGATGGCGCGATCTGGGCACAATGGGGCGGGATCGACAAGCGGCTGTGGCGTTACGCAGGTGGGCACTGGGCGCTGATGGACGATGCTTTCGGTCTGCCACCGGGCTATGCCATGCCGCTCATCCGCCGCAGCGACGGCTCGCTCTGGCTACCGGTGATGAGCCCCGAGCAGGATGGCGCTGGCCTTGCCGAACTGCGCCCCGGCGAACATCGCTTCCGCTGGCACCCGGGACGCTTCGAGTATCCCGTTCTGGCCGAGGATGCCCATGGCCAACTCTGGGTGGGTGACCGGCATGCCATCACGCGGCTGGATGCGGACGGCCGGGCGACAGGCCCCGCCTGGCCCGCCGTGCCCGGCACCGGCCTGCCGACGCTGCGTTTCGACAAAACCGGCGGCCTTTGGGAAACCACGCGCACCAAGGGCTTGCTGCATATCGCCAACCCCGACGATCCGGCCAGCCGCGCTCAGGTCATGGATGCGCAAGGCGGCCTGACCTCCGATCAGACCCGCCGCATGCTGCAGGACCGCAACGGCACGGTCTGGGTCTCCACCGAAGAGGGGCTCGACCGTTTCACGCGGGCCCCCATCGCCATCAACCATGCCATCGCCACCAGCCCGATCGACGGGATCGCTTTTGCGGCCTCGCGGGACGGGGCGGTGCATATCCTCAACCATGGCAACCTCTATGATATCGCCATGAACGGGCCTGCAAGGCTGCGCATGCGGCTCCAGCGCGAGACGACTTTGTGCGAGACCACCGGCGATGCCCTGTGGCTGGCCGACAGCGACGCGATGTTCCGGCTGGAGGGCCATGCCAAGCGCGATGTCTCGCCCCTGCCAGTGCATATGCCCTTTGGCTGCCTGCGTGATCCGCAGGGCCGGTCATGGGTGTTGGGCGAGGATCATGCGGTGTGGTGGCAGGATCAAGCGGGCTGGCACCGCGCCGGGCAAGGCAAGAATCTGCTGCTGCCCGGCGCGGGGCTGCGGCTGGGTCGCCAGGGCCATGTCGCTTTTGCCGACGGGGTGGACGGTGTGACGGTGGTGGAGGGCTCAGCCTTCCGCCGGATCGCTCTGGCGCCGCTCAAGCTGGGGCAGCTGCGCGGCATCGATGCGGGGGAGCGGGGCTTTCTCTTCACGATGGAACTGGGCGTGGCGCGTTTGCGGGACGGGCATCTTGCCGTGCTGACAACGCAGGATCAGCCATGGCTGCGCACCATGCGCACCGTGGTGCGCGGCGCGCGGGGCGAAAGCTGGTTCTATGGGCCGGGGCGGCTGGCGATGGTCTCGGCGCAAGATCTGGATGCAGGCTTCGAGCATCCCGGACGCCCCATCCCTCACCGCCTGCTTGACACTGGCGATGGCCTGCCCGTCACCATGCAGCATCCCGGTTTTATCGGCACACAGGCTTTGGCCGGGGCCGACGGACGGCTGTGGCTGGCCAGCGCTTCGGGTGTGGCCATGCTGGACCCGCGCACCCTGCCCGCTCTATCTGCGCCGCCTGCCGTGCGGATCAGCGGCCTGACGTTCAGCGGCGGCTTGCTGCGCGATCCTGATGAGCCCGTGCTGCCGCCAGGCAGTTCCACCATCCGTCTGGCCTACACCAGCCCCGGGGCCGCCGCGCCCGAGGCCTTGCACTTCCGCTTTCGGCTGGACGGGGTTGATAACGCATGGGTGGAGGCCGAAAACCGCCGCGCCACCACCTACACCAATCTTGGGCCGGGCCGTTACACCTTCCATGTGCAGGCCGCCGGGGGCGATGGCGTATGGGGGCCGGAAAGCCTGCTGCATCTCACCATCCGCCCCGGCTTTGTGCAGGACTGGCCCTTCAAGCTGCTCTGCGCGGGGCTGGCGGTGCTGTTGCTGTGGCTGGCCTATCATGCGCGGATGCGCGCGGTGGCGGCCCATGTCCGCCTGCGCATGGAAGAGCGCCATGACGAGCGTGAGCGCATCGCCCGCGAACTCCACGATACGCTGCTGCAATCCATTCAGGGGCTGATCCTGCATGTCGAGGTGGCCGCGCAGGATCTGCCGCCGCGCGAAGCGGCGCGGCTCAGGCTGGAGCAGGCGCTGGACAACACGCAGGATGCGGTGGTGGAACTGCGCGAAAGGGTTGAGACCCTGCGCCTGCCTCAGGCGCCGGGCGATCTGGAAAGCAGCCTGCGCCGGATTGCCCAGACGGTGCTGGGGGATCGCCTGCCTTGCCGGACGATGGTGAGCGGGGTGCCTCAGGATCTCTCGCCGCTGGCCGCGCATGAGCTTTCGGCACTGGCGCGCGAGGTGTTCTTCAATGCGCTGCGCCATGCGGGGGCGAAAGAGATGCTGGTGAGTATCAACTGGCGGCGCGCCCGGCTGGATCTGTGCTTTGCCGATGATGGCGTGGGCATCGATCCGGCCATTCTGGAGGCCGGTTTCCGCGAAGGCCATTTCGGCCTGCCGGGTATGCGCGAGAGAGTGGCCCGTCTGAAGGGCCGCATCAGCATCGCCAATGGCGCGTCAGGCGGGCTGGAGATCATGGTCTCCCTCCCCGCCCGCACGGTCTATGCCGACCCCAGGGGGATCGGGGCGGGGCTGCTTTCGTGGCTGCGCGAAGAGTAGGCCCTACGCAGTCAGCGGTCTGCGCCCGGCCTTGTGCCAATCGACATAGCCCATCGCCGCCAGCCCCACCATCGCGGCATAGAGCACGGCGGTCGGGTACAGCCCCTTGAAGACGAACATGCCGACATAGATCACGTCCACCACGATCCACAGCAGCCAGTTGGCCTTGTGGCGGCGCGCCGTCCACAGCTGCGCCACAAGGCTGAAGCTGGTGAGGCCAGAGTCCACCCAGGGCAGCGCGGCATCGGTGTAATGGCTGGTGAACCAGCCGATGGCGACGGCGCCAATGGCCCCTGCGGTGAGCCCGATCAGCGCCTCGCCGGGCGGCAGGGGGCGGACGATGACCTCGCCGCTGGCGTCGCGGTCGCCGCGCCAGGCGATCCAGCCATAGGCGATGCCGAGGCCGAAGAGCAGCTGCAGCGCCATATCGGCATAGAGCTTTTCGTCGCGGAACAGCTTGAAATAGAGTGCGCAGGCCGCGAGGCAGACCGGCCAGCACAGCATATGGCGCCGCGCCGTTAGCCAGATGCCGACAAAGCTGACGATGACAGCGACGATCTCGAACAGGGACATGCCAAACAGCGTCATCATGCGGCCTTTGTGTGGGGTCTTAGGTGTGCGGCAAAGCGGCGTTGCGGACAAGCGCCAGAAGGTCCTGCCCCTCTGCCGTGAGGAACCATTCGGCGTGGCCGATCAGGAAACCGTGCCATGCCAGATCGGCATCCTGCGCCTTGCCCAGCACGCCGTGGAAGTAATCGGCTTCGGACAGGGCGAATTCCACATGCACCAGCGGCAGCAGGCGGGCGAGCAGATCGCGATCCTGCGGGGTGAGCGGGGTTACGCTGGCGTAGCCTGAAAGCAGCGCCAGCGCATCCTCGGGCTCGGTGATGGCGGTTCCATCCGGCCCCAATTCCAGCCAGCGCACCGCCACGCGTTCCAGCGCGGTGGCGAGATCATGCAGCGCGCAGGTGCGGTCCGACAGGCCGAAATCGAGGACTGTCGCCACCTCGCCTTCAACACTCCACAGCAGGTTGGAGGGGTGCCAATCGTTATGCGTCCAGAGTTTGGGTTGCGCGGCTAGAAGGGGTTGCAGTGCGGGCAAGTCCAGCGCGGCGAAGAGGCGCGACAGTTCGGCCTGCCAAGGCTTGTCGGCCAGATAGGTGGCCAGTGCCGGGCGGGCCGCGATATAGGTCCGCGCCGCCGCCAGAGGGTCTGGCGCGGGCAGGATGCTCAGGCTGGTGACCAGCGGCTGGACGGGCCTTGCGGGTGCGGCAAAACCCTCCGCCGCGCGGTGCAGCCGGGCCAGCGCGGCGCCTGCGGCAAAGGCATGGCCGGGCTCGATAAAGGGCGTCCATGATTGGCGGTCTCGGTAGAGATCGAGGCCCTGTGCCTTGCGGTGGATTTCCCAAGTCCAATCGCCTTGCGCCAGAGCGGTGGCGCCGTTCTCCGCCACCAGCAGATCGGCCACCGGTTGGCCCTTGCTCGCCAGATGGGCGATAAAGGCATGTTCTTGCGCCAATCCCTCAGGGCTCCGCAGGCGGCGGCTATGGCGCTTGAGGAACAGCTCTCCGCGATCCGTCCGCGCCAAAGCCGCCGAGGAGAACGGGCGCGGCGAATGCCACTCCAGCGCCTCAAGCCGCCCGGCCTGCGGGAAGCGGGACAGGACTGCCTCCGCCTCATCCGGCGTGATGGCGGGCCAGCTGGGGGCTTCCAGCCCGGTGCCCATGCCGTGGATCAGATGCGGGTCACCGCTCATCGTGTCATCAGAACGCGCGGGCCAGCGTTACCGAGAAGGCACGCCCGCTGCCGATGTAATAGGTCGGCGCGGCACCGGCGATCACCGTGCCATTGGTGCCGACCGTGTCCTGCGCATTGGGGCTGATACCCGACACGCCCGAGAGCACATGCGGATTGGTCAGGTTGATCAGGTTCACCCGCAGATCGGTGCGCTTGCCGTCGATCCAGTCGGCCAGATGCACGCCCAGCGAGAGGTCCAGCGTGGCATAGGCACCAATGTGCTCGTCATTCATGAAGGTGCTGTACTGCTTGCCGACATATTTCAGCGCAAAGCTGCCGAACAGCCGCTTGTCGTCATAGGTACCGCCAAGGCCCAACTGCACGGCAGGAGCCTGCACCGCCTGCTTGCCACGCGTGGGCAGGAAATCATCGCCAACGGGAAGGTTGTCGCCCAGCCTTGCATGCAGCCACTCGCCCGAGGCGTAGAAGCTGAGGCCCTCCATCGGGCGCCAGTCCACCTCGGCATCGACGCCGTATGAGGTCTGATGCCCCGCATTGATCGTGGTGTAGACCTGCGCGCCATTGATATCGGCCAGCGTCGCCAATTGGCGGTTGCGGAAGTTGTAATGGAACGCCGTGACCGAGGCCGACAGGTTGCGCCCCTGCCAGCGATAGCCCAGCTCCTCGCTGATCGAATATTCGTTCTTCAGCGCCGTGGTGCCCTGGCTGGCGATGCCGCCGAAGCCATCATAGGTGTCATACATGGTGTATTGATCGGGGGCGCGGAAGTTGGTCGTCACATTGGCGAAGATCTGCTGACGGTCATCCAACTGGTAATGCACCGAGGCGCGCGGCAGGGCGGCAAAGCTGTCGGTGCGGACGGCGCTCTGGTTGCCGGGCAGCCAGTTGTGGCCGTTGTGCAGCAGATCCACGCCCTTGAAGCCCATATCCACCTTCAGCCTGGGCGTGATGGCAAAGCTGTCGGCCAGGAAGAAGCCCTTGGTGACGGTGATGGTGGTGATGTTCTCCAGCGCCAGCAGACGGCCATCGGCGGTGTGGATGGCGTTACTGTCATAGCCCCACTGGTCGAGCGGCAGGCCATTGTCGTTCAGGCTGGTGAAGCTTTGGGTGTCATGGTCGCTGCCGTAATCGAACCACAGGCCGGCGGTCAGCGTGTGGCGGCCCGCGCTGTAGGTCAGCTTGGCGACATCGCCCGTGCGGAACTGGCTGCCGATGTAATTGCCCAGCACCGTGGCCGTGCCATCCACCGCGCCCGGCAGGTTGATCGGCTGCGTCAATGCCTGCGTGCCGAGGTAATTGCCGGTGGTGGTCAATTCCGTGCCATAGGGCGCGTTGCCATAGCCATATTGCAGGTAGAAGGTGCTGTCGAAGCGCAGATTGTCGGCCAGTTTCAGATGCACCGGGGCCGAGACATACTCATTGCGGAAGGGCTGGCGATAGAGCCGCCAATAGTTCGCTCCGCCCGCTGCATAGGTGGCATCGAAGCCATAGGAGCGGCCATAGCTCTGCCAGTCGGCCAGCGTGGGGTTGGCATAGGTGGAGTTGCGGGCATCGTTGAACGAGAAGGCGATGCTGGCGCGGTTTTCCTCGCCCCATTCCTTCAGCAGCTTGGTGTCGATGTGCTGGCGGCGCTCATAGCCGGGGTTGCGCCAGTTGTCGGCATAGGTGTTCGAATAGGAGACGAAGGCGCGCAGGCCGCTGCTGCCGATCTGGCCGGTGTCGAAGCGCCCGAAAAAGCGCCGCAGATTGTACGATCCGAGCGTGCCGTCCACCAGCGCGCCCATCTTCTGATGCGGATCATCGAGGCTGAGCGACAGCAAGCCGCCCGCGCCATTCACAATCGGCGAATCGAGATCGACCGAACCCTGCCCCAGCGCCACCTGCTTCACATTCTCGGCATCGGCAAATTGCGAGGGATAGGCGTAGTAATAGCCGATGTCGTTCTGGGGGGCGCCCTCCATCAGCACGCCGATCTCGTCCTGACCCAGCCCGCGCAGGGTGAGGCTGGAGCTGGTCGACAGGCCGAAGGGATCGCTCATCGAGACATTGGCGCCCGGCAGCAGGTTCACCAGCTGGAAGGCGTTGAAGGTGGGCGCCTGCTTCTCGATAAAGGCGCTGGAGACGGCGCTGATCGCCTTGGGCGCGCTCTGGTCGGGCAGCAGGCCTTCGGGATCGGGATGGCCGACGACGCGAATGGTAGTGTTTTCATGCGCCTGCTCGGCGGCATCTGGCGAGGCCTCGGCATGGCCCACCAAAGGCAGCGCCAGCGCGGCGCCCGTCGCCAACAGGGCCAGCTTGCGCGAAGCGGAGCGGAAAACAGCAGTCGCAACCATCATCAAATCTTTCTACCCGGCGCGCCAGATGCGGCGCGATGGGGCCTCCCGCCCCTTTGTCGAGCGCCCCGGTAGGGATATGCCGCCAAATTGACAAATTGAACCTGCATATCGACCATGGGGACAATGGTATAAGCTTGTGACCTGTTGTAGAGACGCCACCAGCATGACCGCCCTTCGCGCCTTTTTCCTCCATCATCGCCGTGTGGCAGCGCTGTTGATCGCGCTGACTCTGGCGATGAAGGCGCTGGTGCCCGCCGGTTTTATGCTGGGCAGCGACTCTCGCGTGTTGACGGTGCAGATCTGCGCCGATGCGCTGGGTCAGCAGGTGACGCAAAAGATCGTTCTGCCCTCAAGCCACTCCGGCGAGGATAAGGCCAAGAGCGACAGCCCCTGCCACTTCACGGCGCTTGGTCATGCCATGCTGGGCGGTGCCGATCCGCTGCTGCTGGCGGTGGCGCTGGCGTTTGTTCTGGCGCTGGGCTTTGCGCCCGTTCTGGCACCCGCACCGCGCCGCATCGCCTTCCTGCGCCCGCCGCTGCGCGGACCACCTGCCCTCTCCTGACCCAGTGGCCCGCGCCCCGCGCGCGGGATTTCGCATCCATCGCTGCTCATAAGCACAGCGAACGGCATGCGCCTTGCTCAGGACAGGATGTTTCATGAAGACTGTTTTCTTCGCGCTGCCCGCCATGCTGGCCGGCGCCCTCCCCGCCATGGCCGATGAGGCTGACAGCACCGGTATCGTCGTCACCGCTGCACGCGGCACGGCGCTCAAAGATATGGATGTTTCCGCCAGCGTGCTGTCGGCGAAAGATGTTCAGGCCGCCCCCGCCATGGCCACAGACCAGATCGTCAACCACATCCCCGGCATCTTCACGCTGAACCAGCCCGCCGCCGCGCTCCACCCCACGGGCGACACCTTCAGCATTCGCGGCTTTGGCACCACCACCAATGTCAACACGCTGGTCATGCTGGACGGCATGCCGATGAACGATCCCTATTTCCGCGTGGTCGACTGGAACCAGGTGGCCAAGGGCCAGATCGAAAGCATCGAGGTGATCCGCGGCGGCGGCGCCACCAGCCTGTGGGGCAATATGGCGATGGGCGGCATCGTCAACATCGTCTCGAAGCGCCCTGAAGCAGGCCATATGGATCTGGACATCAGCGCGGGCAGCTACAAGACTTACTCGGCCACCGCGAATGCCGGGATCGGCATCGCGCCGGGCGTGGTGGCAGGGATCACCGCATCGGACACCACCAGCGACGGCTATAACAAGACGCCAGAGGCCTATCGCAACCCCTATATGGTCGCCACAGCATCGCGGAACCTCAATCTGGGCGGCAGCCTGCATGCCGATGTCGCGCCCGACGCACACCTTTATGTCTCGGCCCTGTGGCACAGCCTGCGCCAGACCGGCCAAGTCTGGCAGGGCACCAGCAACCGCTGGGACACCTTCCGCATCAGCTTTGGCGGCGAGAAGGGTGTCGGCCCCGGCAAGCTGTCGCTGAATGGCTGGTATGGCTCGGGCGCGATGGACACCACCAACGTCGGCCAGTCGCCATCTTTCAGCATCTTCAACCCGTCCGTGGGCGTGCCCTATGTGTCGCAGACCGAGCATGCCACTTACAGCAATCTGGGCGCATCGCTGGTGTGGCAGGCCAGTCTTGGCGCGCTGCATGACATCAAGCTGGGCGTCGATGGCCGCACCATCACCAGCAACGATCCGGTGAATTTCTTCGGCACGTCAGGCGCCACCGGCAATCTGCTGTCCCACGCGCGACACCAGTTCGAGGGCGTCTTCGCTCAGGCCAGCTTCGTGCCCGGCGATGGACCTTTGGCCATCACTCTAGGCCTGCGCGGAGACTTCTGGCAGACCGCCAACGGCAGCCTCAACGGCTTCTATCTGGGCTCTCCTGTGGCGCAGACCATCGCCAACCAGAGCTACGCCCGCTTCGACCCGCGCCTCGGCGCCAAGCTGAAGCTGGGGGCGCTCAGCCTGCGCGCTGCGGGCTACAGCAATTTCGCCGCGCCGGGGATGAACCAGATGTACCGCTCGATCATCAGCGGGACGAACTCCACCTCGGTGAACCCCGATCTGAAGCCGCAGACCAATCTGGGCGTGGAGGCCGGCTTCGATCTGGATGGCTCCAAACTGCTGGCCGGGCTGACGCTGTCGGCCACGGCCTACACCAACAAGCTGAAGAACTTCATCGACTATGCCACGGTGCAGTCGGGCTGTTCCGCCGCCACCAACTATTGCGGCACCGGCCTTGCCAGCATCAACGGCGGCACGGTGAGCCAATATGTCAACGCAGGCGATACCGTGTTGCGCGGCTTCGAGGTGCTGGGATCATGGTCGCAAGGCCCCCTCTCCCTGACCGGCGGCTTCACCTACACCGATGCCCATCTCACCTCTTCGCGCTACACCACGGCTTCGGCAGGCGTGATCCCCGACCCCATCAACCAGCAGTTGGGTCAAGTGCCCGAATGGATCGCCAATGCCTCGGCGCAATGGCGCATCACCCGCAAGTTCAGCCTGAACGCCACGGTGAAAAGCTTCCCCTCCTATTGGAACAGCACCTCGCACAATCAGCGCAATGATGGCGCGACGACGCTCGATCTGGGCGCGTCCTGGCAGGTGATAAAGGGGCTGGAACTCTACGCCTCGGCGCAGAACCTGACCAATGTGCGCTACCTCGATCAGGGTTATGGCGTCACCACCACCAACGGCACCACGGTGCGCGGCGGCACCATTCCCGCGCTGGGCATGCCGCTGTGGGCCACCTTCGGCCTGCGCGCGCATATCTGAGGAAAAACCCATGACCTCAACCTTCTACCGCACCGTCTGGCGCTGGCACTTTTACGCTGGCCTGCTGGTGCTGCCGCTGGTGATTCTGCTCTCGCTCTCGGGCGCGCTGTTCCTGTTCAAACCGCAGGTGGAGCGCTGGGAAGAACGCGCCTTCCACAACCTGCCGACCCACAATGCTGCACCGCCCTCGGCGCAGGTCGCTGCAGCATTGGCCGCCTTCCCCGGCGCTCACCTGACCTATTACCGCCTCCCCGAACGCGAGGGCGACGCCGCCATGCTGCACCTCGCCCTTGCCGATGGCACCATGACCGACGCCTTCGTCAGCCCGCAAGGCCGCCTGCTGGGCACATTGCGCCCGGACAATCGCATCATCGCCATAGACCGCAACATCCACGGCCAACTTCTGCTGGGCAGACGCGGCAGCTGGATCGTCGAACTGGCGGCCAGCTGGGCCATCGTGCTGATCGTCACGGGCCTCTATCTGTGGTGGCCGCGCGGGCGAGGCCTTGCGGGTACACTCTGGCCGCGCCTCACGGCCAAGGGGCGCGTGTTC
Organism: Novosphingobium terrae; assembly: GCF_017163935.1. Taxonomy (NCBI): domain Bacteria; kingdom Pseudomonadati; phylum Pseudomonadota; class Alphaproteobacteria; order Sphingomonadales; family Sphingomonadaceae; genus Novosphingobium; species Novosphingobium terrae. The sequence goes on along the minus strand of NZ_JABVZR010000001.1, from coordinate 701,533 downwards.
TGGCGCGATCTGCATGCGGTGACGGGCTTCTGGGTCTCGGGACTGGCGCTGGTGCTGCTTCTCACCGGCCTGCCATGGGCCGACGCCTGGGGCAGCGCCTTCCTCGCCATCCGGCAGGAGATGGGCTGGATGCAGGGCACGCCGGACTGGACCATCGGCGGACGCCCCGCCCCGCAAGCGGAAGCCCCCCATGCTGAACACGACCATGCCGCGATGATGGCAGGCATGGATATGGCCGGAATGGATATGCCGGGCATGCACATGGCCACCATGCCCATGGATGACGATGCCATGCTCGACACCATGGTCACCAACGCACGCAACGCCCATCTGGCCTTCCCCGCGTTGGTGGTGCCGCCGGGCATGCCTTCCGGCGAGGGCAGCAGCGGCAAGGCGGCGCAAGGCTGGGCGGTGCGCTCCGATGCGCAGAACCGCCCCTTGCGCGTCACGCTGCATTACGATGCGCAAGGCCAGCTGACCTCCCGCGAGGACATCACCAACCGCCACCCCATCGACAGGGTCGTGGCCTATGGCGTCGCCTGGCATGAGGGGCAGCTTTTCGGCTGGATCAACCAGCTGATCGGTCTGGCGACAGCCTTGATGCTGATCACGCTGGCCGTCAGCGGCGGCGTGATGTGGTGGCGCCGCAGACCGCAAGGCCAGTTGGGCGCCCCTCGCCCCGCCGCCAATCCGGCGCGACTGCAAGGCGTCGCGCCATGGGCGCTGATGATCCTGCTGCTGGTCTGGCTGCCGCTGTTCACACTTTCGCTGGCGGTGCTGCTGCCCTTCGATCGCTGGTTGCTGCCCCGCCTGCCTGCCCTCTCTCGCTGGCTGGGCGCAACGCGCGCGATCAGTTCGTCAGAACCGGCATCCGGTCAGACATAGCCTGCGCCACCATCAACCGGGTCGAGCACAGCGCGCAATCCAGCGCGCTGGCCGCCTCGGCGGTACAGGTCAGGCAGGCCCGCCGCTTGAGCGAGCCATTGACCAGCCCCACCACCATGCTCTCATCCGCCGACAGGCCGGTGCCAGCCTCCGCCCCCACCTTCAAAGGCCGCGCCATCGCCGCCTCGCACAAGGCCATCAGGCTGGCGAAGACCGGCGCCAGCATCGCCCCCACCTGAGGACGCAAGGTGGCCGTCAGGCTGGGCTGCACCGGCTCGCCATTGTCACGCGCGCGGCGCCAGCAGCGCATGGCCGCTACCACCATCGCGGAAGGCACCAGCGGCGAGGTCGACGGCTTGGGGGAATAAGAGGGCGGAGAATAGGTTGGAGGCGAGAAAGCGGGGGGCATGGGGCGTCTCCTCCTGAGTGGCCGGCCGGTCGATGCCGGGAACAGCACCGAACAGTTGTTGCGATCCATTCTCAATAACAGAGATCCGTGACAGGCGCAAGTCACGCCGCGCCGCTTTATCCCGTAAGCCCCCCGACCGACCCAGAGCCGTGCGCCAAACGTGACCCGCCGTTAAAGCATCGTGCAAAAAAGTGGGCACCGGCTTTTTGCACGATGCGACAACAAAAAACTAGCGCGTCTCACCCGAAGGCCGCCGCACGATCCACAAGGCGCAAGAGAACAGCAAGCCGCCCACCAGCAGCAGCACCCAGCCACGCGGATGCACCAGCCACCAGAACAGCGCGAAGCCCAGCGTCATCCCCGCGCAAGCCGCCATCTTGGCATGGCGCGGAATGGCGCGATCACGGCGCCACGCCCGGATCGGCGGCCCGAAGACCGGATGCTCGACCAGCCAGCGCTCCAGCCGGGGCGAGGATCGCGCAAAACAGGGCAAGGCCAGCAGCATGAAATCCGTGGTCGGCAGCAAGGGCACGAAAAGCCCGATGATGCCGATCCCCACCAGCACCAGACCCAGCACCAGCCAGCCCACACGTCGCGCACCTGTGGCGGGTGGACGGGACGAGCGACGATCCGAGTCGTCCCCGGCCATCTCGGGGCTAGCATCGCTGTTGCTGTTCTGGGCGGTCTCTTCCACGCATGTCCTCCGGCGGCGTCCGCCATGATAGGCAGAAAGATCGCGCGGAGCCAGATACTTGCCGCGCATGCTTCCTCGTCGATAAACAGCCTCTGACGGCGCGGTTCAGGGAACCGACAGGCCTCCCCGGCTATATATCTACAGGTTCTGTTTCTTTCCGCTTGCTGCGAAAAGACGACAGCAAAAAACAAGCCGCCGGCCTGATCCCCCCAATGCCGGCAAGAAAGGTGCGACCCCGTGAAAAAATCCCTCTTCGCGCTGGTGCTTTCCGCAACGGTGCTGACCGGCGGCCTGCCGCTGGCCACCACCGAAGCGCAAGCCCAACCCATCGCTGTAGGCATTGGCATCGATCCCTTCATGTGGAGCGGTCACCGCTATTGCTGGTATGACTCGGCCTGGAGCGGCCCGGGCTGGTACTGGTGCGGCTATGGCTGGCGCCGCGGCTATGGCTGGGGCGGCGGTTGGGGCTGGCGCGGTCATGGTGGCCCCGGCGGTCCGCATGGCTGGCATGGCGGTTATCGTGGCGGTCCCGGCTGGCACGGCGGCGGCCCGGGCTGGCATGGCGGTGGCGGTTATCATGGCGGCGGCGGCTTCCACGGTGGAGGCGGTGGCTTCCATGGCGGTGGTGGTGGCGGTTTCCACGGCGGTGGGGGCGGTGGCTTCCACGGTGGTGGTGGCGGTCATGGCGGCGGTGGCGGCCATGGGGGTCATCACTGATCCATCCAAACGGGGGGCTGGCCGCGAGGCAGGTGCCCCCCAGGAATGGCATATCGAACGCGCGGCGGCTTTTGCCTGCCGCGCGTTTTCTTTGGCACTTTCTCCAATCGGATGGCGACCAGCGGCCCGTCATGCCCAAGGCACGGGTTATCCCGCAGCACCGCATTAACCTTGAACCTTATCATTCACTTAAACCACTCCATCAATTTTTGCTGCAGTGCACAGCAGAAAGAGAGAGGCTTTCGTGAATTTCTATCTTGCCACATCCTTCATCTTTCCGCGTTCGCTGCGCATGCGGCTTTTTGCCCTGTGCTTTGTTTCCACCCATGTGCCGCTGCTGGCCTATTGCGGCTGGGGCCTCGCCACGGGGCGGATCGCTCTGGGTGAGTTCCTGCTGCTGACGCTGGCCACGGTGGTGGGCATGGGGCTGGCCCTGTGGGGCATCGGCGCGCTGCTCAATCCCATCCATGTGCTGGCCGAGGCGCTGCATCGCGATGCCACCCCCGCCCCGCTGGAACCGCAAGTGGGCGATATCATCCACACGCTCTATGCCGGGGTGCAGCGCTCCGCCGCCCATGCGCGGGCGCGCATCAACGAGCTGGACTCAGCCGCGCATGAGGATCCTTTGACGGGCATCCCCAACCGCCGCGGCTTCCTCGCCCAGCTGGAGGTCATGCCCGAGGAGCAGCGCCGGGGCTGCGTCGCCATCGTTGACATCGACCATTTCAAGAGCGTCAATGACAAGCTCGGCCATGATGAGGGCGACCGTGTGCTCTGCGCCTTTGCCTCAAGGCTGGCGGGTCAGCTGCGCCGCGCCGATCTGGTGGCCCGCTGGGGCGGCGAGGAATTCGCCATCTTCTTCGACAGCTGCTCCGAAGAGGAAGCCTGCGCCGCGCTGGAGCGCATCGCGGCGCAGATGCGCGAAGCCCCCATCGGCGATGTCGAGGGCCGCGTGATCAGCTTTTCGGCGGGGCTGTGCGGCTGGAGTTCGGGCAGTCTGGACGACCATTTCCAGCGCGCCGATGAAGCGCTCTATGCCGCCAAGCAGGCCGGGCGCGACCGGGTCTGCCGTGCCCGATCGGAAAGCCAGAAGGCCCTGCCCTCAAGCTGACAAAAAGGGCGGCCCGTCCTGCGCCGGGCCGCCCTTTCCGTCTACGCCTGTCAGCGTCCTCTCAATTTTTCACGCGCCTTATTCAGTGCCCTTCAGGCGCTTAAGGCTGGTGCCCTTCGGACGTTTAAGGCTGGCGCCCTTCGGGCACGGCGCCACCAATCGCCTTGACCAGCGCAATCGCCGCCTGACGGCGCTGCGTTTCCACCGCGATCCGGCTGCGTTCGGCGGTCAGCGCATCGGTCTGGGCGGTCACGACCTCCAGATAATCCGTGGCGCCGTCGCGATAGCGGATAAAGGCCAGATCGCTGGTGCGGCTGGCCGCCTGCGCTGCCTCGGTCTGGTCGCGCGCCTGCGTGGTGGTGTCACGCTCCGTCGCCAGAGCATCCTCCACCTGCTGGAAGGCCGCGATCACCGCACCGCGATAGCTTGCCGCCGCTTCATCGAATTGCGCGCGCGCCTGACGGACCTGCGCCCGCCGCTTGCCCGCATCGAAGATCGGCAGGCTGGCCGCCAGCGGGCCGATCGCCCAGACCGTATCGGGCGCGGAGAGCAGATTATGCCCGCCTGTCGCCTGCCAGCCGGCATTGCCGCCCAGCGTGACGGTGGGGAACTGCGCCGCACGCGCCGCGCCGATGCCGGCATTGGCCTCGAACATGCGGCGCTCGGCAGCGGCGATGTCCGGACGGCGCTGGATGACCTGACCCGGCGTGCCCGAGGGGATCTGCGGCATGGTCAGCGCGACGGCATTGGGCTCCAGATGGAAGCTGGATGCCACCTCGCCCACGGCAGCGGCAATCTCATGCTCGGCGGTGGCGCGCTGGACCGAGATCGCCGAGACCTGCGCCTTGGCACTGGCCAACTGCGAGAGGGCGCGGTTTTCATCCACGCCCGAAGCGTCGCCGCCCTCATGGCGGTCATGGTTCAGCTGCCAGGCGCGCTGGTAAGCATCGACCGTATGGCGCAGCAATTCGGCCTGAGCATCCAGCCCGCGCAGGCGCACATAGGCATCCGCCACCTCGGCCTGAAGGCTCAGACGCGCGCTGGACAGATCGCCCGCGCTGGCCTGCGCCTCGGCCCGGGCAGCCTTGACGTTGTTGCGCACGCGGCCCCAGAAATCGACCTCATAGCTCAGCGACGCGCCGACATTGTAGACATCATAGGTCGATGAGCGGCCGGTGGTCGAAGGACGATCGCGCGAGACGCGGGTGCGCTCCGCCGAGGCCCCGGCGTCCACTTCCGGCAGCAGCGCGGCGGCGCTGACACGGGCGGCAGCAGTGGCGGCATCATAGCGGGCCAGAGCGGCAGCGAGCGTGGGGCTTGCCTTCTCCGCCTGATCTTCCAGCGCGTTGAGCTGGGGATCGTTGAAGCCTTCCCACCATTTGCCGCGCGGCAGGGCGTCCATCGGCTCGGCGGCCTGCCAACCGGGCGTTTCGGCGAAATGCGGCGGCACGTCGGGCGCCTTGGGGTGATAGGCGGGCGCCATATCGCATCCGGCCAGAGCCGTCCCTGCCAGCGCCAGAACCAGGAGGGCCTGGCCCTTTTTGAACGCCCCCATCTTAACCGCCATGGGCGGCTCCCTTCGCAGGGGCACTCGCCGGGGCCTGAGCCTGAGCCGCAGGGTTGGGCTTGGCCGTCTCATCGGGCTTCGGCGCGGGCATCTGCGTGGTCTGCGCCACGCGGACATGGTCGCCCGTGCGCACGGCGTCGGGCGGGCTGTCGATGACGTGATCGCTGGCGCTCACCCCGCCCGAGAGCAGCACGATGCTGCCCTTGTCGCGCGCGATGGTCACGCTGTGCATGGTCACCACGCCCTGCCCGTCGACCACCGCGACCTGCGGACCATTGGCGCCATAGAGGATGGCGCTGCCCGGCACGGCCACTTCCGGCGTGCCGCTGGCCTTGTCGCCCAGGTTGAAATGGACCTGCGCATAGGCGCCGGGCTTCAGAGCATGATCGGCATTGTCAGCCTCAAGCTGCACCAGCACCGCGCCCGAACCCTGATCGACCGCATTGGCCGAGCGGGTCAGCGTGGCGGTGAACTTGCGGCCGGGATATTCGGGCAACTGCAGCGTGGCGCTCAGCCCCTTGTGAAGCATCGCCGAATAGGCCTGAGGCACGCGCACATCGATGCGCATGCGATGCATGTCCGAGACGGTGAAGAGCGGCTGGGTGGCGATGTTGCCCGCAACCACCAGCGCGCCGATCTGTGCGGCGCGGCTGGTGACCACGCCGTCAAAGGGTGCGAACAGTGTCTTGAAGCCCTGCGTAGCCTGCAGGCGCTTCACATTGGCCAGCGCCGAATGCGAGAGCGCCACCTTGGCGGCCAGATCGCCCTTCTTCTCATCGGCATCCTGCTGAGAGACGGCATCCTTGGCCAGCAGCACCTTCCAGCGGGTGTTGGTGGTTTCGGAAAGATGCTGGTTGGCCAGCGCCGTCTGGTAATCGGCCTGAGCCTGGATCAGCTGCTGATCGAGATCGGGCGCCTCCAGCACGGCCAGCGCCTGACCCTGGCGGACATTGTCGCCAATGTCGGCCAGCCAGCGCTTCACATAGCCGCTGGTGCGGGCGTTGATCGCCGCCGAGTTATAGGCCTGCAGATTGCCCGGCAGCACCAGTTCGTCATCGCCATCGGCGTTGCGCGGGATCACCACCGAGACATTGGGGGTTGCCGCCTCGGCAGCGACGCCATGCAGGTTGCTGGTGGCATGCAGCCGGATGGCCACACCCACACCGGCAGCCACCAGCGCCACCACCGCCACGCCCAGACCCAGCCGCTTCAGGCCGCCGGTGTCGTGGGGTTGATCGTCATCGGGAAGAAGGGATTGTTCATGCATGATGGGGCGCCTGATCGATGGAAGGGTCGTTGCCGGGGAAGGCGGATTCATCGGCTGGATTGTAGTTGCGATGGGCAATCGCGAACAGCGTGGGCACGAAGAACAGCGTGGCGATGGTGGCGCAGCACAGGCCGCCGATCACCGCGCGGCCCAGCGGCGCGTTCTGCTCGCCGCCGTCACCCAGACCAAGCGCCATGGGCAGCATGCCGATCACCATGGCCAGCGCCGTCATCAGCACCGGGCGGAAGCGCACGAAGCCTGCTTCCAGCGCCGCCTTGGTGGAATCGCCGGTGGCATGCAGTCGCTCCCGCGCGAAGCTGATGACAAGGATCGAGTTGGCCGTGGCGATGCCCATGCACATGATCGCACCCGTCAGCGCCGGAACCGACAGGGTGGTACCGGTGATGAACAGCATCCAGACGATACCGGCCAGAGCCGCCGGCAGCGCGCTGATGATCACCAACGGATCGGTCCAGCTCTGGAAGTTCACCACGATCAGCAGATAGATCAGCACGATCGCGCCCAGCAGACCGAAGCCCAGACCCGAGAAGGCGGTCTTCATCGTGGCATACTGGCCGCGGATGGTCACCGTCACCGTCTTGGGCTGCTCCTTGGCGAGCTGATGGATGGCATGCTGCACATCGCCCGCCACCGCGCCAAGGTCACGGCCCTGCGTGGCGGCGAAGATGTCGATGGTGGGCTGCACGTCATAGTGGCTGACCAGCGGCTCGGCATTGCTGCGC